>CAQDYY010000023.1 GCA_948777935.1 uncultured Clostridia bacterium | reverse complement strand
CAGACTGTTGACAAATAGGTATAAATTTTACTTATTTGTCTTTTAATTTGTTCAAAAGCAGAATTAATGCATGTTTTTGCCTTGTCTATTGAAGAATGAGAATTACCTATTTTATGATGATAGGCAAACTTCTTTAAATTCATACATGCATAAAGAAGGGTTAATTCTCGATGAACCCTTTCTTTACTTCTAAAGTATGTTTTGGTTAAACCATACTTCATTTTCCCATCTGCAAACACTCGCTCTATATGCGATGGTCTACTTTTGTATATTTCTTGTACATCTAAATGATGTCTGTAATCTTTAGCCATTTCTTTATATTCCTCCCATATATGTCTTAATATTTGTTTAGTTTTTGATTTTGTACATTTTTCCTTAAATGGACATGTACTACAATCTTTACTATTCGCTTTATATGAAAGGTATCCTTCTTTATTTATTTTTCCACATGGTATTAAATCTTTTTCATTTGGGCATATATAAATATCATTTTCTTCATCATATATAAATTCATATTTTTTTAACATATTTTTTCTATATCCTAGTCTAGAATATGGGAATGCTGGTATTAATCCTAAATCAATTATCATTTTACATATATGTCCTGTTATGTATGCTGCATCTCCTACAAAATATTTGATTTCATTAAAATCAAAATGATCGAATAAATTTTCATATGATTTATAAAATGCCACTGAATCGTGCATATTACTTGGATTTGTATTAACTGTTAATATGTAATTGTTATTATCACATATTACACTTGTATTATAACCAAACATCTTCTCTTTATCACTTTTATATAACATTCCTGCATCTTTATCTGTGTTACTAACAATTATTTCTTTTTCTCCAGTTATTTCTTCTACTTTTACTTCTTCATTACATTTTATTATTCTTTGTACTTCTTCTATATATTCATCATCTGTTAGATCTTCTTCTTTTAATCCTTTTAAGGCTATTTCTAGTTCTAGTTCTTTTTGATATTCTCTAGCCTCGATTTTTACTATCTCTTTATGATTCTTCTTTTTATTCGCATATGCTTTGGTATTTGTTGAATCTATATATACTGCAGTTAAATCTAAACAATTATATTCTTCTAATAAATCTATTACTTTTTCAAATACAATCTCTAATATATCTTTCTCTAACTTGCTAAACTTTCTTTTATAATTTTGGGCATATGTTGAATGGTCTGGCGTTTTCTCATTTATTCCATATCCAATAAACCATCTATATAAATTATTGTATTTTAAGGTCTCATATGTTCTTCTTAAACTATCTTCATGAAAAAGAAACTTCAATATATGAATTTTAAATAAAACAACTGGATCTATGCTTGGTCTCCCAAATATTGAATATTGCTTTTTTACCTCTTCATATATAAAGTTCCAATCAAAATATTCTTCTATTATTCTTAAAAAGTGGTCTTTAGGCACTACTTCTTCTAAATTAATCATTTCCCATTCATAACTTCTTGGATTTCTTATTGTCATCATTTTTATCACTTACTTCCTT
>CAQDYY010000022.1 GCA_948777935.1 uncultured Clostridia bacterium | reverse complement strand
GGTTGTACTACCTAAACTCACGTTACTATAACCCAGAATGGGGTAGATTTATAAACTTTGACAACTATGGTGGACAAGTAGGAGAAATATTAAGCCATAATGGATATGCATATTGTATGAATAATCCAGTTAATATGGTAGATGAAAATGGAAATATGGCTATATCTGGTACAGTAGCTGGAGTAGCAGTTTTGCTTTTAGGAGTTGCTACAATACTTTCTATTCCACAAGAAAGATATGAAGAAGCTGCAAATGCTGTGACAAATGCAATAACAAGTGTAGGTAATTATATTGATCAACAACTACGAAAAGATGAAGAAAGAAATAATACGGTATATCGATTAAGAAATGATAATAGTGGACAAATAGTTTATGTTGGGAGGACAACTAATTTAAAAGCTAGAGCGGAACAACATAGAAAAACTAAACCAGGTAATACATTAGAAATAATTGCAAGTAATTTAACAAGAAAAGAAGCAAGAGGTATGGAACAGATATATATGATAGAATATAATACTAGATCATTTCTTAATAAAATAAATGGAATTAGTCCAAACAATAAGAAAATAAAGATATATATGGAAGCTGGAAGACAAATTATAAATTATTTAGGTAATAATGTGTCGAATGAAGCTCTATATTGGACTGGAAAATAAAAAAGAGAAAGGATAATGTATGCAAGAAAATAGAAAGAATGACTGGAAAATAGGAGATACATATGCTTATAAAATAGAACAAAGTATTAGCAAAGATATAAATTTAATCGGAAAATATCTAATATTTAGAAAAGTGGATGAGTATAAAAGCAATAAGATATATGAAAGTCCAATTGTTTATGCACAAATAACAAATGATAACAAACTACCTAAAACAAAAGATGAAATCGAAAATCTTCAGTATATTATAACAGCAAATGAAGGAAATGTCAGACATCAATACAGAATGAAATTAGATAATGTTCAAAGGAAAGAAAAAAACGACGAATTAATATATTTAGGAAATTACATTAATGTAATTACTCCAAGTGACGAATATATACAGAAAGAAAAAATAAGTATATGGAGTTGTGCATTTAAAAGAAACGATTATATATTAGATAAACTACAAAGATTAGGCACAAATAAGTACCCTATATACTATAAAACAGATCCCAAAAACATATCAGATTCATACATTAGATTTTTAATGAAAGTAGAATATTATAAAAATATATTAAGAATAAATCCAGCAGATAAAGCAATTGTAAAAAATGATCCATTACTGTATATATCCTTAGTTGATTCATTAATGATAGGCGGATTTGTAAAAAATCCAGTGGGATTTGTAAACGAAGAAATAAAGCAAGAAACATATAAAAGGATAAAAGAACTAAAAAATATTATTAATGCTTCCCATGATGAAGATAAAGAAAAAAGAATACAAGTATTAGATGAGTTTGAGAAAAAAGTGAAAGAATATACAAGTGCCTTTTTTGAGATGAATGGAAGTATAATTAATATAAATTTGCAAGATCCTAAATGGAAAAATATTTTATAATAGAGTAAAGGTAGAGAATATAGATATATTTTCTGCCTTTTAGTATAATATTTTTAATAATAATAAGCATATTAGATTTTGGTAAAGATTCAAATGATATAGATAATGCCTACGGTAAAATGTACCAA
>CAQDYY010000021.1 GCA_948777935.1 uncultured Clostridia bacterium | reverse complement strand
TCGGCTGAAAAACAGCCGATAAAATTGTCGTGGCGGAAAATAGAATGATTACTACATATAAAAAGCAAAACTTATGATATTTAATAGAATCATAATATAAACGAAATGTAATAATGGAAAACTGTAAAAGAAGAAGAATTATTATATTGAAAAACATATTAACTTTCATGTCATTTCTCAGTTTATTGATAACAACAATATTCTTAGACATATATTTGAATAGTTTCATCTTTTTTACATGGTTATCTATAATAACCTCTGTTTCGTTTATATTTTTGATAAGTATAAAAAGATGTGATATAACTTGGTTCGACATTAGCGTACTGATTTTAGTAATAATCCAAACTTTAGTCAATTCACTAAATGATACTTTGATAATATACCATCAACCTATAATCAAAATATTAGCATTATTACTATGGATGATTAGCTTACGTAATTTATGCAGAAATAATTATAAAAATGCAGTCCGAATATTTACAGGAATATTAACACTTTGGATAATAATACAATTATATCATGTTATAAAAACTTGGGAGATTTCAAATTTTACCTTTTATAACTATTATAACAGTATATCATATTCTATCTTATTCTCTTTTATTAGTTCTTTTCTAATAATGCAAATATTTCATAGTAGATTACAGAGAAAAATTCAATTTGCATTAGTAGCAATACTAATAGGGTTAAATATTATCATATTTGCAAATTTTAACTCCCGCACTCTGTTAATTGTTCTATTTGCAACTTGTCTATATATTCTATGTGAGGTAAATATAAAAAAGAAAACTATTATAATGTACCCTATCTTGCTCTTTTCTATTTTACTAATAGCCTTTACTTATAAAATAGAGTCAAGTATAGGACGAATATTTATTTGGAAGAATTCTCTACATATATTGTATGATAATCTTATTTCCGGCATAGGAATAGGAAAATTTCCAACTATATATATGGAGTATCAAGCAAATTACTTTACCGATAAAGACATTACAAATAAATATACTCTTTTAGCGGGAAATATTGCTTTTGCTTATAATGATATATTAGAATTTTTCTGTAAATTTGGGCTACTTCAATGTTGTATCATTTTTACAAGCTTATATGTAACATATAAAAAGTGTATAACAATTTCCAAATACAAAAATATCACATTTCTATTATCACTAATGGCCTTAACTTCTTGTTTTAATTATGCAATGCAGATATTATTTATCCAAATATTTATTATATGCATAGTTGCGTTATTAAAACCTAAACATGTATTCAAACTACCAAACCAAATAGCACATAAAATAGGGAATGCGATTTCCTTTATCCTTTTGTGCATATTAGGACTATTTTCTTTTCATTTATGCCTACATTTGAATAATAAAGAAGAGTCTTCTTTTACAGTTTTAGATAAAAAATTTTTAGAAACAACCCCTTCATACCTATCACATCAAGCTTTTTCCAATTTTGCCGAACACAAATACGACTTATGTATTCGAAACCTCAATAAATTATTTCGCTACGTCAAAACAGACGAACTTGAATTGTTGTATGCTAAATCTTATAAAGAATTAGGATTATATAATCTAGCTGAAAAAAGTTTTGAAAAAGCAATAAATATGTATCCAAGTAAATATGTAAACCGTTATGAGCTAATGTTATTATACAGAGAATGTATACAAGACCATAAAAAAGGGATAAATATAGCAAAAGACATAATGAATATTCATGAGAAAATCCCTACAGGATTAAGTAGGCTAATTATAAATAGTGCCAATTCTTATATAAATGAAAAAGACAAAAAATAGTTTTTTAGGTTGATTAAGCAATCTACTTTTCTACTACTTAAATAGAGTTTCCTGAATAATATCAGTTAACTGATTTTCATCGAAATAGCTCTATCCA
>CAQDYY010000020.1 GCA_948777935.1 uncultured Clostridia bacterium | reverse complement strand
AGTTGAGGAAGCAACCGTTTAATGTATCAGTTATTAATTATTCGATGTACTAGTAATAACGGTCACCAGAGTACGCAGTCAGCCATGCAAAGTCTTTTCCTATCCCAAGCTTTTGTTACTACGACTAATAAAGTTTGTCAATAGCTACGCCTAAGTGGACTTCCACCACAGAACACGAGCATTCTCGCCAATCAAAGTAACCCCCATTTCAAATGGGGGTTACTTTGAACCATACTGACAATTACACTATATTCCACTATTAATATGCCCTAAAAAAAATATCCGAATTAGGAAATACAAAATGTAATATAATTGCAACTACTGCAATAATACCTAAAAGAAAAATACCACAAATAAAAAACTTACATATCCATCTTGCTATATCTTTAATAGTTTGTGAGTCTTTATATAATGAATCTATTTTTTCACCAGTAAAATTCTTATTTCTTATTTCTTGAACATCAATATCCTTTACGAGTTCATCTAAAGTCATATCAAAAAAATCGCTTAACATGACCAATCTTGTAAAATCAGGGTAGGATTGCCCTGCCTCCCATTTAGAAATAGTTTGCCTTGATACCTGTAATTCCATCCCTAATTCTTCTTGAGATAAGCCACGTTCCTTCCTAATTTTTAATAATTTTTCGTTAAATTTCATACTACTACCTCCTAGTTTTTTATTGTTTTTTATTTTTATAATTTTATAAGACAAAATGATTCTTATCAAGCAAGCATAGTTGGCAATTTGTCTACAATTACTTACATTTAAAAAATTATGAGTTGCCTTTTTACTGTCAATATATGTTGCGGCTATTGTTAATATATCTTTACATGTAGGTTCTTTTATTGTTTAATTAAAACAGG
This sequence comes from uncultured Clostridia bacterium, assembly GCA_948777935.1. Taxonomy (GTDB): domain Bacteria; phylum Bacillota; class Clostridia; order TANB77; family CAG-508; genus RGIG8482. The sequence continues at coordinate 1,330 of CAQDYY010000020.1, read as the reverse complement.
GGCGCTCCCCGTTATAAGTTAACATTAACATCGGCAATATTTATAAATCGCTCATCATGACTTATTACTATTGTAATTCTATTCATCTTTTGTTCATTTATTTCTTCTATTAATTTATCAACACTATATGTATCCAATGCAGATGTTGGTTCATCTAATATTAGAACTTCAGGATCTTTTAGTAATGCTCTTATAATAGAAATTTTCTGTTTTTCACCACCCGATAAATGCCTAACATTATTTTGTGTCTCTTTATAGCCTATTTGCAAACCAAATTTTAACATATACTCTTCTACTTTTTTATAATTAATATTATTGTTGTTATAGGATATATTTTCAATTACAGAATCAAAAAAGAATTCCGCATCCTGATCAACAACTGAAATAATTTTTTTCCTTATATTGTATAGGTCAATTTCATTTATATTATTATCATTATATTTAATTTCCCCTTTCATTTCCTTTCTGTACAGACCTAAAATACATTTAATTAATGAGCTTTTCCCCACACCATTTTTACCACTAATCAAGTATATTTTTCCTTTAATAAACTGAAAACTAAAATTCTGAATTATTTGCTTATCCTGTAGCAATAAACTGATATTGTCCCCACTAATTATTGATATTTTGTTTAACATCCTGGTACCGTCCGGCTCTTTAAAAAAATTAAGAATTTCCAACAATCTATGGTGTGCTACCATGGCATCTGGAAATTGTTTTAATATTCCAGCAAACTCTCCTAAGCTAGTCATAACCATTGAATAATATCCTTTTATAATAATAAACTCTCCAATAGTCATTCTATTATTTAATACCTCAATGCCAGTAAAAACATACAGAAATATATTAAAAATATTTTCAATGATACTACTTGTACTAGAAAACAGTATACTAGATTTAAGATATTTTTTTACAGAGGAGAAAAAAGCCGGATATACTGATAAAAGTTTCAAATTTAACAATTCATATAAGCTATTAATTTTTATAAAAAATATATTACTTATTTGTTTTCCCATAAACGAAAAAAGCCTATTTTGAGCCTCTTTAAATTCTAGAGTTCTGTTATATAATAATTTTTTAAATATATTATATAATGTTAAATACACTGGAATCGTTATCATTGCTATAATAGTAATATGTACATTTAATTTTAATAAAATAGTAAATAAAACAATGAAAGAAAAAATTAAAGTAGTTATTTTTATAAAAGAGCTTATTAAAAACGACACTATAACATTTGAATCTGCATTAATTCTTTGATTTATATAAAAAGAACACCAGTTTACAACTTTTGTACTTTTTTGAACCCTGATAAAACGTAGCCCTCTAT
>CAQDYY010000019.1 GCA_948777935.1 uncultured Clostridia bacterium | reverse complement strand
TTGAAAGTGCCTTATGCGGTATCTTTTATTTAAAAAAGTTGTAAAGTGGTGTAATTTATTAAAATAATATTTTAAATCTTTGATTTATCATTTTCCATAGTTTCATCTATTGCACGATTTATAAATACTGATACGCTTTCTCCAACATTTTTGGCATGTTTTTGTACTAAAGTGCGTTTATCTGGTGTCATACGCACTTTGATTTCACAATAGTTTTGCATATAACGTTTATGTGCTTTCTTTTGTGCTTCCGTATATCCTTTATATTTATTTATTTTATTTTCTTCCATTTTTAATATTCCCCTTTTTTAACAACACTAACATATTTTTTATATATACGACTATATGTAATATTAACGTAAAATCCCTAATATTTGCCAATAAATTTATTAATGTTGCATATAGATATATACGACCATATATTGTAATATATATACGACCATATATTTAGAAAGGAGAATGTATTAGTGAAAGGTAAAGATTTTTTAGGTGAACTTATCAATCTTTTTTTATTTAGTTCTAATTTTGTAGAAGACAGTGCTAATATACTAAAAGAAGCTATTAGAAAAAAGGAAACAGAAATGTCATTGCTTCTTGAACAATTTGTACATGAAAAAGAACAAAATGAAATATTAACTGATTCTATTTGTGATGTATGTGATACTTATTCTGTTGCTGGCATGAGAATTGGCGTTCTTATAATACTTGATATTTTGTTTGCTGAATTTTGATTTACAAAATTTCCCTGGAAGGGCAAGTTCCCATTTTGAAAAAATGGTAGAACTTGCTCCACCAAAATTTTTAGTGTATCATAATAATAAAAATTTTGGTGAAAGGTATTATTATAAATGGCACATAAACAAAAGTATACACGTGGCGCAATTGGACATATGCTAGCCCATTATGAACGTTCTAAAGAAATTCCTGAATTGAAATATCCTGATAAAACAATATTGAATTATAATCTAGCAAAAAATGAGCAGCCTTTAAATCAATTAGAATTTTTACATAAACGCTTAGAAGAAGTAAGAGTTCTTAATAGAAAAGATGTAAATGTTATGGTTGATTGGGTGGTTACACTTCCTAAAAACTTACCAGACCATGATAAAAATAAATTTTTTGAAGAAACATATAACTTTTTAAATAAACGCTATGGCAAAGAAAATGTCATAAGTGCTTATGTACATATGGATGAGGCAACACCACATATGCATTATTCATTTATTCCAATTACACAAGATAAAAAACATGGGGGTTTTAAATTATCTGCAAAAGAAGTAATCACACGAGCAGATTTAAAAACATTTCATATTGATTTGAGCCGATATCTTGAGAATGTTCTTGGTTATGATGCAGGCATACTAAATGAAGCTACTAAAGAAGGTAACAAGAGTATTGAAGAATTAAAAAGAGGTACGGCTAAAAAAGAATTAGATGAAATGTCATTAAAAAGCCATAAAATGCTTTTAGAACAACAAAAATTAAATAAAGGTATAAAAGATGCCAAAACAAAAGAAGAGGTCTTAAAAAGGCAATTAGAAACCCTAGAAAGAGAAATAGAAGGTTTTCAACTGAAATTATATGAAATAAATCAGATAAAACCACAAAAAACAATTACAGGAACTATAAAAGGGATTACAATTGAAGAAATAGAAAATCTTAAAAAAACTTCTTTATTAGCTATCAAAGCGTTAGAAGAGAATAAAAAATTATTAAATGAAAATGATTGGCTTAAACGTAAAATTCAAACTATTGAAAAACAAGTTCCATCAATAAAAAGTAAATTAGAAGATGCCAGAAATAAACAACGTTTATCTGAATTAGAAAAAATATTTGAGAACCTTCCAGAAAGTATAAAAATGCAACTTATTACGGAAAAAGATATTTCTGTTTCAGATTTGAAGAGATAATGAAGTATTAAAAAATAATTATTGATACTTTATCTATAAAATAGTTCTTACAGAACTATTTTATAGTTTTCTACATACATATTAAATGTTTTTAAATAAAAATAATATACTTCTAATAAAAACTATAATATAGTTGTTGACAGAACTATATTATAGTTTTATAATTTTTTGTAAATTAGATAGATATAGTTCTGTGGGAACTATAAAATAGTTCTCACAGAACTATTTTATAGTTCCCACAGAACTATATCTATCCTAATAAAGCTTACAGTTGACGTATTTCCCCTTATTTTATTTTCTTTAATTAGGATATTTTATACATAAAAAAACAATCAGGAGGACTATATAATATGGCAATAAAAAATGTAATTGAAACTAATACTACAATTGATGCAGATGGTAATGAAACTACTACTACAATAGCTAAAACTACTAACATCGAAAGAAATAGTGAACCAGATTACATAAAACTATATACTAAGATGTGGTGTGAATATAATGGAATTCCTGAACAATGGAGAGAATTATTTTTACAACTTGTAGTTAGAATGAGTTATGCATCATCACTAGATAAAACAGGAGGACAAATAGTATCTGTAATTGGTGTAACTGTATCAGAAATTAATAATTACTTTCATTGGAAAACTAGAACGCAATTAACTCATGGATTAAAAGCATTATGTGACTGTAATGCTATTAAACGTATTGGACGTGGACAATACCAAATAAATCCACAATATGCTGGTCGTGGCGAATGGAAATATAATCCAAGACTTGAAAGGGGCGGTGTTGAAGATTTAGTCGCAAAATTTAATTTTAGAGATAAAACTGTTGAAACCAAAATTGTATGGGCAGATGATGGTTCAGACTCTGAAATTAATAAAATATATCGTCAAGGAATAAAAGTAAATGCTTCCAATAAAACAATTCTAAAAACACAACGCATTGTCAATAACTAACATGCGTAAATAATTTTCTTCAGTCCTCAATGCCCCCTTTAAAAAGGGTGCAGCCGGACAGCTTCCCCCTAAACTGATTGGGGGCGCTGCCCCCATACCCCTGCGCTCGGCGCTAGCCAGGGAAAGAGGACACCTGCCTCTTTCCCATATAACAGCATTATCCGCGTCACTGTGTCAAGGCACAGGGTCGTATTTTGTTAACACAAAATCTCCACCCTTGGCACTACGTGCCAGCCTTGACTTCGTTCCCGCTCCTTTAATTTAGTTTCATTTATTAATTATTGACATTAAAATAAAAATTTGATACTATAGTATCATAAATTAATTATTAATACTGAAAGGTGGTTTAACATGGCAAAATTAACCAAAATACAACTTGAAGAAAAACTAAAAGAAACAGAACAAGAATTAAAACAGTATCAAAAATGGCTTTTAGAAAGTGAAACAAAATATAACAAAATTATAGAAGATAAACAATTACAATTTGAAAAATTACCACGATACATAGAAATGACCAATCAAATCAAAATTATGGAAGATACATTAGAAGCATATAAGAGTATTATTGAAACTGGAAAAAAAACAGAAACTAATTTAAGAAGTACAATTCAAGAACTTGTAGAAGAAAATGAGAATTTAAAAGAATGTATCAAAAATACTAATACAATTAATGATACTATTATTCATAATTCGAGAAATGCTGGACGTAAGCCTAAATCAGAAAAAAAGATACAAGAACAACTGCAACAAATAAAAAATTTATTAAATGATGGAAAAAAAGAAAAGGAAATATATACTTCTATGAATATTTCACGAGCAACATACTATCGTTTAAAAAAATTAATCAATGTCAATAATTAATAAATGAAACTAAATTAAAGGAGCGGGAACGAAGTCAAGGCTGGCACGTAGTGCCAAGGGTGGAGATTTTGTGTTAACAAAATACGACCCTGTGCCTTGACACAGTGACGCGGATAATGCTGTTATATGGGAAAGAGGCAGGTGTCCTCTTTCCCTGGCTAGCGCCGAGCGCAGGGGTATGGGGGCAGCGCCCCCAATCAGTTTAGGGGGAAGCTGTCCGGCTGCACCCTTTTTAAAGGGGGCATTGAGGACTTATATTATAATTTACACCACTTTACAACTTTACCCATGATAACCAAATGACGAAAGTGCCGATTTCA
>CAQDYY010000018.1 GCA_948777935.1 uncultured Clostridia bacterium | reverse complement strand
CACCAGTAGATCCAGATGATCCAAACAAACCACCAGTAGACCCAGATGATCCAAATAAACCACCAGTAGATCCAGATGATCCAAATAAACCACCAGTAGATCCAGATGGTCCAAACAAACCACCAGTGGATTCAGATAAGCCAACAAATCCTGATAAACCAAACGAACCAACATCACCAAATGTACCAGTAAATCCAGTAAAACCAGATAGACCAAATGATTACATAGGTAATTTGCCAAAAACAGGAGAAACGATAGTAGTATTAATGATGGCAGTAGTAGCACTTTCAGGTTCAGGAATTATATTAACATACAACTACATCAAAATAAAAAAAGTAAATAAATAAAATAGGCAAAGCCACACTAAAAATAGTGTGGCTTTATTTAATATAATAGGAAAGTCATACTTTCCTATTATATTAAACTACATTGTACAGAAATTTTTTTACAAAAATTTCGCACACGAGCAAATTCACGGAAAGCCAAAGAAAGAGGTTAAAAATATGCTAATTTAATGGCTTTCCAATTTGTTCTTAATATATACTAATTCTTAGCAGTCATAATTTTAACATTTTGGAACCATTCAATTAATTTAAACTTAAATTTTACATTAGAATCTTCATTATCAGAAATTAAAGAAAATTCCTCATCAGATAAATCACTTTTCATAGTTTCTTTAGATTCATCTGGAACAATACCAGAACTTACATCAACAAAACATAAGGGTGGAAACATAACACACCACCAATTTTGTCCTTCAGCTTCTCCTATTTCAATTCTTAAAGCATCATAATATCCTGAAGGTAAACTTATATCACCATAAGTTTTAGTAGGAAAAGAGAAATTACCAATTCTAATATTAACTAAATAGTCATAACCATTTTCGTGAATTGTATTAAGAGCAATATCCTTAAACTCATCAATATGGTCATTAGCAATTAAAATAGCATCTTCTTTTGTAGTAACATTCTCACATATCTTATTCATATAAGAAAGAACATTATCACGAACCTTTAACTTTAATTCTTGATCTTCTTTTTCATCACTATTTGCAATAACATGTAAACGAAAAACACTATTAGCTATATCAGAAGAAACTGCATTAACATATGAAAAAGCACACACAAATATATATAAAAACAATAAAATAAATAACAAGAAAGAATATCTAAATTTCCTATTACATATAATATTTTGTAAAGATTTCATAAAATACCTCCAACTTTAAAAACAGATTAATAAATTCTATATTAAGAATTATTAACCAAAATAAAAAAAATATACATATACATGAAAAAAATTAACAAATACATGTCGAAAAATAAAGAAATGTTCTTTGTTTTTATTTTGAAATATTATTGACATATAATTGTAATAATGGTAAAATTTACCAGTAGTAAAACGAAGGAAAAAAGACAGGGGGAGATAGATAAAATGGGAAAAAGTGAAGTAAGAAAAATATGTGGATTCTATGTAAATGAATGGCATCTTACAACAATGATATTACCATATGTACATAAAGAAATAGGAAAAGAGAACACTATAATAACAATACTACAAAATGGAATAAGTAAAAATATAGAAGAAATACTATCAAAAATGAATTTAAATGAAGAATTGAAAAATAGAATCTTGAATATAGATTGGAACACAACAAAACCCATAAAATATGAAAATATAAAGGAAAAATTGCAAAACATAAATCAAAGAGAGATTAATATTCTAATAAATGGAGAAAAGGAATATATAGAATATGCAAATGAAGTAATAGAGAAAGTAATAAAAGAAACAAACATAGAAAATGGGATAAACATATTAAACTGTTATAATTTAACAATATGTGGAAACGTACTTGAAATTACAATGAAGCATGATTATACAATAAATACAGCAGGAATAAAAGAGATAGACAAACAAAGTAAAATAGAAGAAAAACAAAAAGCACGAATATAAAGAAATAATATTATCCATTTTAGAACTTAATAATTACAATTTCTATATGTTGACGAACGAAAATAATATGATATAATATAGAAAAATGTAAAAAAGAATCGAAAAAAAGGAAGTATGATATATGGATAAAAAATACGAAGAAGTAAAGCAAATTTTAGCTAAATATAACCAAGAGCAATTATTAATATGGTATGATAAATTAATAGAACAAAAAAGAGAAGATCTATTAAATCAAATACTAAAGATAGACTTTGAACAAATAAAAACTTTATATGAAGAAACACAACACAAAAAGGATTTTAAAGATTGTAAAATAGAACCATTATCATATATAGATAAACAAAAAATGTCAAATGAAGAATTAAGCAAATATGAAGAAAAAGGAATAGACATTATAAAAAAAGGAAGTTATGCAGTAGTAACAATGGCAGGAGGGCAAGGAACAAGATTACGGGCACAATGGGCCAAAAGGAACATTTGAATTAGAAGTAGGAGAAAAAAAGCCGTTATTTACACTACTTTCTGAAACAATAATAGAAGCAGAAAAAAAATATGATGCAATAATACCATGGTATATAATGACAAGTAAAGAAAATAATTATAAAACGACAAGTTTTTTTGAAAGACATGATTACTTTGGAATGGGCAAAGAAAACATAAAATTCTTCATGCAAAATGAATTACCAATGGTAGATACAAATGGAAAAATCCTTGTAGATGAAAATGGAATGGTAAAATTAGCAGCAGATGGACATGGTGGAATATTTGAAGCAATGAGAAAAGAAGGCATAATACAAGACATGAAAAAAAGAGGAATCGAATGGGTATTTATAGCAGGAGTAGACAATGTGCTTGCTAAAATGGTAGATGTGGTTCTAACAGGTCTTTCAATAGAAAAAAACACATTAGCTGCAGGAAAATCAGTAGTAAAAAGTAACCCAAAGGAACGTGTTGGAGTATTTTGCAAAAAAGATAACAAACCAAGTGTAATTGAATACACAGAAATAACAGATGAAATGGCAGAGCAAGTAGATGAAAAAGGAGAACTTTTATATGGAGAATCTCACATTTTATGCAACCTATTTAATATAAAAGCAATTGAAGAAATTGCACAAAATTTATTACCATATCATAGTGCCTTCAAAAAAGCAAAATACATAGATGAACAAGGAGTTATAGTAGTTCCTGAAGTGCCAAATGCATACAAATTCGAAGCATTCATATTTGATGCATTCGAAAGATTAGACAATATGTCAATAATGAGAGTAAAAAGAGAAGAAGAATTTGCACCAGTAAAAAATGCGGAAGGAGTAGATAGCCCCAAAACCGCAACGGAGTTATACTTAAACTATATAAAAAATAAAAAATAGAACCCCCAGTCTGCTTACGCAGACAGCCCCCCTTGAATAAAGGGGCCTTTACTCTACTATTTTAGACTAGAACAGTTTATTTTGAAGTATAGAGAAAAGCCTCCTTTACTTAAGGGAGGTGGCTCGCGAAGCGAGACGGAGGGTTCTTACAATATAAATTAATATATTACAAGGAGGAAAAATATGGATTACAAAAAAGAATATGAAAGTTGGTGTAATAACCCAAATTTTGACCAAGCTACAAAACAAGAGTTAATAAGCATAAAAGACAACGAAGAAGAAATAAAAGATCGTTTCTATAAGAACCTAGAATTTGGTACAGCAGGCTTAAGAGGAATTATTGGAAATGGAACAAACCGTATGAACAAATACACAGTTACAAAAGCAACACAAGGGCTTGCAAATTTTATAATAAAAGAAAATGGACAAGCAAGAGGAGTAGCCATTAGCTACGACTCAAGAAACATGTCTAAAGAATTTAGTGAATATACAGCACTAACATTAAATGCAAATGGAATAAAGACATACATATTTAACCAACTAAGACCAGTACCAGAGTTATCATATGCAGTAAGAAAACTGGGGTGTATAGCAGGAATAATGATAACAGCAAGCCACAATCCACCTAAATACAACGGATACAAAGTATATTGGGAAGATGGAGCTCAAATAGTAGCGCCAAAAGATAAACAAATTATAGAAGAAGTAAACAATGTAACAGACTTTTCAATGGTAAAAACCATGAAAAAAGAAGAAGCAATTAAAGATGGATTATATAATATTATAGGAAATGAAATGGATGATAGTTATATAGAAGAACTAAAAAAATTAGTTATTCATCCAGAAATAATAAAAGAAGTAGAAAAAGACATAAAAATAGTATATACACCATTACATGGAACAGGGAATATTCCAGTAAGAAGAATATTATCTGAAATAGGATTTAGCAATGTATATGTAGTACCAGAACAAGAAAAGCCAGATGGAAACTTTCCAACAGTAGAATATCCAAACCCAGAAGACAAAAAAGCATTTAAGCTAGCACTAGAACTTGCTAAAAAAATAGACGCAGACATAGTAACTGCAACAGACCCAGATGCAGATCGTTTAGGAGTATATGCAAAAGATAGTAAAACAGGTGAATATATGGCATTTACAGGAAACATGTCAGCAATGCTAATTGCAGAATACATACTAAGTAGAAAAAAAGAAAATGGAACACTACCACAAAATGGAGCATTTATAAAATCAATAGTATCAACAAACTTAGCAGATGCAATATCTAAAAACTATGGAACAAAGCTAATAGAAGTACTTACAGGCTTCAAATACATAGGAGAAAAAATGACCGAATTTGAAAAGACACATGAAAATGAATACGTATTTGGGTTTGAAGAAAGCTATGGATGTTTAGTAGGAAACCATGCAAGAGATAAGGACGGAATAGTAGCAGTAATGATGCTTAGTGAACTTGCGGCGTACTATAAAAAACAAGGACTAACACTATGGGATCAAATGATAAACATATATGAAAAATATGGATATTACAAAGAAGGAATCACATCAATAACTATGGAAGGTGCAGATGGAGCAGAAAAAATAAAGAAAATTATGGAAGATTTAAGACAAAATGCACCAAAAGAATTTGGAAACTACAAAGTAACAAAAACAAAAGACTACAAAACAAGCATATGTAAAGATATGAAAACAAATGAAGAAACAAAAATAGAATTACCACAATCAAATGTATTATATTATGACTTAGAAAATGATGCATGGTGTTGCGCGCGTCCATCAGGAACAGAACCAAAAATAAAATTCTATATGGGAATAAAAGGAAAATCTATGCAAGAAGCAGACGAAATGTTAGAAAAACTAAAACAAGCTGTATTAGAAACAATAAAATAATAAAGAATTTATAAATAAGCCTTTGGGCTTCAAGGTATATATTTTTCTTACGTTAAACTAAGAGAAATATATACCTTGCTTTTTTACTATTAAGCTATTATTGTCTAAAAATGTCGAAACATTTTTCTTGCAAAATATCAAAAAAGATGTATAATAAAAAAGAATTAAATCTAAAAAATTGAAATTCAAAAACATCAGTGTAAAACAAAGTGAAAAAATTCTAAAAAATCAATAATAAAAATCCAATAAGCAGATTAAAGAAATAGGAGGTAATTAAGATAAAAGCTAGTCGAAAAGAGAAAAAAGATATAAAAGATATAAAACATATTGACAATATAACAAACATATATTATGATATATTTAAAAGAAAGG
>CAQDYY010000017.1 GCA_948777935.1 uncultured Clostridia bacterium | reverse complement strand
TTTTTAGTATACATTTTTATTTTTAAAAAGTCTACCTTTTGGGGTATAGTTCAAAACGTAGGGGCGATTATTAATCGCCACTTTTGTTTCTACCAAAATATTAAGAAAAATTTAAGTAAATCTTAATATGGCAATAATTGACAGTTAATATATAAAGTACTATAATAAATTTTGGTGGTGGAAGCAAAATGTATAAAATTTCAATTATTATACCAATATATAATGCAGAGAAGTACTTGCGAGATCTATTAGAATCAATTGTAGGACAAACTGTGGATTATCATCAAATACAAGTAATTATGGTTGATGATTTATCAACAGATAATTCTAGAGAGATTATGGATGAATATGAAAATAAATATACAAACTTTATAAGTGTTAAGCTACAAGAAAACCATAAAATTGCAGGAACAGCAAGAAATGAAGGATTAAAACATGCTACAGGAAAATATTTAATGTTTGCAGATAGTGATGACTTTTTCACAAAAGACGCTTGTAAAGTTATGTATGAAGCTATGGAAGAAAGAAAAGCTGATTTTATTACAGCAAATTATATTAATGCAGACCAAGATGGACAAGTATGGAAAACACCTATATTTGATTATAATGTATATACAAATTTTAAATTAAGCATTACAGACTATAATAAATCATTTTTTATTTTAAATTCATCTGTATGTAATAAAATTTTTAGAAGAAGTTTTATAGAAGAAAATAATATTCGCTTTTTAGAAGGAGTGCCAGGTGAGGATGCTTATTTTACAACATCATCTTTTATGAAATCTAAAAATGTATACTATATAAATGATGTGATATATTGTTATCGACAGAGAAATAGAGATAACAAAACAAAATCAGTATCATTCTACTGTTCAAAAGATTATTTTGATAGAATTAATAAATCATATAAAGCAATTTATGATAATTTTAGAAAAAACGGATTTATGCGATTTTATAGATATGTGTATGCAAAAAATATGTCATATATGCTATATAAGTTTATAGATTCAAAACTAATGACAGAGGAAGAAAGAGAACAAGTATTAAAGGATATGCATTGGTTTTATGAACTAAGTGTTACTTTAAAAGTGCCAGCAGCACAAAAGTGCCAAACAATGATTATTAATAAAATTTTAGAGGAAGACTATAAAGAAGCTGTAAACTATTGTAAAATTGTAGCAGATATAAGAGAGTTTTTGCCAAAAGAGATACAAGAATCAATGTCTAGACCTGATGCTAAAATGTATCAAGAAATAGGAAAATATGATGAGGAATATTAGGAGAAAGTAAAATGTTTAAGTGTAAATTTGCCAATATGTATGATAATGACATATTTTCAAAATTTAATATAAAGCCAGTAGCAGAGGATTATTTTAAAGTATCTAATAATGCTTTTTGTGTAGCAGATGGTGTGACAAGAGATAATATAAAAGGCGAAGCTGTGTGTTACCCCGAAACAGAAGAACAAGCAAAAGAATGGATAAAATATTATCCAAATCCAAGTGGGGCATATGCTTGTGCTAAAATTTGTGCAGACAATTTTGTAAGTAAAATAGAAAAAGAGGATAACATATCAAAAGAAACCATAAAAAAGGTAATACAAGAAGTGAATAGTGATATATTAGAAATAAACAAAGATAGAAATATAGATTATGCAAAAGAAGATTTATACTGTTGTGAAGCAGTAGGTGGAAAAATTGTAGGAAATAAGCTATTTTGTTTTTCTATTGGAGATTGCCATCTAATAGCATTAGATAAAAATTTTCAGGCTATATTTAATACTATAAATAATCATAATCAATTTGAAGATTATTTAAATAATGTTTATATAAAGACACATAAGTATGATTGGAACAATAGAGAAGATAGAATAATGGTAAGAAGAGATTATCGTAATAAACCAGATAAAAAATATCAAGGAAAAGATATATCATTTGGTGCTTTAACAGGAGAAAAAGAAGCGGAGTATTATATTGATGTATATGAAGTAGATTTAAAAGATGTAGCATATATATGTGCTTATTCTGATGGATGTGAACCATATTTTGATGATAAGAAAAAAATAAAACAAATCTTACAAGATCCATATAAAATAGCAGAAGAAGGCAAAGAACGAACATTAGTAATATATGAAAGGGTGTAATGTAAATATAGTAGCATTACACTTTTTAAATGATTTTTAACATTTGACTAAATATGTAGAAATATGATATAATTGCATGTATATGTGTGTATTTTTATACTGAAGAAGGAGAATGAAAATGGAAAACAAAGTAACAGTTATAATACCAGCACTTAATGAAGAAAAGTCAATACAGAAAGTTATTGATAAAATAAAGAATAGTACAGTAAAATCTAATATAATTGTAGTCAATAATGCTTCAATTGACAAAACAGCAGAATTGGCTATCAAAAGTGGAGCAGAGGTTATTGAATGTGAAACAAGAGGAAAAGGGTATGCTATGGAAAAAGGGATTCAATATGTTGATACAGATATTACAGTTTTTATTGATGGAGATTTAGAGATATATAATGAAGATGTTATACAAAGCATGATTACACCAATAGTAGAAAAAAATGCAGACTTTGTAAAATCAGCATTTATAAGAGAAGGTGGAAGAGTAACAGAATTAGTGGCAAAACCATTATTAGATTTACTATTTCCTAATGTTTTTAAATTCGAACAACCATTAAGTGGAATAATAGCAGGAAAAACAGAATATTTTAGAAAAATTGTCTTTGAAAAGGATTATGGAGTAGACATAGGTATATTATTAGATATGATTATGTTAGGTGCAAAAGTAGAAGAAGTACACATAGGAAAAGTAGATAATAATTCTAAATCATGGGAATCATTAAATGAAATGTCAAAACAAGTAATGAAAGCCATATTAAAAAGAAAAGATATACAAATGTAGGGAGTTTAATGAATGGAAATATATGTATTAAGGCATGGGCAAACAGATTATAATGTTAAAAATGTATTTCAAGGACAGACAGATATACCATTAAATGAAGTAGGAATCGAGCAAGCCAAAGAAGTAGCTGTAAAATTTAAAAACATAAAAGTAGATGCAATTTTAGTTTCTCCATTAACAAGAGCTAAACAAACAGCAAAATATGTAAGTGAAATAACAAAAGTACCAGTTCAAGTTGAAGAGAGACTAATAGAGAGAAGCTTTGGAGATATGGAAGGACATCACAGTAAAGAAGACTGTAATATTCAAATGTTATCAGATTATGACAAAAATTATAATATTTGTAATGTAGAGCCAATACAAGATTTATTTAAAAGAGTATATTCTTGTATGGATTCAATCGTTGAAAAATTTAAAGATAAAGATATTGTATTAGTAACTCACGCTTGTGTAGCACAAGCAATAGAATGTTATTGTAATGGAATGCCAAAAGATAAAGATATTTTATCATTAACATTAAAAAATGGAGAAGTTAGAAAATATGAAATTCAAAGGCAGATGGATTTTGAAGAAAGATAGGAGAAATCATATATGGCGAATAATTCATATATAACAGTGTTAAGCACAGAGGATTATTTAGGAGGAGTTCTATGTTTAGTAGAATCTTTAAGGAAAACGGGAACCAATTATCCAATTAGTGTGCTTATAACAAATTCAATATCTATGAAAACAGAGCAAATATTAAAAAACTATAATTTAAATGTTATAAGAAGAAATAAAATTAATATACCAAACTCTATTAAAAGTAAAAATGATATAGGAACATTTTCGCATTGGACAAATACATTCGACAAATTACTTATATTTGAATTAATACAGTTTGACAAATTAGTATATTTAGATAGCGATATGTATGTAAGAAAAAATATTGATGAATTGTTTGAAAAAGAAAACATGTCAGCTACAATAGATAGAAGAAATGGACCATTTATTAATAAAGAGTGGATGAAACTAACATCTGGATTGATGGTGATAGAACCTAAAAAAGGTATAATTTCGCATTTTTTAAACATAATTGTAGATATAGAAAGCAAAAGAGAATCTATAGGAGACCAAGATATTTTACAAGAATATGATACTAAGTGGGACAAGAAAAGAAACTTGCATTTAGATGTGAAATACAACATGTTTTTTCCTCATATAGATTATTATACACAATATAGTAACTATACATTAGATGATATACATATAGTACATTTCATATATTCTAAAAAACCATTTCATTTGGTAGAAGAGCAAATGTCACAATATCTTAAATTTATTCAAGACAGAAAAAGAACTTGCTATGAAAAAAATGAAATAAAATGTATGGAAGATTATATGTTATGTGGAAATAGAAATGAAGAAAAGATATTAAAAGAGTATTTTGAATTATTAAAAGTGATAAGAGTGAATTTAAGCAAATTTGATTAATGGAGAATAGAAAGTGAAGAAAAAATTACTATTTATTATAGCAATAGTATTAATGATATTAAATATTGGTATAACTGTACAAGCAGATATGGTGAAATTAACTTTACCTAGTAATTTTAAAGCAAGTACCCAAAATACTGAAACATCACAATATAATCATATTTATTTACATGCAACAAATGATGAACAAAATGAAGCAATTGTGCTTGTGCAATTAGAAAATGAGCTAACTAAAAGTGTAGTTAGCTTAAAACAGTTAAATGAAGAAAGTATGAATGAGTTTTTAGTGGAATATAAAAAGACAAAAGAGCAAGATGAACAGGTTGTACTAAAACAAGAAACATACGAAAAAGATGATATGTTTTTTATAGATACTATATTAGAGCAAAAGACAAATGATAAATGGGTTCAAACTAATGAATATTATACGATTCATGAAGGAAAAGCTATTATTATTTCATATAGCTTTTTAAATAAAGAAGTAGATACAAATAAGGTAAGAAGCGTAATAGATAGTGTATCTATTACTGATGAAGAACTTGTTTCGCAAAAAGAAAAAAACTATACTAATACGATTATTTTAGGTATTGCTATTTTAGTTTTAATAGTAATATACATTATAAAACAAACCAAATTCAAAACTCAAATAGATGAAAATGAAAAGCAAAAAATGTTAAAAAAAGTAATAAAATATATGAGCAAAATAGATTATTCTAAGTTTAAAGGAATACTTATTTTGTTTGTAGTTACAATTATACTAAACATTATAAATTTATCCTATGGGATAATAAATTTAAGCTTTAATGAAAATATTTCTTATGAAGGAATTGCAAAAGTATATAATATACTTTCTATTATTCAAAATGTAATTCAGCTATTAGGAATTATATATATTGCATATTGCCTAACAAAAAGAAAAGCAGAATCTATAAACAAAATTAAGAAAACATTTATTATTATGTTAGTAGTAGTAATTCTATTAACAGTAATTAGAATAGCACTAAATATAAACACAAGTGATTTTTGGTACTATTTTAAAATGGAACTACAAGTAATGTCAAGGAGTATATTATATATTACTGTTTGGTACTTATATTTTAGAAATTCTATTCGTGTATCAGTTTATTATGGAGAAAAAACTTTAGAGCAAATTATAACAAATCCAAAGAAACTATATCAAGAGAATTTAGTAAACAAAAAAATAATGGAATTTAAGCTAATAGAGTATTTTGAGAACCAGAAGGCATTAGATTATGAAAGTGGGATCTATATTAATAAACTACCAAAAGAATATGCAAAAAGTATAACTTTATCAAATTTAAATGCTAAAAGAATAATTAGATTAAAAAGAGCAAAATACTATTTAAGTAAAAAAGACTTAGAAAGCCCAAAAACAGAACAAAGACAAATGCTAAAAACAGTGGGAATATTTATACTTATCTATATTGTAGCAGTACTTTTACTATATAGTTTTTAAAAACATATTACACCTTAAAATATCTTTCATAAGATATTTAGAGGTGTTTTTTATGATAGAAATAGAGTACAATAGAAAGTTAGCAAAAGAATATGCTAAAAAGTGGGCATATTTAAGAAATCCTAAATACTATAATTATGAAAATTTAGGAGGAGATTGCACAAATTTTGTGTCACAATGCATTTTTAGTGGTTGTGGCATAATGAATTATAATAAAGATGGTTGGTATTATAACAATGCAAACGATAAAAGCCCATCATGGACAGGAGTAGAGTTTTTAAAGAACTTTTTATTAAACAATAAATCTGTAGGTCCATATGGTAAAATCGTTAAACTTTCTGAACTTATGGAAGGAGATATAATACAACTATCTTTTGATGGCATAACATTTGCACATAGTTTAATGATAGTAGAAAAACTAGCAGATGATTTTGATAATATTTTTGTTGCAACACATACATTAGATTCATATGGAAGAACAGTGTCAAATTATGTTTTTCAAGATATAAGGGGTATTCATATTGAAGGGATAAGAAAATGGTGACAAATTTTTAAAAAGTCTTGTAAAAAACTCTAAAACAATGTAAAATGTATAAAAAGTAATAAAAAGGGAGAGGAAGCATGTATATAGTTGTGGGTTTAGGAAACCCAGAAGAAGATCATAGTAAAACAAGACACAATATGGGGTTTAATGTAATTAATGAAATCGCAAAACAATATAATGTATCACTTAATAAAAAGAAATTTGATGCTATATATGGAGAAATAATCATAGATGGTGAAAAAGTAATTCTTGTAAAACCACAAACATATATGAACCTAAGTGGAACATCTGTAAAGCAATTTGTGGATTTTTACAAAGTACCAATGGAAAATCTAATCATTATTTATGATGATATGGATATAGAAAAAGGAAGTATTAAAATACGAAAAAAAGGTGGACCACGGAAATCATAATGGAATGAAATCAGTTGAAAAAGAAATAGTGTCAGATACATTCCCAAGAGTTCGTGTGGGAATTGGAACACCAGAATTTAAAAATGATATTATAAATTATGTATTAGGACATATTCCAGAAGAAGAATACAAAATACTTCAAAATGGAATTAAACAAGCAGCAAATGCTACAATAGATATTATAAAAAATGGAATAGACCATGCAATGAATAAATACAATTAGAAAGGTTATATAGATGAAGGAAATAGTAATTAATGTAGATAACAACGAAAACAAAACAGTAATGCTAGTAGAAAATGGCAATCTATTAGAACAATATGAAGAAAATAGTAACACTAAAAGATTAGAAGGAAATGTATATATTGGTAAAATTCAAAATGTATTACAAGGAATGCAAGCAGCATTTGTAGATATAGGAGAAAAGAAAAACACATTTATACATATTAAAGATATTCTACCTAAAGTAGATACAAAAAAAGATGACCCAGAAGAGGCAGTAAAAAACAATAATATTAAAGACATTGTAAAAGTAGGAATGAAAGTATTAGTACAAGTAAAACGTGATAGCACTAATAAAAAAGGAGCAAGAGTGTCAACACATATAAACTTAGCAGGAAGATTTTCAGTAATTATGCCAGAAGTAGAGTTTATTACTATATCTCAAAAAATCGAAGACGAAAAAGAAAAGAAACGTTTAATGGAAATTATCAAGAAAAATAGTCCTAAAAATGTTGGTATTATAGTAAGAACATCAGCAGAAGGAAAAAGTGAAGAAGAAATTGTAAAAGATATGAACCAAACTATTAGAAACTGGGAAAATATAAAAAAACAAGCCCAAAATGAAAAAGAAGCACCAAAACTAATTTATGAAAATTCACAAATTATTAAAAGGATTTTAATAGATTTAATAGACCAAGATATAGAAAGAATTATTGTAAATAGTGTTAAAGAAGAAAAAGAGATACAAGATATGCTAAAAGAAAATGGGCAAAAGATAGATGTGGTTTTAAAGAAACAAGAAAATTTATTTGATATGTATGATTTAGGAGAGCAATTAGAAAAGATACAAAATAGGAAAGTATGGCTAAAATGTGGAGGTTTTATTACAATAGATAAAACAGAAGCATTAACTGCAATAGATGTAAACTCAGGAAAATATATAGGAACAAAAAGTTTAGAACAAACAGTGTATACAGTAAATAAAGAGGCAAGTATAGAAATTGCAAAACAACTGCGTTTACGTGATATTGGAGGAATTATTATTATCGATTATATTGATATGAAAGAAGAAGAACATAAGCAAAAAATTATAGATGTATTACAAGAAAACTTAAAAAATGATCGTTCTAAAACACAAATTGTTGGATTTACAGAGTTAAACTTACTAGAAATGACAAGAAAACATATGTGTAGCAATGATTAAAACAAAAGAAAAAAGGGGGGAGAAATATGGACTTTACTATGATTTTACCAATACTAATTGGGGTAGGAATTTTATTTATAGTATTAAAATTACTAGCGCTACCAATGAAATTAATTATAAAACTTGTAATTAATGGAATAGTCGGTGGTATCTTAATTTTTGTAGTGAACTTAATTGGAACAAACTTCGGCTTTATGATAGACTTAAATTGGATTACAGCACTAATCGTAGGAATTCTAGGTGTTCCGGGAGTAGTAATAGTAGCAATATTACAATTTGTACTATAATGTTACAAAATTCTTTTATTTTCGAGCAAATCATGATAAAATAGATACATAAGTAATACTTAAGTAACCATTTACCATGAGTGGCAGTATGCTAGAAAGGGAGACAATGTTAGAATTAAAAAGAATTACATTTTATGGTGAAGAATATTGTCTGTATTCTCATAATTCTTTATATGTACTAACTTCAAAGAATGAGGTTATCTGTACTTATAAGGTGGAAGAAGACAATATTACTCAGTCCAAAATGGACACAGTAAGTACTTATTTTTTTCTTGACGATGCAATAGAGAAAGGAAAAGAAATTATTAACAACAAAAAATAGGGCATATGCCCTTTTTTTTGTTCTTAATTTCCTAGTATCTTTTTTAATTCTTCATTTCTCTTTATTTTTTGAGTAGTAGTCTTAATCATTGGCTCATCTGTTACAATAATATTTCTTATATGCTTATAAGCAGGCATAGACTTATTAATCTCTTTTATATCATTCCAAATAATTTCTTTATAACTAGAAACATCTTTATTAGGATAAGTCTGTTTCATATATTCTACATTATAAACAATTTTTGCATTAATTTCTAAATCGTCATCTTTAGTAGGCTTTCCATAAACCATATTTTCAGCAACATAAGGAAGACGAGAAATCAAAATTTCAATTTCTTCTGGATAAATATTCTTACCATTTTTTAAAACAATAACATTTTTCTTTCTACCAGTAATAAACAAATATCCATCTTTATCATAATAACCTAAATCGCCTGTATGGAACCAACCATCTGTTAATACTTCACGAGTTGCCTCTTCATTATCATAATAACCAAGCATTATATTAGGGCCTTTTACTATAATTTCTCCAATACCTTGCTCATTTGGTTCATCGATTCTAATTTCAACATCTGGAAGAGCAAATGCAACAGAACCGGGTTTTTGATACTTATCATTTTCAGCAGAAACAATAGGAGAAGCTTCTGTTAAACCATATCCATTTAATAACTCAATTCCTAAATTTTTAAGACCTTTAATAGTAGATTTATCCATAGGAGCAGCACCATAAATAACAAGCCTTAAATGTCCACCAAGTTCATTAATAACAGATTTAAAAAACTTTCTTCTTACATCAATACCACATTTTAGTAGTAAATTCGAAATACCAGTTAATATATAAAATGGAATAGTTAAATGTTTTTGTTTAATTCCTTTTTTTACTTTTTTATACATAGCCTCTAAAACTAAAGGAACACAAACAAAACCAGTTATCTTATATTCTTTTAGATTTTGTGCTACATAACGAAGACCATCACAAAAAGCAATGGTAATACCACAATATAGCCCATATAAAAATGTAGTAGAAGATTCATATGTATGGTGTAGTGGTAAGAAAGATAAGAATGTATCTTCACTTGTAACTTTTGCAATACAACCAGTAGAATAAATATTAGAGCAAATATTATGTTGTGATAGCATAACAATCTTAGCAAGAGATGTGGTTCCAGAAGTGAATAACATAATTGTCATACCCATATTATCAATTTCTACTTCATCATATCTTTTATCTCCATTATTACGGAGTGACATACCATTTTCTATAAGAGAAGAAAGAGATAATACATCATTATTATTTTCTATAAAATCCATACAAATAAAATGCTTTAATTTGCAGTCTGGGTTAGATTTCAAATTTTCAAAAATAGATAAATATTTTTTATCAAAAATAACAGCATCTACTTCGCTACGAATAACAGAGCTTTCAATTTCATTATCTGGAAGAGCTTTATCTAAAGGAACAACTATCATACCGAGAAGTAGTAATACTTAAATAGCTCATACACCATTCATAACGGTTTGGAGCAATAATAGCAACACGCTTTCCAGCTAAACCTAAATCTATTAGTGCAGTTCCCAAATTTTCTATATCTTGTTTTAATTCAGTATAAGTGTGAGTAATGTAAGTAGTATCCTTTGGACTTTTTTTATAAATAAAAGCAACTTTATTAGGATAAAGTTTTGCTGAACGGCTAATTAATTCCCTAAAATTGGAAACCCTTTCAATCTCATATAGCTTACTTCTAGATAATTCTTGCATGCTCATACCTCCATAAAAAACATTAACACTATTCTATACTTATTTTAGTAAAAAAACAATACTTAAATGGTGAAACTATATAAAATTTACAAATATAATACTCTGAAGAAAATATTTGACAAATTCTTGAAAAAGCAATGTAATGTATAGTATAATAAACTGGAAAAGAAAGGTTGGAAAAGTGATGTCAAAACAAGAAATAAGGATATTAAACTATATAGTTATTTGTATAAGTGAGTTTGCTAAACAAAAAAATATAACAAGAAAAGAAGCATATAACTATTTAAAGAAATATAAAGGCTTGGAATTTTTAAACGAATGTTACGAAGCAGAGCATACAGTCGGTCTAAATGATGCTGTTGAAGATTTAACTGAAGTATGTAAAAGAAATGGAGGAAACATATAGTGGTTTTATATCATGGATCAAATACAAAAGTAGAT
The DNA here is from genome assembly GCA_948777935.1 of uncultured Clostridia bacterium. Taxonomy (GTDB): domain Bacteria; phylum Bacillota; class Clostridia; order TANB77; family CAG-508; genus RGIG8482. The sequence goes on along the minus strand of CAQDYY010000017.1, from coordinate 1,325 downwards.
GAAATTGATTTAAGCAAATGTAGAAAATATAAAGATTTTGGACAAGGTTTTTATTGTACTACGATAAAAAAACAAGCAGAATTTATGGCAGAGAGGGTAGAAAAAAGAGAGGGAGGAACAAAGACTGTAAATACTTTTGAACTAGATGAAAGTATTTTTGAGGACAAAGAATTAAATATTAAAAAGTTTGATAAACCATCAAAAGAATGGGCAACATTTATATTAAATAATAGAGATAGAGATTTTAAAGATATAGGCAGTAAGGAATGTAATACAGATAACAAATATGATTTAGTAATTGGACCAGTAGCAGATGATGACATTATCGTATTATTTAGAACTTTTGTAAATGGATTAATTGATATAGATACATTAATAAGAGAACTTACATACAAAGAATTAACAGACCAATATTCATTTCATACAGAAAAATCACTAAAGTATTTGAAGGGAGTATAAAAATGGTATTAGAAAAATTAAATTATTTAGTAGAATGCATAATACAAGATTTAATTAGGTACGTAGTTGAAGATAATAATATTACAATAGAAGAGGCTATGGACATTGTATATAATTCAAACACATTTGAAAAATTAAATAACCTAGAAACACATTTGTATTATGAATCTTCAGCATATGTATATGAGATATTAAAAGAAGAACTACAAAGTGATAAATAAAGAAACCAATATTATATATACAAAATAAGGATTTATATGTAGAAATTTGTTATAAAAGAGGGAACAACACCAAAATTTGCAATAATTTATGTTAAGTGATATAATATAAATGGTACAAAAAACAGTATTATGCTCTAAGAAGGAGGAAACTACGATGTTGGGAAATCTTGAAGTAACAAAATTTAAAACTATTTTTACAACAGATGATGGTCGCCAATTAGAAGTAAAATGTACAAAGGAACCAGATGCTGCATGGAGTTTATTAATCGAAAGTAGCGTTGATATTTACCTTAATGATAAAGCACAGGTAATCAGCGAGCTACTGGCTAAACTACGAGCTAAAGACGAAGTCGATGCAATTTCGTATAGCGATTATGATACGAAATTCACGTTAAGCGGGAAATTGACGACGGAACAAGTGTTGGTGGAAATGGCAAAAAAGAACTGATGTATGGGGCGGGGGCTGTATAAGTCCCATAAGCAGGAGAATATATTATGTGTTTTTATAATATTCTCCTGCTTTTTCATTTTGAGAAAATTCAAACTGTATTACAAATTTGAAACGAATATCTCAAGTTTGCCTTATAAAGTGAACTGTACCCCAAAAGGTGAAATTATTTATCACCCCCACCCCTAGGATAGTTT
>CAQDYY010000016.1 GCA_948777935.1 uncultured Clostridia bacterium | reverse complement strand
CAACAAAACCATCAACAATAGATAAAGTATATACATTTGCAGGATGGGATAAAGAGATAACATCTGTAACAGGAAATGTAATTTATATAGCAACATATGAAGAAGAACAAAGAAAATATACAATAACATTCCAAGATTATGATGGAACAGTATTAGAAACTAAGCAAGTGCCATATGGAGAACCAGTAGCGTATACAGGAAACCCAATAAAACCAACTAGACCATCAACAGAATCAACAGTATATGAATTTAAAGATTGGGATATAGAACCAGTAGCAGTAACAGGAGATGCAACATATACAGCAACATATACACAAAGAGTAAGAGAGTACACAATAATATTCCAAAATTATGATGGAACAGTATTAAAAACAACAGAAGTACCATATGGAATTATACCTGGATATGAAGGAATGCCACAAAAAGCATCTGATGAAGATTATACATATGCATTTAAAGGTTGGGAACCAGAATTAGTAAAAGTAATAAATGATGCAACATATATAGCAACATATACACCAATACCTGTTATAAAAGAAGCTGAAGTAATTTCTATAAAAGTTAAAAATGCACCAGAAGAAGTTAGATATGGTAAATATTTAGATTTAACTAAAATTGTATTATTAGTAGAATTGAGCGATGGTACAAGTATAGACGTGCCACTAAGTAGTCCTGATTGTACAGTAAGCAGTTTAGTTAATACATCTTTAACTACACAAACAATAAAAGTAACATATAAAGAAAAAACAACTTCATTTGAGGTAACCGTTGTAGATGATATAAAAGGAATAGTAGTAACAAATAACGGACCAGAATCATATGAATATGGACAAGATATAGATAAAACAAAAATTGTAGTAAGAGAGATTACAGCATCAGGAATACCTGGAAGAAATGTAACAAGTAAAGCAACAATAGCTCTTGAAAACAATAAAATAGGTTCACAAAGAATAGTAGTAACATATGAAAACTGGACAGAATATGTTAATGTAACAATAGAGCCACTTAAAATTAGATATTCTATAAATGGTAAAACAGCAAAAGAATATGAGGATAATGCAGAATTTGAATATCGCACTAATGTACAAATTTCATGGCTAGCAGGTTCAAATGTAAAAGGTAAAATTACAGGACCTAATGGAAAATTTGACCTAGCAAGTGGAGATACTATATTTGCAGAAGGTACTTATATAATAGAAATTCCTGGAACAGACATTACTAAAACATTTACAATTAAACCAGATACAAAAGTAAAACCAACTGCTAAATATGATGTACTTGAAACAGGAGAAGTTAAAGTTACTATTAATGGAAATAATGATCTTACTGATGTAAAAAAGATAGAAGTATATTATGAAACAGATGAAGGAGTTTCACACAAAGAAGTATATAGTGACCAAATAGAAGGAGCAAAACCTCTTAACGAATTTTTAAATTTAAGATTTAATCAAAATGATTACTGGTATGTTATAAAAGTATTCTCAATTGATGGATTACAACTTGAAAATGATTTAGATTTCATTATTAAAATGAAATAAATACTATACAGTAATAAAAAGGAACAGTAGATAAAAATACTACTGTTTCTTTTATTTACATTTTTTTTCATTTTAATGTTGACTATTATACTTGTTTTCTATTACAATATTTATAGGATATAATAAAGAATAGGAAGTGATAATATGAATAGGAATAAACCAAAAAGAATGATAGAATCATCAAAAGAAAAGAAAAAAAGACCAATACTTAAACTTTTATTATTATTTATTTTAATTGCAATAGTATTTCTGTTTTTTAAAAAAGGGTCAATTAAAGAGTTAACTAATATAATAAGCAAAAATGAAAGTAAGAATTCACCAATAATTTATTATAGCTTTGATGATGGATTGAGAAAACCATTAGAAAATGACAGTGTTTGGGGAGATGTTACAAAAATTAGTTGGATGGATGATTGTACAGGAACAATAAAAAGAGATGGAAAAGATTTTTCTAAGGAAAATAATACTGTAATAATAAAGGATGGAGTTTATGAAATAACCGTTTTATCTGCTGATGGAAAGAGGAAAACTACAAAAACTTTAACTATAGATAGAATGCCACCACAAGTTGAAGTTAAGAAAAATGAATCAGGAACTTATACAATTACATTTGCTGATATAAATGATATAAAAACGGCAACATTAAGAAGATTAGATACTAAAGCAGAAAGAATATTATCTGAAATTGATTTAATGGAAAATGGATTAAAAAAGAGTATTGAAATTACAGAAAAAGGATATTACATTTTAAAAGTTATAGATCAATATGGGAACTGGTATGAAGGAAATACAGAGTTTATTATTGAATAGAACAATATGGAGGAAAATGAAATGGAAAAAAATAATATAAAAAAAATATTATTATGTGTAATTATACTACTAATTATTATAGTTAGCATAGTAGCAGTTGCAATTAACAAAAATAGTAAAGATACAGATATAAATAATAACAGCAAAAATGCTGTTCCGTATGAAGAAATGCCACAAGATGATACAAATATGAGTGAACCATCTTCATCAAAACAAGTAGGAAAGATAAAATAATCAAATAACGACAAAAAATGGACAAATTTTATTTGTCCATTTTTTGTCGTTATTTGAAAAGATGTTACGGAATAGAGAATTTAAAGATGCTTCTATGTTAAAATTTAAAAATATTCTGAGCAATGTAACAAAAATGTAATATTGTAAAGAAAATGTAAAAAAATCGTAAAAAAATAGTAATATTATATTTACAAAAAAAATTAAAAATAGTATAATATATATATGAGGTTTTACAAAGGAGAGAAGAGTAATGAAAAAAGCTATAACAATACTATTTACTATTGTTTTTATGATAGGAATATTAGCAGGAAATGTAAACGCTAGTTCGGCAAATATTAGTACTTCAGCTAAAACAGTAAATGTAGGAAGTACTGTAAAAATAACTATTTCATTTGGAGAAAAAGTAAAAATGGCAGAATTTGATTTAAATTATGATAAATCAAAATTCGAATTTATATCATCATCAAAAGGAGCTTTTGGTGAAAAATTTTCATTTGTTGATAGTGCAGCTAAAGCAGACACAAAAAGTGTAATATTAACATTTAAAGCAAAAGCTAAAGGAAGTACTAGCTTTAAAATATCTAATTTAAAATTAGCTACGGAAACTCAAAGAATAAATAATCAACCAATTGGTAATGGATCAGTATCAGTAACTGTAAATCAAAAGAAAACTACTGCTACAAATAAACCAACAATAAATAAAACTGATAATCAAGCAACTAATACAATTCAAGAAGTAGTAGAACCAGAAAAACCACTTGATCCAGCACCAAATAGATTAATTACACTATATGAAAAAGGAGTTACAACAATAGAAGAAAATGTATACAATGTTATGATAAAGGCTTTACCAATTGCAATAAGTGAAGATGTTAGATTAGAAGTAAGCACTATAAATTCAAGAAATGAGAACTATCCTAAAATAAACAATATATTAAAAGATATAGAAGGTAAAAAAACATATTTTGATATTAAATTAAAAAGGGACAATCAAGAAGTACAACCAAATGGATATGTTACAGTATATATACCAGTTCCAAAGGAATATAATAGTGAACGTATAGAAATTTATTATGTAGATATAGAAAATGGAACACATAAACTAATAGAGGGAACAATTCAAGGAGAGGATTATACATTTACAACAAATCATTTTTCTACATATGTTTTAGTAGAAAAGCCAGAACCACAGATAGCACAAATATCAACAGAAGTGGAAAATTCATTAGAAAAAAATATGGAACCAATAGTACAAGCTATAATAGATTTCTTTACGAATATAAAATGTTTATATTTTGTAATAATCGCATTAGCAGTAATAGTAATAACACTATTAATAGTTAAAACAAAGAAGCTGAAGTATAATTAAGAAAGAATTAGGTGGTGAACGGATTGAAAAATATAAAAAAAACAATAGTAGTAATTGCATTAGTATTAATAATAGGAATTATGGAAATAACAAATATTATTCCAATAGCATTATTGCAAAAAAATGGTGCAACTACTGTACAAGCATATACCCATAATCCAAATAATATCTTAAATAATGTATATGAAAAAGATGGATTAACAATATTACCATTTATATTTGATAATCCCTTTCAAATGATATATAAGTCATACATAATTGAACAGTTTCAACAAGCGGGAATTAATATTAAAAACCAAGAAAGCTTAGGAAATATTATTGTAACAGGGAATGAAATTAAAACTAATGACAAAACATATACAATTTTAATTTATGGGGATGTTGATCAAAATGGAATAGTAAATAGTTTTGATGCATTATCAATAGTAGAACATATAGTTTATGGAAATAATAGTGAAATAAAAGGAATATGTAAATTAGCTGCAAATGTAGAAAATGACAGTGATGATCTAGACAGTTTTGATGCATTAAGAATTATAGAATTTGTTATAGGAAGAGAAAAAAAATTAGTGCTAAATGAACCAGAATCAATGTCTACAAATAAATTAAAGCCAGAATATAAAGTGCCAGAAGGACTAACAGCAATAAAAGGTCAAACTTTGGCAGATGTAAAATTACCAGAAGGCTTTACATTTGCTGCTCCGCTAGACACACCAGTAGGAGATGTGGGAACAAATAAATTTACAGTAATATATACACCAGAAGATACAAATAGATATGAAATTGTACCAGACATTAAAGTATTAATTACAGTAACAGATGGAACCCAAAAAGAGAAACCAATATATGTAGTACCAGAAGGATTAATAGCGATAGAGGGGCAAACTTTAGCCGATATTGAGTTGCCAGATGGATTTGAATTTGAGGATTCACTAGATACATTAGTAGGTGAAGCAGGAAAAAATAAATTTAAAGTAACATATACACCTGTAGATACAGATAAATATGAAATTGTAACAGGAATTGAAATAATAATTACAGTAATAGAAAGTTCAATAGAAGAAACAGAAAAAATAACTGGAATAGAAAAAGTTTCAAATGATTCTGAAACAGAAATTAGTCAGGATATATATTATGAAAATAAAGTAGCTACTATAAAGTCTATAGATGATGAAGTAATGTTATCAAAAGATAGTAACTTTATATACAATTGTGATATTATTACTAATGATGGAAATAAGGAAACAGCAGAAGTAAATTTTACTAAAGGTTCTAAATCAGGAGAAATAGATGTAAAATTCTATGCTACTAAAGCAGGAACATATATACTTATGCCAAAAGTAAGCGGAAAAAAAGTTACAGGGACAGTAAAACTTCTAGCAGGAGAAGAAATTATAGTTAAAGTTAATGAAGATTTAACTGTAACAGACATAAAAGTAGATGGAAAACTATTAAATAAAGATGTAACAGATGAAATTTCTATCACAACTAGAGTTGAAAAAGTAGTGACACCACAACTAGAGTTCTATCATATATATGAAGATAATAAATATAATAAGGCAAGAGAAGTAAAAATAGAAAACATGTTAAATACACCAGTGGAAATATTAAATACAGCATCATGTGAAGCATATATTACAGATATAGCAATATGTGGTGAAGATAAAAAGACAGTAGTAGAATATAACATAGAAGGAGAAACTACAATAAATCCATATTGTATTAGCATGCAAGGTATATTGGAAAATTCTACTAGTTGTTCTTTTGATATTAAAGTAACAAATACTAATAATGATGGAACAAAAAGTGACATTACAAGAAAAGTAAATGTTTCAGTAATAGCAAAATCAAGAAGTAAGAGTTTAGAAGTTGGAACTAGTGATATAAGTTTATATAAGAACTATTTAGGAACAAACAAAACAATAAAAACACCTAATGGAAACTATGAATATTATGTAGTAAATAATGGTGATGGAACAGAAAAGTATAGAGTAACATTAGGAAGCGATAATAAAGTATATACAATAATACCAGTAGAATTATTTGATGAATTTGGAGAAAAGATTAAAATAACAAAAGACCAAATATCAAAAATATATGGAGATCATGAATCAACAGTAGATAATAAGCTTGTAGTATTAGGAAATAATGGAACTAGTGATATAAATATTGGAAGGTATATTGATATAAAAGAATACAAAATGTGGACTGTAAATAATAGTGGAGACACTTATTATGAATCTTGTTATAATGAGTCAGATGAAGTAAATGCAATAGGAATTGCAATAAAAGATATAACAGAATTAAAAAATCTTGGATTAAAAGGATTAAGAATAGGTTATAATGGATTAAATGGAACAGGTACAAGTGCAAAAGTAGTACGTAAAACAACAAATTTAATAGGAACAATTATAGATGAAACAAATAACGAAGAAAAAGATCCAGATAATAGTCCAGAAGAAGAGGTAAAAAAGAATATATTAGAAATAGGAACTAATGGAATAGATTTATATAAAACATGTCCAACTATTAACAAAACAGTAAGTGCATTTGGTACAGATTATAATTATTATGTGAAAACAAATGAAGATGGAACAGAAAAATATAGAGTGACAACAGAAAATGTTGGTGGTTATGATAAAGTATTTACAATAATTCCAATAGATTTATATGGTGAATCTGGTGAAAAAAGTACAATAACAAAAGGTAATATATCGAAACAGATTGTGGATAAAACAGATACTAATAAACTTGTAGTACTAGGAAATAATGGAACAGACGAAATAAATATTGCAAGATATATAGACATAAAAGAATATAAAGCAGTAAAAACTAATGGAGAGATTTATTACAAAGCATGTGTTGATGGAGACGAAGTAGATGCTATAGGAATAACTATACAAAATAGCCAATCTCTTACTGTAGCAGATAATATAAATTCATTAAGAACAAAGGGTCTAAAAGGATTTAAAATATCTTATCATGTAAGAAATGGTTTAGAGATGCAAAAAGAATCTACAGAGCTAATTTCAGCTAAAATAGATGAAACATAGAAGAGAGTATAGTATAAAAACTACAATACTAAAAATAGTATTGTAGTTTTATTACATTGGTAGTGTATGTGGTATTGTTTTTTTATTAAAAGAGTGATATAAAGTAGGGAGAAAAATGCTTAAAGAATATAAGACAAGCAGAGGATCAATCAAAAGCAATAAGATATTTTAGTAGCCGAAATAATTAAGAAGGGAATATACTATGAAAAATAGATTTATAATATTTTTAATAATTATAACATTATTAATAGTTTTAATCATAATTATAGCATATAAATTAAACATTATCCCACAGAGGCAGTACAACAATTCAGATTTTAATATAAAAATATATATTAGTAATATTGATAAAGATAACGATGGAATAGATGACCAAACAGATATATTAAACAATGTGAAGAAATATATAAAAACAAAACCTAAGTATCAAAGCAAATATTATAATACAGGCTATCCAAATGATGAATATGGAGTTTGTACAGATGTTGTAGGATTTGGACTAAAAGATGCAGGGTATGATTTAATGGAATTAGTAAATGAAGATATTACAGATTACAAAGAAAGATACAATATTAAGTCAATAGATAAAAATATTGATTTTAGAAGAGTACGAAATTTAAACATATATTTAAAAAATAACCATATATCTCTTACAACGGATTTATCTAAAATAGAAGAATGGCAAGGTGGAGATATAATTGTATTTAAAGATCATATTGGAATAATATCAGATAAAAGAAACAAAAAAGGAATACCATTTTTAATACATCATGCAAGCCCTATGCAGATAAACTATGAAGAGGATGTATTGGAATTATATGATAAAGATTATATTATAGGACATTATAGAATTAGTTAAAACTAAATAAATAAAGTTTGTGACTTAAATTCGTGTAATTGCTATTTATGTTTACAAAAAAACGAAAAAAGGCGAACAAATTACACGAATTTGTTTGGTATATTACACGAATTTTTAGGCTGATAATAGTCATAATAAAAATAAATGGAGGCAAAAAATGTTTAAAATTCATTCAGAATATAAGCCAACTGGCGACCAACCAAAAGCAATAGAATATTTAAGTAAGGGAATAATGGAGGGAAAGAAATTCCAGACACTTCTAGGGGTTACAGGCTCAGGAAAAACTTTTACAATGGCAAATATTATACAAAAAGTACAAAAACCAACCCTCGTACTTGCCCATAACAAAACATTAGCACGGTCAACTTTATAGTGAATTCAAGGAGTTCTTTCCAGAGAACAGTGTTGAATATTTTGTTTCATACTACGACTATTACCAGCCCGAAGCATATATAGCATCATCAGATACCTATATAGAGAAGGATTCGTCTATTAATGATGAAATTGATAAACTACGACACTCAGCAACAGCAGCACTATTTGAGACAAAAGATGTTATTATAGTATCATCAGTTTCTTGCATTTATGGTTTAGGAGACCCAATAGACTACGAAAATATGATTATTTCTTTAAGACCTAATATGAAAAAAACACGAGATGAAATCTTAAAGAAATTAGTTACAATGCAATATACAAGAAATGAGTTAGACTTTAAAAGGGGAACTTTTAGAGCAAAAGGAGATACTATAGAAATATATCCATCAGATGAAAATGAGAAGGCAATTCGTGTAGAGATGTGGGGAGATGAAATAGAAAAACTATCTGAAATAAACCCTATAACTGGAAAGGTAATAGGTACACGTAATCATGTTATGATTTTCCCAAACTCACACTATGTTACATCAAGTGACAAAATGGAAAGAGCAATTCATACAATTGAAGAGGAACTTGAAGGAAGAATTAAATATTTTAAAGATAATAATAAATTAATTGAAGCACAAAGAATAGAAGAACGTACTAATTTTGATATTGAAATGATGAAAGAAACAGGGTTCTGCCAAGGAATTGAGAATTATTCAAGGCATATTAGTGGACGAGAAGCAGGAAGTGCACCATTTACACTTTTAGATTATTTACCAAAAGATTTCTTGCTATTAATAGATGAATCACATGCAACTATTCCACAAGTAAGAGGAATGTATAATGGAGATAGAGCAAGAAAGGAATCGCTAGTTCAATATGGATTTAGGCTTCCATCAGCATTAGATAACAGACCATTACAATTTGATGAATTTGAAAATAAGATTAATCAAGTAGTATTTGTAAGTGCAACACCAGCAGATTATGAAAAAGAACATTCTAAAGAAAATGTAGTAGAACAAATTATACGTCCAACAGGGTTACTAGACCCTGAAATTGAAGTAAGACCAGTAGAAAACCAAATTGATGATTTAATTGCAAGAATTCATGAAAGGGTTGAAAAGAATGAAAGAGTGCTTGTTACTACTTTAACTAAAAAAATGGCAGAAGATTTAACAAGCTATTTAGCAGGGTTAGATATAAAAGTAAAATATATGCATTCAGATATTAAAGCATTAGAGAGAATGGAAATTATTAGAGACTTAAGATTAGGCGAATTTGATGTGCTTGTTGGAATTAACTTATTAAGAGAAGGTCTAGACATTCCAGAAGTATCACTTGTTGCAATTTTAGATGCAGATAAAGAAGGATTCTTACGTTCAGAGCGTTCATTAATACAAACTATTGGACGTGCTGCAAGAAATACAGAAGGAAAAGTAATAATGTATGCAGATGAACTAACTGAAAGCATGGAAAAAGCGATTACAGAGACTAATCGTAGAAGAAAAATACAAAGTGAATATAATAAGGCTAATGGAATTACACCAATGACAATTAAGAAATCTGTAAGAGATACAATAAAAGCAACAATTGTGGAAGATATTGGTGCAGAATATGAAATTAAAAAAGATGAGGATATAAAAGATATTATAAATAAATTAACAGATGAAATGCTAAACCATGCAAGTAATATGGAATTTGAAAAAGCAGCTGAAATAAGAGATAAGATAAAAGAATTAGAAAAGTTAATGTAAGATAAAGGAGCAGCTCATAACGCGAGTGGCTCCTTTATATATTATTTTTCAAAATTTATATATTGTGATTTGGTAAGATATATGATAGAATAGCAATAATGTAAGGAGAATGATTATGAAAATTGGATTAGATATAGATGGAGTTATATTAGATAGTGAGAATGTGTTTAGAGCTAGTGCAGAATTATATGATTTATTAGAACTTCATAAAAACGGAGTTGTTAATCCTAAAGGATTTCGTAATTCTGAAAGGTATGATTGGAATGCAAATGAAATAAGTGGTTTCAGAGAAAAATTTGTAGAATTAACTAAGAAATCTATGCTAATGCCAAATGCAAAAGAAGTATTGCAACTTTTAAAAAAAGATGGACATGAATTAATAATAATTACTGCTAGAGGACTAACTATTAAAGGAATGAAGGAAGCAGGAGAAGAAAGACTTAATGATTTTAATCTTACATTTAATAAATATTTTTGGTGTGTGGAAGACAAAACTGCAATTTGCAAACAAGAAAGCATAGATATAATGATAGATGATAAATCAAGTATATGTAATGATACAGCACAAAATAAAATTAAAACATTATATTTTAGGGATGTAAATCGAGAAAAACTAGAAGAAAATGAATATTTAAAAGAAGTAAATAATTGGGGAGAAATATATAGATACATATATAATTTAAGTATGGAGGAAAAAACTAAATGAGTGATAGACAAAAGCATATTAGAAATTTTAGTATTATTGCACATATTGACCATGGAAAATCAACATTAGCAGATAGATTAATTGAAATGACAGGTGTACTTTCTAAACGTGAAATGGAAAGCCAAGTACTAGATAATATGGAACTAGAAAAAGAAAGAGGAATTACAATAAAATCACAAGCAGTTAGAATGTGCTATAAAGCTAAAGATGGAGAGGAATATACATTTAATTTAATAGATACACCGGGACACGTAGATTTTAATTACGAAGTATCAAGAAGCCTTGCTGCATGTGATGGAGCAATATTAGTAGTAGACTCAAGCCAAGGAGTAGAAGCACAAACTCTTGCAAATGTATATCTAGCATTAGATAACAACTTAGAAATACTGCCAGTAATAAATAAAATAGATTTACCAAATGCAAGACCAGATGAAGTAAAAAAAGAAATTGAAGATATAATAGGAATACCTGCAATGGATGCACCATGTATTTCGGCAAAATCTGGCTTAAATGTGGAAGAAGTATTAGAAAGAATAGTAACAGATATACCAGATCCTAAAGGAGATGAAAATTCAGAACTAAAATGTCTTATATTTGATTCATTCTATGATAACTACAAAGGAGCAATAGCATATGTCCGTGTAGTAGATGGAAGTGTAAAAGTAGGAGACGAAATAAGATTAATGGCAGCAAATAAAGTATTTATAGTAACAGAAGTTGGATATTTTGAACCAGGAACGTATGTGCCAAGTAATCAGATACTTGCAGGGGAAGTAGGATATATTGCAGCAAGTATTAAAAATTTATCAGATATTCATGTAGGAGATACAATTACATTAAATAATAAGCCAGCGAGTGAAGCTCTACAAGGTTATAAAAAAGTAAATCCAATGGTATATTGTGGCTTATACCCAGTAGATGGAAGTGATTACGAAAACTTAAAAGTAGCATTAGAAAAACTAAAATTAAATGATGCAGCATTACAATATGAGCCAGAAACTTCTACTGCATTAGGCTTTGGGTTTAGATGTGGATTTTTAGGGTTACTTCATTTAGAGATTATAGAAGAAAGACTAGATAGAGAATTTGACTTAAGCTTAATTACTACATCACCATCAGTAATATATAAAGTTCATAAAACTGATGGAACTATGGAAGAATTATATAATCCGGCAGACTTACCAGTACCACAAGAAATCTCTTATATGGAAGAGCCAATTGTAAAAGCAGAAATTTTAACACCAAAGGACTATGTTGGAAACATTATGGAAATATGTCAAAATAGACGTGGTGTATATATTGATATGAAATACTTAGATACTACAAGAGTAACACTTATATATGAATTACCATTAAACGAAATTATATATGACTTTTTTGACCAGTTAAAATCAAAAACAAAAGGATATGCTTCATTTGATTACGAATTTAAAGAATATAGAAGAGCAGAACTCGTAAAGCTAGATATTAGAGTAAATGGTGAAGGAGTAGATGCATTATCATTTATAGTGCATAAAGATTCAAGCTATACTAGAGGAAAGAAAATGGTAGAAAAGCTAAAAACAGTTATACCAAGACAACTATTTGCAATTCCAATCCAAGCAGTAATAGGAGGGCAAATAATAGCAAGAGAAACAATTTCAGCAATGAGAAAAGATGTACTTGCAAAATGCTATGGTGGAGATATTACAAGAAAGAAAAAACTATTAGAAAAGCAGAAAAAAGGTAAAAAGAAAATGAGACAAATTGGAAATGTAGATATACCACAAGAAGCATTCCTAAGTGTATTAAAACTAGATGAAGAATAGGAGAGTAAAATGGAAAATAGAGAACAATATGAAGACCAAGTAGAAGGAAGAAATGCAGTATTAGAATTAATAGAATCTGGAAAAGACATTAACAAAATCTATGTAGAAAAAGGAGAAAAACAAGGTTCTATTAATAAAATATTAGCCATTGCAAAAGAAAGAAAAATATTAGTAGTAGAAATTGACAAGCAAAAATTTAAGAACATGAGCCAAACCCCTAATGCACAAGGAATAATAGCTATTATTCCGCCATTTGACTATTGTGATGTTTATGATATAATAGATTTTGCAAAAGACAAAAACGAAGATGCATTTATAATTTTATTAGACGGAATTGAAGATCCACATAATTTAGGCTCAATTATAAGAACAGCAGAAACAGCGGGAGTTCATGGAATTATTATTCCTAAAAGAAGAGCAGCATCTGTAAATAGTACAGTAGCAAAAGTATCGTGCCGGAGCAGTAGAACATATGAAAATCGCAAGAGTAAACAACATAGTAGAAACAATAAAAACACTAAAAAAAGAAGGAATATGGATTTGCCGGAACTGATATGGAAACAGACAAAAACTATTATCAACAAGACTTAACACGGTCCACTTGCTATTGTTATTGGAAGTGAAGGAAATGGAATGAGTAGGTTAACAAAAGAAAATTGTGACTTCCTAGTTAAAATTCCTATGTTAGGTAATATTACATCATTAAATGCTTCTGTTTCAGCAGGAATAGTTATGTATGAAGCAAGAAAACAAAGAATGGAAAAATAAAGGGAGGAAGAAAAAATGGACAAGAAAAAGAAAGTAATAATAATAGTATCAGTTATAATTGCAATAGTAGCATGTATTGCAATTGTTGGTGTAATTCTATTTACTAAAACAGAGTTATTTAAAACTAAACAAGAAATGTTTGCTAAATATTTAGGTCAAAATGTAGAAATAGTAGAACAATACATGCAAGATTCTAATAAATTAGGAATGGAACAATTAAAAAGTGCTCCATATATTGTAAATTCAAATATTAAGTTAGATTTAGAATCTAGTAACCCAGAAATAGCAAACCAAACCACTCCACCTAGAAACTTTAACATTACATATACTAAAAATGCAGACCCGGAAAATAATAGAGATTATAGTGAAGTTAAAATTAAATATTTAACAAAAGAACTGTTTACGGGACAATATGCACATGATGGAGATTTACATATGGTAAATGGGATAAATAATATTACATCTGAACCAATTTTTAATATATATTTAGGAATCGAAAATAATAATTTAAAACAATTAGCACGGAAAACTAGGAATACAAGATGTATCAAATATACCAGATAAAATAGAAAGTATTTCTTTAACAGATTTACTAACTCTTAATGAACAAGAAAAAACATATATACAAGATTTGTTACTAAAAGTTATGGATTCACAAATTTCAAAAGATAAATATTATTACAATAAGAATGTAAACATTGAAACATTTGGAAAACAAGTATTAACCAATGTTTATGGAATAACACTAACAAATGAGGAATACAAAAATTTAACAGTAGCAGTTTTAAATGAAATATCACAAGATGATACAGCTTTAAATGTTATTTTACAAAAGGTTCAAATACTTAAATTGAAAACGAGCATAACAACAAATGACATACAAAAATTTATACAAAATGAAATAGAAAAAATCAATACAGATGGGTTTGAAAATGGCATAAAAATAGAATTTTATGAGGCAAATGGCAAATTAGTAAGAACACGGAATAGAAATAGCTCCAAACGAGTATTATACATTTGATTATGAAAGAAATAATAATAATGTTAGAACATTAATTTCTTTAAATAAAACTTATACTACAAATGATAGTGATGAAAACTTAGTTAATAACAATACTATTACTACAGATAATAACTATCAAATAATAGAAGGAAGTGCACAAACACCAACACAGCCAGATATACCAGAACCAAATATATATACTATTAAAAATATTGAATTGTCAAAACAAATGACAAATAATATAAGTAATATAACAATAATTGTTACAACCGAAATAAATGGAAAAACTATAAAAATTTCATTACAAAATAATACAAAACAAAGCTCATCACAAAATGGGTTTAATAATGATATTATTGTTAAAATAAATGATTCAGATACTACTTACTATACATTAAGCATAAATTCTAAAATTATGCCAAGTAGTAATGTTAATACGCAAGAATTAAATGAAACAAATTCAGCAACATTAAATAATCGTACTCCAGAAAATATTGAACAGCTATTAAATGCAATTATAATTCAATTAAACAGGATGTATGAACAACAAATGGCAGTAGCAAGAGAAGTACAAGAACAAGAAGATATGCAAAATGGATTAACACAATCTAACCCAAATTCACCAGAAACAAATACAATTGTAAATTATGAAAATGTAATACAATAGTTAAATTATATATAAAAGGGCATTAGAATTATACTAATGTCCTTTTGTGTATAAAATAGAATTAAAAAGAAAAAAATACCAATAAAAATGTATTGACATTAGTAACAAAAAATGATAATATAGATAATACAGGCACGATTTACTTAAAAAGACATATTTTTAAGATTAAATTAGTAAAAGAAAACACA
>CAQDYY010000015.1 GCA_948777935.1 uncultured Clostridia bacterium | reverse complement strand
TCATTTTGTATACTATATCTGTTTCTTTATCTGTATATTCATTTGTTATATATCTATTCGTATATTGTTCTATTTCTTGTTCTTCTATTGGTCTTGTTAAATTTAATGCTTTATTTATAACATATGTAGCATTTATTTTGTTACCTAATATTTTTCTAAATGTTTTATCATGTACATTGTGTATGCTATTAGAACTTATCGCTTCATATTTTGCATCTTCTTCCCTTATTTCAGAACAATGTATTGTTTTTTGTCTTTCTATATACAAATAATCATAATATGTAAATTTTGCTATGTCTTTTCTTTTAAATATATCATAATATATGTTTGTTATATTGTCAATATGTTTCTTAGTTTTTTTCTCTTTTTGACTAGTTTTTATTTTAATTACCTCCTTTGGATTTCTATTTTTGAAATTTCTTCTTGTTTTTTTAAGAATCAGTTTACTTTTGCTTTTACACTGATGTTTTTGAATTTTAATTTTTTAGATTTAATTCTTTTTTATTATACATCTTTTTATAGACTTTGCAACAAAAACTTTTCGACATTTTTTGACAATTTATTAACAAAAGGACACAGTAGTGTCATGTCACTGGTATTCCCACAAACGATGCCCCTACATTTTTAGCTTAAAACAGAGTAATTTCCTATTATACTAAAAAGAGAGTTCTATTTGAACTCCCTTACATATATTACACTTTTCTATCTTTGTGCTCCACCTAAATATAATAGACTTGCTAGTTTTGAAACTGGCATTGTTTGTAAGTATACTGTTCCTGGTCCTTTTAAACTAGTAACAAATAGACCTTCTCCACCAAATAAAATGTTTTTAACACCTTTTACTGTTTCAATATCTAATTTTACATCTTGTGTCATTGCTGCTACATATCCATTATCTACTTTTATTTTTTCGCCTTCTTTTAATTCTCTTTTTATAACATTTCCGTCTATTTCAAGGTATACTTTACCTGGTCCTGTTATTTTCTGCATAATAAATCCTTCTCCACCAAAGAACCCTGCTCCTAATTTTTTACGGAATTGCATTTTGATATCTACTGTTTTTTCTGAACATAAGAAAGCTTTTTTTTGTGCAATTATAGTTTCTCCTTCTTTTAGGTCAAATTCTAGTATTTGTCCTGGAAAAGATGATGAAAATGCAATTTCTGCATCATCTTCATTTGCAGTATATACATTCATGAATATAGATTCTCCTGCAAATGCTCTTCCAATTCCTTTCATAATTCCGCCATTTGTTGTAGTTTTCATTTCTAAAGAATCATCCATCCAACTCATTCCACCATTTTCTGTAATGACAGATTCTCCTTTTTTAAGTTTGCAAATAACTGCTGGTAGCATATCTCCTACTATTTTTGCTTCCACGTTTAATTCCCCCTTTAAATATTAAATTTAACATGAGCATTATATCACTTTTTCTTTAATATTTCAATTGATTTTTGTAATTGTGTATCTTCTTTTTCTTCTAATATTAATTTTTCTTTTAGTTCATCTAATAAAACTACTTCTATATCTGGTGTAATACCTACTTTGTTAATTTTATTACGGTTTGGAGTATAATACTCATTAGTTGTAATTTTTAATCCACTACCATCTTTTAAAGTTAGTAATTCTTGTATTACTCCTTTTCCATAACTTTTTTCTCCTACTATTGTTACTTTTCCATTATCTTTTAGGGCTCCTGCTAATATTTCTGATGCACTTGCTGAAGTCTCGTTCATTAATAAAACAACTGGTACATCTATTATTGGATCTATTTTAGCTTTTGTAATTTCTTCATTTTGGTTTTTATCTACTGTAATTAATAAAGTTTTATCTTTTTCTACAATATAATCTGCAATATCTAAAGCTTCGTCTACTAGACCTCCACCATTACTACGTATATCAATAATAAGACTATTTATATTCTTTGCCTTTAGTTCTTCTAATTTAGATTTAAACTCTTTACTACATCCATCATCAAAAGAATTGAACTCAATGTATCCAATATTATTTTCTAATAGTTTTGATTCTACATGATTTATTTTTATATTTTCTCTTGTTATTTCAAATGTTAAAGTTTTGTTATCTCTTACAATTTCAAGTGTTACTTTACTTCCAACTTCACCTTTTATTTTATTTGAGGCTTCTGTTAATTGCTCTCCTGTATAAGATACTCCATCAACTTTTGCAATAATATCTCCTGGCAAGATTCCTGCTTTATGTGCTGGGGTATCTTTTATTGGAGATATAACAATAACTGCATTTTTTTCTGTATCTTTTGTCAGGTAAATTCCTATTCCAGTAAAATTTCCCATAACGTCTGATGTAAATTCTTCCATTTCTTCTTTTGTCATGTATTCTGTATATGGGTCATCTAGCCCTTTTATATATCCACGTATAGCCTCTTGCTTTACTTTTTCTTCATCAATTTCTCCTAAAAATTTTTGGTCTATTATTTTTCTAAAGCTTGCAATACTGCTTGAAATTCCACCATCATTATACGCTGTTGGAATATAGCGTATATTCCCCTCTATATATTGGCTCATAAATAATGTTGTAGTAATAAAGGTTATAACAGCAACAATTACTACAAGCATAACTACTTTATAAATTTTTTGTCGTTTATCTGATTCCATTTTCTTCCTCCCATTTTTTGTTTTCTTTTCTAATTATACTATATTTTTAAATTTATAGTATAATTTTATAAAAATTTCACAAAATAATATTAGACTTTTTCATAAGTCTTTTGTTTCCTCTTACATTTTATACAATAAGAAATTAGAACGTTTTTTTCATTTCCGTTCTAATTTCTTTTTATATAAATCGATTTTCTATGTTATATATGGTAATGGATTTACATATGTACCTCTTAGTAATACTCCAAAGTGTAAGTGGTTTCCTGTTGAATAACCTGTACATCCTACTCCTGCTATTTGTTGACCTTTAGATACTTTTTGACCTTTAGATACATTTATAGTTGAACAGTGTGCATAAAGAGTAACCATTCCTCCTCCATGGTCAACCATAACGTAATTTCCATATCCTCCTCCACAGCTACATTTTGTTGATGCTGTTTTTGGATAATCATGTTTACATGTATATGATACTGTAATAACAGTTCCACTTTCTGCTGCTAGTATACTTGCTCCTTTTGGCGCTCCTAAGTCTATACCTTTGTGATTTCTAGATCCAACTCCACCCCCAGGTGATTCTCTATTTCCAAAATATGATGTAATTCTTGTATAATTTGGACATGGCCATTTTAATTGCCCGTTAAAGTTTGCTCCACCATTTCCAGAAGATGCCGCTGCTATCCTTCTAATTTCAGCTTCTGCTGCATCCATCTCTCTTTGGAATTCATCTATTTTTGCTTGTATTGATTTTTCTTCTTCTGATAATTGTGCTACTTTGCTGTTTTTTATTACTTTTGCATTTTTTAATTTAACATTTTCTTTTTCTGCATTTGCTTTTGCTGTTTTTACTTTTGCTTTTTCAGTATCTAGTTGTTCCTTTTTTTCCTCAATAGTTTTCTTTTCTTGTTCAATTGTATCTATTAAGTCATTATCATATTTTGCAATTTTATTAAACATATGTAAATTAGAAATAAATTCTAATGGGCTTCCTGGGCTTAATAAAATATCCCAATATGAAATTGAACCAGATTTATATTGTGCAACAACTCTTTTTTCTAATGCATCTTGTTGTTTGTCTTGTCTTTCTTGTGCTTCTGAGAGTTCTTTTTCTGTTTGCTTTATAGATGCTTCTAGTTCTTTTACTTCTGCATTTAGCTTGTCCAATTCTTCTTGACTTTCTGCTATTTGTGCAGTTAATTCATCTATTGCAGCTAAAGCTTCACTTTTTTGGTCTTTTACTCCTTCTAACTGATCTTTTGCATCTTTTATATTGCTTGCTGCTTCATCTTTTTTATTGTTTAAGTCTGTTATAGAAGATGCAAATGTATATAAACTCATACTTAAACAAATTACAATAATCATTATAATAGAAACTATTTTTCTTTTCATAAATCTTATACCTCCAAATATTTTCTCATTGATATACTACTTCCGCACAACACCAATTCCAATTCCTAATATTAAGTATACCATTATAAGTAATTTAAACATATTAGAAAATGTAACAAATGTTATTTCTAATTTTTGCACAACTTCAGATTGCTCTATGTTTGGAATAATACCATTATATATTAACCCAACCACTAATATTGCAATAAGAGCAGATAATACACCAATTAATATACCTTCTACAATAAATGGTCCTCTAATAAAACTGTTTGTTGCTCCTACATATTTCATAATTGATATTTCTTTTCTTCTTGCATGTACCGTAAGTTTTATTGTATTTGAAATAATAACTACTGCAAATAATACTAAAATTAAAAGTAAAACTAATGTGAATATTCTAATTCCCTTTCCTATTTTCATAATTGATGATATAGTTTCATTGCTACTTCTAATTTCATCTAAATCTTTTCCTACAATATTGGTTATTTGCCCTTGTATTTGTTCATTTAACTCTAGCTTTGACAGTGTTACTCTATATGAATCTGGTAAAATGTCACTTGTAATTCCTTCTAGTGCTCCTGGATTATTTTTTAAATTTTCTTTGTATTCATTATATCCTTCTTCTTTTGATATAAATTTAACAGTATTTATTCCATCAATACTTTTAATTTGTTCTCCTATTTCCTGCATTCTAGCATCTTTCGTTCCCATTTTAAAGAAGACTTGTAAACCTTGTGCTTCTTCTACTGTACTCATAATATGGTTAATATTTTCACCTAGTATAAAGAACACGCCAAAAATTATCATACATAAAAGCATAACTGTTATTGCTGACATGGTCGACTTTTTATTTTTTAATACGTTTCTAAATCCTTCTCCTATAAAATAACTTACTACATTATACTTCACTGTCATAACCACCTTTTTTATCATCTCTTACGATATTACCTTTTTCGATTTGAATAACTCTTTTTTTCATTCTATCTACTATATCTTTTGCATGAGTTGCAACAATAACAGTTGTCCCTCTCATGTTAATTTCATTTAATAACATCATAATATCCCATGCAGTATCTGGGTCTAGGTTTCCTGTTGGTTCATCTGCAATTAGCATAGATGGGTTATTTACAAGTGCACGCGCTAGGGCAACTCTTTGTTGCTCTCCTCCTGATAATTCATTTGGATACATTCGTGCTTTTTGGCTTAAGCCTACAAGTGATAAAACCATTGGTACTTGCCTTCTAATGTGTCTTGGTGATGCTTTTACAATATACATAGCAAATGCTACATTATCATATACTGTTTTATCTGGTAATAACCTAAAATCTTGAAACACAATTCCCATACTTCTACGTAGATATGGAACTCTATTTTTCTTTAAAAATGTTGTATCTTTTCCATTTATAATTATATTTCCTGAGGTTGGCTCTTCTTCTTTTAAAATTAGTTTAATTAAAGTTGATTTTCCGTGAACCTGATGAACCTACTAAAAATGCGAATTCTCCTTTTTCAATTGCAAAATTTGCATTATGTACTGCTTCTGTACCTGTATCATATTTTTTATTGACATTTCTAAATTCAATCATACTTTTTCTCCTATATAATTGTCCAATTTACATCCTCTTTTATCATAACAATAAAACAAAATAATTGCAATAGTAAAACATAAAAAAAAGCACATAAATTGTCTATATTTTACCATTTATGTGCTTTTTTAAGCAATATTAAATTTTTGTAACTTTTTTGTGACAAAGTATATCTATGTAATACTTTTAATTATACTCCTTATATTATATGTTATGTTCTATTAACTTAATACCCTGTCATTTTATTTCTATCCCACATCTTTTTGTATTCTTTTTAGTTCTTCTTCTTTTATTTTTGTGATTCGGCAAATAATTTCTTTATTTACTCCTAATTTTATCATTTCTTTTATAATTTCTATTTTTTCTTTTCTTCCTTCTTCTCTTCCTTCTTCTCTTCCTTCTTCTCTTCCTGTCATTCTTGCACAATCTATTCCATTTTTATAGTCTCTTATCCATTTATCTCTTAGTTCTGCTTTCCTTTTTATTGCTTCATATCCTGTTAAATATTCTAATTCTTCATTTGCTTTTTCTATTACTTTGTTTTTCTTTTTTACCATTTCTACCATCCCTCCTTTACTGTAATCTAAAAAATATAACCATTCTTCTTTTTTATTTTCTGGCTTTTTCTCTGCTTTTATGAATTTTTTTAACTCTATAAAGTGTATTTCTAATACATCTGTTAATACTTTGTCTTTTTCTGTATCTTCTACTATATGCCATTTTGTATGATATTCTTTTGTATCAAAATAATTAAAATCTAATAAATTTATTGTTATTGTTTTCTTTAACCCATAAAAGGGCTCTCCTTCATGTATACTTCCTGTGTATAGCTTTCCCCAATAGAATAGTGTCCTTTTTTCCATGTTTTGTTGATTTACTACTTGCATCTCTATATTTATTTGAGTGCCATTATCTAGTTTCGCTTTTATATCTAATATTCCTACTTTATCGTTTAATTCTTCCTTTTCTAGCTTACTATCTTTTTCTACTTCAATTTCTTTTATTGGTTCTTCTATTATTGAAGTTAAAAAGTCTTTTAAAATCGCTTCATTTCCTTTGCTTCCAAATATTTTTTTGAATATGATATCATTTTTAGGTGTTAGTTGTACCATTTCTTTCCTCCTTATTATAACATTTTATTTTTCGCTTTTCAATACAAAATGACAATTTGTTCTAAATTTTTATATCACCTTCTTCTTTTTTGTTTTTGGATTTTTGTTCTAGATTTTTTAGAACTTTCTTTTTGTTTTTACACTGATGCTTTTGAATTTTTTGATTTTGAATTTTTTAGATTTAATTCTTTATTATTATACATCTTTTTCACTATTTTGCAAGAAAAACTTTTCGACAAAATTAGACAAAAAGCACATAGTTTTTTTGTAACCTATGTGCTTTTTTTAAGCAATTTTATCTTTTTATTTCTTCTATAATTGCGGATTTAGTTAATCCAAAATACTCTAATAATTTTTCTGCTTTTCCAGATTTTCCAAATATATCTTTCATTCCCATTCTTGTTACTCTACATGGGTATTCATCTGAAAGTACTTCACATACTGCACTTCCTAGTCCTCCAATAATACTATGGTCTTCTATTGTAATTATACGTTTTGTTTCCTTAGCAGATTTTACTATTAATTCTTTATCAATTGGCTTAATTGTGTGCATATCGATTACACGAATATTGATTCCTTGTTTTTCTAGTTCTTCTTTTGCAAGTATAGCTTCACTTACCATAAGTCCTGTAGCAATTACAGCGGCATCTGTTCCTTCTCCTATTTGAATTCCTTTTCCTATTTCAAATTTTTGGTTTTCTTCATATATTACTGGTGATTTTAATCTTCCTAATCTTACATATACAGGTCCTTGTATTTTAGATATTTGTTCTATCGCCCATTTTGTTTGAATATCATCTGAAACACTAAGTACTGTCATATTAGGAAGCCCTCTCATTAATCCTATATCTTCTAACATTTGATGGGTTGCTCCATCTTCTCCAACTGATACCCCTGCATGTGTTGCACATATTTTTACATTTAATTTTGGATAGCATATACTATTTCTAATTTGGTCATATGCTCTTCCGACAAGCAAATATTGCAAATGTACTAACATATGGCATTAGCCCACATGTTGCCATTCCTGCTGCTGTAGATACCATATCTTGTTCTGAAATTCCCATATCAAAAAATCTATTTGGAAATTTCTTTTTAAATACACTTGTTTTTGTAGCTTCAGCAAGGTCTGCATCTAGTACAACAATTTTATCATTTTTTCCTCCAAGTTCTGCTATTTTTTCTCCATAGCTTTCTCTTGTTGCAATTTTTAAATCTAGATTCATATTTTTTCCTACCTTTCTTCTAATTCTTTCATTGCAATATTGTATTGTTCTTCATTTGGTGCTTTTCCATGCCATCCTACTTGGTTTTCCATAAAAGATACACCTTTTCCTTTTATGGTTTTTGCAATAATAGCTGTTGGCTTTCCTTTTACAGTTTTTGCTTTATTAAATGCATCTATTAATTCTTGTATGTTATGACCATCTACATTAATAACATTAAATCCAAAACTTTCAAATTTAGAATCTATTGGGTATGAACTCATTACTTCTTCTATAGTACCATCAATTTGCAAATTATTATTGTCTACTATTACACATAAATTGTCTAATTTATAATGGCTAGCACTCATAGCTGCTTCCCAAATTTGGCCTTCTTCTATTTCTCCATCTCCTACTAAGCAATATACTCTATTGCCATCTTTGTTTAATTTAGATGACATCGCCATACCATTAGCACAAGATAACCCTTGCCCTAATGAACCTGTACTCATATCAACTCCTGGTATATGTTTCATATCTGGGTGACCTTGTAATATACTGTCTATTCCTCTAAAAGTAATTAATTCTTTTTTGTCAAAATATCCTCTTTCGGCAAGTGCCCCATAAAGTGCAGGTGATCCATGCCCTTTTGATAATACGAACCTATCTCTACTAGGTGATTTTGGTTCTTTTGGATCAATGTTCATTTGATTAAAATATAGTACTGTTAAAATATCTGCACAAGATAATGAACCTCCTGGATGCCCAGATTTTCCATTATATACTTCTTGTATAATGCTAATTCTAATATTGTTAGCTAATTTTTCTAATTCTTTTACATCAGTAACCTTCAAAAAAATCACTCCTATCTCTCTTTTTTCACATAGTATCACACTATCTATTTAAATGCAATATAAAGTAAATAAATAATACTACTCTGGTTACTGTATACTGGTATTGATTTTTATTTTTCTTAGAAAAGTCTAAATATAAATATTAAAAATGAGTTCGACCTGTTAGCCAAAGGCGTCATTTTTCTTTTTCTCAAAGTATAGTGTGTTTCAAGTGTTATTAAAACCACTTATACTAAAACGCCTTGGAGAACGGAGTTTTTAATATTTATATTTAGACTTTTGTTTTGTAGCCATTACCCAGTAACCTACTCTGAATAGATTACATTATTAAATTTATATAAACTCTTCCCATACTAAGTTTGCCAAATCCAGCCCCTTATTAGTTAGCTTTATTTTATCCTCATCAATCTCAAGTAAATCTTCTTCTACTAGCTTATCTAATTCCTTTCTAAATATATAAATAGGATTACCGTACAAATTTATTTTTAAAATCTGCTATTGAAACTCCATCTATCTTTCTTAAACCTAACATCATATATTCTTTTTGCTCATCTTGTTTGGTTTGTATCTCATGAATTATTTTAGGCTCTACCCCATATTTATCGAGATTTGATACATTAGAATACCTTGTTTTATTATAATAAGAATGAGCGGCTAACCCAAATCCTAAATATGGTTTTTGGTTCCAACAATTTAGGTTATGTTTTGACTCATACCCTTTTTTTGCAAAATTTGATATTTCATAATGTATATAGCCATTTTCTTCTAAAATTTTCTTTGTATCCCAATACATCCCTCTTTCTATTTCTTCTTTTGGCAAAGTAATACTTCCTTGTTCTACTAGTTTTTTAAGCTTTGTACCTTCTTCTAAAATAAGGGAATATAATGATATATGCTCTGGAGATAGTTTAATTACTTCTTGTAAACTTTCTTGCAAGATTTCTAGGCTTTGTTTTGGTAATGCAAGCATTAAATCTACGTTAATGTTTTTAAACCCTACTTTTCTTGCTAGATTATAAGTTTCTAAAAAATCTTCATATGTATGTATCCTTCCTATTCCTTTTAGTATTTCATTATTAGTAGATTGTAGCCCTATACTTAAGCGATTTATTCCTGCATTTTTGTAATCTTCTAGCTTTTCCTTTGTAATAGTCCCAGGGTTTACCTCTATTGTTATTTCTGCATCTTTTTTTATATTATAGTTTTTCTTTATAGTTTCTAATATATTTACAATATGCTTACTCTCTATATAAGATGGTGTACCTCCTCCTATATAAATTGTTGTTACTATATTATTTTCTATATTTTTAGAATTTTCCAATATTTCTGTTTTTAATGTACTTATATACTCTTCTTGTTTTTCGATAATTCCTTCAAATGAAATAAAATCGCAGTATAAGCATTTCTGTTTGCAAAAAGGAATATGTACATAAATTCCAATTTCTTGCTTCATAAATTACCCTTTCTTTTTTTAAGGGCACAGTGGTGTCATGTCTCACTGGTATTCCCACAAACGGTGCCCCTACATTTTTCTATATTCTTTTGCTATTTCACAAATCTTTTTTAATCTATGGTTTACACCAGATTTTCCAATTGGTGTAGAAAGCATCTGTCCCAACTCTACTAGACTTACATCTGGATTTTCTTGCCTTAAGTTCGCAATTTCCTTTAGATTTTCTGGTAAGCCATCAAACTTTCCTATTTTTTGCAAATACTCTATTTGTTCTATTTGCTCTACTGATGCATTAATTGTTTTATTTAAGTTTGCAGTTTCACAGTTTACTAGTCTATTGATATTATTTCTTGTATCTCTCATAACTCTAATTTCTTCAAAATTTAGTACTGATTTATTTGCCCCAATAAAAGCTAGTACCTTCGAAATTTCTTCTGCTTCTTTTATATAAATAGATGTACTATTCTTTCTTTCTAATATTTTTGCTTCTATTCTAAACTCTTTTAGTAGTTCTAATACAAATTTAGCATTTTTTATAGTACTAAATAAAATCTCTAAGTGATACTTATTGTTTGGATTATTTAAAGATCCTCCCCCTAAAAAGCTACCTCTTGCTAAAGATTTTAATAATATTTCATCTTTTTTTATATTGATTTCATTGTCTATGTTTATTTGAATTTTATCTTTTAAATATTCTATTTCATCTAAATCAATCTTTTTAAATATAATGCTATATACTTTTCCTTGTAATTCTATTTTATAATCAATATTTAAGTTATTTAACAATTTATTAAATCTATTGATGTTATACTCATTTTCAGTTGAATACCTAATTTTTTCTTTTACTATATTAGCATTATTGCTTATAAGGTAGCCAATTAATTCAAACTTAACATTATCTTTATTTGATAATGTATTAAGTTTACTTAATTCTTCTTTAATATCCTTTGAAAAAGACATATCTTACCTCCTTTTCTAGCATTTTGCCATAATCATTCTATCATTTCCACCTAAATCTTTTTTAGATATTACTTCTTTATATTGTTTTGTTTCTCTTATAATATTTAATACTTCTTGTTTTTGGTCATACCCAATTTCTAAAAATATTACTCCATCTTTTTCTATATAATTTGGTGCTTTTTTTATAATTTCTCTATAAAATTTTAATCCATCTTCTCCACCATCTAAAGCAATTATCGGTTCTCTTTGCACTTCTTTTTCCAGTGTAACAATTACTTCTTTTTTTATATATGGTGGATTTGATACAATTATATCAAACTTTCCTTCTACTCTATCAAATAAATCTGATAATACCCACGTTATATTATCTATTTTATTTTTATTAGCATTCTTATTTGCTACTTCTAGTGCTTTACTACTTATATCTACTGCTACTATTTCACAATTTTTAATATAATTACCTATTGAAATCGCAATTACACCACTTCCTGTGCATAAATCCAATATTCTAATATTATCTTTCTTCATATTTTTACAATACGAAATCACTTCTTCTACTGTAATTTCTGTATCGGCTCTTGGGATTAATACATTCTCATCTACATAGAAATCTAGTTTCATAAATTCACTATGATGTGTAATATGTTGTAATGGATATCCCTCTATCAATTTTTGTATTACTTTTTCATACTTTTCTTGATCTTTACTATTTATTTCCTTATCTCCATATATAACTAAATCTTCTTTTTTTAAGTTTAATATATAGCAAAGAAGGAGCCTTGCTTTTAAAACAGGCTCACTAATATTTTCTTCTTTTAACTTTTTAACCACTAATTCTAAATTTTCTTGTATTGTCATTCTTTTCTCTTTTCTATCCAAAGACACATAAAAAGATAACTGTTGTAAGTAATATAGCTCCACTCAAGTTTTCACTAATAAATGCTTCTTCTGGTGTATCTTTTAAAACCTCATCTACCAAATTAATATTTGCATGGTCTACATCTGTATATTTAAAACCAATACGAAATTCTTGTGTCTGATTTTGTTTTAAATCATTAATTTCAATATATTTTGTTCCAATAAGTACATCTCTTTTAGTATATAAATCTATTTTCATATACACTTTAGAAATAGTATCATTTTTATTACTTATATTTCCTCCTACATAGCCATTTACATATGTAGCACGTGCTTCTTTTATATCTATTCCTATACCATATGGCTCGGACTTATATGTATCTATTGGTTCATATATTGTTTTTAATGTTACATTTATCATTAAATTAGAAAATATAAAAAACAAAATAACACATAAAGCATATAGCCCTAATGTTCTTATTCTATTTCCTTCTCCGCCTTTTCCAGATATATTAATCTTCCACATATAACTTCTCCATTTCCTACTAGAATAGCATAATTATAACATAAGTAACATAATTTGTAAATCCCTACATATCAATCATTTTCTGCAAATTTATAGAATATATGCATACTCTATCTACTTTTTTGCCCGTAGCCTCTTGTAATGCTCTTTTGTATATTTCTAGTTGCTTACTGTATTTTGTAACTAATTCCTCTTCTCTTTTTACAAAGTCAGTTTTATAGTCTACTAAGACTAATCTATCATCTTTATCAATATAGTATAAGTCTATAATTCCTTGTACTAGAACTTTTTCATCTACTTCTTCTTTTATAATTTCTTTTGCAGATATATCAAAATAAAATGGCGTTTCTTTGCAGATTTTCTTTGCTTGCTTTAGGCTATTAAATAAATTAGATTTTGTATAAAGTAATATATCATTTTTATTGATGGCTTCTGATTCTTTTTCAGTAATAAGCCCTTTTTGTAGTAAGCTTTTTATCAAGTTTTCAATTTTTGCTATATCATAATCTTCTTTTTCATTTAATTTTTGTAAACTCAAATGAACTAAAGTACCAATCCTTGCTTTTGTTACTGTTTCTTGTTCTTTTGCAAATTCTGGCATTTTCTTTTCTTGTTTAAACTTCCTTGTTTCACTTTGAATTTCTCTTTTTTCATAATTTTCTATATTTTCTAATTCTTTAATTTTGCTTACTGTTGTCATTGTAGGAATATTGCAAGAAATTTTATATGGATATTCCCATTCTAATTGTGATTTTATTTTTTCATCTATTTCATATTCTTGGCTTTTTTTAACAAAATGTATTTCTTCCTCTTTTTCTTTTGTTCCCTCACTTGTTTGCAAGTCTTGCTTTTTTAATACTTCTAAATTTATAATTTTCTTTGCTTTTTCCTCATTTTTTAAGTACACTAATAATAACCAATCTAAATAAGATTTGTATTGTTTTATAATATTTGAATTTATTTTCTCATCATTTCCGAATTGTCAAAAGCTCTTTTTTCTTATTTGTATCTTTTTCAAGATCTTTACTAATACCTGTTATTATTAGTTTTTCTTTTGCCCTTGTTAATGCAACATATAAAATTCTCATTTCTTCTGAAAGAGTTTCTCTTGTTATACTTAAGCTAATTGCTTGTTTTGCAAGTGTTGGGTATTCAATTTTTCTTTTTTCATCAATATATTTTACACCTATTCCTAAATCTTGATGAATTATTATTTGTTCATTTAAGTCTTGTAAGTTAAACTTTTTTGCAGTACTCGTAAGTATTACTACTGGAAACTCTAATCCCTTACTTTTATGGATACTCATAATACGGACTACATCTTCGTTTTCACCTATTACTTTTGCTGAATCCATATCGTTATTTGCTCTTCTTAAGCTGTTAATATAATTTATAAAATGAAATAATCCTTTAAAACTTGCTTTTTCATACTCTCTTGCTCTATCAAATAGCATTTTTAAATTTGCTTGCCTTAGGGTTCCATTTGGCATTAACCCTACATATTGATAATATCCTGTATCTAAATATATTTTCCAAATTAGCTCATGAAGTGGCATATATTCATTTTGTTTTCTCCATAGTTCAATATTTTCTAAGAATTTTTGCATTTTTTCTTTTAAATATGATGGTGTTTTATCATTTTCTAATGCACTTTCGAATGTATTGTAGAAATACTCATTTTTTTCATTTTTTCCGTTTAGTTTAATATTAATTAACTCATTATCATTAAACTTCCCTATATTTGAACGTAAAACACTTACTAATGGTATATCTTGCATTGGGTTATCAATTATTTTTAATAATGATAATATTGTTTGTATTTCGATTGTGTCAAAATACTGGCTACTTGTATCACTAAATACTGGTATATTCTTTTGGTTTAACTCTTTTTCATAAATAGGGGCTAACGTAGATGTACTTCTTAATAATATAACTATATCTTTATACCTAATATCTCTATATCCTTTTTTCCTATCATACACTTGTAATTTACTATTTACTAGGTCTTGTATTTTTTGAGATACAAACCTTGCTTCTAATACTGCATTTTCTCCTTGTTCAAATTCTTCTTGTTCATCTTCTGTGTCCTCTTTCAAATCTAATATATACATTTCTGTATTTGAATTATTTTCTGGATAATCTGCCCCTAAGTTTAAGTATTCTTCTTTATTATAATCTATATCTCCTAAATCTTTTCCCATTATACTTTCAAATACTAGGTTTGTTACATCTAATACATTCCCCCTACTTCTAAAGTTTTTAAATAACTTGATTTTTAAAGCATCTTCTTTGGCTCTTTGCTCTTTTAGTTTGTATGTTTCATATTTACTTATAAATAGCTCTGGTCTTGCTTGTCTAAATTTGTATATACTTTGTTTTACATCTCCTACCATAAATAAGTTATTTCCATTTGAAATTGTATTTAGTATATATTCTTGAATTAAGTTACTATCCTGATATTCATCAATTGCAATTTCTTTAAATTTATTTCTATATTCTATTGCTACTTGTGTTGGTTGTTTTTTACCATTTTCGTCTGTTGTAACTAATATTTTTAGTGCGAAATGTTCAATATCGTGAAAGTCCATTACATTTTTTTCTATTTTTTCTTTTGCAAATTTTTTATTAAATTCTATTATTATATTTTGTAATGCCACAATTTTAGGGTACATGTCTTGTATGTCTTTAGATATTTCTTTAGAATAAGATGTAAAAAACTTATCTTTTACTTTATTTAATTTTTTCTTTACTTGGTCTCTTTTTTCTTTTGCTATATCTTTTAAACTCATCTCCACTTTATCTCTTGGCCATGTTTCCCATTTCATTGTAATAGCTTTTTCTACTGCATTATCCCATACATTTAAACTGTTTTTTAACTCTTCTAGTTTAGAAATGTCGTTTTCAATTGTTATTTTAAACTTGTCTAATTCATAAAATTTTGCAAGTTCTTTTTTTATGCTTTCTAGTTCCAATATACACATATCTATTTCTTCTTTTGCTTCATTACATATAATACTTCCCCATTTTGTTTTTTCGAAGCCTATATCTTTTTTTATATTAAATTCTTCTACTGCATTTTGTAGCCATTCTTCTGGAAATGGATTAGAACTTATATTTCTAATAATATTTAAAATTAACTCTTTTAAATTATCATCACCTTTATAGCTTGCATATGTATCTATTAATAATAAAAATTCCTTATCTTCATTTTCATATTTTTCTTCAAATAAATCTTCTAGAACTTGTCTTCTTAATAGTTCTATTTCACTTTGCTTACCAATTCTAATGTTAGGAGAAATACCAATTTCATAAAAATGGTTACGAATTACATCTAAGCAGAATGAATGTATTGTACAGATATTAGCTTTTGCCATCTTTACAATTTGTTCCCTCATTCTTACATCTTCTGGGTGTTCATCTAAATACTCATATATAGCATCTAAAATCCTTGCTCTCATTTCACTTGCTGCGGCATTTGTAAATGTTACTACTAATAATTCATCAATATTTACATTTTCTTCTAGTATCATGTGAATAATACGTTCTACTAAAACTGCTGTCTTTCCACTTCCGTGCAGCAGCTGCTACTAATATATTTGAACCTTTTTCATTAATTGCTTGTAATTGTTCAGCAGTAAAGCTTACATTAGACATATCTATCTCCTTTTTCGTTTCTTGTCATATTATATCGATATTTATACTTTTTTTCAATGTTTTAAAAGATAAATATGTAAATTATACAATATCTTATTGACTTGTTATTACAATTTTCACTTTTTATTGTTACTTTATGTGAATAAAAAATACCTTATGATAATTTCTATTATATCATAAGATATTTTTTAGTTTATATA
This sequence comes from uncultured Clostridia bacterium, assembly GCA_948777935.1. GTDB lineage: Bacteria > Bacillota > Clostridia > TANB77 > CAG-508 > RGIG8482. The sequence continues at coordinate 980 of CAQDYY010000015.1, read as the reverse complement.
AATTCATTAATATCCCATAAAATTGGTAACATTTCTAAATCTTTTATTATATTATATGCAAAATCCTGGGGCTACTGCGTAGGTACTTTTATAAGCATACCCATCATAACTTCCATATTGGGGATCAACATAACAACAAAAACTTTTTGAATTTGCATCAGCAGATCGAAGCCACCAACCGCCCTTTTTGCTCAATACTCCTCCTCCTTTGCTATAAATTGTGTCTCCAAGATTTACATCATAAAATTTATATCTCTCTCCTTCTTTTGTTATTGCACATCCATAAGCAACTCTTCCATTATTCCAAATTTCTGAACACGATAATAACCATAAGTAATCTTTTGATATTTTTACACTATCTGCATCATTCCATGTCTCTATATATTGCTTATTTACTTTTTTTATATATTTGTCATTTTCTAAAGTATCATATGTTATATTATTCAACGTATCTTTCAATGAGCACACCCCCCATCCTCCTTCATATGTGTCGTTATTAGTTATTCGAGCACTAGCAATTATACTATCTATAAATTCAAAGCTTATTCCAGCATATGTGTTTGTTTTTCCTGCTCCATATGCATCTTGGTTTGTTAAGGCATCATGATTGAATCCTAATATTCGTACTTGATATTCATTTACATCATCACCTTCTGTTATTTTTACTGTTGTCCAGTCTCCTATTCCTAGTGTATCTTCTTTTCCATTTATGCTTACTGCTACTTCTACTGTATCATTATTTACTTGTCCTACTTCTGTTCCATAGTTATCTGATATTACTTTTGCTATTTGTGATAGTTCTTCCCATGTATATGGTATTTCATGTGCTTCATGTGTATCTGCTCCTGCTCCTACACTTGGTGGAGGTGGTGGTGTTACGTTTATATTACAGCTAGCTGTTACTTCACTTACTTCATTTGATGTAGCTGTTATTATTGCTACTCCTTCTCCTACTGCTGTTATGTTTCCATCATCATCTA
>CAQDYY010000014.1 GCA_948777935.1 uncultured Clostridia bacterium | reverse complement strand
GAGCAGGAGCAACAGCGCCAAGTTTAGTAAAAGAAGGATATACACTAAGTTGGGACAAAGAGTTTAGTAATGTAACGAGTGACCTAACAGTAAATGCAGTATGGACAATAAATACGTATACAGTAACATTTAAAAATGGGGAAGAAGTAGCAAAAACGGAAACAGTAAATTATGGAGCAGGAGCAACAGCGCCAAGTTTAGTAAAAGAAGGATATACACTAAGTTGGGATAAAGAGTTTAGTAATGTAACAAGTGACCTAACAGTAAATGCAGTATGGACAATAAATACGTATACAGTAACATTTAAAAATGGGGAAGAAGTAGCAAAAACGGAAACAGTAAATTATGGAGCAGGAGCAACAGCACCAAGTTTAGTAAAAGAAGGATATACACTAAGTTGGGATAAAGAGTTTAGTAATGTAACAAGTGACCTAACAGTAAATGCAGTATGGACACCAAACACAGACACAGTCTACAAAGTAGAGCACTACAAACAAGGAGAAAGTGGATACACATTAGCAGATACAGACAATTTAACAGGAACAACAGACAGAGAAGTAACAGCAGAGGCAAAAACATATGCAGGATACACAGAGAACACAACAATAAGCCAAAGAGTGCCAAGTGGAATAGTAGCAGGAGATGGAAGCTTAGTATTAAAATTATACTATGATAGAAATACAGACACAGCCTATACAGTAAAACACTATAAACAACAAGGAAACACAACAACATATACATTAGCAGACATAGATAATTTAATAGGAACAACAGACAGTACAGTAACAGCAGAGGCAAAAACATATGAAGGATATGTAGAAAACACAGAAACAAGCCAAAGAATACCAAGTGGAATAGTAACAGGAGATGGTTCACTAGAGTTAGTACTAATATATGATACAATAAAACTAACAGTAACATTTAAAGATGGAGAAGATATAGTAGAAACAAAAACAGTAGTATATGGAGAAAATGTAATACCACCAAGTATAGAAAAACCAGGATACACATTAACATGGGATAAATCACTAGAAAATATTATAGAAGACCAAACTATAAATGCAGTATGGACAGCAAATGAAGGAATAGCATACAAAGTAGAGCACTATCAACAAAATACAGATTTAGAAACATATACATTAGCAGATACAGACAACTTAACAGGAACAACAGGAGAAGAAATAACAGCAACATTAAAAGAATACACAGGATTTAGTATACAAGAAACAGATAATACAGTATCAAGTGGAGTAGTAGCAGGAGATGGAAGCCTAGTACTAAAACTATATTACAACAGAAATAACTATGCAGTAACACTAAACAAAAACGAGGGAACAATAAACACAGGAAATGTATTACAATATACATATGGAATAGGAGCAACTTTGCCATCAGATGTAGAAAAAACAGGATATGTATTTAGAGGATGGTATGAAGAGAGTGACTTTTCTGGAACAGAGATAAGAGCAATAGGAGAAACAGATATAGGAGCAAAAGTATATTATGCAAAATGGTTAAAAGACACAGATGGAGATGGAACCCCAGATATAGAAGATAATGATACACAAGTAAAATACACAGTAGAACACTATAAACAAAATACCGACCTTGAAACATATACATTACAAGAAATAGAAAACACATTAACAGGTCAACTAGGAAGTACAGTAACAGCAGAACCAAAAATATACACAGGATTTAATGTAGCAGAAACACAAAATACAGTAGAAAGTGGAACAGTAGTAGATGATGGGTCTTTAGTACTAAAACTATACTATAACAGGGAAACATATGAAATTTCATATGAAACAAATGGAGGAACAATAGAAGACGAAAATTATGCTACAATATATACATATGGAATAGTAGAAAGCTTACCTTCAAATGTAACAAAAGCAGGATACACATTTGGAGGATGGTACGAAAACATAGTAGAAGAAACAGAAGAAAAAATAATAGTATCACAAACAGGAATAGAAGATACAGGAGCAAAAATATACAATGCAAATTGGATAGCAAAAGGAAACACAGCATACAAAGTATTACACTATAAACAAGGAGAAAATGGATATATATTAGAAGAAACAGATAACTTAACAGCAGAAACAGAAAGTGAAGTAACAGCAGTACCAAAAACATATGAAGGATATGTAGAAAACATAAACCATGAAGATAGAGTAGCATCAGGAACAGTATTAGGAGATGGAAGTTTAGAGCTAAAACTATACTATGACAAAATAACATATGAAGTAACATTTAAAGATGGAGAAACAGTATTAGACACACAAACTATAAACTATGGAGAAAGTGCAGAAGCACCAACACCTAAAAAAGAAGGATATGTTTTAAGATGGGATAAAGATTTTAGCTCAGTAAAAAGTGATTTAATAGTAAATGCGGTATGGAAAAGAGATACAGATGGAGATGGTATACCAGATGATGAAGATCCAGAAACATTAGTAAAATACATAGTAAGACACTACAAACAACAAGGAAACACAAACACATATGAATTAGCAGATACAGAAGAATTACAAGGACAATTAGGAAGTGAAGTAACAGCAGAACCAAAAACATATGAAGGATATGTAGAAAACACAGAAACAAACCAAAGAATACCAAATGGAATAGTTACAGGAGAAGAAACACTACAACTACGATTATTTTATGATACAATAAAATATGAAGTAATCTTTAAAAATGGAGAAGAAGTAGTAGGAAGACAAGTAGTACCATATGGAGGAAATGCGATAGCGCCAGTATTAGAAAAAGAAGGATATATCCTAAGTTGGGATAAAAATTTAAATAATATAACTATAGATCAGACAATAAATGCTGTGTGGACAAAAGTGGAAGGCAAACAAATAGAATACAAAATAGAACATTATGTAGAAACAAAAGAAGGAAAATACATCTTAAAAGAAATAGATACATCAGTAGGTAAAATAGGAGAAATAGTAGTAGCTAGAGCAAAAACATATGAACCATATAATTTAGATGAAACAAACACACAAACAATAAAAACAGGCAAACTAGAAGAAAACAAAGAGCTAGTATTAAAACTATACTATAAATACAAAAGATTTGAGGTAATATTTAAAGATGGGGAAGAAGAAGTAGGAAGAGAAGAAGTAATATACGGAGAAACAGTAAATCCACCAAAATTAACAAAACCAGGATACATCTTAAGTTGGGATAAAGCATTAGACAACATAACAGGAGAAAAAACATTAGTAGCAGTATGGACAAAAGATCCAAACTACAAAGATCCTAATGCAGGAAAAGACAACATTACAAATAACAAACCAGATGAAGAAAAAGACGATAAAAAGCCAAGTATATTACCACAGACAGGAGAAGAAATAATAAGCTTAGGAGCAATGATGGGATTACTAGGAATGGCAGTAGTATACTTTGTAAAATACAAATTTTAAAAAATAAAGGCAGTTCAGGATGAACTGTCTTTTTAATATAATAGAAAATTACTCTATTTTAAGTTAAAGATGTAGCGGACGAGCAATGCTCGCCCCTACAACGTTTACATTAAATTTTTATCTAAAACCATTATATAGTAACTACAATTTACAAAAAAATCCTCAAAACCCATTGACAAAACAAAATAACACTGCTAATATAAGATTATTGATTTCAAAAACAATCTAAAAATTAGGCTTTAATCCTAAAAGTCTAGGTTTTCCAATCAAAATATATATAAAAAAGAGGTAAAAAGTATGTTAGCTATTGTAAAAAGCATGTCCTTACATGGATTAGAAGGATATTTAATTGATGTACAAGTTGATGTTTCAGCAGGAATGCCAAGTTGGCAAGTAGTAGGGCTTCCAGATACTAGTGTAAAAGAATCTAACGAAAGAGTACGAACAGCGATTAAAAATTCTAGTTATGAATTCCAAAGTAGAAAAATAGTTGTAAACCTTGCTCCTGCAGACACAAAAAAAGAAGGTTCATTTTTTGATTTACCAATTGCAGTAGGAGTTTTACTTAATTTTGAAGAAATAAAAAGGCAGAACTTAGAAAACACAGTATTTATTGGAGAACTTTCATTAAATGGAAAACTAAACCCAATAAAAGGAGTATTACCAATATGTATTGAAGCAAAGAATCTAGGCATGAAACGTATAATCTTACCAATAGAAAATGCAAAAGAAGCATCAATTGTAGAAGGAATTGAAGTAATAGGAGTAAAAAGCTTAAAACAAGTTGTAAACTTTTTAAATGGCAAAGAAAAAATTATGCCACAAAGTGCAAATTTAGAACAATTTTTTAATAGAGAAAAACAATATGAAGTTGACTTTTCAGAAGTAAAAGGGCAAGAAAACATAAAAAGAGCATTAGAAGTAGCAGCAGCTCGGCCGGACACAATGTACTACTTATTCGGTAGCCCAGGGTCACGGAAAAACGATGATGGTAAGGCGCATTCCATCAATACTACCAGATTTAACATTTGAAGAAGCCTTAGAAGTAACAAAAATACATAGTATTGCAGGAACGCTCTCAAAAGACATGCCACTTTTAAAAACTAGACCATATAGAGCACCACACCATACAGTATCTCCAAATTCTCTAATTGGTGGAGGAAGAATACCAAAACCACGGAGAAATAAGTTTAGCACATTTTGGAGTATTATTTTTAGATGAACTTCCAGAATTTAATAAAAGTACATTAGAAGTACTAAGAGGGCCACTAGAAGATAGAATTGTAACTATCAGTAGAGTAAATGCAAGCCTAACATATCCATGTAACTTTATGTTTGTAGCATCAATGAACCCATGCCCATGTGGGTTTTATGGCTCAAAAGAAAAAGAATGTAATTGCACACCAGAAGCAATTTCAAGGTATATGGGTAAAATTAGTGGACCATTATTAGATAGAATAGATATACAAATAGAAGTAACGCCAGTAAAATATCAAAAACTAGAAACAGAAGAAAAACAGGAAACGTCTAAAGAAATTAGAAATAGAGTAAACGAAGCAAGAAAAATTCAACAGCTACGATATGAAAAACAGGGTATATATTCAAATTCTGAGTTAACCCCTGCACTAATAGAAAAATACTGTAAATTAGATATAAAATGTAAAAAAATACTACAAAATGCATTTGAAAAATTAGGTTTAAGTGCAAGGGCACACGCAAGAATACTAAAAGTAGCAAGAACAATTGCAGACTTAGATAAAAAAGAAAATATAGAAGTAAATCATTTAGCAGAAGCAATAGGGTATCGTAATTTAGATAGAAAATATTGGAAAAATTAGGAGATAAATATATGAAAGTGGTAGAGATAACAAAGAGCAACAAAAACTATCCCAAACGTTTACTAAAAAGAAAAGATGCACCAGAAATTTTATATGTGGTTGGAGATGTAAAATTACTAAATAAAGAAAAAATTCTAGCAATGGTAGGTTCTAGAGATTGTTTAGAATATGGAAGAAAAGTAGCTTCTTCATTTGCAAATGAACTCTCAAAAGTTGGAATAACTATAATTAGTGGTCTTGCAATAGGAATAGATTCAGCATCACACATAGGCTCAATGGAAGAAAAACGGAAAAACAATTGCAGTTTTAGGAGGTGGGTTTAATAATATATATCCAGAAGAAAATGAATGGCTATTCCACAAAATATTAGCAAATGGTGGATGCATAATAAGTGAATATGAGCCAAATGTGGAAAAAGATATGGCAAATTTTCCAAAACGAAATAGAATAATTAGTGGCATTTCAAATGGGGTATTAGTAGTAGAAGCAGGACATAGAAGTGGAAGTACTATTACAGCAAGATTTGCAAAAGAAGAAGGAAAAAATGTGTATGCAATACCTAGCAATATAGATAGTAGTACAGGAATTGGAACAAATAAATTAATAAGAGAAGGAGCTACTCTAATTACAAAACCCTCTCAAATAATAAAAGAATTTAATCAAAAAAAGCCATCAAAAGAAGTTAATTCTAAACAAATTAAAATTCCAAAAGAATATAAATCAATATATCATCTGTTAGAAGAAAATCCAATGTATATAAATGAAATATCAAAAAAACAGAAAAAATCAATAGTAGAATTAAATGGAATATTAACACTTATGGAAATAGAAGGATATATAACAAGGCTAGACCAAAACAAATATAAAATAAAGGAGTAGTAATGTATAAAAGGCATGAAATAGGAAAACTTGGAGAAGACTTAGCATGCAAATATTTGCAAAATAAAGGCTATAAAATACTAGAAAGAAACTTTGAAGCAAAACAAGGAGAAATAGATATTATAGCACTAGATAAAGAAGAGCTTGTATTTATTGAAGTAAAAACAAGAAGTAACATACTATATGGAAAACCAGCAGAAGCGGTAAATGAAGTAAAACAAAATCATTTAATAAAAACAATAGAATATTACATATATTCAAGGCATTTAGAAGATGAGTTTATAAGAATTGATATAATAGAAATTTATCTATGGAAAAACAAATACAGAGTAAACCACATAAAACAGGTTATATAAAGGGAAAAAATATGTAATAGAAGGAAATTTAAGAAAAAAGAAAGAACAAGCTAACAATTTTATAATAGATTTAACAAACACAAATATAGGATTCAAAGAGATGGAAAGGCAAATTAAAAGTATATATATTTCAAAAAGATATTTATGGATAGATAAAATATTTATTATAAAAAACAACAACATAGTGAAAATATTTGAAAGAATATAAAAGTGAAGGTCAACTGCGAACCAAAAAAGTGGGGTTCTCAATTGACCTTCTAATAATATATTATTAACTTAATTATATAGTAAATTAAGCTAATAATCAATAGTTTATGCAAAAAAAGCATAGATATTCGGAAAAATAAGTATAACTAGCTTTTTGCATTAGGTTAATTTTTATGGTATATTAGTAATGAAGGAGATCCAACTTATATGAGTAAAGTTTATGAAGAAACTAAATATTTAATGAAAAAATATGGAATTACAGCAAATAAGAAGTTAGGGCAAAATTTTTTAATAGATGATAATGTAATAGAAACCATAGTAGATTCCTCTAAAATTAGTAAAGAAGATCTTGTTATAGAAATAGGACCAGGTCTTGGTTCTTTAACACGGAAAACTATTAGAAAAAGCAGGAAAAGTTGTAGCTATTGAATTAGATGAAAGAATGATAAGAATTTTAAAAGATAGATTTTCTATGTATAACAATTTTGAAATCATAAAACAAGATGTCTTAAAAGTAGATTTAAACAATTTAATTAAAGAAAATGATTTTAAAAACACAAAAATAGTAGCAAATCTTCCATATTATATTACAACACCAATTATTATGAAACTATTAGAAGAAAAGCTAAATATTACAAGCATTACAGTTATGATACAAAAAGAAGTAGCAGACAGATTAACTAGCACCCCAGGAGATAAGAAATCTGGAGCTATTACATATGCAGTCTATTATTATGCTACATCAGAAGAAATACTAACAGTACCAAACACATCATTTATACCGGAGCCAGAAGTGGAATCTGAAGTAATAAAACTAACCCTAAGAAAAGAGCAACCAGTAAAAGTAAAAGATGAGAAGAAATTTTTTGATTTAATAAAAGTAGCATTTATGCAAAGAAGGAAAACATTATTGAATGCAGTTTCAAATTCTAATATAGGCATTTCTAAAGAAAAAATAGAACAGGTATTACAAGAATTAGGTATAGACAATAAAGTAAGGGGAGAAGCATTAACAATAGAGCAATTTGCAGACATAGTAGAAAGAATATAAAAATATTAGTTTTTGTACCATATACATTGACTTTTGACGAAAAAAAATATAAGATATTATTGTTAAAAGTGAAATTAGAAATATTAAAAAATATAGTTTGAGGAGGAAAATTATGGGAGAAGTTATTGTTATTACATCTGGAAAAGGTGGAGTAGGAAAAACCACAACAACAGCTAATTTAGGTGCAGCACTTGCAATGCAAGGTAAAAAAGTATGTTTAGTAGATACAGACATTGGGCTTAGAAATCTAGATGTTGTTATGGGACTAGAAAACAGAATTGTATATGATATAGTAGATGTTGTAGAAGAAAAGTGTAAATTAAGACAAGCTCTTATTAAAGACAAAAGGTTTAGTGAACTTTTCTTACTTCCAGCTGCTCAAACAAGAGATAAAACAGCTGTAAATGAAGAACAAATGAAAGTATTAACAAATACATTAAAAGAAGAATTTGATTATATTTTAATAGATTGTCCTGCAGGTATTGAACAAGGATTTAAAAATGCAATTGCAGGAGCAAACCGTGCAATTGTTGTAACAACAGCAGAAATATCAGCAATACGTGATGCAGATAGAATTATTGGACTATTAGAATCATCAGAAATTAAAAATCCAGAATTAATAGTTAACCGTCTAAAACCTAATATGGTAAGAAGAGGAGAAATGATGGATGTAGATGATATAGTTGATTTATTATCTATTGGATTAGTAGGAGTAGTTCCAGATGATGAATATGTTGTAACACAAACAAACAAAGGTGAACCAGTAGTACAAAACCGTAAAGCACCTTCAGGTAAAGCATATTTAGAAATTGCAAGAAGAGTACTAGGAGAAAATATAGAAGTAACAATACCTGGTAGAGAAAAGGGGTTTTTAGAAAAGATTAAAAGATTATTAAGAATAAAATAATAGGAAATGGGGGAAAATAAGAATGTTTGAAAGCATCATAAACTTTTTTAAAAAAATAGGAAAACAGGAAAAAGAAACTGTAAAATCAAAAGATGCAGCAAAAGAAAGATTACATTTAGTTCTTATGCAAGACCGAGCAAATGTATCAGCAGATTTCCTAGATTTAATGAAACAAGAGATAATAGAAGTTATTAAAAAATACATAGATGTTGATGAAAATGCAATTGATGTAAGGCTAACTAACAAAACAAATGGAGATGGAACAAATGGAGCACCAGCACTATATGCAAATATTCCAATTGTTAGTATTAAAGAAGATGTAAAAAGAGTAGCCAAACCAAATGTAGAAGAAAAAGAAGAACAAACAGAAGCACAAAATAGTAATAATGAACAAGAGCAAATAGAAGAAGATAGTACTATAAAAAGTGAACCAAAACCATATGAAAACACGAATGATGAAAACAAAATTGCAACAAGCGAGCAACAACCATATGAAAATATAAATGGTGAAAACACAGCTACAATAAATGAACCAAAAACATATGAAGATGTTGCACAAGAAAATAATATTCAAAAAGTATTTGAAAATATAAACCAAGTAAATAATACAATACCAAAAGAGACAATAACATATGAAGATACTGTACAACAAAATAATATTACAAATGAACCAAAAGCATATGAAAATGTTGCACAACCAAACAAAATTGAACAAGAATTAGAAAAACAGGAAACGCAAGCACTAAACCCAAATAAAGAGCAAGTAACAGAAAACTACACTAGAACATTCTAAAAACAAGAAGGTGAAAGATGAAAAATCGAATTATAAGAAACATAGAGTGGGGAATACTCATTTGTTGTATTATTCTACTAATAATAGGTTGCATTTCTTTATATTCTGCAACAGGAGAATCGAACTATGATGAATTAAAAAGACAACTTATATGGTTTGTAGTAAGTATTCCTATTATGGTTGTAGTTATATGTATAGATTACGATATAATAGCAAGAGCATCACCAGTTTTTTATGGGATTTTCATTATTTTATTAATAGCAGTACTATTTACAAAACCTATAAATGGAGCATCTAGTTGGTTTAGTATATCTAATTCAATTAGGGTTCAGCCAAGTGAATTTGCTAAAATATTTGTTATAATAACACTTGCATATGTTATGGCATATTTCCAAAAAAAAGATAAAAAAGAGATTAATAAGCCATTAAAACTATTAGCGCTATTGGGAATATTGGCACTTCCAGTATTATTAATTATAAAGCAGCCAGATTATGGAACAGCAATAGCATTTATAATTGCAGCAACACTTATGCTATTTGTAGCAGGCATAGATAAAAGATATATTATAGGGGTGGTAATAGTTGTAGTTGTGGCGGTACCAATATTTTATAATTTTTTATTACCAGAACATGCAAAAACAAGGATAGATGTATTTTTAAATCCAGATTTGGATGCTAGAGGTTCAGGATATAATGTTATTCAATCTAAACTTGCAATTGGTGCAGGCGGGCTTACGGGAATGGGGTTATTAAAAGGAAACCAAACTCAATTAGGATTTTTACACCCTAAAACAACAGATTTCATATTTTCTGTAATTGGAGAAGAAATGGGCTTTATAATAGCAGGTGCAGTTATTGTCATATATGTAATTTTAATTACAAAAGCGATATATGTTGCAAAAACTGCAAAAGATGATCTAGGTTCATATATTGCTATGGGAATTGTAGGAATATTTTTATTCCATATGATAGAAAATATTGGAATGACAATGGGGTTATTACCTATTACAGGAGTACCACTTCCATTTGTTAGTTATGGAGGAAGTTCACTTGTAACTAACTTTATATGTATAGGGCTTTTACTAAACATTAGTGGTAGAAGAAAAAAAGCAATATTTGTGGATTAGAAGGTTAGAACATAGAGATTAGAAATTAGAGATATGTAGGGGCATCGTTTGCGGGAATACATCGTAGGACATGACACCACTGTGCCCAAGCCCATAGCAAAAATTATAAAAACGATAGAGGTAAAATATGTATTTAAAACCATTACAAATTGGAAATGTAACAACTAAAAATAATATAATATTAGCACCAATGGCAGGTATTACAGACCTGCCATTTAGAAGTATAGTAGAACAAATGGGTGTAGGTCTTGTATATACAGAAATGGCAAGTGCAAAAGCAATTTTTTATGGAGATGAAAAAACAAACAAATTACTAAATACTAAAGGAGAAAATAGGCCAATTGGAGTTCAAATTTTTGGAAGTGATATAGAATCTATGGCATTTGCTGCAAAAGAGGTAAGTAAAAAATTTGATATAGTAGATATTAATATGGGGTGTCCTGCTCCAAAAGTTGTAAAAAATGGAGATGGAAGTAAACTTTTACAAAACTTAGATTTAGTGGGGTGTATTGTAGAAGAAGTAGTAAAAGCTTCATCTGTACCAGTAACAGTAAAAATTAGAAAAGGATTTAACAAATCCAATGTATCTGTAGAAGCAGCTAAAATTATAGAACAAGCAGGAGCGAGTATGATTACCATACATGGAAGAACAAGAGATGAATATTTTAGTGGAGATGTAGACTTAGATGCAATTAAAAAAGTAAAAGAGGCTGTGCATATTCCAGTTATAGGAAATGGAAATATTGTAGATGAAGAAAGTGCATTAAAGATGTTTGAATACACAGGTGTAGATGGTATTATGATAGGAAGAGGAGCTATGGGAAACCCATGGATTTTTCATAAAATAATACATTACTTACAAACAGGAGAAAAGCTAGAGAAAATATCTAATAAACAAAAACTAGAAACAATTATAAAACATATAGAATTAGAGGTAGAAGAAAAAGGAGAAAGAGTAGGAATACCAGAGCTTAGAAAGCATTTAGCATGTTACACAAAAAACTTGCAGGATGCAAGTAAAGTAAGGGTAAAAATAAATGGAATAAATACAAAAGAGGAATTAATAGAATGCTTAAAAGAGGTATTTAGATAAGAAGATTGAAATAAACTGGCACTAAAAACAGTGCGGTTTGTGTGTAAAAAAATTTGACTACAAAAAAGATATGTGTTAAAATAATAGGGGGGGCAAAATGAAAAACATCACAAATATTCAAAATGCCTCACGGAGGAAATTATTATGAAATATAGTCAAATATTGACTGAAATTAGGCAAAAATATACGCATAGAGTTTTAGAGAAACAAGATATTGAAAAGATTGCAAAAAACATATACAATATTCAAAGTGAAAAAACTTTAAGAAATATTATTGGAATATTAAAAAGCAATAACATAATAAAAGAAATAGAAAAAAGTAGATATATAGTAGTTACAAAGTTAGCATATGAATACAAAGGACAAGAGAGAGAAAAAAACATATATAAATTAATAAAAACGGAGTATCCAAACATTAGCTTTGTAGTATGGGATACAAGTATTTTAAATGAATTTACATTACATTATGTAGTCAATAATTATATAATTATTGAAACAGAAAAGATAGCAATAGAGTTAGTGGTAAATCTATTAAAAACTAAGTATTTAAAAAAATATACAATTATTACGCAAGATATACTTAAATATAATAAAAATATATATTCAAATACAGAGAAATTGATAATTGTTAAACCATTACATACAAGATCACCGCTAAAGAACAAGAAATGTATAACAATAGAAAAAATAATGCTAGATTTATATGTAGACGAGTTATATATTCAATATCAAGGAAAGGAATTAGAAACAATATATGAAAATATTTTTGAGAAATATGATATTGACTTAAAAAGATTAATGAAATATGCTGAACATAGAACGGATATAAAAGAATATAAAAAATTTATGAATAGTTTATATATACCAAGAAAATATAAATTATAAGGAGCAACAATATGTTAGTAGAGCAAATAGAAAGTAAAAAGTTTTTAGAAGATACAATAAAAGAATTAAAAAAAGAAAATCCATCTGCTGATATTCAATTATTAGAAAAGACAATTGGTGCATTATATTTAGTTGAAAGTTTAGTAAATGAAGATTTGGATTTTATCTTTAAGGGAGGTACTTCATTAATATTACTATTAAATGAAATTAAGAGATTTTCTGTTGATGTAGATATAATTACTAAAGAGAGTAAAGAAAATGTAAAACTTATGCTAAACCAAATAGTTCAAAAGAGCCATTTATTTATAAGATTAGAAGAAAATATACGTAAAAATTCTGCAAGTCAAAGAATGGAATTACAGCACTATAAGTTGTTTTTTAATTCAGTTACAGATAATTCTGAGAAATACATATTATTAGATGTTGCTTATGAAAGTAATGTATATCCTAAAGTAATCGAAAAAAAGATTCAAAATAAAAAGTTAAAAATAGAAAGTAAATTAAGTGTAAAAGTACCTTCAATAGAAAGTATTTTAGGAGATAAATTAACAGTTTTAGCACCAAAAACTACAGGAATAAGTTATGAGTCAAATAAAGAACTTGAACTTATGAAACAACTTTATGATGTAGATAAACTTTTTAATGAGGCAGAAAATATTAGCGAAATTAGACAAAGTTTTATAAATACAGCTAATAGAGAGATTAATTATAGAAAATTAAGAGAAATCATATATAAAGACGTTTTAAATGATATAGAGGACTTGGCAAATGATATTATTTTTATGGAAGATAAAATAAATTTAGAAAAAATAAGTATTGGTATGAAAAAGATTGCAAACTTTAGACTAGAAAAGAAATTTTTGATAGATAAAGAAGTATTACTAGCAGCTAGTAAAGTTAAATATCTAGTGTATCTAATAAGAACTAATAGTAAAACAATAGAAAAATACAAAAATTCTAATGTGCAGAATATAGAAATACCTAAAGAATATAGAAAAAGATTAAAAGTGATAAAAAAGATTAATGAAGAAGCTTATTATTATATTATTCAATCATTTAATTAAGAGTAAAATAGAGGATAGAAATATTCTCTATTTTTGCTATTTCCACAATTCCCTAAGAAAAGTGTAAAAAAGTGTCTAAAAATGTAACATAAACATAACATAAATTTAATATGATAAATAACTAACTAGTATGGCTATTTTCCGTAGAGCTGTAAGGGAATTGGAAAAATGTTCTAGCTAAAAACCTATATGAAATTTAAATAAAACCTTGTATAATAAATAATAGAAGTATTATTTTAAGGAGAAATGTCATGAAAGATTTTATTATGAAAAACAAGAGAAAAATATTATTTATTTTAGCTATTGCAATATTGGTAGCTATAGTAGGTATATATGCTATAGCAAATTTGCCAAAAAAAGTTGCAATAGAGCAAGTAGATGAAGAAATAAAAGCAAGTGTAGAAGAAGTGCCAGAAGGGTATGTAGGAATAACAGATGCCCAAGGGCTAAAAGATATGGCAAATGATCTTGCTGGAAATTATATATTAATGGCAGACATAGATATGGAAGGAGAAGAATGGACACCAATAGGGTTAGGAACAACAACAGCTACAGAATTTACAGGAATATTTGAAGGAAACTATCACACAATATCAAATTTAACAATAAACTCTACAAACCAATATGTAGGAATGTTTGGTTCTATTAATGGTGGAACAGTGCAAAACTTAATACTAGAAAATGCAAATATAACTGGTGCCTATCCAGTAAATAATTATGCATATATAGGAGGAATAGCAGGATATAGCCGAAAAGGAATGATAAGTAATATAAAAGTAAGTGGGATAGTAACAGGAAAAAGAAACGTTGATCAAGTAGGAGGAATAGTAGGGAACAACTATGAAGGGACAATAATGCAATCGAAGAATAGTGCTACAGTAATAGGGGGAGCAAGTCAACGTGTAGGAGGAATAGTAGGACTTAATAGAGGAACAATAACGAGTGTACAAAACAATGGAGACATAACAGGAGCTAGAGTAGGAGGAATAGTAGGATATGTTGAAGGAGGAACAATAACAGAAGCAATAAACAATGGAACAGTAACAGGATCTTCATTAGTAGGAGGAATATCAGGAGAAGGAGGAACAATAACAAAAGCAGAAAATTATGGTACAATAATAGGAACAGGAACGGGATTAGGCTATGTAGGAGGAATAGCAGGAAGAGCAAGTACAATGACAGAAGTAACAAACAATGGAAGAATACAACGGAGATAATGTAGGAGGAATAGCTGGACAAGCTAAAACAATAACAAAAGCAGAAAATAATGGAACAGTGATAGGAACACATATAGCAGGAGGAATAGTTGGACAAGTATCATCAAGCATAACAGAATTGAAAAATAATGGCTCAGTAACAGGAACGACAGTAGGAGGAATAGCAGGATCAGCAAGAGGAGATGTGTTAATAACAATACAAAAATCTTATTCTACAAACGATATAACAGTATTAAATGGAGGAGCAGCAGGTGGATTAATAGGGAAAATACAACGTAAAGTAACAGTAAAGGATACATATTCTACATCAACAATAAAAGGAGATACAGCAACAGTAGGAGCATTAATAGGATTAGCTAATGATAATTATAACTACACACAAAACATACAAAATAGCTATGCAATAGGAAAAATAGAAGTAACAGGAGGAACAATAGGAGGACTAATAGGTAATAGACTATATAATGATCAATATACAAAAGTCACAAATTCATATTATTCACCAAAGCTAACAGGATGTGAAGAGAGTGCAGGTGGTACAGCTAAAGGAGTGCAAGAGCTTCTATATCAAGATGCATATGAAGCATGGGATTTTGAAAATACATGGGCAATAGAGCCAGATGGAGGAAGCTTAGCTTATTTAAGATGTTTTGGCTTACCAGAAGAAGTAACAAGAGATGAAGTAGATTATGAAACAAGAGTAGGCTTAACAAGAAAAGGAACAGATGGGTTAAAATTAACAGATGGAAGATACCAAGTAAAAAATAGCGCGGGAGAAGTAGTAAGAGAAGGAGGAACAAATTCAAAAGGAATATTCTGGATAAAAGACCTAGAAGTAGGAACATATACAGTAGAAGAAATAGTAACACCATCAGGTTATGTGGAAGATAAAAATGTATATTCATTTAAAATGACAGAAGAGGGAATTGCAGTAGATGTAGAAACAAATGAAGAGGTAACCCTACAAATAGAAACAGAACCATTAGTAATAGAGCTACAAAGTATAGATAATGAAACAAGATTAGGACTACAAGGATTAACAATACAGTTATATGATCAACAAGGAAATGAAATAATGGGATTAGATGGAAAAGCGATTAAAGCAGTAACAGATTCAGAAGGAAAAGTAAGATTTAGCAAAATAAACCCAGGAACATATAAGTATAAACAAACAACAACAAAAACAGGATATAAAACAAATGAACAAGAATATACATTAATATTATTACCAGATGGAACAATCACATATGTAGAAGAAAACGAAGGAAAAATAGAAAATGAAAAAATAAGAGTTAATGTAGCTATAACAAAACAAGATACAGAAACAAAAGAACCATTAATGGATGCGAAAATAGGATTATATGATTCAAGAAACATTGCAATAAGAGATGAAGAAGGAAATCATATAATAAAAACAACAAATGAAAATGGACAAGTAATATTTGAGGGTCTAGAAGTAGGAAACTATTATTATAAAGAAACAGAAGCACCAGAAGGGTATGATTTAAATACATCAAACTATAGATTTAGTGTAAACCAAGATGAAACAATAACATACTATTATAATGATGGAATAATATATAATACACTAACACGAGGAACTTTAATAATAAGAAAAAAGACAGATGTATGGAAAGGAAGACTACCAGGAGCAGAAATAGGACTATATGATGAACAAGGAAATAAAGTACTAGATACAAATGGAAACCATAGAAGAGCTATAACAAACAGTGCAGGATATGCAGTATTTAAAAATGTACCAGCAGGAAAATATCAATATAGAGAATTAAGAGCACCATATGGATATAAAGTAAATAACAAAATGTATGAAGTAGAAATAAGCGAAGATTATGTAGTAACATATTTAAGTGAAGACCATGGAACAATATATGATGAATATGCATTAAATGGAATAAAAAAAGATGTAATAATAAGCACAGGAAGAGGAGAAGGAGTAGGAATACATTTATATGATAAAGATGGAAATAGAATATATAATGAAGACGGAGATCCTGTAACAATAATAACAGACGGAAATGGAAATGGTACATTTAGTGGTTTAGAACAAGGAGAATACAAATACAAAATAGATGGAGACGATAACACTTACGGATTTGAAATAAAAGAAGATGGAAAAATAGTATACAAAAATGAAAATGGAAAAGCAATAGCAAATTTAACAATAACAAAGTACAAAACAGGAACAACTATACCACTACCAGGAGCAACAATAGGGCTATATAATAGTGATGGAACTACATTATTAAAACAAGGAATAACAAATGAAGAAGGAAAAGTAACATTTAAAAATGTAGAAGAAGGAAACTATAAATATAAAGAAATAGAAGCACCAACAGGATATGTACTAGATAATACAAAATATGATGTGACAATAAATAGTAATGCAGAAGTAATATTTGGAGAAAATGCTAATGGAATAATATATAATGATAGAATAAAATCAGGAAATATAGTAATAGGAGTAGGAATACCAGAAGTAATAATAGGTATATATGATGGAGAAGGAAATGAACTATTAGATGAAGAAGGACAACCAATAAAAGGAACAACAGGGGAAAATGGTGAAGTAACATTCCCAGGAGTAGAACCAGGAGATTATATATATAAAGTAGAAGAGGTACCAACAGGCTACAAACCAGATGAAGGAGAGCATCATTTTAGTGTAGATGAAGAGGGAAATATTATATTCCCAGAAGGAGACGGAAGCATTACATTAGAAAAAATAGTAATAAGCATCACAGCGCAAAAACTATGGGTAGACACAGAAGAACAAAAAGTACAT
>CAQDYY010000013.1 GCA_948777935.1 uncultured Clostridia bacterium | reverse complement strand
TTTTAGTATACATTTTTATTTTTAAAAAGTCTACCTTTTGGGGTATAGTTCACGCCACACGGACAAGCAATGCTCGCCCCTACATCTTTAACTTAAAATAGGGTAATTTCCTATTATATCAAAAAGGGCACAGTGGTGTCATGTCTCTTAGGTATTCCCACAAACGGTGCCCCTACGCTTTCAACTCAAATTAGTGTGCTTTTAATTATCTCTCTAAAAATTCCATTATTTTAACAGATGCATCTCTTCCAGAACGGCTTGCCCACGCTACAGTTGCTTTAGTTCCACTTAAGTCTCCTCCTGCAAATACTTTATTTTTTGATGTCATATAGTTTTCATCTATTTTTATATTTCCTTTTGGTGTTAGGTCTACGCCTAAAGATTTTACAAGTTTTTCTTCTACTTTAGATCCTACTGCCATTACTACATAATCCATAGGCATTTCGTAATTACTTCCTATAATATCTACTGGTACTTCCCTTGTTTCTCCTTCTTTTTTTATAAGTTCTGTTTTAATACATTCTATTTTTTCTACTTTTTTATCTCCTAATACTTTTACAATATTTGTTTGAAATAGAAATTTAACTCCTTCTTTCTTTGCATCTTCTATTTCTTTTTGTTCTGCTGGCATTTGCTTTTCAGCTCTTCTATAGATAACTGTTACCTCTTCTGCACCTCTTCTTTTTATTGTTCTTGCAGTATCCATGGCAACATTTCCTCCACCAATAACTGCTACTTTTTTATTTGTATAATCTGGATGTGTATTGTTTTCTAATAATTCATTTCCTCCATACACACCTTCTAAATCTTCTCCTTGTATTCCCATTTTTGAAGAAATATTTGCCCCAAATGCTAGAAATATTGCATCATATTCTTTTTCTAAATCTTCTAACAAATAGTCTTTTCCTAGCGATACACCATATTTTACTTCTATTCCTAAACTTAGTATTTTTTCTATTTGCTTATCTAAAATATATCTATCTAATCTAAACTCTGGTATTCCATGCCTTAAAATTCCACCGTAGTTTATTATATTTCTCATAAATTGTAACTGGATATCCGTGTCTTACAAGATTTGCAGCTAATGTTAAACCTGCTGGTCCTCCTCCTATTACTGCAATCTTTTTATCTTTTTTTTCATTTGTATACATAGGTATTTTGTATTCATTTTTAATGCTTAAATCACCTATATATGCTTCTAAATTGCCTATATTTACAGATTCTCCTTTTATGCCTCTTACACAACTTCCTTCACATTGGCTTTTATGAGGACAAATTCTACCACATATAGGAGATAATACTGTTGTTTCACATAGTTTATAATATGCTTGTTCATATTCTTCTTGTTTAACATATGCTATCATTTCTGTAATATCATTTCCTAAAGGGCAACCTTTTTTACACATTTTTACTTTACACCCTAAACAATGATTTGCTTTTTTAATTATTTCTTCTTTACTAAATTCCATCTTTCTTCTCCATATATAATTTACTTATATTATTTTATTATTAACCAAAAAGAAAGTCAATTATTTTGAACAATCATTCATTTTGGTAGTCTAAACGATAACTAAGAAAGCTCCTAAATGGAGCTTTCTTAATAGAACACTATTTACTTAAACTTTCAGCTTCAGCAAGTAGACATTCTATCACGTCCTCAAAATTATCTTCGGGCGCAATTGGTCGCATTCTTTTGGAAGGTTTCCTTACTGCTTTCCTTACTGCTTTCTTTACTGCTTCCTTTTCTACTTCCCTTATTGCTACTAATTCCAATACTACTTCTTCCATAATGTTCTCTCCTTTTCTGCCCAATTTTGATTTTATACTACTATCGTATTGGGGCTTTTGGTGCTTTGTTTTTCGACTATCTATATTATACCATTTTATGTTATCTTTTGCAAATTTATAATCTGTCTGTTTGTTGCAATTTAGGCTATACAATGCAATAAAACTGCGAAGGCATACAAGAAACTTCCTTTAACAATAGAGGTTAAGATAGCTGTTAGCGAACGTTAGTGAGCATTACAGATATCTTATGCAGTGGCTGGCAGTGCGAAGCACTGACGGAGGGTTCTTCTAAATGTTTTTTAAGAACCCCCAGTCACCTATCGGTGACAGCCCCCTTAAGTAAAGGGGCCTTTACTCTACTATTTTTAATTTATAAACACAAATAC
Organism: uncultured Clostridia bacterium; assembly: GCA_948777935.1. Taxonomy (GTDB): domain Bacteria; phylum Bacillota; class Clostridia; order TANB77; family CAG-508; genus RGIG8482. The sequence goes on along the minus strand of CAQDYY010000013.1, from coordinate 22,085 downwards.
AATTTTTCTAAAAAAGTAAAATATAAAATTAGAAAGAAGCGTATTGAAAGTAAATTTTGTATACGTATGTTTTAAAAATTTGTGGGAGAATCTCACACACCTGTGAGAGGGGCCTACAAATTTTTATTACATACTGTGCAAAATTTATCTTGAACAAGCGATTTTCTTAATTTTATATTTTACTTTTAGAAAAATTACTACTAAAAGGAGCATCTTTAAACTTTCTGCCCTTTAGATTACCTTTCCTATGTAGAATGTATTTTAACCTAAATCAGCATACTTTTCTATAATTTAAGAAAGCCCCTAAATGGAGCTTTCTTAAAAGAACACTAATTACTTAAATCTTACTGCTAAACTTCCAGCCAACATGCTATTGCTTTCTCAGGATCACCACTGGTTGCCATCATCCCTGTATTGGGATCCACATGGATATTGGCTTTCTGCCTGTCATCCAGTTTCTCATACGCTTCTCTTGCTTCATCAAAGAAGCATCGTGCCAACATGCTTTCCGGATTGTTCAATCTGTCACACTCTTTTTGCATTTTCTCAAAATGTTCTTCTACGGTCATAATGTTCTCTCCTTTTCTACCCAACTTCGATTTTATATTACTATCTCATTGGGATTTTTAGTGCTTTGTTTTTTGACTACATATATTATACCACTTTATGTTATATTTTGCAAATTTACGGTTATCTATTTGTTTTTTTGTAAAATATTGTTGACTTTTTGTATGTATTGTGGTAAATTATTTTTGTTGTTGGAATTCTCACCAAGACTTTATGATGGTATACATTAGCATTACTAATTTGTAATGCTAAATATGCTATTTTAAGGAGGTGAGCCCATGGAGTTATGTGTTGGCATTTCATTAGTGGTTCTTTCTATTGGTATTACAGTATCTTTAATCGGACTTGTTCGGTTATAGTATCTGCATACATAATAAAAGAATTGAAGTCCGACCTACAAAAACAAACTTCAATTCCAACACCACAGAGGAAGAGGCGTAAGCCTTTTTCTCTTTTATATATTTAATTATACTTTAACTTTTTCATATTGTCAATATGTATTATATAATATTTTCCATTTTCTCTTTTACTTGTTTTAAATCTTTCCAAAACTCTATTTTTTTATTCTCATCTCTAAGAAGAGCGGCTGGATGCCATGTTGGCATATATAGTATCCCTTTTCTTTCTAACCAATTTCCTCTTGATGCAGTTATACCATATTCATTTCCTAAAATATTTTTTAATGCAACACTTCCTAATAATACTATAACTTTTGGCTTTACTAGCATTACTTGATTTCGTAAATAATCTATGCATGCATTTGCCTCATCTGCTTCTGGGTTACGATTTGAAGGTGGTCTACATTTTACTATATTTGCAATATATACCTCTTCTCTATTAATTCCAATACCATTGAATGCCATATTCATAAGTTTTCCTGCTCTTCCTACAAATGGCTCCCCTTCTCTATCTTCGTCTGCTCCTGGTCCTTCTCCTATAAACATAAGGTCTGCTTCTTTGTTTCCTGTTCCAAATACTATATTAGTTCTTCCTGTACATAATTTGCATTTTTTACAACCTATAATAGATTTTTCTAATTCTTCCCATGTTTCAAACATATAATCATTCCTTTATCTAAATAACGTTTCTACTATCCCTTTTCCATTTTCTGATGTAATTTTTAAAACCCCACCATTTACCATTGCAAGTTGTGGTGGTACATGACCTATATCTGCTTCTGTAATTATTGGTATATTTAAGTTTTCTAAAGCATCTAAACATGCCTCATCAAATTTTAGTTCATAATCTTCTCTCATTATATATGGCCTTCCAAATATAATTCCATTACAATATTCAAAATATCCTGCATTTTTCATTTTCCATAATATCCTTTGAAATTGTGGTGTGTTCATTTCATAGCATTCTAAAAACCATACTATTCCATCATTTTTGTACTTCTCAATATATTCTTTTACTTTATCAAATTTTGTTCCAATTAGTGTATCAATACAGTCTAAGCAACCTCCCATTCCTCTTCCTTGCATAATTACTGTATTTTCTCTATTTATATTCTTCCATTTTGTTTCTAAAGTTAAATTGTATGTATAATCTAAGTTGTCCTCTTTTCCATCACAATGCTTTTCAAATGAGTTTTGTATTACTTCTTCTCCTGAAGCTATTTTTAAAGCATCACTCAAATTTCTGTAAAGTGGTTTCATTGCATAATCTTTAATAGATTCACAATATATACTTGGCATATCACAAATAGTATTTAGTGGAAAACTTATTGTTGTAATATCTGAAAAACCTAATGTCCATTTTGGCTTTATTTGCTTTAATCTGTTAAAATCCAATTCATCTAGCATTTCCATTAGGAAATCTCCTCCTGTTGCATATATAATTAATTTTACTTCATCATTTTCTAATAACTCCATAAATTCTTCTGCTCTTACTTTTGCACTGGCACTTCTTCCTTTTATATCTTTTCTAACACTTTTAGTTTCAATTACCTTATATCCCATGTTTCCTAAATTCTTAATTGCAGTCTCTAATTTTCTTATCTTTTCTGGTTCCACAATTCCACCAGATGGTGCACAAATTCCAATTGTATCTCCTATTTTTAAACTTTCTGGATAACGCATTCTATTTCCCCCTTATTCCTAATATAGCTGTATTTCTTCCTGCTTCTTCTTTTCGCACTCTATATGAATGCATATATTGTTCTTTACATACTGTACATATTCCGCTATCTATAATGTTTTCCTCTTTTAAGCCCATTTGCTTCATCATGTTTTCATTTATTTTAGTTGTATCTATAACATATTTATTTTCATTTGTTTTAGTGATTATTTCATTAATATCCATATCGCAAAATTCATCTTTAAATAGTTTTGCTACATCCTCTTCAACTTCAAAATGACATTTTTTAATACATGGACCTATACAACAAATTATATCTGTTGGGTTACAGTTATACTTATCTATCATCTTTTTTACTGCAACTTCTCCAATTCGTGTTAATGTTCCTTTCCAACCAGAATGTATATTTCCGAATTACTTTTTTTACTGGGTCATATAAATATAATGGTGTACAATCTGCAAACCCTAAAGAAAACGTTATATTGGGTACATTTGTTACAAGCCCATCCACATTTGTTAATTCTTTTGGGAAAATACATATTTTTCTTTCATGGTTTTCATACCAATTGTTATCTATTGCTTCTACAATATTTGTATGTGTTTGATATGGTCTTATTATTGTATTTGTTTGTATTTCTAATGCTTTAGCAAGTTTTTCAAAATTAGAATACAGTATTTCTCTTTTTTTCTCATATGTATCATTTCCTGCAATATCAAAACCGTATGTACTTAGGGTATAGCACTGCACTATTTCTGGATATTCTAATAATTTTCGAAATTGTATGTATTCTATGTTATCTTTCTTAACATGAATAATATTTTCGTTTGATAAATCTTGCATAAGCTTTTATAGCCTCCTTATTTGTTATTATTTTATTATGGTTTTTAACTAATGTCAATCAGTTTTTATCATTGTTTTTTTGTAAAATAGTATTGACTTTTTGTATGTTGTGTGATACATTTGTTTTGTTGTTGGAATTCTCACCAAGACTTTATGATGGTATACATTAGCATTACTAATTTGTAATGCTAAATATGCTATTTTAAGGAGGTGAGCCCATGGAGATTTGTATTGGCATTTCATTAGTGGTTCTTTCTATTGGTATTACAGTATCTTTAATTGGACTTGTTCGGTTATAGTGTCTGTATACATATAAATAGAAAAAGAATTGAAGTTAGACCGCAAAATCAAAACTTCAATTCCAACAACCCTGAGGAAAAGGTGTAAACCTTTTTCTCTTTTATATTTATATTATATTCTAATATTTGCATATTGTCAATATATTTATGATTTTTTTATTTCTTCTTTTTGGTTACTTTTATATAAATTAATCGAACTTGGAATATAGCACAATGTTACCATAAATAGTAATAGCTTAAACCAAATAATATCATTTAATAATCCTACTATTAATAATACAGTATATGCTACTACTCTTCCTAATCCTAAACAAATCTCATACATAGATTGATGTTCTATTTTATATCCCTCTAATTCTTCTTTATTAACGCAATTATATCTCTTCGTATCTCTAATATTCTCTAAGATAGCTATAAATATAGCATTTACAATATTATATAAAATAACAGTTACTACATTAATTTCTACTAAAAGTCCTATTACACTTAAGATAGGAAACACTGTACATATTATAATATATGCTTTTGAATGTTTTTCTTTGTAATTTTTTTTATAAATCATGTTTGCTATTATTGTTAAAATAGAAAATACAGTTGTTAATGCTCCTAAGTTAAATGATGTATGAAATGCCATTATTATAACAATAGTAATTAAAGTTTTCATTAATGATGAATTAATACCTTCAAAGAAAGCTATTTTATATTGTCTTTTTATTCCTTGTGCTTTTAAGCCTAATTCGTTTAACTTTTTCATATAATGTAATAAATTAAATCCCACAGATTTGTCTTCTTCTTGAATTAGTTTTTTAGAGGCAATAATTTGTATAATCGTTAATATAAAAATGGCTATAGCAACTTCTTTGAATGAAGTTAATTCTATTGATGTTCCTATTAAAATTGGAACTGTTATTTTAACTATTTGATTAAGTATAGATGTAATAGAAATATAATTTTTTGTATCTTCAAATGGAATTAATAATGATCTAAAAGCATGTCCTCCTAACCAATATACTCCCTGTGAAATACCATAAAGAATTCCTAATAAAACGTAAAAATCTTTACATTTTTCACCTAATATACCTATTACAAGTACATATATACAATTTAAAAACATACCTACTTGGTAAACCTTAGTTTTATTTTTAGTTTTTATAACATCTCCACCAAGCCAAAATATAAGAGCTGTTATCCCATGTGCTAATATATAATAAATAGATATGATAGTAACATTTTGGTTTGTTAATTGAAAAAAATATGCAACTAAAAAAGTATCTAAGAACATTCTTGATATCATCATTACTATTTCACATACAATTAGTGCTTTTGTTTGTTTTCCAAGTTTTTTCATTAGTTAATCTCCTCATATAATGGATTATACTAATACATTTTTTATTTGTCAATAAATGTATTTTTTTTCCTTATTACTTATCTCTTCCAAAATTTCCTCTTTACTCTTATTTGGAATATAGTAATATGAATTACGGTTTGGGTCAAAATTGCATATTGATTTATATTCACAATAATCACATGGTGATTTTTTCTTTTTTACATTGTAATATGGTCTTATTCCAATTTCGCCAGAATAAATTTCTTTTGCAATTTCTTTTATTACCTTATCTATATGTTTTTGCAAATTCTTAAATTCTTCTTTGGTAACTACAGATGACCTTGCTTCACTTATATTTTCGTTTTGGTCTAAGTATGCAGGCACTACACTAGATGCTCCTTTTTCTAATGTTTTATCCATCATTCTTACTACATTTACATCTGCTAGAATAAGCCCTTGCATTTTAAATTGCTTTTTTATTTCTTGCTCAATCTCTTCATCTGTTTTATTTTTATCTGATTTAACAATTGTGTCAATTACATTAAAATATAGCACTCCTGCTGGAATTAAATCTTCTTTTTTTGTTACTGCATCTAAATATGTTAATAATTGAATTTGTAAGCCTGCTACAACTTCATTTAAATCAATATTTTTTACAGAAGATTTATAATCTATTATTCTTATATAATTTCCATCTTTTCCTTTTGCTAAATCGATACGGTCAATTTTTCCTATTATTTCTACCTTTTTCCCATCTTCTAATGGAATTATAATTGGTGGATATTCTTTATTTTTGTTAAATTCCACTTCATTTCCTATTATGTCAAAATCACTATTAGTAATAGTTTCTATAATATATTTCATTGCTTGTAAAATTAGCTTTTCTAGTCTTTTGGTTAGAACTTGATATTTTTTAGTTGCTCCTAAAATATAATTTCTATTGTTAGTCAATTTCTCGTTTATAATGCTTTTTATTATTTCATTAATTTCATCTTCTGTCATTTGTTTTAGCTTCAATTTTCTTCCGAAGTACTTGCTCAAAAAACTCATCTATTACATCATGCATAAAGTTTCCTGTATCTATACTTTTTACTTCAAATAGGCTTTTTTCGTTTAAGCCTAAACCATATTTTAAATAAAACGAAAACGCACAACGTTTATATTGTTCTAGCCTTGATATGCTTGTTTTAAGCTCATTTCCATATAAGTTTTGTATATTTTCTTTTTCAATTTTTTCTGGCTCGTTATTATAGAATAATCCTTTTAGCGCTTGTTCTAATTTTTCTTTATATTCATTATCGCTCGCATAAATCTTATATATTTTAAACCATATATCATCTATTTTTTTTCCGTCTTCAAAATCTCGAATATTACTTAGTAATTCATAAAAAGTCGCTTCTTTTGTTGTAATAATACTTTCTTTTGCTGTTATATCACTTTTTTTAGTTAAGTTTGGATATATCCTGTTTAACTTAGATATTAATACAGATGGTCTTAAGGTTTTTCCTTCGTTATCTGATGAAACATAAGATATATATAGTTTTTCTTCTGGTATGGTAAATGCTTTATATATATTAAAGTTTTCTTCATATAACTGCTCTTTTGTGTCTTTTGCAAGTTCTATATTTTGGGCTTTTAAATATTCTCTATCACTATCATTTAAAAACCCCTCTTCTTTATGTATAGATGGATATATTCCATCATTTGCTCCTATAATAAATGCAGTTTTTACTTTATGTGTTCTACTTCTTTCCACATCTGCAATCATAACTTGGTCTACACTTGCGGGAATTGTTCCTAAGCCACTTGTTCCTAAGCCTATTTTTAAAAGTTTTGTGTATTCTTCAAATGAAATAACCTCATCTGGTAGTACTACTGCTAGTTCCTCTATTATATCTATTACTGCATCCCATGTAGTTTCATAAATATTACTAAGTTCTATATTTCCTACTTTTCTTAAATTTTCTGCTTTTTGTTGTAATTTTTCATATATTTCGTTCTGATCTAAAAATTGATATAAAGCCATTCCTATATCTTTTGCTGTTTTAGTTCTATTTAGTTCGTTTTTAAATTCTAATAATGGCTCTACAATTTTTCTTCTAATTTCATTTAATTTTTCTAATTCCTCATCACTTTTTGCAATTTTCCAATCTTCTTTATACCATTTACTTCCTTTAATTCCATAAGAAACACAGTAGTTTTCTAACAAAAAAATCTCTTCATTGGAAAAAGAGTTTAATCCTGTTTTTAGGAAGTTAAAAACAGCTTCATATGACCAATTTTTTGCTAGTATTTCTATAAATGCTAATATGTATTTTACTAATATATTTTGGCTAAATTCCTTTTTTTGGTCTATAAATACAGGTATATTGTATCTTGCAAATATTGCAGAAATTAGGCTTGCATATTGGTCTATATTTTTTGTAATAACAGATATGTCTCTATACCTATAGTTCTCATTTGCTACAAGTTTGGTAATTGTATTTGCTACTTGTTCTACTTCTGAAAATGGATTTTTAGCTAGAAATAACTCTATATTTTTAGTTTCTTTTTCATATTTTACTAGTTCATCTTTATACATGTTTTTCTCTAATGTTAATAGTTCTTTATTGTGAAAACGTGGTAGTTTTTCTTCTAGTGCATGTTCTTTAATATCCACTTTTTCTTGTTTTGCTATTTCTATTAATTTATTTGCTGTTTTTTTGTTTGTATAAAATATATCGTTTAAGTCGCTTGTTGCTTCTATATTATCACTACAAATAGTTATATTTACTTCTTTTACTTTTTGTAATAGTTTTCTTATTATTTCATATTCTTGTTTTGTAAAACCTGAAAATTCGTCTATATAAATTATGCTGTCTTTAAATAAATCGCTTTTTTCTAATTGTTCTGATAATATTGTTAAAACATCATCTTCATCTATGTATGATTTTTGTATTTTTTCTTGATAATTTTCATATAAAATTGCTATGTCTTCTAATTTTGCTTTTCTATATTGATTGTCTGTTTTTGAAATTACGTCTTCTAGCATTTCTTTTGTTATCATGTGTTTTTTTAATTCTTTTATTTGACCTGTAACTATTTCAACGTTTTCATCTGACCTACTTAAAAAGGTCAAGTTCTTTTTTTGTTCTTGTAATATATATGATATAAGCATTGCTTTTCCAGATTTTGATAGGCTTTTTTTAGTGTTTCCGTTCTTCTAAAAATATACGATATGCCATTCTTGCAAATGTTAATATTTCTGCATTTATTACTGCATTTTCATCAAGTATATCTAATAATTTTCTTTCTTGCATATAGGAGAATTGCTCTGGTGTAATCATGTATATCTTATTTTCATCTTTAATTTTATCTTTTATTTCTTTAAAACAAAATTCACTTTTTCCACTTCCTGCTCTACCATAAATTAATCGTAACCCCATGAGCTTCCCTCCTTTTATAAGTTTTATGCTGTTTCTCTTTTCCAATAGAATAAATATTGTTGTGCCATCCCTGCTAAATCTCCATATGTTTTATTTGCAAAGTTTTCAATTTCTTGTCTTTTTACTTTTGTTTCATCTTCATTTTTTATATAAAGTTCATTCATTACACGTCTTACCCATACATCTACTGGAAATACGTTAAATCTATGCATACCGAATAGTATAATACAGTCTGCAACTTTTGGACCTATTCCGTGGCATACTTTCTAATATTTTCTTAATCTCGTTTGTATCTTCAATTTCTCTTAATTTATCTAAGTCTATATCTCCATTACAAATTCTTTTAGTTGTTTCGTATATGTATTTATCTCTAAAACCTAATCCTAGCTTTCTTAAATCTTCTACGCTTGCTTGTTTTAAGCTGTTTGGTTCCGGAAAAGTATAATATGTAGTATTATTCCAAATTATTTTATTTCCATATTCTTTTGATACGTTATCAATGATTTTTTGGATTCTTGGAATATTGTTATTAGCAGATATAATAAAAGAAATAATCATTTCCCATAAATCTTGGTTTAATATACGAATTCCTTTGCCATATTCTATGCTAGTAGCTAGATATTGGTCTTTTTTCCTTAATACATCTTTTATTTGGTCGTAGTCTGTTTGCATGTCAAAATAATGGTCTACAATTTGTTTTATATCACCATCACAAATTCCTTTAAATATAATTTTGTTTTCTTCTCTTTTTACATTTAATACATTATTTCCAAAAACGCCTATATATTCTTCATCTGCTTGCTTTTTCCATCTAAAGCATTGTCCACAATCAAATATATGGCTTGGATAAAAATTTGCATTTTCTATAGAATATATTTGTTCTTTCATTTTAATTTTCATTCCTTTATTTAATTTTTACATATTAATTTTAGCATAATTATAATAACATATCAATCTTAATATTGTTATTTACTATGTATTTTTGTTACTAAATAATGGTATTTAAAACTCCATTATGTTAAAAATTCTATAAGAACCCTCCGTCAAGGCTACGCCTTGACACCTCCCTTAAGTAAAGGAGGCTTTTCTCTACTCTTCAAAATAACTATACTAGTCTAAATATTGCAGAGTAATGGCCCCTTTATTTAAGGGGGCTGTCCACGAAGTGGACTGGGGGTTCTAATAATATATTACTTAAATAGCATTATCCTATAATTGTATTTAATTTTTCTTTTTTGAATATTTTTAGAATTTTAAAAAAAATTGATTTAATATACTTTTGAAAAAATGATTTTAAGATTTTTATTCATCTTTTACCTCAATTAGTTCATGTTTTGAACCTTTTCCATTATCTAAATCAGATATTGCTTTTTCTAATCTTTTTATATTGGCAGTGCTATAAAAAGGATCAGCTGTTATTTCAAATGGTATTTTTTGTTCTTTTACAGCTTTTTTTGCAAACACACAAATTGCCGTTGTCATTGTCATACCTATATCTGAGCAAAACTTATCAAATTGCTTTTTTAATTCTTCGTCCATTCGTATATTGACATTTGTTTGTGCCATAAAGCATACTTCCTTTCTTTGTATATTATATGCATTGTAACAAATTTTATTTACATTGTCAATATATTTTTAAATTTTATTCTCTTTTAAATCCTAGTCCATATGCTTCTCTTGCATTTGAAATTATTACAAAAGAATGTGGATCTATTTTTTTACTTATTTGTTTTATTCTCATTGCTTGGTTTCTAGATGCAACGCAAAATAGCATCATTTTTTCTTCATCTGTATACATTCCTTTTGCATATAGCCCTGTAATTCCTCTTTCTATTTCTTCCATAATTTCTTTTGATATATCTAAATATTTATCTGATACTATATAAATTAGTTTTGTAAAGTTAATTCCTTCAAATACAATATCTATTATTTTTCCCATTAAATAAATTGTAATTGCTGAATATAGTCCTACTTCTATCTTTTTAAAGAATATTGCATTTAGTGTGATTATTACCACATCTATCATAACAATTAGATTTCCTGTTCTGTAATTTGGTTTGTATTCTCTTATTACATATGCAAGCATATCACTTCCGCCAGTTGACGCATTGGCTTTTAGTATTACTGATGTTCCGAAGTCCCATAATTATACCACCATAAATACATGCTAAAAATCTATCTGTAGTTAGTACAGGATATTTGTCTAATAAATCTATAAATATAGATAAAAATACTGTTCCCATTGCTCCTTTTATAACAAAACTTTTTCCTTTTTTTATGAATGATAATATAAATATTGGTATATTAAGTGCAATAATGCTAATTCCCATTGGTAATTTAAGTAAGTAATATAATATTGTAGCAATACCTGTAAATCCTCCAGATGATAATTGGTTTGGAAGTAAAAATAATGATACTGCTACTGCCATTAAAAATGTTCCTATTATAATTTGTAAGCTCTGAAAAAGATATTTTCTTATTCTTAATATTGTTCTTTTCTTTTTTAATTCCATATTTTCTCCTTAAAAAAATAAAGGGCACAGTGGTGTCATGTCTTATGGGTATTCCCACAAACGATGCCCCTACAATCAAAAAACACCTATATTTGTATTGTTTACAAATATAGGTGTTTTTATACTTTTCTTTATTTTGTTATTTTTTCGTCTTCTTTAAAATCTGTAAATGTTTCTAATATTGTTATTTCTGATTTTCCTATTTTTATATTTTCATCTTTTGTTACTTTTACTTCTACTTCATATAGTTCTTTTAATTTATTTATGTTTTCTCTTTTGTGTCCAATTACACTGTTTTCATCTTGTGGGTTTACTCTTACTTCTACTTTTTTTACTTTTACATTTACTTTTTTTATTTTATCTACAATACTATCATACCAAATGCTATCTTCTACAAGTTGTCCAAATGCTGGATGGAATGGTCCTGCTACAACATCACTCATATTACTATTTGGCTCAGATATGATATCTGTATTTTGAAGCCCTATCCTTATTACTTCTACCTTACTTTTATTAAATAAATATACTAAGTCTTTACATCTTTCTACTGCTTGGTTTATTGTTATTGGCTCATATGAACCTTCTTCATATTCTTTTTGTAGTTTTGTATTTTTAATTACTAAAACTGGATAAATTCTTACCATTTTTGGTTTTAGTTTTATTAGGTCTTTTGCTGTATTTAACTCATCTAGTTTTGTGCTTTCTGGAAGCCCTACCATCATTTGATGTCCTAGTTTGAAGCCATGAAATCTTATTAATTTTGAAGCTTTTTTTACATCATTAAAAGTATGCCCTCTTTCTGCTCTTTTTAGTATATAATCATTTGTAGATTGTACACCTAATTCAATAGTTTTTACTTTATATTTTTTTAATCTTTTTAGTATATCTTTATCTATGTAATCTGGTCTTGTTGATATTCTAATACTGTCAATTTGTCCGTTTTGTACATATTCATATGCAGCACTTAGTAGTTCTTCTTGAACACTTACATCTATTCCTGTAAAACTTCCCCCAAAAAAGGCAATTTCTTTTATAGCGTTTTCTTCTTTAAAACTTGATAGATATTCGTCTACTATCTTTTTTACTTCATCTTTTGTTACTTGTTTTCCAGCTCCACTGATTGATTTTTGGTTACAAAATATGCAATCATTTGGGCATCCTAAATGTGGTACAAATATTGGAATAATATATTGTTTTTGTTTTTTCATGTCATCCTCCTTTAAAAACTTTTTATTCTATTATGTTTTGCTTACTAAGCTTTTAGTTCTCTACTTCTTTATTTATAATTTCTCTAATGCAACTTTTGCAGCTTCCATTTCAGCATTCTTTTTTGAATGTCCTTCTCCGGTTAGCTAATACTTTTCCATTATATTTTACTTGTGCTATAAAGTGTTTATCATGGTCTGGACCAGTTTCTCCTATTATTTTATATTCGATGTTCACGTCTCCATGTATTTGTAATTTCTCTTGTAACACTGTTTTGTAATCTTTTAGACCTACATTTTTACTTGCAAGTTCAATAGATTCTTTCAAATTGTTTAAAATGAATTGTTTTACTGGTTCTAGCCCACCATCTAAATACATTGCTGCAATAACTGCTTCTACACTATCTGCTAAAATTGCTGGTCTTTTATTGCCACCGATTTGCTCTTTCACTTTTTCCTAGATATAAGAAATCACTAAAATTAAGCTTCATAGCTATTTTATATAGACTTTCTTCACATACAACGCTTGCTCTAACTTTAGTCATTTCTCCTTCTTTTAGGTGTTTATAGTTTTCATACAGATATTCACTTGTTACAAATTCTAAAATAGCATCTCCTAGAAATTCTAGTTTTTCATTACTTACTATTCCTCTTTCATTTGCATATGAAGTATGTGTAAGTGCATTTTTTAATAATTCATTGTTTTTAAATGAATACCCTATTGTTTTTTCAAATTTTTCTAATCCCATCTTCCTCACCTCCTTATTATAATTTATCTTTACTTCATAGGTAATAGTATATAAATATTGAAAAACCGTCGCCATTCCCCAATGGAACTGTACAAAATGCTTACGCATTTTGACGGTTCCTATTGGTCCCCACCTATGGCTCCGAGATTCTTTTTCAATATTTATATACTATTACCTATGAAAAGTTAATTTTTAACTTTTCTATATTGTCTATTATAATACAATACATAAAAAACGAATTTAAGAATTTCTATGCGGTAGAAACCGCTTAGTAATTCTAGCAATTCCCATATCTATACTGTAAGGAGCTTTTCACCCACTGGGTGAAAATTCCAACAGTATAGAAAAAAGAAAGGTTTAACCCTTCTTTTTCTATACATTTTCTTTTATGTAGTCAACAACATCACTTACAGAAACGATTTTTTCTGCATCACCATCTGGAATTTCTAAATCGAATTCTTCTTCTAATGCCATAATTAATTCAACTATATCAAGTGAATCTGCACCTAAATCATCTATAAATGAAGCTTCCATTGTAACTGTGTTTTCAGCTACACCTAATTGTTCTACTATAATTTCTTTTACTTTATCAAAAATTTCTTCTGAACTCATCTTTAAAAGTTCACCTCCTCCCAATTTTGTATAAAGATTTATCACATACACAATAATATATGTTTTTATAAATGTCAATACTTTTTATAAATTTTCTTTTTTTTCAAAATGTTCTATCATTTTATCTACTGCTTTATTTTCTACAAACTTTTCTGCTTGCTTTATAGTAAACTCAAATAGTTTTGCATCACTACTTCCATGTGCTTTTACTACTGGCTTTTTTACTCCTAAAAATAATGCTCCACCATATTCTTTGTAGTCCATTGCTTTTGAAAGACCTTTTATAGAACCCATTGCAGGAAGTGCTCCTAACTTAGTAAATATATTTTTCTTTATGTTTTCTGTTAAGGTCCTTTTTACTAATTTTCCAACACCTTCTACTGTTTTTAAAAATACATTTCCTGTATATCCATCTGCTACTAATATATCTAATTTACCTGAAAAAGCATCTCTTCCTTCTACATTTCCTACAAAGTTTAAGTTTAGTTCTTCTGCTTTTTCTTTTAATAGTTTATAGCTTTCTTTCACTAAGTCATTTCCTTTTGTTTCTTCTGTACCTATATTTAAAAGCCCTACTGTTGGATGTTCAATTCCAAATGTATTTCTATTGTATATTGTAGCCATTTGTGCAAATTGTAAAAGATTTATTGGTTTACAATTTGTATTAGAACCACAATCCATTAGCATTAATTTGCCTTTATATGCAGGAAGTATTCCAGCAAGTGCTGGTCTATCTATTCCTTTAATTCTTCCTACTAAAAGAGTTGCTCCTGTTAATAATGCTCCACTATTTCCAGCAGATATAAAAACATCGCCTTTTCCTTCTTTTAATAGATTAAATCCAACTACCATAGAAGAGTCTTTTTTATGTTTTATTGCTTGTGTTGGAATATCACACATTTCAATTGTTTCTAATGTGTGATAAATACTTAATCTATCTGATATTTCTTTTATATCGCTTTTACCGTAAAATTCTTTTATTTTGCTATTAATAACATCTTTATTTCCAATTAGCATAACTTCTGCTTTAATATCATTAATCGCTTTTACTGCTCCTTTTATAGTTGCATCTGGTGCATTATCTCCGCCCATTGCATCTAATAATATAACCATACTTTTTCCTCCAAAGTTTATCTTTTACATTTATATTGATAGTGTATTCATTTTATTATTTATTTTTAAAAAAAGCAATACTTTTTGACCAAATAGTCGCAAATGCAAAAACCTTTATTGCGTGTTTATACAATAAAGATTTTTCTTTATATAATTTTGTTATTTCCCTATATAGCAAAACCTGGTATAACATTATATTTTACATTACACCCATTATATCCTAGTATACCCGAACCAGTAATTAAACAATATGCCCCCTTGTACTTAGTGTGAAGGGTTCTTAGCCACCAACAACTATCCATTTCTCCTGATTTAATTAGTTTCAAATTCGCTATAGAAGGTGAAGCTCCAATATTTTTATATAATTTGTATTGAACACCATCTTTTGCTACTACTCCTGAGTCTATTGCACCTTCATCCAAACAAAAGAAAATTTCCGCAAATGACAATAGCCACAGCTTGTCTTGAGCAGTAGTAACACTACTAGCATCCTTATACTTTGCAATATATTGCTTATTTACTTTCTTTACATATTCTTTATTTTCTAATTCCTCAATCTTTGTATTATTTAATGTATTTCTCAATGTAGAAGTACCCCATCCATCTTCAGTATAACTGCCATATATGATTTTACTAAACAATGAATTAATGAACTCAAAGCTTATTCCTGCATAAGTGTTTGTTCCTCCATATACAGTTTTATCTGTTAATTCATCATGGTTAAAGCCTAATATTCGTACTTGATACCCATTTACTGTTGTCCAGTCTCCTATTCCTAAGGTATCTGCTTTTCCATTTATACTTACATTTACTTCTGCTGTATCGTTGTTTATTTGTCCTTCTTCTTCTCCATAATTATTTGATATTACTTTTGCAAGTTCATTTAATTCTTCCCATGTATATGGTATTTCATGTGCTTCGTGCACATCTGCTCCTACTCCTGCTGTTGGTGGAGGTGGCGGTGGAGCTTCCAGTTTTATTGCTTCTGTTTCTTTTGTGTCTACTACTTCTTCTGTTATTAGCTCTACTTGTATTATATATTCATTATTTATTGTTAACCCGGTAAATGTATATTCGTTTGTATTTAATGTTGTTACTTCTGTAAATTCTGTTTCTCCTAAAGTTATATTTTTTATACTATATTTATAGCTTGCTCCATCTGCATTTGATGCTACTACCTTTACACTTATACTATCTATTGTTGTTCCTGTTACCTGCAAATTTGCTATTCTTGGTGTATTATCTGGCTTTCCTTGGTATGTTATTTTTATATTTCCACTAGCTTCTTTTTCTACCAAAAATAAATGCCCTTCTACTACTATGTTTTTATTATTATCATCTATATCTGTTACATCTGCACTTGTTATTATTCCTTTATTTATTAAGTGATTTATATATTCTTGTAAACTTGGTACTTCTCCATTTTTTCTTGCATATAGATCTACTTTTTCTAGTTCTAGCTTTTCTAATATTTCACTTATCTTATATTGTTCTCCTGCTTTGCTTGCTCTTTTTAATATTCCATGTTCTCCTAGTGTTAGGTTTAGTACTATTCCTGCTAAAATTAATAAAATGATTATTGTGATTACAAGAGCAATTAGAGTAATACCGTTTTGGGTAAATTTTCTTTTATTGGGCACAGTGGTGCCTGTCTCACGGGTATTCCCAGCAAACGGTGCCCCTACATGTATAGGGTAGGTCTTTATAGTATTATTTTGATTTTTCATTTTCTTTCGTTTCCTCCTTTTATGACATTTTTGTCATAATTATTATATAAATTGCATATACTTTTGTCAATGATTTAACGACATTTTTGTCATGTTTTTGCATATATCTATATGACATAATTGTCTGGTAGAATATATTAGTCTAATGGAGGTTATTATGATACGTGAAAACAGAATTAAAAATGGTTTGACGCAAGAAGAACTTGCTGAAAAATTAGATATTAGTTGGCGACATATGCAGCGTTTAGAATATAATGAAGAAAACACTACTGTTAAAACTTTAAAAAAAATTATTAAAGTGCTAAATATATCAGACGAAGAAATACTAGCATATTTAAAAAAGCAATGAAATCAAATTTCATTGCTTTTCCATTTTCTATATTAAATTAAGCAAGTTCTACAACTGCTCCAGCTTCTGTAAATTTAGCTTTTAATTCTTCAGCTTCTTCTTTAGCTACTCCTTCTTTAACTGTTTTTGGAGCTCCATCAACTAATTCTTTAGCTTCTTTTAATCCTAATCCTGTTGCATCTCTAACTACTTTGATAACTTGGATTTTGTTTGCTCCTGCATCTTTTAATACTACATCAAATGAAGATTTTTCTTCTGCTGCAGCTCCTGCTGCTGCTCCTCCAGCTGCTGGTGCCGCTGCTGCTACTGCAGATACTCCAAATTCTTCTTCTATTGCTTTTACTAAATCAGCTAATTCTACTACTGTCATTTTTTTGATTTCTTCAATCATTTCTTCTTTATTCATTTTTAATCCTCCTATATTAGAAGCTAGATATTAGAGGTTAGATATTAGATTTAACTAACATAATATGTACTTCTTTTTTATTTTATATTTTAGTGATATAAGTTCACCACTCTAATTAATATTTTTTGGCTATCAAAACTAATCAAAAGCGAGTATTACTAGGCAATTTTAATTAAAAATACCGAAGGCATACGGTTGGTACGTCGAGGATTTTTTAATTAAAATTAACAACGTAAGACGAAGCTTTTCATTAGTTTTATATTAAGCGTTTTCTTTTTGCAATCTAACTTGTTCAAGTGCAACTGCAAGTTTTGAAATATTTCCAAGTAAAGCTCCAGCAAGCATAGATAGTAATGTTTCTCTTGATGGAAGTTTTGCTAAAGTAATTATTTCTTCAGCTGTCATTACTTTTCCCTCTACAATTCCGCCTTTAATTTTATAAAAATCATTCTTTTTTGTAAATTCATAAATTGCTTTTGCAGGTTCTAGGTAATCTTCTTTTCCTATAATAACTGCTGTTGGTCCAAGTAATGCCTCATCTAAACCTTCTAATCCACATTCTGCTAATGCTCTTCTTGTAATATTGTTTTTGATTACTTTATAATCAGAATTTGTTTTTCTTAAAGTGCTTCTTAAACTTGTTACATCTGTAACATTAATTCCTCTGTAATCTGTTAAAAGTACTAGTTTTGCTTCTTTAATCTCACTAGCTAATGCTTTTACTTCTTCTGCTTTTTGTTTAATAATCTTTTCATTTGCCATTTAGTTTCACCTCCTCTAAAATTTTTTATATTAGAAATTTAATAAAACGACTTTATATAGCCTTTGCAAGGCATAATAAAGTCGTTTAATCCGATCATTTTTATACCTCGGTAGGACTTACAATATTGCCTACTGTCTTTGGCTATATTTTATTATATAAATTATCTAAACCTATTTTTGATTTATATATACGCTTGGTCCCATAGTTGTTGTTATAGCAACACTTCTAATATATTGACCTTTTGCTGCAGCTGGTTTTGCTTTTATAATAGCTTCAATTACTGTTTCATAGTTTTGTAGTAATTTTTCTGCACCAAATGATACTTTTCCAAATCCTAAGTGAATAATGTTTGTTTTATCTAAACGATATTCTACTTTACCAGATTTGATTTCAGCAATTGCTTTTGTAACATCCATAGTTACTGTTCCAGATTTAGGGTTTGGCATTAATCCTTTTGGTCCTAATACCTTACCTAGTCTTCCTACAACACCCATCATATCTGGTGTTGCAACAATAACGTCATATTCAAACCAATTTTCCTTTTCAATTTTAGGAATTAACTCTTCTGCTCCAACAAAATCTGCTCCAGCTGCTTCAGCTTCTTTTGCCTTATCACCTTTTGCAAATACTAAAACTCTTAATGTTTTACCAGTTCCATTTGGAAGTACTACTGTACCTCTAACTTGTTGGTCTGCATGTTTTGAATCTACTCCTAATTTAACATGTAATTCAACTGTTTCATCAAACTTTGTTTTTGGAAACTTTTCTACTAATTCTAAAGCTTCCTTTGGTTCATACATTTTTGAAGAATCTACTAATTTTGCAGCTTCTTCATATCTTTTTCCATGTTTCATTTTAATCCTCCTTTGGTAATAACGAATATTTCTATTCTCCCACTATTTTTATTTAACTTTTAATCAAAAGCAAGTATTGTTTTTCTCTACTTAAACTTTTAACTTCTAAAATTTTAATCAAAAGCGAGTAGTACTATCTTTTAATACTATGGCTTCTGAAAATTAAATCAAAAACGAGTATAACAAGGCAGTCGAACTAAAAAACCGGAGGCGTACGTTGGTACGTCGAGGATTTTTTATGTGATGACTAACGCAGTTAGACGACGTTTTTCATTTAATTTTCTAGTCAGTAACGACAACACCCATACTACGCGCTGTCCCTGCCACCATACTCATAGCTGCTTCTATTGATGCAGCATTTAAATCTTCCATTTTTGTTTCTGCAATTTGTTTTACTTGTTCCTTTGTTATTTTTGCAACTTTATCTTTATTTGGTTTTCCAGAACCTTTTTCAATTTTTAATGCTTTTTTAATTAATACAGCAACTGGTGGAACTTTTGTAATAAATTCAAAAGATTTATCTTTATAAACTGTAATTACAACTGGTATAATCATTCCTGGTTGGTTTGCTGTTCTATCATTAAATTCTTTTACAAATTGCATAATATTAACACCACTTGAACCTAAAGCTGGTCCTACTGGTGGAGCTGGAGTTGCTTTTCCTGCTTCAATTTGTAATTTAATTACATTTGAAATCTCTTTCTCTGCCATCTTTTTCACCTACCTTCAAATCGAACTTTTATATTATTAAAATTTAAAACAATATATAATTTTCTAAACAAATCAAAAACGAGTATAACAAGGCAGTCGAGCTAAAAAACCGCAGGCGTACACTGGTACGCCGAGGATTTTTTTGCGATGACTAACGCAGTTAGACGACGTTTTTCATTTGTTTAACTAGACTTTTTGGAGTTGAGAGAACTCCAAATCAACTGGTGTCTCTCTTCCAAACATAGATATTAGCACTTTTACTTTGTGTTTTTCTTTGTTAATTTCCTGAACAACACCAATAAAATCAATAAGTGGTCCATTAATTACTTTAACAGAATCATTAACATCATAATCTACCTCTATTGGTGTTTCGTCAAATCCCATATTGCGTATTTCTTCATCTGTAAGTGGAATTGGATCTGACCCTGAACCAACAAATCCTGTTACCCCTCTTGTATTTCTTACTATATACCATGTTTCTTCTGTTACAATCATTTTTATTAAAACATAACCTGGAAAAACCTTTTTTAAATTAGTTTTTCTTTTTCCATCTTTAATTTCAATTTGTTCTTCCATTGGAACAATAATTTCAAAGAAATATTCTTCAAGTTCTCTATTTTTAATTGTTTTTTCAAGGTCTGTTTTTACTTTATTTTCATATCCAGAATAAGTATGTACAACATACCATCTAGCTTCTGTATTTTCTTCTTGAGACATATTGTTAAAAGCCTCCTTATTTAAACAACTTTTTTAAGTTTTTGAAACAGTGTTTTCTTCTGTAGTATTTGTATCTATTGTATTAGAATCTGTAGTGTTATCTACTACATTTTCTACCACATTGCCTCCATCTTTACTAACAATGCCTTTTAGTTTATCTACTCCATGTGTATTTAATGTTTCAAAAGTTAAGTCTAACACAAATACAATTAATGCTGTAATTAGCACAATTGTAATAACTGCAGTAGTATTATTTATTACCTGCTTTGGTGTTGGCCAAATAACTTTTTTAAGTTCTGCTTTGAAATCTTTAAAAAAATGTTTCTTTTCTTTTTTTTCTTTTTCTACTTTCGCCATTTTATTCCTCCTAAAAATAGCCTTGTCTATTTTGTTTCTTTATGTGTTGTACGTGTTTTACAGAATTTACAATACTTTACAATCTCTAATCTGTCTGTATTGTTTCTTTTATTTTTTGAAGTTACATAGTTTCTTCTTTTACATTCTGTACATTCTAATGTTATATGTTCTCTTGGTCCTTTTGCAGCCATTTAAATACACCTCCGTAATCTTTTAGCTTCCTTTTTAAACGATGTGAGCATATGTTTTAAACAATATGCTAAAATACTATATCACATACACATAAAAAAGTCAAGAAAAACCTCATTTTTTCCTTGACTTTTTTGCATTTTTTTTCTTTTCTACTGAAAACCCAAATTTTCCAATCTTTTTGTTTAAATTATAGTATCCTCCATTTGCATATGTAATTAAATTACATTTACCAATATCAAATGCACCTTTTTCATTTACGTATTTATCGTCTGCATTAATACATAGCACTTCTGCAATAAACATGTGATGGCTTCCAAATTCTTTTATTTCTTTTACCTTACATTCTACAGATACAGGACTTTCTTTTATTAATGGACATCTAACAAAGTTTGCTTTTTCTTTTGTTAAATGCATACTTTCAAATTTGTCTACATCTTTTCCTGATTTTACTCCGACACCAATCGGTTGCATATGCTAATTTTTCTGTTGTAAGATTTATAACAAATTCGCCTTGCTCTTTTATTAAGTTATATGAATATCTAGTAGGTCTAACACTAATATATACCATTGCTGGATTTGTGTTTAATATGCCTGTCCATGCAACTGTTATAATATTAGATTTCTCCATTGTTCCACAAGACACCATAACTGCTGGTATTGGATAAAGAAATGTTCCAGATTTCCACATTACTTTACTCATTATTTTCAAACTCCCTCTATTTTATCTTTGAAATTCTTCTGGCTTTTGTATTGGATGACTTTTTTTGGCTTTCTCTTTTATTTGATGTAATATTTCTTCTGTATCTGGAGTTTTAGCCATATTTTGCATTGCAGATTTTAAGTTGCTTATTTTTCCTTGTCTTTGTGCTTTTTTCGTTTGCTTATGTGTTTCTAGCATAATCATTAATTCATCATAATGCTTTCTAGCATTTTCATTTGCAAGAGCCATATATGCATCATTTAAAATTTCATCATCAAAAAAATTATTATATTCTTTTACTCTTTTCATCGCTTTATCATAATATTCTTTTACTAATTCATCTGTTATTTTTCCTTCTTTTTTCTGCATACTTAAATTTAAAATTTTATAATAATCAACCATTTTACTTTCCTTTCAGTATATGATAACAAATTATATCATATAAAAACATAAAAGTAAACAAAATCGATACATTAAAGGTTTATCTAAAACTTCTAATGTATCGATTTTAAAATAAATAAAAAAAACCTGGCGATAACCTATCTTACCAACGGGGTAACCCACAAGTATTGTCGGCAC
>CAQDYY010000012.1 GCA_948777935.1 uncultured Clostridia bacterium | reverse complement strand
CTTTTTTAGTATACATTTTTATTTTTAAAAAGTCTACCTTTTGGGGTATAGTTCAGAGTTCTCGGGCGACTACTAGTCGCCCCTACGCATGCCGTATATCAATGTCTTCGAAGATTTTTTCTTAAGGGACCATTATCTAGTAACTTTTTTGGTATATTTTTTCATAAAACTATTGCAAAAAGAGATAATATAGACTATGATATTAAAATAATAAAGAACAAAAAGGGAAGGAGAGACCAATGGCAGATAAATTAATAATTGTGGAATCACCTGCAAAAGCAAATACAATTAAAAAATTCATAGGAGGAAACGTAAAAGTTCTAGCTTCTATGGGGCATATTAGAGATTTACCAAAATCTAAAATGGGAATAGATATAGAGCATGATTTTGACCCACAATATATTAACATTCGTGGAAAAGGTGATTTAATTAAAACATTAAAAAAAGAAGCAGCGCAAGCTAAAAAAGTATACCTTGCAACTGACCCTGACCGTGAAGGAGAAGCAATAGCATGGCATTTAGCACATATTTTACAAATTGATGAAACAGCAGATATTAGAGTTACTTTTAATGAAATTACAAAAGGTGCAGTTTCTGAAGCAATTAAAAATCCAAGAAAAATAGATATGAACTTAACAGATGCACAACAAGCAAGAAGAGTTTTAGATAGAATTGTAGGATACAAAATTAGCCCTGTATTGTGGAAAAAAGTAAGACGTGGGCTATCTGCAGGTAGAGTACAATCTGTTGCTGTAAAACTAATTGTAGATAGAGAAGAAGAAATTGAAAAATTCGTTCCAGAGGAGTACTGGAATATATATGCACATTTATTAGACGAAAAGTCTAAAAAGGCTTTTGAAGCAAAATTTTATGGAAAAAATAATAAAAAACAAGAACTTCATGCAAAAGAAGAAGTAGATGAAATATTAAAAAACATTAAAAGTGCAAAATATATAGTTAACGAACTAAAAAAAGGAGAAAGAAAACGTACACCAGCACCTCCATTTACAACAAGTACAATGCAACAGGAAGCATCAAGAAAACTAGGATTTACATTAAAGAAAACAATGAGTGTAGCACAGGGATTATATGAAGGAGTAAAAATTCCAGAAAAAGGAACAGTAGGTTTAATTACTTATATGAGAACAGACTCAACTAGAATTTCAGAAGTAGCAAGGTCAGCTGCAAAAGAACAAATAATAAAAACATATGGTGAAAAATATTATGATAATAGATACTATAAAACTGGAAAAGATGCACAAGATGCCCATGAAGCAATTCGTCCAACATATGTAGAAATTGCACCAGATGAAATAAAGGATTCATTAACAAATGACCAATATAAGTTATATAAGCTAATATATAACCGTTTTATTGCAAGCCAGATGTCTTCTGCGATTTTTGACACAATAAATGCAACAATTAGTGCAAATGAATATATATTTAAAGCCAGTGGCCAAAATTTAAAGTTTAAGGGTTTTATGGTTTTATATGTAGAAGGAAATGATGAAAAAGAAGAGGAAAACAACACGAGCCTACCAGATTTAGTGGAAAAGCAGGAAGTTATAAAACAAAAACTAGAATCTAAACAGAGTTTTACAGAGCCACCTGCAAGGTATACAGAAGCAAGTTTAGTAAAAGCATTAGAAGAAAAGGGAATAGGAAGACCTAGTACTTATTCACCAACAATTACAACTATTTTAGAAAGAAGATATATTGAAAAAGTACAAAAACAGTTAGTTCCAACAGATTTAGGAAAGATTGTAAATAATTTATTAATAGAGAATTTTAGAGATGTTATAAATGTAGAATTTACAGCAAAAATGGAAAATGAATTTGACCAAATTGCAGAAGGAACTAAACCATGGAAAGATACTATAAGAAAATTCTATACACCATTTGAAAAAGTAGTAGAAAAAGTAGAAAAAGAATTAGAACATGTAGAATTAGTAGAAGAAGTATCAGACGTACCATGTGAAAAATGTGGTAAAATGATGGTAATTAAATACGGTAAATATGGTAAATTTTTAGCATGTCCAGGGTATCCTGAATGTAAAAATGCAAAACCATTTGTAGAAACTATAGATGTTCCATGCCCAAAATGTGGAGCAAAAGTACAAATTCGTAAAACAAAGAAAAAAAGAAATTATTATATTTGTGAAAACAATCCAAAATCATGTGATTATATATCATGGAACAAACCCAAATTAGGAGAAAAGTGGGAAGAACCAGAAGAAAAACCAGATATAGAAGAGAAAAAGAAAACCACAAGAAAAAGGACTACAAAAAAGGCAAAGAAAATTTGACAAATGCAAATGTTTATGATACAATACTTATCTGTAATCCGCTTAATTAAGGTTCACAAAGGTTAATTAAATTTAACTACCTAAAGTTTGGGATTAGCGAGTATACAAAAAAGGGAGGTGTACATAGAATGTACGCAATAATTGAAAGCTGTGGGAAACAATACAAAGTAGCTGAAGGTGATATTGTATTTTTCGAAAAACTAGATGCTGAAGAAGGAAAAAAAGTAACTTTTGACAAAGTTGTTTTAGTATCTGATGGAGAAAAAATCGAAATTGGAAATCCTTATGTAAAAGGTTTTAAAGTAGAAGGAAAAGTAGTAGCACACGGAAAAGCTAAAAAAATAATTGTTTTCAAATATAAAGCAAAGAAAAACTATAAGAGAAAACAAGGACACAGACAACCATATACAAAGGTTGAAATTACAAGCATTAAAAAACCTGCTGCAAAAAAATCAGCAGACAAAGAAGAAGCTACAGATGCAAAAGTAGAAGCTTAAAAATTGAAATTTTAAAAGGTAAAATAAACATAAAAGCTATGGAAGGAGTGAGAAAGCATGGCTCATAAGAAAGGTCAAGGTAGTGTTAAGAACGGAAGAGACAGTGAGTCAAAACGTCTTGGTGTAAAACGTGCTGATGGTCAATTTGTATTAGCAGGAAATATATTAATGAGACAAAGAGGAACTCATATACATCCAGGAACAAATGTAGGAAAAGGTAGTGATGATACTTTATACGCATTAGTGGATGGAACTGTTAAATTTGAAAGACTAGGTAGAGATAAAAAGAAAGTAAGTGTTTATCCAGTAGAAAACGCTTAAATAATACTAAAAAATGATACAAATTTTGGATTTGTATCATTTTTTGTATACTAGGAAAATACTCTATTTTAAGTTAAAAATGTAGGGGCACCGTTTGTGGGAATACCAGTTAGACGTGACACCACTGTGCCCTGTTAGTTATATACAACAACAAAAGAATAATAATATATTAATTTTAAAAACTGCGTTCTCCAAGGCGTTTAAGCGTAATTGGTTTTAACAAAACTTGAAACACACTATACTCCCAGAAAAAGAAATATGACGCCTTTGGCTAACAGGTCGAACTCGTTTTTAAAATTAAATATATTATTCTTTTATATTACTATTTCACTACTATATTATAAATCTTATTTTTTACATAAATTTCTTTTACAATCTCTTTACCTTCCAAATAAGAAGCAACTTTTTCATGTGCAATTTCTTTCATTTCTTCTTCTGGAAGATTTAAAGCAACATCTACATTTGCTCTTAACTTTCCATTTACTTGAATTGGAAGATTAAAAGTATTTTCTACAGTTTTTGCCTCATCATATGTTGGCCATGTAGAGTAAGCTATTGTATTTTCATTTCCAAGTAAATGCCACAGTTCCTCGGTTATATGTGGTGCTACTGGATTTAGTAATTGTAAAAATCCAAGAGCATATTTTTTAGGAACAACATTTACCTTATAACACTCATTAATGAAAATCATCATTTGACTAATTGCAGTATTAAAGTCCATATTTTCATAATCTTTTGTTACTTTTTTAACAGTAAAATTATAAACATAATCTAATTCAGTGTTATCTTGTTCTTTAATTTTATCTAATTCTACAAATAATCTCCAAACACGGTCAACAAATTTTTTTGAACCTTCAATTCCATTTGGATCCCATGGTTTTGCAGCATCAATTGGACCCATAAACATTTCATATATTCTTAATGCATCAGCACCATAGTTTTTAACCATATCATCTGGATTAACAACATTACCCTTAGATTTACTCATCTTTTCACCATTTGAACCTAAAATCATACCTTGATGACGAAGTTTATAAAAAGGTTCTTTATGAGAAACAATTCCTTTATTATATAAATATTGGTTCCAAAATCTAGAATAAAGTAAATGTCCTACTGCATGTTCAGGTCCACCCATATATAGGTCAACTGGCATCCAATGTTTCATTAATTCTTTATCTGCAATTTCATTATCATTTCTAGGGTCAATATAGCGTAAGAAATACCAACTAGAACCAGCAGAGCCTGGCATAGTAGAAGTTTCTCTTTTACCGTGTTTATTATCTATTGTAATATTTACCCAGTCAGAAGCTCTATCTAGTGGAGAAGCCCCTGTTTTAGATGGGCTATAATCTTCAAGCTCTGGCAATACTAAAGGTAAATCTTCATCATTTAATACAATCATATCATCGTCAAAATGAACAATTGGAATTGGTTCACCCCAATAACGTTGTCTTGCAAAAATCCACTCTCTTAATTTATAATTTACTTTTTTAGTACCAATATGTTTTTCTTCTAGCCAATTAATAATTTTATTAATAGCATCTTCTTTATTTAATCCATCTAAGAAATCAGAATTAATATGAATACCATCACCTTCAAAAGCTTCTTTTGTAACATCTCCACCTTCTAATACAGGGATAATATCTAATCTAAATTTAGTAGCAAATTCGTAATCTCTTGAGTCATGTGCAGGAACAGCCATTATAGCTCCTGTTCCATATGTGTTAAGAACATAATCTGAAATCCAAATTGGAATTTGTTTACCATTAACAGGGTTAATTGCATAACTTCCAGTAAATACACCAGTTTTATCTTTGTTTAGTTCTGTTCTTTCAAGGTCAGATTTAGTTGCTGCAAGTTTAATATATTCATCTATTTGTTCTTTTCTTTCAGGTGTAGTAATTGATTGGATTAATTCATGCTCAGGAGCAAGAACACAATATGTTGCACCAAATAAAGTATCTGGTCTGGTTGTAAATACAGTAAATGTATTATTTGAACCAGAGATTTTAAATATAACTTCTGCACCAGTAGATTTACCAATCCAATTTCTTTGTATTTCTTTTGTGGATTCTGGCCAATCAAGTTTATCTAAACCTTCTAGTAACTGTTCTGCATATTTTGGAATATCTAATACCCATTGTTTCATATTTTTACGAACAACAGGGAAACCACCACGTTCACTTTTACCATTAATTACTTCATCATTAGCAAGAACAGTACCTAATTCTTCACACCAGTTAACTGGCATTTCAATTAATCTTGCAAGTCCATCTTCATATAATTTCTTAAAAATCCACTGAGTCCATTTATAGTAATTTGGGTCAGCAGTTGAAACTTCTCTATCCCAATCAAAAGAAAAACCAAGCATTTTTAATTGTTTTTTAAATGTCTCAATATTAGCTAAAGTAAATCCGAGAAGGATGTTTACCAGTTTTTATTGCATATTGTTCAGCAGGAAGGCCAAATGCATCCCAGCCCATAGGGTGAAGAACATTGTACCCTTGCATTCTTTTCATTCTAGAAACAATATCAGTTGCAGTATAACCCTCTGGGTGACCAACATGTAAGCCTTGTCCTGAAGGATATGGGAACATATCAAGAGCATAAAATTTAGGTTTTGAAAAATCCCATACATCTGTCTTAAAAGTCTTATTATCATCCCAATACTTTTGCCATTTTTCTTCTACTTCTTTAAAATTATAAGCCATAAAATCAATCCCTTTCATCTTTATATAAATATTGGCACTATTATATAACAAAAATGTAGGAAAAGGAAGAGAAAAAAGAAAAAAAGCATGTGAAAAATCTTGCAATATCAATAAAAGTATGTTTTAATTAAGAAAACTTCAAAAGGCAACTTTAGGTGATAACAGAATATAAGATTTTTAATTCGCAAAAATTTTCCAGTAAAGAAAATTGAAAAATGTAGGGGCATCGTTTGTGAAAATACCCGTGAGACATGACACCACTGTGCCCAGAAAAGAGGTATATATGCCATATGATCCAAATATTCATAAAAGACATTCTATTAGATTAAAAGAATATAATTATGCAAAAGAAGGAATGTATTTTATAACAATATGTATTTATAATAAAGAATGCTTATTAGGAAAAATATTAGATAATAGGATGATACTAAATAAAATGGGAGAAACTACAAAAAATGAATTATTAAAAATAAATGATAGATTTAAATATTGTAATATAAATATTTATCAGATAATGCCTAATCACATACATTTTATATTAGAATTGAAAGAAGAAAATAAAAAAATAGTAGGGAATATAATAAGATATTTTAAAGGTAGAGTTTCTTCTAAAGAAAAAATATATTGGCAACGTAATTATTATGAACATATTATAAGAAACGAAAAAGAATTTTATGCAATAAGTGAATATATAATAAATAATCCTTTGAATTGGAAAGAAGATGATAATTTTATACAATACTAGGGCACAGTGGTGTCATGTCGCACGGGTATTCCCGCAAACGGTGCCCCTACATTTGATATGATTGTTTTTGAGCTTTTATTTTATATATTTTGCAATGTTCAATATAACTGTCAATTGCTTCTTCAAAATCTTTTCTTAATTCATCTACTGTTGTTCCTTCAAAAGTAATAGAATCTCTAATACCTTCTATTTCTCCCCAAAAGCAATTATCAGCCTCACTATATTGAATTTTAGCCCAATACCCTTTATATCTCAGTATATTATCCATTTTTATTCTCCTCCATAATTAGTTCTATTTAATCATAAATTTTTATAATTTGGAATATTTTTCGTTAAAAAGACAATTTTTATGCTTGCGCGGTTGTAGGGGCACCGTTTGCGGGAATACCCATGAGACATGACACCACTGTGCCCTGCGAATAATATTTTTAATAAAGAATCAAATGTAGGGGCATCGTTTGTGGGAATACCCATGAGACATGACACCACTGTGCCCTATGTCAAATTGTAACCAAATTCAACCTTATTTTTCTTGAATAAATAATTACTTTATAATATAATGTTAAGGGTGATATTATGATAGATATTAAAAAGGCAGAGATTGCATTTAGTGAATATGTTAAACCATATGATATAACAAATGGAAAAATAGAGTTAAAAATAAAGCACACATATAGAACTGTAGAAGTAGCAAAAAAGATTGCAGAAGATTTAAATTTAAATGAAGAGCAGAAACTACTAGCACAGTTAATTTCCTTATTACACGATATTGGAAGGTTTGAGCAAGTACGAATATACAATACATTTCGTGATATAGATAGCATAGACCATGCAGATTTAGGAGTAAAAATCCTATTTGAAGATGGAGAAATTAGAAGATTTATAGAAGATACAAAATATGATGACATTATATATAAAGCAGTAAAAAATCATAATAAATTTAAAATAGAAGAAGGATTAGATGGTGAAACACTATTACAATGTAAAATAGTACGAGATGCAGATAAAACAGATATATTTGCAAGGTTTGCGCTTGATATTGAACTATGTAAAAATGTATTATATGATTATAAAGAAATGTCAAAACAAACTGTTAGCCCTAAACTTATGGAAAAATTCGAAAAATATGAACAAGTAAGTAGAGATGAATTTAACCGTGATATT
This sequence comes from uncultured Clostridia bacterium, assembly GCA_948777935.1. Lineage (GTDB taxonomy): Bacteria > Bacillota > Clostridia > TANB77 > CAG-508 > RGIG8482. The sequence goes on along the minus strand of CAQDYY010000012.1, from coordinate 21,927 downwards.
GATAGCTATATTAATATAATTTCTTTTATTTTTGACTACAATTTCATAACAGGCTTAAAAATTATTAAAGAAAATAACTATATTGAAAGAACAATGAAACCACTTTGTATTTGTGATGATACAAAAGAGCAAATGGAAAAAATAATAAAAATAGCAAATACTTACATAGATGAAAGAATAAAAAGCAAGAATAAAATTTTCTAAGTGGCAAAGCCACATAAGAAAATCTAATTCTTCCATAACCATCTTCTAAGGAAACTCACCACTAACGTGGATGACTTTCCTAAGAATATAGAAAAGAGGATGTTAGAGATATGCCAAAAAAATTACTAATAACAGAAAAGCCATCTGTAGCAATGGAATTTGCAAAAGCCTTAAAAATTAATACAACCAGAAAAAATGGATATATAGAATCTGATGAATGGATTATTACATGGTGTGTAGGTCATTTAGTTACTATGAGTTATCCAGAAAAATATGATGAAAAGCTAAAACAATGGAGGTTAGAAACATTACCATTCATTCCAGAAGAATGGAAATATGAAATAATACCAGCCGTAGAAAAGCAATTTGCTATTGTAGAAAGCTTATTAAAAAGAGAAGATGTAGAAGAAATATACAATGCAGGAGACTCAGGAAGAGAAGGAGAATACATACAAAGGCTAGTTTTTATGATGGCAAAACCAAACCCAAAAGCTAAAATGAAACGCGTTTGGATAGATTCACAAACAGAAGAAGAAATTATAAGAGGAATTAAAGAGGCAAAAGATTTATCAGAATACGATAGTTTATCAGATTCTGCTTATTTACGTGCAAAAGAAGACTATTTAATAGGTATAAACTTTTCAAGATTATTATCAATTATTTATGGAAGAAGAGTGGCAAAAGAAGCAAACTTAGAAAGAGCATCGATTTCTGTAGGACGTGTTATGACATGTGTATTAGGAATGATTGTAGAAAGAGAAAGAGAAATTAGAAACTTTGTAAAAACAAAATACTATAAAATAATAGGTGAATTTGGAAGTAAAGATGCATCATTTAAGGCAGAATGGAAAGTAAATGAAAAATCAATAATGAACAATTCACCGAAACTATATAATGAAACTGGGTTTAAAAAAGAAGAAGATGCAAAAGAATTTATTACTTCTCTTATGGGAAAAGAAGCGGTTATTACAGAAGTAAAAAAATCAAAACAAAAAGAAAATGCACCACTATTATTTAATTTAGCAGAAATCCAAAATGAATGTACAAAAAAATTTAAAATAAAGCCAGATGAAACATTAGAGGTAATTCAAAATTTATATGAAAAAAAATTAGTAACATATCCAAGAACTGATGCAAGAGTGCTATCTACAGCAGTAGCAAAAGAAATTTCGAAAAACTTAAATGGAATTGCAAAAGGGTTTAAAGATGAGGAAGTACAGGGATATATAAAAAAGATGGTAGAAGAAAAATATTCTACAAATCTATTAAAAACAAAATATGTAAATGACAGTAAAATAACAGACCACTATGCAATTACACCAACAGGGCAAGGGTATGAAAACTATGAGGCACTACCAGAACTTCATAAAAAAGTATATAAAGTAATTGTAAAACGCTTTTTAGCAATCTTTTATCCACCAGCAGAGTTTAACAAAATATCTGTTACAATAAATATAGAAAACGAAGTTTTTAACACAAGTGGAAAGGTATGTGTAAAACAAGGCTATTTAGAAATTTTAAAACCGAAAAATGTGGAAAACAAAAATGAGGATGAAAAAAATAACAATGAAGAGGGCAGCCAAGAAACAGAGAATAATCTTGATATTTTAAATACATTAAAAAAGAATGAAAAAATAGAAGTAGTAAATTTTGAAACAAAAGATTCTGAAACAAGTCCACCTACAAGGTACAATTCAGGTTCAATTATATTAGCCATGGAAAACGCAGGAAAATTAATAGAAGATGAAGCTTTAAGAGAACAAATAAAAGGAGCAGGAATTGGAACAAGTGCTACAAGAGCAGAAATAATAAAAAAACTAGAAAAGATAAAATATATAGAAATAAACACAAAAACACAAATAATTACCCCAACAAACTATGGAGAAATAATATATCAGGTAGTAGCAAATTCAATGCCAGACATGTTAAACCCAAAGTTAACAGCAAGTTGGGAAAAAGGGCTAGATATGGTAGCAAAAAAAGAAATAGGTTCATCTGAATTTATGGAAAAACTAGAAAACTATATAAAATCAAAATTTAGTAAGTTGGTTATTAATATGTAATAACCAACTTTTCGCATAAATTTTCTAAAAATTTACTAAAAGATTGAATTTCATGTTATAATAGTAATAGATTGAAAGCGAGGAAATTATATGAATCATATAGACTTAATAAAATATTGGATTGAAAGTTCAGATAGGGATTATGAATCAATGAAAAGGAATTTTGAAACACAACAATATACATGGGCTTTATTTATATGACATTTAACAATTGAAAAATTATTAAAGGCAGTATATGCTAAAGTAAATGAAGATAACCCATATCCACCTAAAATTCATAATTTAATTATATTAGCCCAAAGGTGCAATCTTGAAGTAGACGAAAGAAAAATAAAAATTTTAATGACATGTAATTCATTTAATATTAGTGCAAGATATGAAGATTACAAAAACGAGTTTTATGAAAGATGTACAAAAGAATATACAACTGAACAAATAAAAAATATAGAGGAGGTTAGAACATGGCTAAAACAGATATTGATATAGAGATATTAAAAAGTATAGAAAAATATATTAAAGAAATATCTAAACATTATAATATTAAAGAAGTATATTTATTTGGTTCTTATGCAAAAGGAACCAATCATAAAGATAGTGATATAGATATAGCGGTTATAATTAATAGTGATAATAATGTTTTTGATTTAATGGTGGAACTCATGATGTTGACACAAAATATAGATTTAAGAATAGAACCACACCCAATAAAAGAAAAAGACTTTGAAGAAGGAAATCCTTTTGTTCAAGAAATAATTGATACAGGAATAAAAGTAGCATAAGAAAAGTGGCTTGATTTGTACTAAGTATAAATTGAGTCACTTTTCGCATAAATTTTCTAAAAAAAGGCAACCTAAATTTAGGTGATGAAAATATGAGTATTTCTTGGATAAAGTCAAAAAGTGACAATAATAGTTTTCGCTTTTTTAAAAATATGGGTTTTGATGTTAATGAAATTGAAGACCTAGAAAAAACAGATGATGTAATTCGTGAACTAATACGGAAAAAATAGAGATACAATAATATTAACAAATGAAGTAGCAAGCTTTTCAGAAGATATTATTAAAAAATACAACAAAAATGAAAACATTAATATAATTATTACACCAAACAAAGAGGAATAGGACTGGGCTACCTTGCATAATAATGAAAAAGTAAGAGGTGGTAAAAGTGCTTTCGCAAAATGATAAATATAATAACTTTGTTAATGAATTTAGTAGCATATTATATAACTTAAAGGTAGATATTCCATTTTCAGATTATATATTTTTATGTGTAGGCAGTGACAAAATTATAGGAGATAGTTATGGACCATTAGTAGGAGAAAAACTAAAAGATGCCTTTAAAAATGTATATAACAATATAAAAATATATGGAACTTTAGATAATACAGTTTCAGCTATAAACTTAGAAAAAACAGTAGATGAAATATATGCTTCATATCAGCATCCATGCATTATTGCAATAGATTCTGCATTAGCATCTGAAAATAGAATAGGAAACATAGTAGTATCAAATACCAAAATGCAGTGCGGAAAAGGGACGAATAAAAAAATGAGATGGGTTGGCGATATTAGCATAAAAGGAATTGTTGCAAAAGATTATAAAATGCCAAGGTACAATTTTTCGGGGCTACAAAATACTAGACTAGGAGAAGTAATTAGGCTTGCAGACATAACATCAAAAGGAATTTATGATGTTATAAAATATCGTTAAATTAAAATGTATATTCCTAAAAAATATGGAAAAAATCTATATAAAGTTTTAGGAGGGTACATATGAATATAGATAATATGAAGAATATAGTTGTATTAAAGGATTTGCCATCGAACATGGTAGATGAGGCAATAATTATTTTGAAACCAAATGTGAAATTAGAAAAGAAAGAAGAGAAGAAAAGAGAGAATGTTAAAGTAGGTGCAAAAGGAGGAAGAAATCCAAAGGAATATATTATAAGAGAGGCAGAAGAAATAGTGAGCCAGTATATTTCTAATTTGGAAAAACCAAAGCAATTGGAAATAACAAATAAGAAATTGATAGCAAAATATAATAGAGTAAAGACTTTGACTGTTTTATTTGGATTAGTTGGTGCCTTTGGAATTATAGTAAATTTAATATAGAGAAAGTGTATATATTTATTTTAGTAATGGAGGATTTAACCACGTGGGGACCGCTTAAATGCTGTTAAATGCGATAGCATTGTTACAGCATCAGTGGGAAGGTTATAATCCGAAATGAATAAAATCAATATATACACTTTCTTATGGCATAAAACACTTTTATCTAACATATATATTACAAAACAAATTATGTTAGATAGGGGTGCTTTTTTGTTGGAAAGAACATTAACAGGAGAAGAAAAAATAAGAAGAGCTGAAGAAATTTATAAAAGAAGAAAAGGCGGATATTCTTATGGAAGAGATAATAGAGCATTAAAAGTAAGTGTAAAAGAGGAAAAAAATTTTTCACTATTTAAAAAAATGATATTACAAATTGCAATTTGTTTTGTAATTTACTTTATATATTATCTTATTCAAAACAGTAACTACATATTTTCCGAAGAAGTACTAGCAAAAACTAAAGAAATTCTTTCATATGACATAGATATAGCAAGCCTATATGAATATACAACTAATTTTCTTTCAGAAAAAATGAGTTTAATAGAAAATGATACTACTCCCACAAATGAGATTACAGAACAAAACACAGTAGATGGTGAAAATAAAGAAGATAATGAAGAAAATAAAAATGAAGGCGAAAATAATGAAGAAAATAACGGAGTTGGAGGAGCAGAAATAGATAATGCACTAACAGAAGATACAAGCTTAGCAAGTTCAAAAGAAGAAACAAAACCGCAGACAAATGAAGAATACATAAAAACCAATTTTTCTTTTGAAAAGCCAGTAGAAGGGGTAGTATCATCAGAATTTGGACAAAGGAATTCAGATAATCCAATTGTAAGTAAAAATCATTTAGGAATAGATATAGCAGCAAAAACAGGCACAGTAATTCGCGCTGCTATGGATGGAAAAGTTACGGTATCAAGTAAAATTGGAGATTATGGTCAACACATAAAAATTGTAAATAATGATGTAACAACACTATATGCACATTGTAGTAAGCTATATGTAAAAGAAGGCGATGTTGTAACAAAAGGACAAGAGATTGCAGAAGTAGGAGAAACTGGAAAAGCAACAGGACCACATTTACATTTTGAAATTATTAGAGGAATAACATATATAAACCCAAGAAACATATTGCAATTTTAGTATTTGGAGGGAATAGATGAATATAAAAATAAACTTGAAAATATTCTTATTTGCAATTATTTTTTACTTTACAAAACAAATACACATATATGTTTTACTAATGCTTTTTGCATTTTGCCATGAAATGGGGCATTTACTATGTGGTATAATTTTAGGTTTAAAACCAAAATCCTTAAAAATCATGCCAATGGGGTTAAGTATTGAATTCGAAATTTATAGTAAAAATATAAAAGAAAAATTGCAAATAAAAAAAATATGGATTGCACTTGCAGGTCCAATAACAAATATTATGATTATGTTTATTACTATAATCTTTAATAAAAACATAGAAACAATACTTTATCAAGAAATAATTTATTCAAATCTATTAATTGCAATATTTAATTTATTGCCAATATATCCATTAGATGGAGGAAGAGTGCTAAAAGAAGTAATTCATATTATGAAAGGAAGAAAAAGAGCAATAGAACTTACAAATTACATATCAAATGTTAGTATGATACTACTAACATTTACTTCAAGCATTGCAATTTATTACTATAAGAACATAGCTATTTTATTTATAGTAGCATATTTATGGTGTATGATATTTATAGAAAACAAAAGATATAATTTAAAAAAGAGAATTTATAAAATTATGGAAAATGGTTGAAATAAAATGCATTTAATAGTAAGATATACGTAAGAAAAATGAAGAAAGGAAAGTATAATATTATACTTATTAAGGAAATCAAATGATAAATTTTAAAAACAATCAAAAAGGAATTACTTTAGCAACACTTGTTATTGCTATTGTAATTATGATGATTATTACAAGCATATTAATTTATAATATTTCTACAGGAAGTGATATAAGAAGAATAAACAACATGTATAGTGATATTACAAAATTAAGAGACAAGGTAAATTTGTATTATGTATCACATCGTACTCTTCCAATAATACAAACAAATTATGAAAATACAAATAGTATAAAAGAAATTAATCCAAATGATAATGATAATTATTATGTAATAGATTTAGAGGCACTTGAAAGCTTAAATTTAACTTATGGAAAAGACTATGAAACTTATAAAACAAGCCATTCTAATAGTCTTATAGACTTATATGTTATAAATGAGAAAAGTCATGGCATATACTATGTAAAAGGAATAAAATTTGATGACAAAATATATTATACACAACCATTTGAAAACACAAAAGTAGAACTCCCAGAGTGGTCAGATATTTACGAAAATACAAAAGAATATATAGATGAGGAAGGAAAAAAGGCTATTATCCCAAAGGGTTTTAGAGTATCTTTAAAACAAGGTGAAAACAAAATTATAGATGGATTAGTAGTAAAAGACCAAAAGGAAAATGAATTTGTATGGGTTCCAGTAACATGGATTAAAAGTGGATATAGTAGAACAGCTTTTGCAGATGATAATTGGACATATTCTCAAGTACAAGGAGATTTAGACGAAGGAACTAATAGTTATATAATAGGTAGGAAAAGTAATATGGATTATGCTTTTGTAGAGGCCATTTTAGAAGAGGAAAAGAAGAGTGTGGAAAAATATGGAGGATATTATATAGGTAGGTATGAAGCAGGTATAGAGAGAAATGAAGCAAGAACAGCTGATGATATAGGAAATGTAGAAGATGAAGTAGTAATTAAAAAAGATAAAAATGTATATAATTATATTTCTCAAATAGAAGCTAAGGAAAAAGCGGAAAGTTTTTATAATAAAGAAACAGATGGTGTAATTAGCAAGCTTTGTAGTAGTTATGCATGGGATACAGCATTAAACTTTATAGATTCAAAAGAAGAAAACAAAGGATGGATTACAAGTGGAACAGGAGGAAACTATAAACAAGAAGTAGGAGGAACAGGAAAGTTATCAAAAACAGGATACCATAGTATAAATAATATATATGATATGGCAGGCAATGTATATGAATGGACAACAGAATATTACTATGGAAATACAGGAATAGCAGCAAACCGAGGAGGATATTACGCAAGTGGATTAGCAAATGGTAAGATTGCAACGCCTGCAGCTTTACGTAATTATAACAATAACACTTATCGAGCTATAGGAAATGGATTTAGAATTACAGTATTTATACCAGTGGAATAGTACCTCCAAAATTCGTTTGACAAATGTATGTATTTATGATAAAATAAGCAATGTTTGAAAAAAAGCATTGCTTTTTTCCTTACTCATACAAAGAGACCATATAGGAGTATGGGTTATAAGCCAAAAGGAGGTGAAATAATGAATAAATACGAAAGTGTTATCATTATTAATCCAAGTTTAGAAGAAGAAGGAATAAAAGGACTTATTCAAAGATTCACAGACTTGATTAATACTGATGGAAAATTAGAATCTGTAGAAGAAATGGGAAAGAAAAAATTAGCATATGAAGTTAAAAAGAACAAAGAAGGATATTATGTTTTATTTAATTTTGAAGCAAAACCAGAGCTAATAGCAGAATTAGAAAGAAACTACAGAATTACAGACGAAGTTATAAAATTTATCGTTGTAAGAAAAGAAAACTAATGAAACAAAAAATATTGTATTATAGGAACCTTTAATAAAAGAAAGGTAAGGTAAAAAATATGAACAAAGTAATTTTAATGGGAAGATTAACAAGAGATCCAGAAGTAAGATATACACAAACAAATAATACACTAGTAGCAAGTTTTTCACTTGCAGTTAATAGAAGATTTGTAAGACAAGGAGAAGAAAGACAAGCAGATTTTATTAATATAGTTGCATGGAGCAAACTAGGAGAGTTTTGTAGTAAATATTTTAAAAAAGGACAACAAGTAGGAGTTATTGGAAGAATTCAAACAAGAACATGGGATGACGAGCAAGGACAGAAACATTATGTAACAGAAGTAGTTGCAGAAGAAGCATATTTTGCAGATAGCAAAAGAGAAGCAGAAGCTGGAGCAAGTTTTGAAAATACATTTGGAAGTGCTGCAAGCCAAAGCCCAGAATTTGAAATTTCTTCAAATGATGATCTACCATTCTAAAAATATGCGAGAGAGGGGGAAATAAAATGGCAGACAAGAAAAATAATAGAAGAAATAATAATAGAATGAATAATGGTGATGAAGATTATAATCCAAAGTTTAGGAAAATGAGAAAAAAAGTATGTCCACTATGTGCAGACAAAAACTTTGTATTAGATTATAAAAATCCAGACCAATTAAAGAAATTTATTAATGAAAAAGGTAAAATATTACCAAGAAGAGCAACAGGAGCATGTGCAAAACATCAAAGAGATATTACAATAGCAATAAAAAGATGTAGACACATTGCAATGTTACCATATACAGAAATTTAAGATATACATAACCAAAGGAGCCATAAAGGCTCCTATTTTCTTAGGTGAGATATCCTTTTATAAATAAATGGCTTTCTTGGAATTTCTAATTCTTTAACTTCATCATCATAATTATTTTCCTCAATTAAATCAAAGAGGATTTTTCGAAGATTACTAGAGTAAATAATATTATTCCGTTCGTCAAATTTTATCATAAAAGCACCTCAATATAAATAATTCATATTTATTATAACATAAATTAAATAAATATGCAAAAAAAGCCGTAGTATGGTTAACTACGGCTTTTGCTAATCATCATCCTCATCGAATATACATTTAAGAGTAACCTCTGCCTGTTCTTCTGTAAATCCGACTTCTATTAACGAAATACGTATTTTAGCTTTTTCTTCTGTGTTCATAGAATACCTCCATGTATTAATAATGCTATTACTAGCACAACACACCCGTATGGGCTAATCTAAATATATTATAACATAAAAATAGTCATAATGCAAATTTTACACAGTTTGCATGTTTAAACATAGTATAATTAGTAAATACTTTTAAAAGAGGTGAGAAATTTGAAACTAGGAATTGCTTTATCTGGAGGAGGAATTCGTGGTATTGCGCATGCAGGAGTATTAAAAGCATTAGAAGATAATAATATAAAGCCAGACATTATAGGTGGAACAAGTGCTGGTAGTATGATTGCAAGTTTATATGCTATAGGATATTCTCCATATTATATATACATATTATTTAAAAGATATGCAGGAGAACTTGCATATATAAGTGGAACACCTATTATATCTGGAATAGGAAATTTTATGATGAATAAAAAGAATACTTTACAAGGATTAAAAGATGGAAAAAGTTTGGAAACTATTTATAACAAAATAGCATATAAAAAAGGTATTAGAAAAATAAGCCAAATTAAGATGCCACTTGTAATATCAAGTGTTGATATTACAAATTCAAAAGAATATATTTTTACAAACTATATTCCAAATAATGTAGAGGACACATCACAATATATAACAGATATTACAGTTGGAAAAGCAGTAAGAGCAAGTAGTAGCTTTCCAGCAGTCTTTGCACCTTGTGAATTTGGAGAGCATGTTTTTTTAGATGGAGGTCTATTAGATAATACTCCTGTTAATGAAGTGAAAAAACAAGGAGCAGATAAAGTAATTGCAGTAAAGTTTGATGCTGACCCAGTTGATAAGGAAAGTAACATTATGGATATAGTAATGAAAACTATAGATATTATGGGCAGTAAAATATCAGAAGAAAGCTTAGAAATGAGTGATTTAGTTTTAAGTGTTTATACAGATAAAGTAGGGTTATTAGATGTAGAAAAACTAGATAGCTGTTATCAATATGGATATAACCATGTTGTCAATAATTTAGAAAAAATAAAGAAAATAGTAGAAGAATAGATAAAATAGTCTAGCAGGCAAAAATTCACATTAAATTCACAATAAAAACAAGTAAAAACGTTGATATATAAACATAAATATGCTATAATATAAACGTAACTAAGTAACTAGGCTCATAAAGAGCCTCACAGCCATTTTTATAATAGGAGGAATAAGAGATGTATAGTAATGGCGTTATACTCAAGATTGTAAACAAGGAAATAGGTAGGGTAGCATGTAATGTATGTATTCCCGATGTGTCTTTAGAGGACAGCTATATCATAGAAGATTTAGTTGACAGCTACAAAAAAATTGAAGACGCGAGCGGAAAACATACCAAGCTTGAGATTTTCTTGGAAGCCATTAGTGATGGCAAAGTACTGCAGAAGGCCGATAAAGATAGGAAAGTAAAAATAACCACAGAAGTCGGCAAGATTGCAGTAGACACTTTGATTGACAGCATTGAAGAATTAGCAAACAAATACCATCCTCATACCTTATATAAGGTGGACTGTGCACTTCTTTAAGGGAAAAAGGCCTTCGGGCCTTTTTTTCTTGCTATTTAATAAAAAATATGTTATGATATGAAATATTAATTTTTATAGGAGCAAATATGTTAGAAGTATTATTAGATACATTAAAAGATAGTATTAAGTTATTGCCATTTCTACTTGTGGCATATCTTGTAATGGAATATATTGAACACAAAACAACAGATAAAACACAGAATATTATTAAAGAGTCTGGAAAGTTTGGCCCATTTTTAGGAGGAATATTAGGAATATTTCCACAATGTGGATTTTCAGCAATGGCAGCCAATTTATATGCAGGAAGAATTATAACATTAGGAACACTAATTGCAATATTTCTATCAACATCAGATGAAATGCTTCCTATTTTATTATCAGAAGCAGCACCAATAGATGTTATATTAAAAATATTAGGAATAAAGCTAATTGTAGGAATAATAGCAGGTTTTGTAATTGATTTAATATTAAGAAAAAAACAAAAACAAGAAAACAAAATTGCAGAAGTTTGCGAACATGAGCATTGTCATTGTGAAGAAGAAGGCGTTATAAAATCTTCTTTAAAACATACAATAAGTGTATTTATATACATTTTTATAATATCATTTATTTTAAACACTGTTATCTATTTTATTGGAGAGGACAACCTATCTAACTTAATATTAAATAAACCAATATTAGGACCAATAATCTCTGGAATAATTGGGCTTATTCCAAATTGTGCATCATCTGTACTATTAACAAAACTATATTTATCTAATGTAATTAGTGTATCATGTATGCTTGCAGGTTTACTAGTTGGTGCAGGAGTAGGAATATTGATACTTTGTAAAGTAAACAAAAATGCAAAAGAAAATGCAAAAATTATAGGGCTATTATACGTTATAGGAGTAATTTCAGGAATAATATTAGAACTTATAGGAATTAGATTTTAGAAAGAAAATGTAAAAGGTACAGTAATACCTGTAAGACAGATTATTACTGTGCCCTTATTATATTTCTAAAAGTTCTTTAACTCTTTTTATATCATCATCAGTTGCAGGGGGGATGTTTTCTAATTCATATTTATAACCTAAGTTATCCCACTTAAATTTTCCCATATCATGATATTTTAAAAGTTCAACTTTTTGAACATTATTTAAAGAAGAAATAAAGTTTTTTAATTCTATTAAATCATCTTCATTATCTGTAATAGAAGGAATAATTACTTGCCTAATCCACATAGGTTTATTTATACTACTTAAGTATTTTGCAAAAGCTAATTCTTTTTCATTAGGTACACCTACTAATTCTTTACATTTAGTAGAATTAATATGTTTAATATCTAATAAAAATAAGTCGCATAGGTCTATAATTTCTTTTACTTTGTCAGTTAAATCTACCATACCGTGAAGTATCAATTGCAGTATGAATATGTAACTTTTTTAATTCTTTTAATAAGGAAATTACAAAATCTTGTTGTAATAAAGGTTCGCCACCAGAAAGAGTAACACCTCCATTAGAAGCTTTAAAATAATTAGAATAATTAGTTATTTTTTCTACTAAATCATTTAAAGAGATAACTTGTCCTAAACAAGTATCCCAAGTATCACGATTATGGCAATATTTACAACGAAGATGACAGCCTTGAAAAAATACAACAAAGCGAATACCTGGACCATCTACAGTGCCCATAGTCTCAATAGAATGAATTCTTGCCATAGTAGTTTTATCAAAAATTTCCATAAATTTCTCCTATAAATATATATATAAAATTTAAGAACCCTCCGTCAGTGCTTTGCACTGCCACCTCTCTTAAATAAAGGAGGCTTTTCTCTACTCTTCAAAAATTACTATGCTAGTCTAAATCTGTAGAGTAAAGGCCCCTTTACTTAAGGGGGCTGTCGTTCGTAAGAACGACTGGGGGTTCTTATATCTTATTCCTAAATTCTTTCATGAATAGTTCTATGAATAACATCCAATTGTTGTTCACGAGTTAATTTTGTAAAGTGTACAGCATATCCAGAAACACGAATTGTAAGCTGAGGATATTTTTCTGGGTGTTCCATAGCATCTTCTAATAAACTTCTATTAAATACATTTACGTTAATATGGTGTCCTTCACTTGCAAAATAACCATCTAACATAGAAACAAGATTATTTACTTTTGTAGCATCATCTTTTCCTAATGTATCTGGTGTAATAGAGAAAGTATAAGAAATACCATCTTGTGAAAATTCATATGGAAGTTTTGCAATAGAATTCATAACAGCTAAAGCACCATTTACATCTCTTCCATGAATTGGGTTAGCACCTGGTCCAAAAGGTTCTCCAGCTCTTCTTCCATCTGGTGTATTTCCGGTAGCCTTTCCATAAACAACATTAGAAGTAATAGTTAAAATAGATAAAGTTGTTTTGCTATTTCTATATGTTTGATATTTTTGTAGTTTTCTTAAAAATGTTTTTACTAAATTTACTGCAATATCATCAACTCTATTATCATCATTTCCAAATTTTGGAAAATCTCCTTCTATTTCATAATCTACAGCAAGATCTGTATCATCACGAATTACTTTTACTTTTGCATATTTTATAGCAGATAAAGAATCGGCTACAACAGAAAGACCTGCAATACCACATGCCATTGTTCTTAAAATTTCTTGGTCATGTAATGCCATTTCAATTGCTTCATATGAATATTTATCGTGCATATAATGGATAGCATTTAAAGCCTTAATATAAATTTTTGCTACATAATCCATCATTGTATCAAATTTTTGCATAACTTCATCATATTCTAGATACTCACTTAAAATTGGTTCAAATCTTGGTGTAATTTGTTTTCCAGATACCTCATCTCTACCGCCATTAATAGCGTAAAGAAGAGTTTTTGCAAGGTTACATCTTGCACCAAAGAATTGCATTTGCTTGCCAATTCTCATAGCAGAAACACAACAAGCAATACCATAATCATCTCCCCAATATTTCCTCATTAAATCATCATTTTCATATTGAATAGAAGAGGTTTTGATAGATAGATCTGCACAAAAATCTTTAAAACCTTGTGGAAGGTTAGTAGACCATAAAACGGTCATATTTGGTTCTGGTGCAGGACCTAAATTTACTAATGTGTATAACATACGATAAGAATTTTTTGTAACTAAAGTTCTACCATCAATTCCCATACCACCAATAGATTCTGTTACCCATACAGGGTCTCCACTAAATAATTCATTATATTCTGGTGTTCTTAAAAATCTTACTAAACGTAATTTCATAACAAAATGATCCATAAGTTCTTGGGCTAGTTCTTCAGTTAATGTACCATTTTGTAAATCTCTTTCAATATAGATATCTAGAAAAGTTGTAACTCTACCTAAACTCATAGCAGCACCATTTTGGTCTTTTACTGCTGCAAGGTAAGCAAAATATGTCCATTGTATTGCTTCTTTTGCATTGCTTGCAGGAAGAGAAATATCGAAACCATATTTTGAAGCCATTACTTTTAATTGTTCTAAAGCTAAAATTTGGTCATGAATTTCTTCACGTTCTCCAATTACTTTTTCAGTTAATACATCTATATTTAGATTATTTAATTCATCCTTCTTTTCTTCTATTAAAGCATCTACACCATATAAAGCAACACGTCTATAATCACCAATAATTCTTCCACGTCCATAACCATCTGGAAGACCAGTAATTAAGTGTGAACTCCTAGCAGCACGAATATCAGGTGTGTATACACTAAATACACCGTCATTATGAGTTCTACGTATTGTATTAAATATATGAGAAACATCTTTATCTACTTCTCTTCCGTAAGCATTGCAAGATTTTTCTACAATTTTAATTCCACCAAAAGGCATAATTGCTCTTTTTAAAGGTGCATCTGTTTGAAGACCAACAATTTCTTCTAAATCCTTATTAATATAGCCTGCTTCATGAGCACTTATAGTAGATACTGTTTTTGTATCAATATCAAGTACTCCACCGTTATCTTTTTCTTTTTTATACAATTCTAAAACTTCATCCCATAATTTGGTTGTTTTTTCAGTAGGATTTGATAAAAAGCTAGAATCACCATCATATGGTGTGTAATTAGCTTGAATAAAACCTCTTACATCAATATCAGATGTCCAATCACCTTTTTTAAATCCATCCCATTGTTTAAAATTCATAAATAACCTCCTTCTAAAATTATTATATACATATTTATAATAACATAACTACATACCTAAATCAACTGTAAAATATAAGAAAAAATGAGATGTAACCAAAATTTAAAAACAGAATAAAATATTACAGATAGGAGTTGAGATAAATGTGGAATTTTATTTTAACAAGTAGTGTTTGGACTCTTGCACTTTATGGGTTATTCGAAATTATAAAAAATATAATATACATATGTTCATATACAAAAATAAAATCAGATGGCATATATATGGTAATTGCTGTTAAAAATCAAGAAAAGAAAATAGAAGGATTTATGCGTTCTATTTTATTTAGAATTCTCTATGGAAAAGAAGAATGTATAAAAGATGTTATTGTAGCAGATTTAGATTCACATGATGAAACAAAGCAGATTTTGTATAGAATGCAAAAAGAATATGATAATTTAAGAGTAATAGATTGGAAAGATTGCAAAGACATTATTGAAAATGTAAGAGAAAATTAAATCAAAAATACGTTGTATAATTCAAAAAAATCTAGTATAATAATACTAGATTTTTTGAAGCTTATTTTGGAGGGAAAATGGAACCAAACGAAAAAGGAAGCATAACAGGGAAAATTATATATACGGTTTTGGTAATTGCTTTAATATTTGTAGCAGTAATGCTATATTTTAGGTTTGAGAAAAGGAATTTTAACGATTTTGTACAAACAGAATATAACCTATATAAATCGGAATTTACAAGAGATGAAGATGTAAAATATTCTAATAATGCTAGTTATAAAATAGAATCTAATACTGAAAATGATGCAATGTTTTATAAAGAAGTAAAAGTTACACCAAACACACCATATAAAGTAACATGTATGGTAAAAACACAAGATGTAAAAACCATAAAAAATCCATCTAGTGGAGGAGCACATATTAGTATTGCGGATACAGTAGAAAAATCTAAAAGCATTACAGGTACAAATGATTGGCAAAAATTAGAATTTATTTTTAATTCTAAAAATAGAACTACTGTAAAATTAGGGTTTAGATTAGGTGGATATGATGATAACTGTACAGGAACTGCATGGTTTTCGAATATGACAATTGAAGTTGGAGCTAAAAGTGATGATACAAACTGGAATTTTGGATGTTTCGTTTTTACAACTACAGATGTTACTATAAACAATAAAAAAATAAAACTAGAAATGACAGATACAGATATTTTAGATATGAAGCAAAACATGGCACGTTTTAAAACATCATGTGAAGAGCTATCAAAAGGAAAAATGAGTGCAAATTATGATTTTATTATAGTGCAACAACCAATTACAACTCTTTCATATGATGATAAAAACGGATACTATGTAGCACCAGAAAATATAGAAGACATTATAGGTTCATATATTGAAACTAAAAACTATGACCACATATTTATATGTGTACGTTTAGGAGATAATGAACACAAAGATGACATACCAGTTTATGACTGGATTGGTTTAGGAAGTATGGATTATTTAGGAGTAGGTTTTTCTAATATTCGTTTACCTAATAGTAATATAAGCTATACCTACAAATATAATCCAAATGTTAACACATTTCCAGAAGAAGTGTTTATCCATGAGTTTATACATTCACTAGAGAGAACAGCAAAAGAATATGGATATGAAAGACCAGAATTGCATGATTATGCAAAATATGGCTACAAAAATGAACATCTAACAGGTTTAAAAGACTGGTATGAAGATTATATGAATGGTAGTATAAAAACAGATTCTGGGTATATAGGGCTAGATAGAGATGTTTATAGCTTGCAACCAAACCATGAAGATGATTTTTCTTATTCGTATAAAATAGATGAATTTAAAGAACCAGAAAATGTAATACAAAAAATAGCACAAGTAATAACAAAAGTATTCGATAATATAGGAAAAATAACAACAAAAAAGGAAGGAAATAACACATAATGCAAGTTTTAGAATTTAATTATGAACTACCAGAAGAACTAATAGCACAACATCCATTAGAAAAACGAGATGAATCAAGACTTATGGTATTAAATAGAAAAGAAAAAACAATAGAACATAAAGTTTTTAAAGATATTATAGATTATTTAAAGCCAGGAGATTGTTTAGTACGAAACAACACAAAAGTAATACCAGCAAGGCTATATGGAAAAAAGAATACAGGAGCAAATGTGGAATTCTTGTTACTAAAAAATATGGAAAATGACATTTGGGAAACAATTGTAAGACCAGGAAATAAGCTACATAGTGGTGCAAAAGTTATTTTTGGAGATGGAATATTAAAAGCTGAAATTCTAGAAACATTAGATGGAGGAACAAGAAAAGTAAAGTTCTATTATGAAGGAATATTTAATGAAATATTAGATAAGATTGGTTTAATGCCACTTCCACCATATATACATGAAAAATTAAAACAAAAAGACCGTTATCAAACAGTATATGCAAAATATGATGGGTCTGCTGCAGCACCAACAGCAGGGTTACATTTTACACCTGAATTACTAGAAAAAATAACAGAAAAGGGAGTAGAAATTGCAAATGTTACATTACATGTAGGAATAGGAACATTTAGACCAGTAAAAGAAGAAACAGTAGAAGAACACAAAATGCATACAGAGCATTTTTATATAAAAAAAGAAGATGTAGATAAAATAAACAAAGCAAAACAAAATGGAGGAAGAATAATTGCAGTAGGAACTACTTCTTGTAGAGTATTAGAAACAATAGCAGACGAAAATGGAATAGTAAAAGAATGTGAAGGAGATACAAGTATATTTATATATCCAGGGTATAAATTTAAAATACTAGATGCATTAATTACAAATTTTCATTTACCACAATCAACATTATTAATGTTAGTATCTGCACTAGCAGAAAAAGACTATATAATAAAAGCATATGAAGAAGCAGTAAAAGAAAAATATAGATTTTTTAGCTTTGGAGATGCAATGTTTATAGAATAATAAATCAATTGTAGGGGCACGTTTAAAGGGAATACCCGTAAGACATGACACCACTGTGCCCTTTAAATAATAAAGGAGAAAAAATGAGTGCTATAACATATGAATTATTACATACTTGTAAACAAAGTGGAGCAAGAAGAGGAATAATACATACACCACATGGAGATATAGAAACACCTGTATTTATGCCAGTTGGAACACAAGCAACAGTAAAAAGCATGACACCAGAAGAATTAAAGGAAGAAGTAAAAGCAAGTATTATATTATCTAATACATACCATTTGTATTTAAGACCAGGAAGTAAACTTGTAAAAGAAGCAGGTGGGCTTCATAAATTTATGAAATGGGACAAGCCAATATTAACTGATAGTGGCGGATTTCAAGTATTTAGTTTAGGAGACTTAAGAACAATTAGAGAAGAAGGTGTAGAATTCAAATCACATTTAGATGGAAGTAAACACTTTTTTACACCAGAAAGTGTTATGGAAATAGAAGAAGACTTAGGAGCAGACATTATAATGGCATTTGATGAATGTTGCCCATACCCATCTACATATGAATATACAAAACAATCTATGGAAAGAACCACTAGGTGGGCATTAAGATGTAAGCAGGCACATAAAAATATAGACAAGCAAGGACTATTTGGCATTATTCAAGGTGGATTTTATAAAGATTTACGAAAAGAAAGTGTAGAACAATTAATACAAATGGACTTTCCAGGATATGCAATTGGAGGAATTAGTGTAGGAGAACCAAAAGAAGAATTTTTAAGTATTTTACAATATACTACCCCACTTATGCCAGAGAACAAACCAAGGTATTTAATGGGAGTAGGAACACCAGATTATTTGATAGAAGCAGCACTTGCAGGAATTGACATGTGTGATTGTGTATTACCGACGAGAATTGCAAGAAATGGAACAGCCATGACATGGAATGGAAAAGTTGTTGTTAGAAATGCAACATATGAAAGAGATTTTACTCCACTGGACCCAGAATGTGATTGCTATACTTGTAAAAACTATACAAGAGCATATATAAGGCATTTAGTAAAAGCAAATGAAATATTAGGAGTGCGTTTATTATCAATTCATAACTTAAGGTTCTTGACTAGTCTAATGGAAAGAGTTAGAATAGAAATAGAGAATGATAATTTATTATCATTTAAAGACGAGTTTTATAAAAAATATGGCTATACTAAAGAATAGAAGGAGGAGAATATGAAAATAAGTGGAGGAAACTTACAACAGACAAATTTGAACCAGGAGAAAAGTAAGAAAATATCAATAATTATATTAGTAGCTATCATTATTACGATAATAGCAATAATAGGAATTGTTTATGCTATTATGTATTTGCAAAGCAACACATTTCGTATATATATTGATGGGAAAGTTGTAAATTTACCAAATGATACAATTATTATTGATGAAGTAACAGGTAAAATTCATGTAGATATTACAGGTATTGCAAGCTACTTAGGCTATAGCTACCATAAGGGAGAATTTAAACTATACACAGAAGACGAAAATAAATGTTGGGTAGAAAACAAAAATGAAACAGCATCATTTTTCTTAAATTCAAACAAAATTTCAAAAGTAGCACCAAACCAAACAAAGGACTATGAAGACTATATAATTTCTGATCCAGTAATTAGTAAAAACGGTAAATTATATTGTACTCCAGAAGGAATAAAAATAGGATTTAATGTATTATTTGAATATAATAAAGAACAAAAAAACATTAGTATATTTACATTACCATATCTAGTAAATACATATGAAGCAAGATTTAAAAAATTAGGATACAGAGATGGAATTGATGATGCATTTGAGAATCAAAAAGCAGTTTTATATAATTTGTTTGTTGTAAAAAAAGACAATAATTTATTTGGAGTTGTGAATAGCAATAATGAAGAAATTATAGGCTCTAGATACAGAAATATGGTATTTAATGAAAATGCAAGAGAGTTTTATGTTACAAGTGCACTAAACAAAAAGGGAATTGTTACTGAGGCAGGAGAAACAAAAATTAATTTACTATATGATGATATCAAAATGGTAGATAAGCAAAATGGATTATACTTAGTAAAAAATAGTAATAAATATGGAATGATTGGAAATACAGGAAATATTATAATACATTTAGAGTATGAACAAATAGGAGTAAATGTTGGAACTTTTCGTAATAATAGTATTAATAATCAATATGTATTATTTGAAAATGCAATACCTGTATATCAAAATAAAAAATGGGGAATGTTTGATATAAATGGAAATATAATTTTGCCATTAGAATATGATACAATTGGATATTCATCAGGTGTAAGTGGAAAAGTAGTAAATAGTTTATTAATTGTTCCAAGTTATAAAGGAATAGTATTTGGAAAGGACTATTTAATACCAGATGGAAGAAGTACAAAAAAAGTAAGATATTATGGTATATATGATAATAAAGGAACTGAATTGATTCCTACAAGATTAACAAATGCATATTTTGTGGTGAATGCGGGAGTAAACACATACTATATGGAATATCAAGGACAGACTCTAAATATAGAAGAATATTTAGAAGCACATATGGTTAATAATGCACAAAACAATACGGCAGATAATAATCAAACACAGACAGATAATAATACAATAGGAAATATAATAAGTGAATAGAAAAGACAGGAGATAATACTCCTGTTTTTGTTATATAGAAATAATTGTAGGGGCACCGTTTGCTGGGAATACATCGTAGGACATGACACCACTGTGCCCTTTTCGGTTCTATTTTTTAATCAAATTACATATAGATATTACAAAGGAGGAAGAATATGAAAAATTTAAGTCAAACAACTGCTGAAAGTAAGAATAGCGTAATTCCTATTATAAAAGGAATTGGAATAGCATTTTTTATTACATTATTATTACTTTTTCTTTTTTCAATATTATTAACATATACAAATGTAAGCGAAAGTACAACTGCACCAGTTATATTAGTAATAACAGCTATTAGTATATTAATTGGAAGTAGCATTGGTTCTAGCAAAATTAGAAAAAATGGACTAATTAATGGAGGAATAGTAGGCTTTTCGTACATAATGTTTTTATATATTATTTCAAGTTTTACACGGTGTAGGTTTTTCGCTAAATTTATATTCTATTTTAATGATAATATTTTCTATTGTAGCGGGAATAGTACGGAGGAATTGTTGGTGTGAACCTAAAAAAATAATTGACAAACTAAATTAACTATAATAAAATTAAGAAAAAATAAAGAAAAGTGAGGAATAAGAAATGGAGAAAAAACGTGGATTTGAAGTAGCAAAAGGGTTTGAAGAATGTGGAATCAATTTACCAGTTCGTAAAACAAAATATTCAGCAGGATATGATATAGAAGCAGCAGAGGATGTAGTTATACCAAGTTTTAAAAAAGGAATGAATCCAACATTAGTAAAAACTGGATTAAAAGCATATATGCAAGATGATGAGGTTATGCTTTTATATAATAGAAGTTCTAACCCAAAGAAGAAGGGATTAGTTATGGCAAATAGTGTGGGAGTTATAGATAAGGATTATTATGGAAATCCAGATAATGATGGTCATTTTATGTTTGCTTTTTATAATGTTAAAGAAGAGGATATTGAAATAAAAAAAGGAGAGGCTATAGGGCAAGCAATTTTCCAAAAGTATTTAATAACTGATGATGATGTAGCAGATGGAGAAAGAGTAGGAGGATTTGGTTCAACAAATAGCTAATATATGTAAATAAGAATGTGTATATATTTATTTTAGAAATGAAGGATTTAACCACGTGGGGACCGCTGAATGCTGTTAAGGCTTTGCCTGTTACAGCATCAGTGGGAAGGTTATAATCCGAAATTGATAAAATAAATATTACACATTCTTAAAATTATGGCTATTTAAAGTAATAGTATACAATAACAAAAGTGGCTTCACGCTGAACTGTACCCCAAAAGGTGAAATTATTTATCACCCCCACCCCTAGGATAG
>CAQDYY010000011.1:31313-32048 GCA_948777935.1 uncultured Clostridia bacterium | reverse complement strand
GGGATACATACTAAACAATACAATGTACACATTTGTAGTAGAAAAAGATGGAAGCATAACCCATGGAGACAATAAAGGAATAATCTACAACACACCAAAAACAGTAGAAGTAGAAATAGTAAAACTAGAAAAAGATACTAACACACCACTAAAAGGAGCAACAATAGGACTATATAAAGAAGGACAAAACGAAATAATACAAACAGTAACAACAGGAGAAGATGGAAAGGTAGTATTCAAAAACTTAAGAGAAGGAACATACTACTACAAAGAAATAAAAGCGCCAGAAGGGTATATATTAAACAGTACAACATATACATTTGTAGTAGAAAAAGATGGAAGTATAACATATGGAGAAAATGAAGGAATAATCTACAATGAAAAAATACGTTCAAAAGTAGTAATAAAGAAATATGAAGAAATAACAAATGAAAAACTAGAAGGAGCAGAAATAGGATTATTTGACAAAGACGGAAAAGCTATAACAGGAGCAAATGGAGAACAAATAAAAGCGACAACAGGAAAAGAAGGAACAATAACAATACTAAACCTAGGAGCAGGAACATACTACTACAAAGAAGTAAAAGCGCCAGTTGGATATGAACTAAATGAAACAATGTACACATTCACAGTAAATGAAGATGGAAGCATAACATATGGAGACAATAACGGAATAATTTACAACAAGAAGAAACCAACAGAACCAGATGATCCAGATAAACCAACACCACCAGT
>CAQDYY010000011.1:0-31213 GCA_948777935.1 uncultured Clostridia bacterium | reverse complement strand
AGACCCAGACGATCCAGATAAACCAACACCACCAGTAGACCCAGACGATCCAGATAAACCAACACC
The DNA here is from genome assembly GCA_948777935.1 of uncultured Clostridia bacterium. GTDB lineage: Bacteria > Bacillota > Clostridia > TANB77 > CAG-508 > RGIG8482. The sequence continues at coordinate 31,147 of CAQDYY010000011.1, read as the reverse complement.
ACCAGTAGACCCAGACGATCCAGATGATCCAACACCACCAGTAGATCCAGACAATCCAGATAAACCAGGCACTCCAGATGATCCAAACAAACCGCAAGAACCTACGAATCCAGAAATACCACCGAAACCAATAAAACCAAACACACCAAATGATAATTATACAGGAAACTTACCAAAAACAGGAGAAACAATAGTGGTATTAGTAATAGCAGTAATAGTACTTTCAGGTTCAGGAGTTATACTAACATATAACTACATCAAAATGAAAAAAGAAAGTAAATAATCATATAACCCCCACACTATATTAGTGTGGGGGTTATTATTGAGAAAGTAGCAAGGTTTTGGGAAACATCAACTATAAGCTTTGTATGTGAGGTGCAGGTTCTTATATATAAAAACAATTCATATACTCAAATAGCAATTAATATAATTAAATATTAAGGAGGAGCATTATGAAAAATAAAAAAATCATATGTATAATTGCTGTTTTAATTTTAATAACAATAACTATTTATTTTTTTTCAAAAAATAATTATAAAACAACAGAATTTGGAAATACTAATATTAAATCAGCTGAAGATATAAAAGAATATATTTTAAACTTAGAGTCTTATGAAGCACAAATAAGTATAGAAATAAATAGTAACAAAAATCAAAATCAATATAAAATAAAACAAATATATAAGGCACCAAATTTAGTACGTAGTGAGGTATTAGAGCCACAATCTATAAGAGGTGTAGTTACAACATATGATGGAAATAATTTAAAAATAGAAAATACAAAGCTTAATCTTAGTAAAATATATGAAAATTATCCATATGTAACAGAAAACCATTTATGGTTATCAGATTTTATAAACCGATATAAGAATAATCCCAATGCTACATTTGAAGAAAAAGAAAATCAAATTATAATGAAAACGAATATACAAGATAATGTGCTACAAACATTATATATTGATACTAAAACTAAAAAACCAATAAAACTAACATTAGAAGATATGAACCAAAAAATGCTAGTCTACATATTATATAATGAGATAAAAATAAATAGTAGTCGGTAAGGAAGAAATACTAGCATTTAAATTAAATCCGTTAGAAGAAGACATATAAAATCTTTATAGACTACTTAAAATTTTTGCTCTTAAATAAAGTTTAAAATATATCAAATAAAAAAGGATAAAAAACAGTAGTAATAGGAGTGAAGAAAATGGTAATCAAAAGAGGAGATATGTTTTATGCAGATTTAAGTCCAGTAGTAGGCTCAGAACAAGGAGGAATTAGACCAGTTATTATTATACAAAATGATATGGGAAATAAATATAGTCCAACAGTAATTGCAGCAGCAATCACATCGCAAACAGGAAAGAATAAATTACCAACGCATATAGAGTTGGATTCACGGAAATAGTGGATTAAAGGCAGATTCTGTTGTGCTAACAGAACAAATAAGAACAATAGATAAAAGCAGATTAAAAGAAAAAATTGGACACATAGATGATAATCAAATTATAGATAAAATAAATAATGCATTAGGAGTTAGTTTTGGACTAGGAGAATAAAAATTTAAAAACAAGATAGCTATATAATTATTTTAGAAATGAAAGAATTGGCTACGTGGGGACCGATGAATGCTGTTAAGGCTATGCCTGTTACAGCATCAGTGGGAAAGCCATATTCTGTAATGTATAAAATAATTATATAGCTATCTTGTTTTATATATTTATAAAAATTTTTTAAACTTTTTTTCCTAAAACTATTGCAAAATCCCAAAAGTTATATTAAAATTTAGATGAAGTGGTGGAAAGTGGTACAAAGTGGTTTGAAAAGGGAGAGAGGTGAGCCTAAGTGTTTATTGGTGAATATGAGCATAATGTAGATGCAAAAGGAAGAATCATAATGCCATCAAAATTACGTGAAGATATTGGAGAAAAATTTATTATTACAAAAGGTCTTGATGGATGTTTATTTGCATATTCACAAACAGAATGGGCTAACTTTGAAGAAAAACTAAAAGCACTACCACTAGCACAAAAGAATGCAAGAAATTTTGTAAGATTTTTCTTATCAGGAGCAGTTGAATGTGAAATAGATAAACAAGGAAGGTTCTTAATACCAGCAAACCTAAGAGAACATGCATCATTAGATAAAGAAGTTATAATTATAGGTGTAGGAACAAGACTAGAAATTTGGAATAAGGAAAGTTGGAAAACATATAGTAGTGATGAAAATATTTCAGCAGATGAAATTGCAGAAAATATGACAATGCTTGGTATATAATCTTTTTTATAAAGTTTATATAAAATACTAAAGAAAAAATATGTAAAATACAAAAGATTTTTTTAAATACAAAAGACAAATTTTATAGAAAACTAAAGTATAAAGAAAATTAACAAAAGATAACTTAATATTTGTTATTCAAAAGAAAAATATAGATGATACAAAAGAAGAAAAGGCACGAAGGACAAGTGCTTTGTGAATTACAAAAGGAAATTTTAGAGAACAGAAGACATATAATAAACATAAGATAAAAACAATACGCAACAGTTGGTATTTAACAAAAGTACCAACTGTTTGTGGATTATAACTATTAACTTGAAAAACGAAAAGGAAGTAATATAATTGGAATTTAAGCATAAACCAGTTTTACTAGAAGAGTGTATATCTGGTTTAAATATAAAGCCAGATGGAATATATGTAGATGGAACTATGGGTGGAGCAGGACATAGTAAGAAAATTATAGAAAAACTATCATCTAAACGGTAAATTAATTGGGATAGATAGAGATAATGAAGCATTAGAGACTGCTAAAGAAAGACTACAAAATTATAGTAATGTTGTATATGTACATGGAAACCATGATCAAATAAGGCAAATTTTAAAAGATTTAAAAATAGATAAAGTAGATGGAATATTATTAGACCTTGGAGTATCTTCTTATCAAATAGATGAAGAAAAAAGAGGTTTTAGTTATATAAAAAATAGTCCATTAGATATGAGAATGGATAGAACACAAAGTTTAACAGCAGAAGATGTAATAAATAATTATAAAGAAGAAACATTAGCAAATGTAATATACGAATATGGAGAAGAACGATTTTCAAGACAAATTGCAAAAAAAATTTGCGAGGAAAGAGAAAAGAAACGTATTACTACAACATTAGAATTAGCAGAAATAATAAAACAAGTAGTACCAACAAATAATAAAACAGGACATCCTGCAAAAAGAACATTTCAAGCAATTAGAATTGAAGTAAATGATGAGATAAAACCATTAGAAAATACTGTAAAAGAAGCAATTAGTTGTTTAAATAAAAATGGAAGGTTATGCATAATAACATTTCATTCATTAGAAGATAGAGCAGTAAAAAAAACGTATCAAGATTCAGTACGGAAAATGTACATGTCCAAAAGATTTTCCTAAATGTGTATGTGGAGCAGAAGCATTAGGAAAAATTATTACAAAAAAACCAATTGAACCAACAATTAAAGAACAAGAAGAAAATTCAAGATCCAAAAGTGCAAAATTAAGGATTTTCGAAAGAATATAGTGCTTGTAGGGGCATCGTTTGCGGGAATACCTATGAGACATGACACCACTGTGCCCAGCTAATGATTTTCGAAATATAAAATAATATTCAAAAGAAAAAGGAGGTGAAACTAATGGCATACAATAGATACCAATATGAAACAAGCCCAAGAAAGATACAACCAGAATATAGACCACAACAAAAAAAGTACCCAAAGAAAAGTACAGCAAAAAAAACAAAAGTAACATCAAAAAAGCAAATAAACAAAAAACAAAAACGAGAGTTAAAAGTAGAAGTAAAAGTAATAATATATATTGCAATTGGATTTGCAATCTTACTTGCCATTAGTTATAGAAACTCCGTAATTAATGAAAAATTTACACAAAATAAAAGCTTAAAATCAAGTTTAGCGGCAATTCAAAAAGAAAATGAACAATTAGAAGTAAGCATTGAAAACAGTTTAAATCTAAAAACAATAGAGCAATCGGCAAGAGAATTATTAGGAATGCAAAAATTGGAAAAATCACAAACAGTATATATAAATCTGCCAAAACAAGATTATATACAGCCAGCCTCAGAGGAAATTGTAGAAGAAGATAATACAAATTTATGGCAAAAAATAATAAAATTTATAACAGGAAAATAAAAAACAATGGAAAGTTTTTCCATTGTTTTTTTTCTCTTCATTATATATAAAAACAAATTAAAAATGGAAAAAAATCGCACACATAAAAAAAATTTAAAATTACATAATAGAAATATAAAACAAAAAAGGAGGATTTTTTTTATGAAAAAAATAGTTAGTATTTTATCAATTATAGCAATAATTTCACTACTTATTTTTTCTACAAGTGTAAATGCAGCAAGTCTAGATGCTATTAACATAGCGCCAACAAAAACAAAAGTAAAACCAGGAGAAAATGTTACATTAAATGTAGAGTTTGGAGAAGAATTAGGAGCATATACTGTTAATGTTTCTTATGATAACAACATTTTCGAATATGTTTCAGCAGAAGGTGGAACAGCAAATGACACAGGAACTAAAGTAATAGTTACATTTCATGATACTACAGGAGGAACTAACCCAAGAAGTAACATGAGTGTTACATTTAAAGCAAAAGATGATATAACAACATCTAATCCGACAGAATTAACAACAACTTTAGAAGGATTATCTAACCCAGATGCAAGTATAACTTATGATGATATTACAACACCTATAGTAAAAAATATAACAGTTGAACCAGAATATGTAAATTATAGTTTAAACTTACAAAAATCAGGAGAAATAGTAAAAGGACAAGAAATACCAATGGTAGTATCTTATTCTTCACCAATGGGACATTATTATGAACATGCAAGATTAATAGCAGAAGCAACAACACCAACAGATGCAGAAGTTAGACTTCTTGCAACAGACCAAGCAGGACTAGAACATGACATTATAGATAATGGTTGGGGAGATGCACAGGGGTTCAAAATAGGAGGAAAAGATGTTTCACAAGTCTTACAAGCAAAAGGTATTTTTAGTGATGTAGGTGATTACAAAATAACATTAAAACTAATAGACAGAGACAATTCTGATAGTGTAATAGCTGAGGAAACATTCTCATTTACCGCTTTAGAAACAGCTACACCACCTACAACTGAAAATGGTGGAGAAACTAAACCAGAAGAATCTGCGAAACCACAAGAGCCAACAGAAGAAGAAAATAAAAAACAACCAACTACAATGCCAAAAACAGGTACAAATATATATGTTTCAGCTAGCGTCGTTTTAATGGCATTAGCAGGTGCGTATGTTTATTATAATAAGAAAAAATAATTATATATGTAAAGTTAAGGTGTAGGGGCATCGTTTGGGGGAATACATCGTAGGACATGACACCACTGTGCCCTTATTTAGTAATTTTTCTAAAAGTAAAATATAAAATTATGAAAACCGCTCGTTCAAGATAAATTTTCACAGTATGTAATAAAAATTTGTAGGCCCCTCTCACAAGGGTGTGAGATTCTCCCACAAATTTTTAAAACATACGTATACAAAATTTACTTTCAAGACGCTTCTTTCTAATTTTATATTTTACATTTTTAGAAAAATTATATTGATAAAGCATAGTTTTTTAGATTACAAATTTAAAATAGTAGAGTAAAGGCCCCTTTACTTAAGGGGGCTGTCGCCTTTAGGCGACTGGGGGTTTATATAAATTAAATCAAAATAGCCCCTATTACATAAAGGAGAAACTTATGAAAAAGAAAAGATTGGTTAATACTATAATTATAATATCAATAATTTTTATAGCTATATATTTAGGAATACAACTGGGAAAAGAAGCAAGAATCAAAGATAAAAGTGAATATGATGCACAAAGTTTAGGAGCTGAATATAGTACAAATGAAATAAAAGAAAATATATTTAAAAACAGTATAAAACAATATCCAAAAGCAGAGATTATAACAAAATATAAAGGATATGGGGTATTAGCAAAACTAGAAATACCAGAAATTAAATTAGAAACCTATATTTTAAAAAAATGTACAGAAGAATCCTTAAATAAAGCAGTAGCAAAATATTGGGGAGCAGACCCCAACACAGTAGGAAACTTATGCGTAGCAGGACATAATGCACCAAGAAATAAAAACATGTTTTACCATTTAAAAGATTTAGAAATAGGAGATAAATTAACAATTTTAGACAATACAGTTGGTATAATAGAATACAAAATTTACGATATTTTTAAAGTGTCACCAGATGATGTTAGCTCTTTATCACAGGAAACACAAGGTAACAAAGAAGTAACACTTATAACTTGTACAAATGATTCTAAAAAAAGATTAATTATAAAAGCAAGGGAAATAATATGAAAATTTTAAAAAAGACTATATTTTTATCCGTATTAATCCTATGTATAATACCAATTTCTAAAGTACAAGCATCAGAGAAAAAAGAAGGAATAGAAAACTTTCCAAGTTCATACAGAGGGTATTTAGAAGAGATACAAAAAAGGCACCCAAATTGGAAGTTTACAGCATTATATACAAATTTAGACTGGAACTATACAATTAGCCAAGAAAATCAATTTGGAAAAAATTTAGTACCAAAAAACTATGGGGATGCTTGGAAAAATACGACACCTGGTCAATATAATGTAGAAGTAGATAAAGGTTGGGTAGATTGTTCAAGAAGTGCAGTAGAATACTCTATGGACCCTAGAAATTTTTTAAATGAAGCACGAATTTTTCAATTTGAAACCTTATCATATGATGCAAGTACAAATAACTTAAACAGTGTTGATAAAATATTATATGGTACAGAATTTTATAATAGAAAAGTTTCATATATACAAGAAAATGGAAATACAATAAATATGAATGAAACATATGCTGAGCTTATTCTAAAAGGAGGACAAACCTCTAAAGTTAGCCCATATCACTTAGCATCAAGAATAAAACAAGAAGTAGGACCATTTTTATCACATAGCTCTATTAGTGGAACAGTAGAAGGTTTTAGAGGATTGTACAACTTTTATAACATAGGGGCAACAAGCTCTACAGAACCAATGGGAGCAATAAAAAATGGGCTTAGGTATGCAAGAGATGGAAAAGGTGCAAGTGAGGCTACCAAATCTAAATACTTAATACCATGGAATACAAAAGAAAAAGCAATTACAGGTGGTGGAATATTTATTGGCTCTAGCTATATAAATGTAGGACAAAATACAATTTATTTACAAAAATTTGATGTAAATGATGATAGAAATGGAACACTATTTACGCATCAATATATGACAAATGTACTAGCACCATCAAGTGAAGGAAAAATCATATATAATGGGTACAAAAATAGTGGGCTATTAGAAACTAGTATGAGCTTTACTATACCAGTATATAATAATATGCCAGAAATACCAGTACAAAGCCCTAATATTAATCCAAATGACTTTTTAGAAGACTATACAAAAGCATATTGTAATGGAAACAATGTAAATATAAGAACAGGTCCATCTACATCTTATGAAATAATTACTACAATTAATAGAGACGCAAAAATGACAAGAATAGCAAAAGGGATTTCTAATGGTGAAAGATGGGATAAAGTAATATTAGAAAATGGCATTGTAGGTTTTATATATAGCACATATGTAAGTGAACTGCCTAATATTCAAATTCAAAAAATAGAATTAAAATTAGATAATACTACTTTGCAAAAAGGAGAAACAAAAAAGCTTCAAGTTACAATTTCACCGGCAGAAGCAAGTGACCATAAGGTAATATATAAATCAAGTAATACAAATGTTGCTACAATAGATGATAGCCGGAAATATTAAAGCCATCGCTTCAGGAAAAACAACAATTACAGTAAAAGCAGAAGAAAATTCTGTACAAGCACAAATTGAGATATCTGTATATAGTAAAGTTACAAATATTGTTATAGATGAAAAAGAAATATATATGTGTTTAGGAGATACAATCCAAATTAATGGATATGTAGAGCCAAATGATGCAAATAATAAAGAGATTTCATATAGTAGTACAAATAAGGAAATAGTGCCTGTTAATCAGGATGGTCTAATTACAGCCCTACAAGAAGGAAATGTAAGTATAATTGCAAGATCAAAAGAAAATCCAAATATAAAAGCAGAATGTAAAGTAAGTGTTGTACGACCATTAGAAGATTCAAAAATCCACTTTGACAGTTCATTAACGGTTAATGGCTTAGAAATTAGTGGAATAGATTATGGTGCAAATACAGTTTTAGACATAAAAAATAAAATAACAACAGATTTAGAAATAGAAATACTAAACTATAAAAATGAGCCATTAAATGATACAGATATAGTAGGAACAGGAAGCAAAATAATAGTAAAAGAAAATGGCGGGATTTTAACCATATATAGAATAATAATATATGGAGATGCAAATGGAGATGGAAAAATAAATAGTACAGACTTATTAGTAATTCAAAGGCATATATTAGAAATAGAAAACTTAAAAGGAATATTTAAAAAAGCAAGTAATATACGAAAAGATGGTAAAAAACCAACATCTGTAGATTTACTACAAATACAAAGGCACATTTTAGATTTGAAAAAAATAGAGCAATAGGAGGTAAAATATTTGAAAAGAATAACAATATTATTTATATTTATAATGATGTTTGGAGTTATAACAAAAGCATTTTATACAGAAACAGACCCTGATACAGTAGAAGATGCAACTCTAAATTCCTTAAGGCTAGATATACCAGGACTTGTACCAGAATTTTCTAAAACAAACTACCAATATTATTTAACAGTATCAAATGATATAAAAGATATAGAAGTAATAGCAGAAAGCAAAAATCCAAACGATAATGTTGAAATAAGTGGAAACAAGGGACTAAAACAAGGATTAAATACAATAACAATATCTGTTACATTAGAAGATAAGACAAAGAAAAACGAATATAAAATACAAGTAACAAAAACCGCAAATTTAGAACTTGCAAATACAGATTTAGAAACATTAGCAATTGAAGATACGTTATTATATCCTCCATTTGATAATTCAGAAACAAACTATAAAGCCGAGATATCAAACAAAACAGAAAGACTTAATATATTAGCAATACCACAAAACGAAAAAGCACAAGTACAAATCGTAGGAAATGAGAATATAAAAGTAGGAAAAAATATAGTAGAAATTACAGTAACTGCCCCAAATAGTATTACAAAGAAAAAATATAAAATAGAAGTATATAAAAGAAACGAAGAACAAGAAAATGAATATAACAAAGACCAAGAAGAAATGCAAAATAAGCTAGAAGAGGCATATAAAATAGAAAAGTTAAGTAATAATGCAAATCAGAATGTAGATGAAAAACAAGAAAGTAATAAAAGTAACATAATTTTATTGGGGATAATACCTGCTATGTTTGTAATAATTTTAGTGATATTAGGATGTATATATTGGAAAAAAAGAAACATCAAATAGGTGTTTCTTTTAATCTATCACCAACTTTATTAGTAATATATTAAAATATCTTGACATATAAAAACATTTGTTTTATAATATAAATACATTAATAAAATTTAATAAAAAGCATACAAAACTAAAATTATGTGGTAAAATATATAAAATGAAAGAGAAAAATATGTTAGAAGAGTTAGATAAGTTAATTAATTTTATACAAACAGAATATGTTGATTTTACAACAAAATGGGAACAAAGCAATTATTATTCAAAAATAAATCTAAAAAATACTTTAGTTTGTGACATATTAGAAAATAAAGTAATATTAGATGCAATTATTAATTATAGGGAATTCATTAATGAAAATAATATACAATTAATATTAGATTTCAAGCAGTTTAGTACAGAGAAATCAAAAGTTAATATTAGAACAAAAGCAAAAATGGAATAAAATAGATGAAATAAATAATATAGAATCACATGAAAGATATAAACAAGACTATATTAGATGGGAAAATGAAAATAAAGGAGGGGATAAAAAATGGTAACACATTTTATATTTATGAGCAGTTCTTACTCATTAGGAACACGAATTGCACTCGATTTTATAGTTAAAGAAGCAAGCATACAAGAAGAATTGAAAAAAGATTTAGACGCAATTATTGAACAATGTGGCAGAGATGTGTCTATTTCAACCCATATGATACAAGCAGACGAGGAGACTTGGGAGTCAGTATGTAAAGCAGATCATTTTTTCAAAGATGTTAAAGTAATAGAAAATTTAGAAACATTTATTAAATTAATACAAAAAGATAGACAATTAAACGGAATTGATGTAGCAAAATATATTTTAGCAAAAATTACGTGTACTCAATTGAAATTACAGAAACTAGTATATTTATGTTTTGCAGATTATTTATGTGATACAGGAAAGTTATTATTTACAGACAAAATTTATGCTTTTAAATATGGACCTGTTGTAGATACAGTATATAAAAAATATAAAGAATATGGATATGAAGCAATTGAAGAAGAAAGAGGAGATATTGATAGTAGAGATGTATTTGAGATGCCAGCAAAAAGTAGAATACTATTTGCTGAAGATGGAACAGGAAAAATAGTTAGTATAGACAAAACGCTAAAAAAATATGGAGATTTAACAGCAATAGACTTAGTAGAATTAACACATAAAGAGGAATCACCTTGGAGGAAAACTTATAAAGATGAAGAAACATATTTAGAGATGGAGTTAGATACAATTAAAAACTACCATGAATTTGAAATACTTTAGAATAGAAAGAAAAAGCAAATCATAAAATTACCTTCACTTTTATATAATAATATAAAAGTGAAGGTGATTTTATATGATAAGTAATTTAAATGTAAGCAGAAGAAAAAGAATAATATATATGATGTTTGCAAGCTTTGTAATACTTTTTTTATTAATTATACGTATTGGATTTATACAATTTGTACAAGGAGCATGGCTATCAGATATGGCATATAACCAGCAATCATTAGATAGAGTAATTAATCCAAAACGTGGAACAATTTATGATGCAACAGGAAAAAACGTATTAGCAGTAAGTGCTACAGTAGAAACAGTTACAATAAATCCAATTAATATTCCAGAAGAAAAAAAGGAAAAAGTAGCAAAAGCATTTTCAGATATATTTGAATTAGATTATGAAAAAACACTAAAAAAAGTAAAAAAGAAGAGTTCAATTGAAACAATTGCAAAAAAAATAGACAAAGAAAAAACAGATAAACTTCGTTTATGGATGAAAGAAAACAATATTACAGTAGGAATTAATATAGATGAAGATACAAAAAGGTATTATCCTAATAATGACTTGGGTTCACATTTTATTGGGTTTTGCGGTAGTGATAACCAAGGACTAGACGGAATTGAAGCCAAATATGAAAATATATTAAAAGGAAGTAAAGGTAGAATAATTAGAGTAACAGACGCAAAAGGAGGAGAAATAGGAAAAGAAGGAGAAGATTATATTGCGGCAACAGATGGAAAAGATTTAGTACTTTCTTTAGATATGACAATACAATCAATTTGTGAAAAATATTTAAAAGAAGCATGTATAGATAATGTATGTACAGATGGAGGAAATATAGTAGCAATGAACCCAAAAACAGGAGATATTTTAGCAATGGCAACATATCCAAACTATAACCTAAACTCTCCATATGAAGTAACAGATGAACAAATAAAAGCAAATTGGAATACTTTAACTGCTACTGAAAGAAACAACCACTTACAAGCTATGTGGAGAAATAAAGCAATTGCAGATACATATGAACCAGGTTCTACATTTAAAACAATCACATCATCAGCTAGCCTTCAAGAAGGAATTACAACAACAGATAAAGAAGGAGAATTTTGTTGTACAGGGTCTATTGAAATAGCAGGAGTAAGAATAAAATGTTGGAGACATTATCGTCCACATGGTTCGGAATCTCTAAGGCAAGCACTTATGAATTCTTGTAACCCAGTATTTATAGGGTTAGGACAAAAAGTAGGAGTAGAAAAATATTATGGTTATTTAAAGAAATTTGGGTTTCTAGACAAAACAGGAATAGAACTTCCAGGAGAAGCAAAAGGAATTTTCCTAAACCAAAACAAAGTAGGACCAGTAGAACTTGCAACAATAAGTTTTGGGCAAAGATTTGAAGTAACACCATTACAAATGGTAACAGCAGTATCAACAATTGCAAATAAAGGTGTACGAATGAAACCAAGAGTAGTAAAAAAAATAATAGACTCCAAAACGGGAGAAATAGAAGAACTAGCGCCACAAGAAGTGGAACGTGTAATAGATGAAAAAACAGCAAATGATGTATTAAGCATGATGGAATCTGTTGTAGCAGAAGGAACGCGGAAAAAATGCACAGGTAAAAGGATTTAGAGTAGGAGGAAAAACAGGAACATCAGAAGATGGTGTAAACACAAACAAATATGTTACATCATTTATAGGAGTGGCACCAATATCAGACCCTGAAGTAGTAGTGCTTGTAACTTTATATAACCCAACAGGAGAAGGGGGACACCAAGGAGGTGCTGTTGCAGCACCAGTAGGAGGTCAAGTTTTAGGAGACATATTGCCATATTTAGAACTTATAAAGGATAATGGAGAAACAGCAGAGCAAATAGAAGAAGTAGAAGTACCAGAAATTCGAGGATTAAATTTAAAAGACGCAAAAAAAGCTTTAAAAGAAGTAGGTTTAGAAATAAATTTGAAAGTAGAATTGGGTGAAAATGTAAAAGAAGAAGATATTACAATAAAGGAACAATCACCAAAACCGGGTATAAAAGTAAATAAAGGTAGCAAAATAAGTATAGAAATATAAGGAAATTAAGGAATAAGAATAAATCTTTAAACATACCGAGTTCATTTGAAAAAAATGTATATAACACAAAATATTCGTTTGAAAAAAATGCATATAATAAAAATATTCGTTTGAAAAAAATGCATATAATAAAAATATTCATTTGAAAAACTTGCATTTTATAATTTGAGTTGATATAATATAACATATAAGGAGAGGGCCCATATGTTAAAAAGAAAGATATATCAAGAATTACTCGAATGGAAAAAGAAAGATAATAAAATGTGTTTGGTTATTAAAGGAGCAAGGCAAGTTGGAAAAACATTTATAATAGATAAATTTGCTCGTGAGAACTATGAAAATTATATTTATATGAATTTTGATGAAAATCCAGGATATAAGAATATTTTTAATGGAGACTTAGATGTAGATAATATTATAAAGCAAATATCATTAAGAGTTCAAAATGCAAGTATAGTTCCCAATAAAACTATTATATTTTTAGATGAAATACAAAATTGTCCGAATGCTAGAACAGCACTTAAATTTTTATCACTAGATAAAAGATTTGATGTAATTGCATCTGGCTCATTACTTGGGATAAATTACAAGGAAGTATCTTCATTTCCTGTAGGATATACAGAACAAATAGAAATGTATTCTTTAGATTTTGAAGAATTTTTATGGGCAAATGGAATCTCTGAGATGAGTATTTTAGATATTAAAGAATATTTTGATAAAAAAGAGGTTGTTCCAACAGCAATGCATGAAAAAATGATGAATTTATTTAAAGAATATATTGTTGTTGGTGGAATGCCAAGAGTAGTAGATGATTTTGTACAAAATCATAATTTTGCAAATGTTTTAAAAATACAAAGAGCAATTATTAGCGATTATGAAGATGATATAGCAAAATATGCAGATGGAGCAGAAAAAACAAAAGCAAGAGCTTGTTTTTTATCAATTCCTAAACATCTTTCAAAAGATTATAAAAAATTTAGATATAGCTTAGTAGTACCAAGTGGAAGTTCAAGAAAATATGGAGGAAGTTTAATGTGGCTATATGATGCAGGAATAATAAATTTCTGCTATAACTTAGAGATACCACAATTACCGCTTGAAGGAAACGCAAAAAGGGAAGCATTTAAAGTATATATGAGAGATACAGGTCTACTTTTAGCAATGCTTGATGAGCGGTTCACAAGAAGACATTATAGATGGGAACTTAGGGATATATAAAGGAGCAATTTATGAAAATATAATAGCAGACATATTAGCCAAAAAAGGGAAAAAATTATATTATTTTGAATATAATTCAACATTAGAAGTAGATTTTCTTACTCGTTATCAAAAAGAAATTATGGCAATAGAAGTAAAGTCAGCTAGCAATAGTAAATCAAAATCACTAGAAACTTTAATGAATAAATACAATGTAAGAAAAGGAATAAAATTAGCTCCATCTAATTATGGAAAAAAGAATGATATAGATATATATCCAATTTATATGGCAATGTTTTTGTAGAAACAGTACATTATATATAATTTTAGAAGAAAGGTAATACATATGAGAAAAAAGGAATTAACGAATCATTATAAAACTAGTAAATTAAATTATATATTAATTTTTATTATATTTGTTATATTAGTAGCTTTATCATTTTTCTATATTTCATATATGAAAAATTTAATATATAAAAATATATATCAAAATGTAAAAGAACTTAGTGAACAAACAGCTACACAATTAAATTTGGCAATTACAGACCAAAAAAATATTGTTAGTTTTATGGCTGATAATATAAACAGAGGAGATTTTAAAAAAGAAGAGGAAATCTTTGAAGCCTTTATCCATGAACTAGAAAATTATCATTTTACAAGATTAGTTATATTAGATAAACAAGGAAATGGTATAACAAGCGATGGGTTTATAGTTAATAATTACCCTAATATGGAAGAATTTTTTGAGGAACAAGATGTATATTTATCTGAAAATAGACCAAGTACAGTATCAAATAATCAAGTAAATATCTATTCCCAAAAAATTATGTTTAATGGAAAAGAAAAAGTATTAATGGCAACAATAAATACATCTGATTACAAAACAATCTTACTACGAAAACTATTTGGAAAAGGTGGCACATATCTAATAAATAATAGTGGCAGTGTACTAATAGACTCCTTTGATAACATAAAAGAAAGTAATGCAAATTTATATAAGTATATAAAGTCTAGATACAATATTACTAACAAAAAAGAACTTAAAAAAATAGACAATATGGCAGACGGAATAAAAAATGGTTTAGAAGATACATTTGATTTAAAAATTCATGGTTCAACTTATTTTATACATTATGAACAAGTTGGCATTAACAATTGGTATGTAGTAACAACAGCGTCAGACAGTATAATTGCAAGTGAACTTATAAGATTAGTCTCAATAACAACTGTAGTTTTTTTAGGTGTTTCGTTTGTTATCATAATTATTGCAATTTATATTAATATTTCAAATAAAAACAAAAATAATAAATTATATAATGTAGCATATATAGACTATATAACATCACTTGGAAATGAGCACTATTTTAGAGAAAATGGTACTAAATATTTATTAGAACGAACCGAAAAAAACAAATATATAATAACAGCAGATATAAACAAATTTAAAGCTTTAAATAATATATATGGATATAGATTTTGTAATGAGATTTTAAAATCGTTGGGACAAAAACTAAAAGAATTATTACCAGAAAGTAATATTACATGTAGAATTTCAAATGATGTTTTTGCAAGCATATTTAGTTATAAAGGAGATATAAATAAGTTACTACGTACAATATTTAATAAAACATCTAAACTAGAAATAAATAGAATAGATGTTAGAATAAATCTATCCATTGGTGCTTATAGTATTACAGCTAATGATACAGATATTAATAAACTACTGGACAAAGCTTATTTAGCCCGTTCACAAATAAAAGGATTATACCACAGCAATTATTACTTATATGATGAAACACTAGAAAATAAGATAATAGAAGAACAAAAAATAGAATCCATTATGAAAGAAGCTTTAGAAAAGGGAGAATTTAAAGTATATTATCAACCTAAAATTTATGCTCAAAATGAAAAAATATATGGGGCAGAAGCGCTAGTTAGATGGTATAAAGATGGAGAAATAATTTCCCCAAGTACATTTATCCCATTATTTGAAAAAAATAAATTTATAATAAAATTAGATATATATATGTTTGAACAAGTTTGTAAGGACTTAGCCCAGTGGAAAGAAAAATTTGGAGTTATACCAAATGTTTCTATAAATGTTTCAAAAGAACAATTTATAGATGAAAACTTTATAGATAAGTATGTGGAAATATGTGGCAAATACAATTTAAAACCAGAGCAAATAGATTTAGAAATTACGGAAAGTGCAACAATTGACCAAAATGTAAATATGTTAAATGTTTTAAATAAGATAAAAGAAAAAGGATTTATTATATCTATTGATGATTTTGGTACAGGATACTCATCTCTTAGCATGTTACAAAATATGCCTATTGATATAATAAAAATAGATAAGGCATTTATAGATCAAGCAGATTTAACAAGTAGCGAAAATATTATAAATTACATTATGTTTATAGCAAAACATTTAGAAACTAAAACAATTATAGAAGGAGTTGAAACAAAAGAACAAGTAGAATTTGTAAGAGAAATAGGTGTAGATATAATACAAGGATATTATGTATCTAAACCAATCTCTAAGGAAGAATTTGAAAAATATTTTAATGAGAATATTTGATAGACATTTACGGAAAATACCATAAGCAAAAATCGTAATAATGCTATAATAATAAAGTAATAAAAATGATTTGATTTTGTTACTGTTTTGTAACAATCAAATGATATATATTATGTATAAAAATAAACATTAAAACATATTTACATAATTATGGAAATATGCTATAATAAGAATAGTGTATAAGGGTTTATAGGTAAAGCCAATTAAAAACCTAAATATTATATATTAAGAAAGGATTTAAAATGAAAACAAATAACAAATGTAAAATTAGTTTTTTACTAATATTTTGTTTTGCTATATTATTAGCAGTATTTTTATTACCAAATACATCTTTTGCAGCAACAGGTGAGGGCTATAAATATTTATCAGATGAAGACATAAATCCAACATCTGTAAGAGTTGGATGGGATACATTTCGTAAAGATCATGTAAATGGAAATGGTAAGATATCTGTAAAAGTAGAAGGAGCATACTATTCTTTTGATAGAGGATTATGGGCTCATGCTTCATCAGAAATAGTATATGATTTACGTGCATATGATTACGATTACTTTACAGCATATGTTGGCTTAAATCAAACAGCAGCAAGTTCTAGTAATGGTGTAATTTTTAAAATTTACACATCATTAGATGGAAGAAACTGGAACATAAAATACAATGAGGGTTCAGTAGTATGTAGACCAGGGGACAATGCAACGCATGTTAAAATAGATATTAGAACTGAAAAATATTTAAAATTAGAAGCTAATGATAACCGTGGTAATGGAAGTGACCATTCTGTTTATGCTGATGCGAAACTAATTAAAGAAGGTTACAAAGAACCAGGAGAAGAACTAGTACCATCTATAACAGAATTAGATACACAAATCAAAGGTTTTGTATCTTCTAATGCTAATTTAGAAACTAATAAACAATATGAATTAGCACTTTTAAAGAGAGAACTTATTAGTAGAACAGGAAATTATGCATTAAAAAGATTTATAGGTACAAGCAAAGAAAATGAAGCGACATTTCGTTGGTTAATAAGTGATGTAGATAATATTAGGCTATATGTATTAGGAGGAACACCAGAAGGTGGAAGCTATTTTAATTCATTAACACAACTTTCTAGATTATATAATGAATATAGTAGTGACTTTACAAATAATACAAGAATAGAAAATGATTGGTGTCCAGCCAATATGACAAGAGGCGATTTGTACAAAAAAATGGCAATTACACTTTCTTTAACACATTCGCAAAATGTTGGTTTATGGATGCAATCAGGAGCCGCAGAAAATAAATCAGATGCACTTAGACGTTATGCAATTTACAAATTTATGTATGAAAATGGAAAACTTAGTACAGGCTTAGCGGGAAATTGGGATATAACAAAATGGTTTGAAGCTCTACAAGTTGAAGAAATGCGTTTTGTTATGAATAACTTAATAGATGACGAAGAAATTTTATGGCTAAATACATATATTCAAGATAAACTAAATATAACTAAGAATCCAGGACACCTAACACCTCACTCATATATAGCTTATATATGGCCAAATTATGGTGATGGACGTTATTATGCTGAAGAAAATAGAGACTATTTTAATGAATTATTTGCAATAAGCAAAACAACTGGTAGTTCAGGTACAGAATTAGCTAATGGCAAAATAGGTTTATTTGATGCAGAATTTACTATACCGGGAGGTAAAAATAATAAAACTTATACAATTAAAGTAACAAGAGGTACCCCACAATATAAACTATATAAAGTATGGATGAACTTTAGAAATAAATTTGGAACTGGTTGTGTGTGTGGTGGTATATCAAAAAGTGGATCAAACATTCGTGCAACTCATGGAATACCAGCAACTGTTATTGGTCAACCAGGACACGCAGCACTTTTATATTATACAAAAGATACCCAAGGAAAAGGATATTGGAATTTAGATAATGATGTAAGTGGATGGACACTATCAGAAAAAGGCGAAAGAATGTTACTAGGATGGGGAAATGCTAGTTATTCTAGAGGCTATTCTGTAGTATATTTTGCATTATCACAAGAAGCATTAAATGACTATGCAAATTTTGTAAAATGCGAAGAACAAGTTATGCTTGCAAAAGTATATGCAGGAGATTTAACAAAACAAGAACAACTATATAGAAAAGCATTAGAAATACAACCTATAAATATTGATGCATGGGTTGGACTAATTAATGTATACAATTCAAGTGAAAATAAAACAGAAAATGATTACTATGATTTAGCAGAGGAATTAGCAGAAAATTTAAAATATTTCCCATTACCAATGCAACATTTAACTAATTTAATAAAACCAAAATTAACAAGTATAGAAAATTCATATAGATTTACACTTTTACAAACAAGAATTTTAACTGAAGGAAGTAACACACCAAATAATACAGCTGATAATTACTATGTATATCAACCATCACTTACAAGATTAGAAGCAAATTATTTATTAGGAAAATTAGACAAAACAATTGCAACATTTTCATTTGATGGTAATGATGCAGGAAAAATTGTATTATCAAGCCGTTTTGATGGAAGTGGTGTTCGTTGGGATTATAGTTTAGATGGAAAACAAACTTGGAAAGAAAAATCATTTACAGGTGAAGAAGAACATAAGTTGCAATTAACCGAAGAAGAAATAGCAAGTATTACAGCAGAAAATGACATCTATATTCATATTGTTGGTGTAAATTATGATGAAAAGAATTTATACAAAATAGATATTAAAGAATCAGCAGGATTACCAAGTACATTATATGCAAATGATTTAGAAAATAGATTGATTGCAGCAATTCCTGCAATGCAATGGAAATATAGTGAAGAAGATGAATGGACTACTTATCGTGATGAAGAACCAGATTTAACAGGAGATAAAACAGTAATAGTTAGAGTTGGTGCAACAGGAACATATTTAGCAAGTAAAACAAGTAAAACGTATACTTTCACACAAGATAACTTGCCAGATACAAGACAATATATTAAAGTTTCTCATTTATCAATAAAATCAGTTTCATCAGAAGCTACTGGTCAAGGAAGACATGCTAGAAATGCAATTGATGCTAACCCACTTACTAATTGGCACTCAGCATGGGATGGTAGTGATAGAAATAAATTTATAGTTATTGCATTAGATGAACCAAAAAATTTAACAGCTTTAGAATATTTCCCAGTTGCTGGTGGAAATGGAAAAATTGAGAAGGCTCAGATTTTAACAAGTATGGATGGGGAAAATTGGACAGAAGTAGTATCTGAAACAAATTGGACATATGCAAATACAAATGATACTTCAATGAAGAGTGTAGAGTTTGAACCTACTAAGGCAAAATATATTAAAATTGTAGGTAAGAAAACTCAAGCAGCTTCATCAAGTATGAGTTTCATGGTAGCAGCAATGTTTAATTTATACGAGAACAAAACAGTAGAACTAGTAGGAACATTCTCATTTGACGGAGAAAACGGCGGAAAAATAGTTTTATTAGATGAATATAAAACTTTAAATTGGAAGTACAGCTTAAATGGTGGTACAACTTGGAAAAATGGAACAGACGAAGCGTTAACACAAGAAGAAATGAATCAAATTGATGAAAACAATAAAATAAAAATCAAATTTGAAGGAAATGAAACAATATATACTATTAACATCAAAAAAGGAGAAACACCAAATATAACACCATATGTAAATGACTGGGAAAATAGATTAATTGGAATAGCTAATATAGATGCTTTTGAATGGAAAATTGAAGGTGAAGACAGTTGGAAATCTTATTCAGAAGAAGAAGCTATTGTAGAAGGAAATAAAAAACTTTTTGTTAGAGCAAAAGCAACAAGAAATTTTGTAGCAAGTGATGCATTAGAATATCAGTTTAATGAAGATACAGATACAAATGCCGAAAAATATATACCAATAGAGCATTTATCAATTCATAATAAATCGACACAATCAATTGATGCATCTAGACCATTTTATGCAGAAAAAGCAATTGATGGAAATATTAATACACAATGGCATACAGATTTTAGGTATTCAATAGCAGGAACTAGAGCATTTATTACTATAAAACTTGATAATCCAAGACATATAAGTGCATTAGAATTTATCCAAAAAAGATATAGAGAAGATGACCCTTCTTTTATAAGAAATGCTATTGTATATGTAAGTGAAAATGGCACAGATTGGATAGAAGCAGGAAGAAAAGAAAACTGTGAACAAAATGAAGAACTTAAGAAAATTTCATTTGATGAAAGCATATATGGACAATATGTAAAATTAGAAGTAGAAGGACATGGTATATTTGCTTCAGCTGCAATTATAAACTTATATGAAAATACAGAAGTAAAAAGAGTAGCAAGTTTCTCATTTGATGGAGAAAATGCTAAAAAAATAATTTTAGAAGATGAATATAAAGCTCTAAATTGGGAATATAGTTTAAATTCAGGAGAAACATGGAAATCTGCTAATGGAGGAGAATACTTACTATCTGAAGAAGAAATAAATGCAATTAATAGTGATGATAAAATAAAAATTCGTTTTGAAAATATGGAAGAAGAATACACTATAAATATTCAAAAATCAGCCACACCAACTATTACACCATATGTAAATGATTTAGAAAACAGATTAATTGGAATCACTAATACAGATACTCTTGAATGGAAAATTGAAGGTGAAGGTACTTGGAAATCTTACCAAGAAGAAGAACCAGTAGTACAAGGAACCAAAAAACTTTTAGTAAGAGCAAAAGCAAAAGGCATATTTACAGCAAGTGATATTATCGAATATAACTTTACAGAAGATAACCAAGAAGATACAAGAAAATATGTACCAATATCAAAATTATCATTAGCAAGTGTTTCAGCAGAAGATAAACCACAAAATGGAGCAGCAGTAAATGCAATAGATGGAAACTATAATACAAGATGGTTAAATTCATCAGCAGGTACAGATACTGGAAAATATATTGTAATAAAATTTGATTCAGCTATTTATTTAAGTGCAATGGATTATGTGCCACATGCTGAAAACGGAAAAATACTTAGTGGAAAAATTTTAGGTAGTATGGATGGAGAAAACTTTACAGAAATTGCACAAATAACAAATTGGCAAAATAATCAAAACACAAAAACAATAGATTTTGATGAATCAGTTAAAGTTAGATATGTAAAAATTATTGGAGAAGAAACATCTTATACAAGTGCTAAAAGACACGTTGGAGCTAGAATGTTTAACTTCTATCAAGATATAACAAAAAAACAAGTAGTAATACCAACAGCAGAAGTACAATACAGTACAACTAATAACACTAATCAAGATGTAATAGTAACACTAGTAAATCCAAGCACACAAATAACAGTATTAAATAACAATGGAAATACAACATATACATTTACCGAAAATGGAACATTTACATTTGAATTTGAAGATAGTGAAGGAAATAAGGGAACAGCAACCGCTACAGTAGATTGGATTTGTAAATCATTACCAGAAGCAATATTTGAGTATGATATAACAGATCCAACAAATAAGGATGTAACAGTAACAGTAACATTTAAAGTAAATGGAGAATTTGATAATAGGGTAGTAATACTAAACAATAATGGAAGTAATAAACACACATTTACAGAAAATGACGAATTTACATTTGAATTTAGAGGACCATATGGAAATGAAGGAACAGCAACAGCAGAAGTAAACTGGATATGTAAAACATTACCAAATGCAAGCTTTACATATGATATAACAGAAGAAACAAATGAAGATGTAACAGTAACAGTAACATTTGATAGAGAAGGAACAGTTATTACAAATAATGGCGGAAGCAATACGCATACATTTACCGAAAATGGTTCATTTACATTTGAATTTAGAGGACCATATGGAAATGAAGGTGTAGCAACAGCTACAGTAGACTGGATAAATAAAGATATTCCATCAGCAGAAATAACATATGACCATACCGAACTAACAAATGGGGATGTAGTAGCAACTTTAAATGTAGATGAAGGCATAACAATAACAAATAATAATGGAAGTAACACATATACATTTAGCCAAAATGGTTCATTTACATTTGAATTTAGAAACGAACTAGGAAATACAGGAACAGCAACAGCAACAGTAGATTGGATAGATAAAGTAGCACCAGTACCAACAATTTCATACAACATTATGGAAGCAACAAATGGAGATGTAGTAGCAACAATAAGCTTTGACAAAGAAAACGTAACAGTAACTGGAGGAAATACACATACATTTACCGAAAATGGTTCATTTACATTTGAATTTGAAGATGCAGCAGGAAATGAAGGAACAGCGATAGCAACAGTAAATTGGATAGATAAAACTTTACCAGTAGCTACAATAACATATAGTACAGAGAATTTAACCAATAGGGATGTAATAGCAACAATAACTTTTGATGCCCAAGGTGTAACAGTAGAAGGGGGAAATACACATACATTTACTGAGAATAGTGAATATGTATTTAAATATACAACTTCTACAGGAAGTACAGGTGTTGCAAAAGCAGAAGTAACATGGATTGATAAACAAGTGCCACAACCAACAATGGTATATAATACAATAGAACCAACAACAGGAAATGTATTAGCAGCTATAACATTCGATAAAGAAAATGTTACAATAACAAATAATGGTGGAGATAGAAAATATTTATTTACAGATAATGGAACATTTACATTTGAATATGTAGATGAAGCAGGAAATGGTGGAAGCGTAAATGCAGTAGTAAATTGGATAGATAGAGTAGCTCCAACAGCAGAAATTAATTACAGTACAGAAGATTTAACAAATGGAAATGTAATAGCAACTTTAGTAAATCCTAGTGAAGAAATAACAATAACAAACAATAAAGGAAGTAATACTCGTACATTTACTGGGAATGGAACATATACATTCGAATTTGAAGACTTAGCAGGAAATAAAGGAACAGCGGTAGCAACAGTAAATAACATAGATAAAAATCTACCAAAAGCGACAATCACATATAGTACAACAAATTGGACAAATGAGGATGTAGAAGCAACAATAAGTTTTGACAAAGAAAATGTAACAGTAGCTGGTGGAAATACACATGTATTTACAGGAAATGGTGAATATGTATTTGAGTATAGAGATGAAGCAGGTAATATATCAATGACAACATCAAAAGTAACATGGATAGACAAAACAGCCCCAACAGCAACAATTAGTTACAGTACAGAATCTTTAACAAACGGAGATGTAATAGCAACATTAAATCCAAGTGAACAAGTAACAATAACAAACAATAATGGAAGCAATGCATATACATTTACAGAAAATAGCTCATTTACATTCGAGTTTGTAGATAGAGCAGGAAATACAGGAACAGCAGTAGCAACAGTAAATAACATAGATAAAGTAGCGCCAGTAGCGACAATCACATATAGCACAGAAGAACCAACAACTGGAAATGTAGTAGCAACAATAACATTTGATAAAGAAAATGTAACAGTAGAAGGAGGAAATACACATACATTTACTGGGAACGGAACATATACATTCGAATTTGAAGATTTAGCAGGAAATAAAGGAACAGCGGTAGCAACAGTAAATTGGATTGAAAAAGATCCAGATGTACCACCAGTAGTAGATCCAGATGAATATGAAGTAGGAGATGTAAACAAAGATGGCAAGATAACAGCTACAGATATTCTATTAGTACAAAGACATCTAGTAGCAGGTGTGAGACAAGAATGGATTTTAACGGGAGACAGATTTAATTTAGGAGATATAAATCAAGATGGAAAAATAACAGGAACAGACTTAATACTAATAAAAAGATTACAATTAAAACAAGCAGAAAAACAATAATACAAATAAAGGAGAAATGAAAATGAAAAACATTTTAAAAAGCAGAAAAATAATTGGCATAGTATTAGTAGCATTACTATTATTTACAACCAATGTATATGCAGTAAATAATGATAGCTATAAAACAACTATATCTACAGCTAATACGGAAGTAAAAACAGGAGATACAGTTATAGTTACAATAGGGCTAAGAGATATTGCAATTGAAAGTGGAGAAAAAGGAATAGGAGCATATACAGCTAAAGTAGAATTTGATCCAACTGTATTAGAGTATGTTAAAACAGATGGTACAGACAAATGGGAAGCACCATTCTATCAAAACGGGTTAATTACAGGGCATACAAGAGATGGTGAAGTTGTAAATACTAATGGAAGTATAGGAACAATTACATTTAAGGTAAAAAGCGATGCAAAATTAGGAGAAAGTATTATTTCATTAATTAACTTTTTAGGATCAACAGCAGTAACAGATGTAGATGCAAATAATGTGCCTGTTACTAGAATAACAGTAATAGATAACAACATTGGAAATGGAAATGACAATGATAACCCAAATGGCGGAAATAACAATGATAACCCAAATGGAGGAAATGGTAGCAGTGGGAGTAATAGCTCTAATGGGGGCAGCTCTAATGGAAATAGTAGCTCAAATAATAAAGATAATACTATAAAACAAGACAAATTACCAAAAACAGGAGAAGCAGATATAGTAGTATATATAGCAATAGCATCAGGTGCAGTATTAGCAACAATTTTCTTTGTAAAAATGAAAAAATTTAATATATAGTTAATAGATAGCTCATATAATATAAAAAGATAGAAATTAGAAAAAACTAATTTCTATCTTTTTGTATATGAAAAATTAATGTAGGGGCACCGTTTAAAGGGAATACCTATAAGACATGACACCACTGTGCCCTTTTTTCTCTATCTTTTTTACTGAAATTTACTACAAAAACTATACAAATTTTGTATTTAAGTATATAATAAGAATGTAAAAATGGAGTTTGGAGGTTTTACTATGAATTTAAAAGAGATTTTAGTGGGAATTGACGGGATAAAAGCAAAAGGAAATATTGATTTAGATATAACAAATGTAGATTCAGATTCAAGAAATATAAAAGAAAACGGAATGTTTATTGCTATACATGGTTTTGAAACAGATGGAAATAGCTACATACCAGATGCTATTTCAAATGGAGCAGTAGTTGTTATGGTAGATGAGGCTACAAATATAAAAGAGCTTAGCATACCAGAAAATGTAACATTATTAGTAGTATCAGATACAAGGCTTGCTCTTAGCATATGTGCTTGTAATTTCTATGATAATCCATCAAGAAAATTTAAACTAATTGGTGTTACTGGAACAAAAGGAAAAACAACAACTACATTTATGATGAAAAAAATACTAGAAAAAGCAGGTCATAAAGTAGGGCTAATTGGGACAATAGCAGTATATATAGGAGATAAAAAAATAAAAGATAGCTCAAGAACAACGCCAGAAAGTATAGAGTTACAAAAGATATTTGCAGATATGGTAAATGAAAATGTAGATGTAGTTGTAATGGAAGTATCATCACAAAGCTTAAAACTAAACCGTGTTAATGGATGTGATTTCGATTATGGAGTATTTACAAACTTTTCACATGAACATATTAGCGAAAAAGAACATCCAGATATGGAAGATTATTTCCAATCTAAATTAAAATTGTTTGATATGTGTAAAGTAGGATTTGTAAATGCTGATGATATCTATTCTGCAAAAGCAGGAAGACTTGCAAAATGTGAAATAACAACATATGGAATTGATAATTTCTGTCATATACTTGCAAAAGACATTACTATCACAAATTCATATGTAGATTTTAAAGTAAAAATTGATAATAAAAATGAGAGAGTAAAAACTTGTATACCAGGTAGATTTAGTGTATACAATTCACTTGCTGCTATTTGTGTAGCTTGCAAATTAGGAGCCAATGCAGAGCAAATAAAAGAGGCATTAGTAGAAGTACGAGTACCAGGAAGAAGTGAACTTGTTGATAATAAGCGAGACTTAACAATTATGATAGACTATGCACATACACCAGAAAGCTTAGAAAGCATATTACGTGCAGTAAAATCATATACAAAAGGAAGAGTAATTAGTGTATTTGGATGTGGTGGAGATAGAGACAAAATAAAAAGACCACTAATGGGAGAAGTTTCTGGAATTGTTGCAACAAATACTATTATTACAAGTGACAACCCAAGAACAGAAAATCCAGAAGAAATTATAAAAGAAATTGAAGTAGGTATAAAAAAGACGAATGGTCAATATATATGTATAGTAGATAGAACTGAAGCTATAAAAGAAGCTATTAGAATGGCATCTAAAAGTGATATTATAGTTCTTGCAGGTAAAGGTCATGAGCCATACCAAGAAATAAACCATGAAAAATTACCATTTGATGAAAGAATTATTGTAAATGAAGTAATTGAAGAACTAGACAAAGAACAAGCAAATAAAAAGAAAAAATAAAAAAGCAATTGAAAGGTGAGAAAATTGGATTTTGGGATAAAAATATTACTATTATCATTTTTTGTAACAGTAGTATTGGGAATATGTATTGTTCCCATTTTGAAAAAATTAAAAGTAGGGCAAATTGAAAGAGAAGATGGTCCAGAATCACATTTAAACAAGCAAGGAACTCCAACAATGGGAGGAGTAATAATTGCAATTGCAATTATTCTATTAATACTTTTCATATTTTTTGATTATGCAAAAGACGATATAGAACTTGCCAAAAAACTAATTCCACTAGCTATTATAGCTATTGGCTTCGGAATAATTGGATTTATAGATGATAGTAAAAAATTGATTTTTAAAAATACAAAAGGTTTAAAACCAGCATATAAAATGATAGGGCTTTTAGCAATTGCTGTAACATATGTTATTTATTTGCTTAATATTATTAACTTAGGAACAGATACATATATTCCTATTTTAAAAATATATATTAATTTACCGATTTGGATATATATTCCATTCGCCATTTTTGCAATTTTAGCAACTACAAATGCTATAAACTTAACAGATGGAGTAGATGGCTTATGCCCAACTGTATCAGCAGTTATTATTACATGCTTAACAGTAATAGGAATAATTTTTAATGTAAAAGAAGTAGTTATCTTTGGAACTATTGTTATAGGAATTTGTTTAGGATTTTTGTTATTTAATATGCATCCAGCAAAAGTATTTATGGGAGATACTGGTTCATTACTCTTAGGAGGAGTAATTGTAGCAATGGCATTATACTTAAAAATGCCACTAATTATAATTATTATAGCATTTATACCAGTACTAGAAACAATATCTGTGATTATGCAAGTATTATATTTTAAAAAAACAGGAAATCGTTTTTTCAAAATGGCACCAATACATCATCACTTTGAACTGTCAGGATGGGGAGAAAATAAAGTAGTATCTGTTTTTAGTATAATCACATTAATATTATGTGTTTTAGGACTTATAACTATATAAAAATGTAAGGTAGGGGCAGATTCCATATCTGCCCAGTAATATTAAAAAATCAAACATAGAGCGGAAATAGACCCTGCCTCTATAAAAATCACGCATGAGAGGAGAATTGCAAATGGTAGCAAAACAAGTAAAAGCATTAGGAAAGCCTTTTGATTTTATATTATTTGTAACAGTATTAATTTTACTTGCAATGGGAATTGTAATGGTATTATCGGCAAGTTCTCCATTAGCACTTGCTGAAAGCGGAAATAGCTATGCTTATGTATCAAGGCAAGCAATATTTGCTGTAATTGGTATAGGATGTATGCTATTTATTTCTAAAATTGATTATCATGAATATTCTAAATTAGCTAAGATTGCATATATTTGTTCAGTTATAGGATTAGCATTAGTGCCACTTCTTGGTTCATCTGCTAAAGGTGCAACAAGATGGATAGAAATTGGAGGAATACGTTTTCAACCATCAGAACTTGCAAAAATAGCATTAATTATTTTTTATGCCAATTTACTTACTAAAAATAAAGACAATATAAAAGAGTTATCGCAAGGATTTATAGTTCCATTTCTATATTTATTACCAATAGCTATAATACTAATAATTTTTCAAAATCACTTAAGTGTTACAATTATTATAATATTAGTAGTATCAATTATGATGTTAATGGCAGGAACAAAAATGAGGTATTTTATAACATTAGGAAGTGTTGGAGCTGTAGGAGGAGCTAGCGTATTATTTGCACTGGCGAAATTTACAGAAAATGGAGCATATCGTATTTCTAGAATTGTAACATTTTTAAATCCATGGAGTGATATAACAGGAGATGGATGGCAAATTGTACAAAGTTTATATGCCATAGGTTCAGGAGGCTTATTTGGTGTGGGTTTAGGAGAAAGTAAACAAAAATACTTATACTTGCCAGAACCACACAATGATTTCATATTTTCAGTTGTAGCAGAAGAATTAGGATTTATTGGATGTGCAGTAGTTATTATATTATTTGCAATCTTTATTTGGAGAGGATTATTAGTTGCTATGAAAGCACCAGATATGTTTGGTAGTTTAGTAGCAGTTGGAATCACATCACTAATTGGATTACAGGCAATTATGAATATAGCAGTAGTAACATCATCTATGCCTAATACAGGAATTCAATTACCATTTTTTAGCTATGGAGGTACAGGGTTAGTTATTTTATTATGCTCTGTCCGGTATACTACTAAATATTTCGAGAAATTGTAAAAAAGTATAGAACCCCCAGTCAGCTTCGCTGACAGCCCCCTTAAGTAAAGGGGCCTTTACTCTATAAATTTAGACTAGAATAGTTAATTATGAAGAGTAGAGAAAAGCCTCCTTTAATAAGGGAGGTGGCAGGACGAAGTCCTGACGGAGGGTTCTTATATTGTTAATTATATTAATTAAATACAAGGAGGAAAACATGAGAGTAATTATAGCAGCAGCAGGAACAGCAGGACATATAAATCCAGGGCTTGCAATTGCAAATAAAATAAAAAAGGAAAGTCCTAGTTCAGAAATCATGTTTTTGGGAACAGATAGAGGATTAGAAAATGATTTAGTACCAAGAGCGGGATATGTGCTAAAAACAATACAAGCATATGGATTAAGTAAAAGTATTAAATTAAAGGATTTAAAAAATAATTTTAAG
Organism: uncultured Clostridia bacterium; assembly: GCA_948777935.1. Taxonomy (GTDB): domain Bacteria; phylum Bacillota; class Clostridia; order TANB77; family CAG-508; genus RGIG8482. The sequence continues at coordinate 1,475 of CAQDYY010000011.1, read as the reverse complement.
ACCCTAAGAGGAATTCGGAGAAGCAAAAAAAATTGTAAAAGAATTTGAGCCAGATATAGTAATTGGTACAGGGGGATATATTTGTGGAGCAGCTATACTTGCAGCTAAAAAATACAAAATACCTACTATGTTACATGAAAGCAATGCTTTTCCTGGAAAAGCTGTTAAAATGCTATCTAAAAAGGTAGATACTATCTTAATTAGTTTTGAAGATGCCAAAAAAGAATTGCCAAATGCAAAGAACATTGTTTTAACAGGTACTCCAACTAAAATTAAGAATTTAAAATTAACAAGAATGCAAAAAAACGAAGTATTAAGAGAACTAGGATTAAAGCAAGATAAAAAGGTTGTGCTAGTTTTTGGGGGAAGCCAAGGAGCAAAAGCAATTAATGATGCAGTTACAGGAATAATAAACGAAAATCTAAATAAAGATTACCAAATAATGTGGGCACCAGGACCATTGCAATTTGATTTAGTAAAACAAAGAATTAAAAATTTATCTAGGCAAAAAGAAGTTAAAATAGTACCATATATTTATAATATGGAAGAAGTCATAAATAGTGTAGATTTAGTTATAGCAAGAAGTGGAGCTATGACAATAACAGAGGTATCAATTGTTCGGAAAACCTGCTATATTTGTACCATTACCAAATGTAAGCAATAATCATCAAGAATATAATGCTAAAGTATTAGAAAAAGTAGGAGCAGCTAGAATAGTTTTAAACAAAGATTTAAATGCAAAAACATTAAATAATGAAATAGAAGATATATTAAAAGATGATGAAAAATTGGAACAAATGGGGGAAAATGCTAAGAAAATAGCTGTTTATAATGTAGAAGATAAGATTTATGAAGAAGTGAGAAAACTTATAAAATAATTATTTTACAAACACATTTCATACATTTATTTTTTGTATTACAAACTAAAAAACAGGGAAAAATTTTGTAGAAAGGTGTCTAATAATTTCTAAAAATGTAAAAAAATGTAAAAACACGCGATCAAAAATACTTGCCTAACCGTATAAAAAATAGTATATTAGAAAAGTTAGGGGGGGAATACAAATGAAAACTTTTTACGGGGGAACATATATTGGAAAAGAGATATTAGAAGAAAATGATATTTATCATCCAATACGATTAGAATACTATAAAATAGAAAATGAGACATTTTATGGTATAGAAGTAGTAAAAACAGAGTACAAAAAAGAAAAAACAGATGTAGAAAGTAATGTAGTAGAAAATGTAACAATGGAAGAAGCAGAGATTGTAGAAATGTTAGACAAGTTTAAAGAAGGAACTGTAATGCCAAATCTTCTAGAAGAAATGGTGGAAGAAGAACTAAAAAGCAAAAAGAGTTATGCATAAGATAACTCTTTTTTGGTTATTAGATAATGGTTTTTAAATAAATTTAATGCAAATGATGAACTGTACCCCAAAAGGTGAAATTATTTATCACCCCCACCCCTAGGATAGTT
>CAQDYY010000010.1:40953-42969 GCA_948777935.1 uncultured Clostridia bacterium | reverse complement strand
TTTATCCCAACTTAATGTATATCCTTCTTTTACTAAACTTGGTGCTGTTGCTCCTTGTCCTTCTTCTACTGTTTGTGTATCTACGGTTGTACCTTCACTTACAAATGTTACTGTATATTTTTTAGTTGGAATTTCTTTATATAAAGTTTTTGATGTTGAAGGTAATTTTGTATATGATGTACCATTTTCATCATACATTGTATATGGAAGTGTAGCATCACGTCCTATTTTAGGCGTAATTAATATATCGAAATTACAGTCCTTAAACATATCTACTCTAGACCAACTAGCAACTTTGGTCATGTCGAAGCTACTTAAGTCTAATTTCTTTATTGAATTGCAATTAGCAAACATTCTGTTCATATCTGCTACTTTTGACGTATTCCATTTGTTTAATCCTACTATATCTGTTAAAGAACTACAGCTTCTAAACATTTCATCCATATTTATTACATTTGATGTATCCCATTTATCTAATCCCACTATATTGGTTAAATCACTACACCCACTAAACATATATGACATTTTGGTTACCTTTGATGTATCCCACTTATCCAATCCTACTATATTCGTTAAATCACTACACCCAGTAAACATACCTGACATATTTGTTACATTTGATGTATCCCATTTATCCAATCCTACTATATTCGTTAAATCACTACACCCACTAAACATACCTGACATATTTGTTACATTTGATGTATCCCATTTATCTAATCCTACTATATTCGTTATAGATCCGCCAAACATATATGACATATCTGTTACATTTGATGTATCCCATTTATCTAACCCTACTATATTCGTTATAAAGTTGCCAAACATACCCGACATACTTGTTACATTTGATGTATTAATATTTCCAAATATAACCGTTTTTAAAGTAGAACTACTATTATCATTAAACATTCCTCTTACATTTCCTCTTAATGTTACTCCATCTTGCATTATTATACTTTCAAGTTTAGACCCCCTTATAAATCCGTTCTGTTTAAACAAGGAATCATCCCCATCAATAATTGTAGAATATTCTGTACCTTTTATTTGGTATTTACTATATATAACTATTGAAGTTATTGTACTATCACTAATATGTTTTAATTTTACAATTTTATTATTATCATCTGTTTCATAACCAAATTTTTCTAATTCACTTTCTGATCCTACTGTTGGAGCTGTACTATATTGTTTTGTTTCAGGTTCTTCTACTTTTGCTAATTTAGTAGCATCTTTATTTATGTTGTTTATTAATATTGGCACTGCACACAATGTCAATATTACACCAATTACTGCTCCTACAATAAGTGCTTTTTTACTTATTTGCTTTTTCATATGTATATCTCCTTTATCTTATAATACTCCTTATTCTAAGGTTAAATTATTTCTATAATAAAATCAATATCAAGGTTTTCCAACATAACCAAATATTACAAGGTATTATGTAGATATGTAATACGGAAATAGCGCATTTGTAGGGTTTTGCCGTTTTATTACATTTTTATGTCTTTTTTGTAAAAAAAGAACACGTAAAAACTGTTTTTCTTACGCGTTCAATAGTTTATATTAAATATATTTTCTCTTATTACTTATTGTAAATTTCTATTTTCTCATTTGATATTTTTTATATCTAACTTATATTACTTTGTCAATCTTTTTTATTAAATATTTGTTATATTTTTATTGTGTTTTTGTTGCAATAATATATTTAATATTGTTGCTTTTACCATGTCCTTGTTGCAAAAATACGCAAGAATTAGCTTACTTGCGTATTTTCTATCTTTTCTATTTCTTCAATTTCCATTCTTGCAATTTTACAAATAATTTCTTTATTTATTCGTTGTTTCAACATTTGTTTTATCATTTCTTTTTTATTTTGCTCTATTCCTTGCTTCATTCCTTGTTCTATTCCTTGCTTCATTCCTTGTTCTATTCCTTCTTTCATTCCTTGTTCCATTCCTTCTTTCATTCCTTGTTCCATTCCTTCTTTCATTCCTTGTTCTATTCCTTCTTTCA
>CAQDYY010000010.1:0-40853 GCA_948777935.1 uncultured Clostridia bacterium | reverse complement strand
TTCCTTGCTCTATTCCTTCTTTCATTCCTTGCTCTATTCCTTCTTTCATTCCTTGCTCTATTCCTTCTTTCATTCCTTGTTCTACTCCTCGTTTTCTACCTTCTTCTAGCCCTTGCTTCATTCCTTCTTCTATTCCTTGTCTTAATCCATCTTCTATTCCTGTCATTCTTGCACCTTCCATTCCATTTTTATAGTCTCTTATCCATTTATCTCTTAGTTCTGCTTTTCTTTTTATTGCTTCATCTCCTGTTAAATATTCTAACTCTTCTTGTGCTTTTTCTATTACTTTATTTTTTTTAGTTACCATCTCTACTATCCCTCCTTTACTATAATCTAAAAAGTATAACCATTCTTCTTTTTTATTTTCTGGCATTCTTTCTGATTTTATAAATTTCTTTAATTCTATAAAGTGTATTTCTAATACATCTGTTAATACTTTATCTTTTTCTGTATCTTCTACTATATGCCATTTTGTATGGTATTCTTTTGTGTCAAAATAATTAAAGTCTAATAAATTTATTGTTATTGTTTTCTTTAACCCATAAAAGGGGTCTCCTTCATGTATGCTTCCTGTGTATAGCTTTCCCCAGTAAAATAGTGTCCTTTTTTCCATGTTTTGCTGGTTTATTACTTGCATTTCAACGTTAATTTGTATTCCATTATCTAATTTTGCTTTTATATCTAGTATTCCTACTTTATCATTTAATTCCTCCTTTTCTAGCTTACTATCTTTTTCTACTTCAATTTCTTTTATTGGTTCTTCTATTATTGAAGTTAAAAAGTCTTTTAAAATTACTTCATTTCCTTTGCTTCCAAATATTTTTTTGAATATGATATCATTTTTTGGTGTTAGTTGTACCATTTCTTTCCTCCTTATTATAACATTTTATTTTTTGTTTTTCAATACAAAATGACAATTTGTTTAATATTTCTTTATCACCTTCTTCTTTTTTATTTTTTGTTTTTGGATTTTTGTTCTAGAATTTTTAGAACTTTCTTTTTGCTTTTACACTGATGTTTGTGAATTTTTTGAATTTACTTAGATTTAATTCTTCTCTATTATACATCTTTTTTAATATTTTGCAACAAAAATATTTCGACATTTTTAGACAAAAACTTACTTTTTGGTTTATTGATAAAAAAATGATGTTATAAAACATATTTTGGTAACTAAAGATACTAAAAGTGAGGTTGTAGGTAAATCTAATATTATTGCTGAAAGTAATGTTTCTAATATGACTTTATGGAGTATTTGCGGAAAGCTATTTCAAGCTTGGTACCAATTAATTAGATAGGTTATAATTATTAAAAGACAGCTTATTTAAGCTGTCTTTGTTTTTAGAATTTGTATTTTACAAAATATACTACTGCTATTCCTAGTAATCCCATCATTGCTCCCAAAGTTATAGTTTCTTCTCCTGTTTTTGGTAATATACTTGGTGTTTCTTCTTTTCCATCATCTTTGTTGTTTCCTGCATTAGGATCTTTATAGTTTGGATCCTTTGTCCATACTGCTAATATTGTTTGGTCTTTTGTTATATTATTTAAGTCTTTATTCCAACTTAAAATATATCCTGGTTTTGTTAAAACTGGTGGATTTGCTGCTTCCCCATATATTACTTCTTCTCTTCCTACTTCTTTATCTCCATCTTTAAAGATTATAGTAAATCTCTTGTATTTATAGTATAGTTTTAATACTAACTCGCTATTTTCTTCTAGTTTTCCTGTTTTTATTGTTTCTGCATTTGTTTCGTCTAATATATATTCCTCGTATGTTTTTGGAATAGCTGTAACTGTATCTCCTATATTACCTACTAAAGTATCTGTTTCCTTTAATATGTATTTTCCTTCTTTTGTTTCTATATAATGTTCTACTTTGTAATTTCTTTGTTCTTCTCCTAATTTTATCCATATTGCATTTACTTCTAAATCACTTTTTACTGAGTCAAATTCTTTGTCCCAACTTAAGATGTATCCTTCTTTTGTAAGTATTGGTGCTTCTGCACTTTCTCCATAGTTTATAGTTTGTGTAGATACTATATTATCTCCATCTTTGAATATTACTGTATATGTTACTGTACTGTAGAATAAACGTAATTCTAGTGTTTCTTCTCCTGTAACTATTCCACTTGGTATTCTTTGTATTACATTTGTATTCTCTACATATCCTTCATATGTTTTTGGTACTGCTGTTACTTCACTTCCTAATTGTCCTTGTAATTCTTCTGTGTCTGCTAATTCATATTGGCTTGTATTTCCTTTTTGTTTGTAATGTCTTACTATGTATTTTACTAATGTTTCTGGATCTTCATCATCTGGTATTCCATCTCCATCTGTATCTCTTTTCCATACCGCATTTACTATTAAATCACTTTTTACTGAGCTAAAATCTTTATCCCATCTTAAAACATATCCTTCTTTTTTAGGTGTTGGTGCTTCTGCACTTTCTCCATAGTTTATAGTTTGTGTGTCTAATACTGTTTCTCCATCTTTAAATGTTACTTCATATGTTATTTTGTCATAGTATAGTTTTAGCTCTAAACTTCCATCTCCTAATACTGTTCCTGATGCTACTCTATCTTCATGGTTTATGTTTTCTACATATCCTTCATATGTTTTTGGTACTGCTGTTACATTTGCTCCTGTTAAAGATGTTAGGCTCTCTGTTTCTTCTAATATATATCCATTTTCTCCTTGTTTATAGTGCAATACTTTATATGGTGTATTTCCATTTGCATTCCAACTCGCATAATATGTCTTATTTCCTATATCTGTATTTGTTATTTGTGTTACAACATTGCCTGTTAATTCTTCATTATCATACCATCCTGCAAATGTATATCCTTCTTTTGTTACATTAGTAGGTAAGTTTCCTCCTACTCCATATGTATATTCTGTCATATAGTTTTGGTCATTTATTGTTCCTTCATTTGTTTCGTATGTTACTCTATATGTGTTTCTATCAAAGAATAATTTTAATACTAAAGTTCCATCTGCTTTTATTGTCCCTGTATTTATTCTTTCTGGATGTGTTTTGTTTTCTTTAAATCCTTGATAATAATATGTTAATGTATCTGATATTTCTATTGTTACAATAGCACCTGTTGTTCCTGTATTTTCTTTTGTTTCTTCTAAATCATATCCATCTAATGTTACTTTTTGTTTATAATATTCTATTTTGTATTTTGTATTTTTATTTGGTGTCCATATTGCATTTACTGTTAAATCACTTGTTACATTATTAAATGCTTTATCCCAACTTAGTGTATATCCTTCTTTTGTAAGTGTTGGCGCTGTTGCTCCTGCTCCATGGTTTACTGTTTCTGTTTTTGCTACACTTTCTCCATCTTTAAATGTTACTGTATATCTGTTTGATGTCCATATTGCATATAGTGTAACATTTCCTCCGTCTTGTGAAGTTAATCCTTTTACTATTTCTTCATCTGCATATGTTGCTGCTGTTGCTGTACTATTTCTTGACCAACCTATAAATCTATATCCTTCTTTTGTAAATGTATTTTTATTTAATTTAGCTTGTACTCCAACTACATTTTCTGCTCCATAAGCATGTGTACTGCTACTCATACTTCCAACTCCACCGTTTGCATTATATGTTACTGTATATGTATTTGGAATCCATACTGCATATAATGTAATAGTTTGACCAGTTTCACCTAAATCTGTTACTAATGCTTCATCAGCAAAATCTGCTGATACAGAGTTCTTAAATTCTTCCCATGTCCAACCTATAAATCTATATCCCACTTTTGTAAATGTATTTTTTCTTAGTTTTGATGCTACTCCAGGTGTATGAGTAGTATTACTCATACTTCCATTTCCACCATTTGCATTATATACTACTGTATATGTAGTTGGTGCATTTGCTGTCCATTTTGCCCAATATGTTTTGTTTCCTGTTTCTGTAGATGCAATTTTTGTTACAGCTGTTCCTGTGCAAGCACTATTATCATACCATCCCTCAAAAGTATATCCAGATTTTGTTACATTTGTAGGTAGTGTTTTTTCTGTTCCTGGTACATATGATGTAACATTTCCGCTATTTATTGTTCCCCCGTTTGTATTTAAGGTTACTGTATAGCTTGTTCCTGTTATTCTAACATAGCTACTTTTATATTCTGTTGTTCCATCACATATAATACCAGTATCATTATCGCCTCTCATCCATAGGTCTCCATTTAAGTCTAATAGAGCATATAATTCAGTACCTCCTATTTCAAGTACTATTTCTTTTTGCACCCAACTGCTATCTTCTTGTGTAGCTTTCCATGTACTACCTTTTGCACTTATATAGCTAACTTTTGGTAGAGTATTCTCTTGTGTTAGTGATGGTTTAGCTGTATTACTTCCTCCTGTCCATTTATATACATGTTTATCAGTTCCTAGTAAATATAAAGTATTTGTTCCTGTAAGTTGTGTATAAGTCATATCATTTGCTATTTGAACGAATGTATTAGATCCATAATACCTAGCACTTGAAAGGCTACCATCTTCATTATATATATGTGATTGATATGTATTATCTAGCAATGCACCATTGTTAGAATAGCCTTTGAAATACACTTTTTTACTTGAATCTAATGCAATTGTGTTATCACCACACACGGCAAGATCTATATACTGTTTTCCACTTGTTAATTTAGTTGGTTTAGTTATAGTCCAAGCAGGATTTTGATAATAATCTCCTTTTGCTTCATCTAATAATTGCCCATATTTATTTTGTCCCCATCCCCATATGTTTCCACTTGAATCTAAAGCCACTATGTGTCCACTTCCTGCTACTACTTTAGTAAAGTTTGTTCCAGATGTTATTTTAGTTGGTGTATTTATAGTTTGAGTATTACCTGTTTTGATACCATTTCCTAGCATTCCATAGTTTCCTTGTCCCCATGTCCATATATTTCCATTTATATCAATTGCTATATATACTGAACCTCTATAGCTTTTTGCTATATATTTAAATTTTGTTACTCCAGTTGATATTTTTGATGGTGCATTTCCATTACTCCACTGCCATATATATCCTGAGCTGTCTAAAGCAATTATTCCATTTGAATCACCATCTATCATAGTAAATTTTATATCATATGGGTAATCCGCAGTAGTAAAAGCTGAATCTGTTGCTTGTAGTATTTCTGGTTCTTCTTCTACTTTATCCAATTGACCTAATTGCATGTCTTTTTTACTTGTATTGTGTACTAATAAACCTATAACTAGTATGCACAATACTATACTTATAGCCACTGCTCCTATTATAATATTTCTAGTTTTCTTTTTCATATGTTTTTCCTCCTTAGGTTCAAGTGCTACTTGCACCTATTTATAATATTTCTTATCTTAGGTTAAAACATTTCTAAAATAAAATCAATATCAACATTTTCTAAAAAAACCAAATATTACAAGTCTTTTTTTGCAATTATATACGGAAAAATAGTGTTTTAGAGCTTTTTTTGTTTTATTACAATTGTATATCATTTTTGTAAAAAAAGAACACGTAAGCTTTGTTTTGCTTACGCATTCAAGGTTTTATACATATGATATTATGCTATTGTTTGTTTTAACATCCATATCTTTTTTCCATAGTCTAAGATATATTCATCTATCATACTTGATGTTCCATATTGTTTTTGTTTATCTGCTTCTTCTTTTATTTGTATTACTTTTTTTAGTAACATTCCAAAGTCATTTATTAAGTTATGCAATATTGCTTCTGATTTTATTTTTTCATTTTTTGCTTCTACAATTGTTGCTGTATTTAAATAGTCTTCCATTGTTCCGTAGTGGCTCTCCTCCTAATATTAGTATATGTTCTGCAATTTCATCTATAGATACACTTATTTCGTTATAGTATTCTTCTAGTTTTTCATGCATTTGGAAAAAATCTAACCCTTCTACATTCCAATGATAATTTTGCAGCTTTCTAAAAAATACGTTTAAATCTGATAATAGTTCATTTAAATCTTGTACTAAATTGTTCATCCTAATAACCTCACTTTCATTATTAGTATGAACTGCTGTATTTTGTTTTATTCAAGTGAAATAATTTTGTTACAAAAAAGGGCACAGTGGTGTCGTGTCTTTTGGGTATTCCCTTTAAACGTGCCCCTACATGTTGAATTTTTCCTATATTATACCAATATCTATTGGTACTAAATCTTCTTCTTTTGTTCCTTTTTCTAATGCTTCATATAGGGCTTCTACTGTATCTAATGCTGTAAAACATGGTATTTTTGATTCTACTGCCAGTCTTCTTATTTTAAACCCATCTCTTGATTCGTGTTTTCCTTTTGTTGGTGTGTTTATTATAAAGCTTAGTTTTCCACTTCCAATTAGCTCTGGTATACTGTTTTCTCCTTCCCATATTTTTTGTACAACTTCTGCTTCTACTCCATTTTCGTTTAAGAATGCTGCTGTACCAGATGTTGCAAATATGTGAAACCCTAAGTTATCTAATTTTTGTGCAATTGGTAGCATTTCAATTTTGTCTTTATCGCGAACTGTTATTAGCACATTCCCCTTATATGGAATATTTACTCCACTTGCAATAAATGCTTTTAATATTGCCTCTGAAAATACTTTTGATACTCCTAATACTTCTCCTGTTGATTTCATTTCTGGCCCTAGGCTTGTATCTGCATTTTTTATTTTCTCAAAAGAGAATATTGGCATTTTTACTGCTATATATTCACTTTGTTTGTATACTCCTGTTCCATATGGCATATTACGTAGTTTTTCGCCTAAAATAACATGTGTTGCAATATCTATTACTGGAAGGTTTGTTACTTTACTAATATATGGTACTGTTCTACTAGAACGTGGATTTACTTCTATTATGTACACTTCTCCACGGTTTATTATAAATTGAATATTTAGTACACCTATAATGTTTAGTTCTTTTGCAATTTTTTTAGTATATTCTATAATTGTTTTTTGGTTTTCTATATTAATATGTTGTGTTGGGTAAACAGATATACTGTCTCCTGAATGTATTCCTGCTCTTTCTAAATGCTCCATTATTCCTGGTATTAATATATCTTCTCCATCAAATATTGCATCTACTTCTAGCTCTTTTCCAAGCATATATTTATCTACTAATATTGGGTGTTCTTGCTCTATTTTGTTAATTTCATTAATGAAATCTCTTACTTCATCATCACTATATGCTATTGCCATTCCTTGCCCACCTAATACATATGATGGACGAACTAATACTGGATATTTTAGCTCATTTGCTACTTTTATTCCTTCATCTACTGTGTATACAGTTTGTCCCTTTGGCCTTGGAATTCCGCATCTTTCTAATGCTTCATCAAATAATTCTCTATCTTCTGCTCTATCCATATCTCTTTCAGATGTTCCTAATATTTTTACTCCCATTTCAGTTAGTGCTTTTGTTAGTTTTATTGCTGTTTGCCCTCCAAATTGTACAATTGCTCCATATGGCTTTTCTTTTTCTACTATGTTTTCTACATCTTCTTTTGTTAATGGCTCAAAGTATAGTTTATCTGCTATATCAAAGTCTGTACTAACTGTTTCTGGGTTATTGTTTACGATTATTGTTTCATATCCTTTTTCTTTTAATGCCCATACACAGTGCACACTACAATAGTCAAATTCTATTCCTTGCCCTATACGAATTGGACCTGAACCTAGTACTAATATTTTCTTTTTATCCTCACTATCTATTGCTTCGTTTTCTTCATCATAACTTGAATAGTAGTATGGTGTGCTTGCATCAAATTCCGCTGCACATGTATCTACCATTTTGAAGTTTGCAATTATTTCGTTTTCTTTTCTTAGTTTTTTTATTTCATCTTCTTGTTTTCCACAAAGTCTTGAAATTACTTTGTCTGTATATCCCATTTTTTTTGCAATTGTTAATAACTCTTTTGTTAATTCTTCTTCTTTTAGACGTTTTTCTATTTTTACAATTCTTTGTATTTTGTTTATAAAGAATTTATCTATTGTTGTGATTTCGTGTATTGTATCTACATTTATTCCTCTTCTTATGGCTTCTGCAATTACAAAGATTCTTTCATTATCTACATTTTTTAAATCTTCTCTTATTTGTTCATTTGTAAGCCCTTTTAATTTAGGTAATTCTAGGCTATCTACATTTTCTTCTAATGAACGAATTGCTTTTAGTAGTGCTTGTTCTATAGATGGTGCTATTGCCATTACTTCTCCTGTTGCTTTCATTTGTGTTCCTAAGTTTCTTGATGCTGTTAGGAATTTGTTAAATGGCCATTTTGGTATTTTTACAATAACATAGTCTAGTACTGGCTCAAAACATGCATATGTTTTTCCTGTTACTTCGTTTTTAATTTCATCTAGAGTGTACCCTATTGCTATTTTTGCTGATACTTTTGCAATTGGATATCCTGTTGCTTTAGATGCAAGTGCTGATGAACGGCTTACTCTTGGGTTTACTTCTATAACTGCATATTCAAAGCTGTTTGGGTTTAGTGCGAATTGTACATTACATCCACCTTCTATTTTTAGCGCAGATATTATTTTTAAGCTTGCTGTTCTTAGCATTTGATATTCTTTATCTGCTAGTGTTTGAGATGGTGCAACAACGACGCTATCTCCTGTATGTACTCCTACTGGGTCTATGTTTTCCATGTTACAGATTGTAATACAGCTTCCGTTTTTGTCTCTCATTACTTCATATTCTATTTCTTTCCAGCCTGATATGCATTTTTCTATTAATACTTGGTGAACTCTTGATAAGTGAAGCCCACTTTTTGCTGTTTCTTCAAGTTCTTCCATTGTGTAGCAAATTCCTCCACCTGTTCCTCCTAAAGTATACGCAGGTCTTACAATAACAGGAAGACCAATTTGTAATGCAAATTCTTCTGCATCTTCATAAGTATTTACTACTTTACTTGCAACACATGGTTCTTCTATTTCTTCCATTGTGTCTTTAAATGCTTGCCTATCTTCTGCTTTTTTTATTCCTTCTGGTGATGTTCCAAGTAGTTTTATGCCATGTGATTGTAAGAAACCATCTTCATATAATTCCATTGCTATGTTTAATCCTGTTTGTCCACCTAAGTTTGGTAGTATACTGTCTGGTTTTTCTATTTCTAGTATTTTTTCTACTGTTTTTTTGGTTAATGGTTCTATGTATATTTTGTCTGCCATATTTTTGTCTGTCATTATTGTTGCAGGATTTGAGTTTACAAGTACTACTTCTATTCCTTCTTTTTTTAGTTCACGACAGGCTTGTGTTCCTGCATAGTCGAATTCTGCTGCTTGTCCGAATTACTATTGGTCCTGATCCAATTACTAATACTTTTTTTATATCGTTATTTTTTGGCATTGTTTCCTCCTAATATTTGTTTTATGATGTTATTGTGTTTCGCATTGTAAGAACCCTCCGTCAGTGCTTCGCACTGCCACCTCCCTTAAATAAAGGAGGCTTTTCTCTACATTTCATATTTACTGTGCTAGTCTAATTTTTATAGAGTAAAGGCCCCTTTACCTAAGGGGGCTGTCGTTCGTAAGAACGACTGGGGGTTTTTCCTATTTATTCTTGTTTATAGGGCACAGTGGTGTCCCTTCTCACGGGTATTCCCACAAACGATGCCCCTACATTATTTTGTTCCATTTTGGGCAGATATAGAATTTGTCCCTACATAGTTTTTTTGGTTATTTTTTCTATAAATTCGTCGAATATGTAACTACTGTCTTCTGGACCTGGGCATGCTTCTGGGTGGTATTGTACTGTTACTATATTATGCTCTTTATATCTTAACCCTTCTACTGTTCCATCATTTATATTTATATGTGAAACTTCTGCAATATCGCTATTTATGCTTTTATCATCTACCCCATATCCGTGGTTTTGTGATGTAATGCATACTCTACCTGTTTTTAAATCTTTTACTGGATGGTTTGGCCCACGATGTCCATATTTTAGTTTATATGTTTTTGCTCCTGTTGCTAGCCCCATTAGTTGATGCCCTAAACAAATTCCTAATATTGGTATGTCTGCTTCTTCATATAGTTTTTTAATATTTTCTATTGATATTTTACAATCTTCTGGGTTTCCTGGTCCATTTGAAAGAACAATTCCTTTAAATTCACCTGTCAAGAACTCTATATATGAGGTATCCCATGGAAATACTGTTACTTCACAGTCTCTTTTTAATAATGAATTAATAATATTTTGTTTTGCTCCAAAATCAAATAATGCAATTTTTGTTTTGCCGTTTCCACAGGTGTATTTTTCTTTTGAACTAACCTTTTGTACTAAATTTGATATTGAATATTCTTTTATTTCTTTTATGATTTCATCTATATTAGAAATGTTACTTGTTAGTTTTCCTTTCATTGTTCCTACATTTCTTAATTCTTTTGTTAATTTTCTAGTATTTATTCCTTGTAACCCCGGAATATCATATTCTTTTAGAAAATCTAATATGTGCATTTTGCTTCTAAAATTGCTTTCCATTTCTGCAATTTCGTGAACAAATACTGCTTCTACCCAAGGTTTTTTAGATTCTGCATCTTCTTTTGTTAATCCATAGTTTCCAATTAATGGGTATGTCATAGTAACACCTTGTCCTGCATATGATGGATCTGTAAATATTTCTAGGTATCCTGTCATTGATGTGTTAAATACGACTTCTAAAATAACGTCTTTTTCGGCTCCTATTCTTTCTCCTTCATATATACTGCCATTTTCTAATACTAAATAGCCTTTCATTTAAGACCTCCTATTTATTTTTTCCACCCTATATCTTACCATAAATACTAAAAAAATCAAACATTTTTTTAATAAAATGTTTGATTTTTTGTCTTAATTCGTTTCTTTTAAGTTAAAATTTAGCATAACTGCATCTTTAAAGCCTTGTTTATAATATTTCTTATGGTAATATGCCATTTTTATTTCATAATTTGATATTAAATCATCAACACCATTTTTTAGTTTTGTTTTTAGGTCTTCATATTCATTTGGTATTTCATTAATGCTCTCTTGTAATTGTTTTTTATTTTCTTGTTTTAGTACTGGTCTTAAAATGTCAATATCTTCACCCATTTCCTCTAAAAACTCATCTTGCCTTATATTAAAAAACGTATCAATTATATTTTCTTCTTTCATACTTATCACCTAATTTTAGTATGAATCACTTTTATGTATTTTATTCTATAGTGCTAAATATTCTAATTATTTTCGCCTTTTTTTACATAGTAATTATTATATTCAAATAGTAGATTTCCAACATATGTATTATTTTGTTCTATTTTTCTAATGGCAATATTTCTTATACTTTTAAATGGTCTATATATCGCATAATATTCACTTTCTACTAGTTCATTGTTTTTAAATGGAGTTAGTCCAAATATATATTCATATAGTTCTTTTATATTCTCCATATCTAAATTATTAGAATAATTAATCATAACTGGAGGAATAATATAATTTATTCCTAAATCGCAACTTCCTAAATCATCATAATATGTAGAATATTTGCTTTTTCCATTTAAGTAACATGGAATCATACCACCTTTTTCATCTATAAATTTATAAAACTCAATTTCATCTTCATTTAACCTTAAAATGGATGCATCTTCACTATCTTTAAATATATCAAAATTTTGTAAAGCATTAAACCATATATCTAATACTGCTGCTGATTCCCTTTCAAAACTACGATTTTTTATAATATTATCACAGTGTTCATTGGTAATTTGGAAATAATCTGTAATTTTATATAAATGCCTAATACAATCTGATTTTGTTAGGTATGCTTCTTCTTTGTTAAGTGTATATAATCTATATAGAGCTTTGCAAATAACTACAAAAGGTTTTACTGGATAAGTACTTTCTTTATCATAATTTACTTTACTAAGATTTTCAAAAATTAATTCTTCATATGATAATTTGTTATTAAGATAATATTGTATATTTTTTCCTAATCTATTTTCTTTATTAATTATTCCTATATTCCTTGAAGTTGTTAATAATGCATTTGGATTTCCTGATGTTTTCATTTTTATAGGAAATTTTTCTATTAGTTCACCAGATGTTATTTTTTCTAAATAAGAATATGTATTTGCTACACTGATTATTGTATTAAATAATTCTTTTCCTTCTTCTGTAAAAAAATTTTTTCCTCTGTCTAAATACCATATATTACTATTATCACTCATTAATCTTCCTCCTTTTTATTTTCTAAATTTATAGAATCCATAATAGATTTTGTAATTTCTTTTAATACTGGAACTGCTATGGAGTTTCCTGATTGTCTGTATGCTACTGTATCTGGTACTACTACTTTAAAGTCCTTAAATCCCATAAGTTTTAAGCATTCATTTGGAGTCATCTTTCTAGCTACTGCATCTTCCCCATTATAATTTCCTATAAATATTCTTTTATCTTTATAAAAACTGTCTTTTGGTTTTTCTACTCTAAAATCTCCTATCCAGTTAAATTGTTGGTTAGCTGTTTGACACCCTATTATATCTCTATTTACTCTAGCTCTTCCTTCATTTCTCTCTGGAGTTGTTACATATATGAAACCTTTTTCACCTAAGTAATATTTGTCATCAACTTCTTCGTCTAGAAAATCTGATGCCTTGTCTGTCAATTCTACATGTTCAGGAAATTCAAATTCTTGTTTGTAATCAATACTATTGTTTATGCCTACAACAAATACTCTTTTTCTCATTTGTGGTAAACCATAATACTGTGAATCCATTACTTTAAACTTTATATGATAATTTAAACTTGTAAATACTTCCTGTATTATTTTCCAAGTTTTACCATTATCATGATTTAGTAAACCTGTAACATTTTCAAATATAAATGCCTTTGGTTGAATTTCTTTTATTAATCTTGCATAATCGTAAAATAGTGTTCCTCTAGTATCGTCTAGTCCTCCTCTTTTTCCATATGTTGAAAAACTTTGACATGGACTTCCTCCAACAAGTAAATCTACTTTGCCTTTAAATCTTTTTCCATCTAAAAACCTAATATCTTCATACCATCTATCTTCTGTAATATCATAATTTGCAAAATATGATTTTTTTACATTGTTTTCTTTTCCTGTAGAATTATATATTTCTCTTATTTTCTTTTCCTTTTCTTCTTCTGATAGTCCTTTTATTTGTTCTATTATTTCTTCTTGATCAATATCTAAATATCTTTCTCCATTATCACATGCAAATACTATTTCATATTCTAAGTTCATTTGTTTTAATGCTTGTTCAATTGCTCCTATTCCACTAAATACTGTTGCTAATTTTATCATTATATTATTTCTCCTTTAAAAATTTAAATTTATACTTTCATATTCAATATCATCTAATTCTACAATATATTCTATTTTTATAATACCTTTAGGCAATTTCTCATTTTTTAGCGATTTCAAAGTTATTTTAGGAAAATTTTCATCTATATTATATAATCTAGCTTCTAAAATTCTATATTTTTCATTCATACTTGATGTCCCAATAGAATGAATTCTATTAAGGCTATTAATATCATATTTTTTATTTTCTAAACTTTTTATAACATCTTTTATTGAATATCCTATTTGAGATCTCTCTAATCTTACAAATATTAGTTTTAGCGGTTTTTGTGTGTTATTTTCTAATTGATATTGGCTATTTACATGAATTTCCGAATTATATTTTTCTATAGTAGTTTTTACCTCTATGCTATATTCTAAGGTTTCTATATCATGGCTTGCTAAATTAGAATATTTTGCATTTGGATTTTCATTTAATATGTAATTTAAGCAAAGAAGTTCACCTAAAAAATCATAGTCATTTTCACTTTTTAATACATTTCCTAAAAGTTTTTTCCATTCGTTCCACCAATTATTAGCTTTTTCAATAATATTATTACTTATTTTTTCATTATCAAATTTGTTAACAAAGTCAAAGCAAACTAAAGAAAATTCTTCTATTAAATCAGTTCTGTTTGTAATTAATTCTAATAATTTGTGATTACTGTTTGAAAAATATTTTATTTTTGTTATTAATGTGACATTTTCAAATTTTTCAAAAAATTCAGTTTTATCTAAATCGATATCTACTCCAATTCCATACCATCCATTGTCTTTTATTACATAAAAGTTGTTTATTTTAGTGTCTAGCTTATAAACTGTATCACCATCTTCTAAAAATTTTAATTTCAATTTAAGATCTTCTAAATTCATTTATTTTAACTCCATTTTCTTTAAATAATTCATCTACATATTCTTGTATTCCACCATTAACTAAATATGGATCTATAACTTGAAGTTTCATTGTATTTAATGTCATAATTTTTCTAAATTGATCTCTATCTGTTACATTATATAAATATTTTTTATATAAAATTTCATTAAATAGATCTTTTCTATAACCATATCTACCAGTTCTGTCTATTATATTTAAAATTGTATCTGTAGTATTACCTTTTAAAATTTCTTTTGTGTTTTCTTCGCTATCTCTCCATCCTAAGAAAACATACCACCATAAAGTTTCTAACCACATTCTTGTTGGCATTTTATAATATCTGTCTTCACTTATACCATATCTATATTTAATAATTTGAGGACAAACTTTTAATTGAATATATCTCCATATATCATCATTGCCTGCCTCATTTTCACTCATACAGTATTTATAGGTTAAGAGTTTGTACAATTTTATGCCAAATATGTAATCAACTTCATACGCTTTTACTTTGACATCTTCTTCTCTTATATTTAGTTCTTTTAGTGTTTCGTAAAACTCTTTTAAAATATCTATTTTAAATTCTTTATAGCTTTCATCACAATCTGGATTAAAATTATTACTTTTATTCATTTCTTCAAAGCATATCTTTGATTTTGCTTTATTCAATTTTAACCAATTCATTTCTTCTCCTTAATCAATTAAAGTATCTACTGTAGTTTTTACTGAATGTAAAATATCATAAAAACTATTTACTTTAATATTAAAAAATTTCAACCAGTATTTGGCAACATTTCCTATTGCTTGTTCTTCTTCATAATCAAAACTACATATATTTTCTATATTTTCTTTTTTTATTATATCTTCTATAAATAATGCTATAAATTCAGAAATAATTTCTCTCATTAGAGGTGTTATTGTTGCTCTTTCAGTGTTTAACCATTTAAAATCTTTATGTGCTTTATTTAAATATAGGCAAATATTACTTTCTTCAAATAGATCTTCATTTATATCAATAAAATTAAACTCTGCAAACCATAAAGGTTGGCTTTTATCTTCAATGATTTTTATAGGAAATAGTGAACCTCTTCCTTCTATATATATTTCTAATTTACGATATACTCCTAATATGCTTCCACTACTATTAGCAAATATATCGTTTTCAAATGATTTATCAACATATAATATCAATTTGATTCCTAATTTATTTGCTAATTCTCCCTTATTGAAGCTTAAATTAATATCAAAATTTAGTTTAGGTTCATTTTCATCATATTTTATTTCTACAATTTTTTTGCTAATATTTTTATTTGTTTTTCTACAATAGTAATTTACTGCAATCCCTAAAGAAGAGTTTTTATTTGCTACTCCATATTCTTCATTAAATAAAATATTTTTATCTAGTATAGTACATTTCATATTAATATTTAGATTATTTTCTAGTGGTGTCCATGTTCCAAATTCATCATCTAAAAAATATTCGTTTTCTTCTATTGGCGTTAATACTAATTTTCTAGCTGTATTATCTTTTAAATAATCTATTTTAATTTCATTAACTTTAAATCCACTTTTTTCAATTAAACTATTATTTAAAGTTGGAAAACTTTCTAATAAATTACTCATTATCAATCTCCTCTTTTACTCTAGATAAGATTCCTTTATAGCTTCTATCATTATATTTGTAGCATATCCTACCTCTAATCTTTTTTAGTGTGCTATCATTTTTTAGTTTAATGGTCCATCCTATCCATGTTCTTAAATCTTTGGTATATCTCTTTTTTAACATTATATTATTATCTTCTATTTTATCAATGTATTGATTTATTTTTTTATTAATATAGTATTGTATTTGTTCACCTTCTCCATTTGTTAATAACTCTATTTTTATTAATTCAACAGGAAAGACTCTATTTGCAAACTCTTCTTCCCATTTGTCTGCTGTTATGTTAAAATCTTCAGATAATATTTCAAATTCGTAATCTATGTTTCTATCATTTGTATTAAAGTTAATTTCAAAATCTTTGCTTATAGTTTTATCAATGTTATTTCTAATTATTGAATCATCAATTAATTTTAAATTTGTCTTTAAAATTCTTTTTGGTAACCCATTTTGCTCTATTTGATTTTTTGTATCATTAAAGATTGATGGTCTTTTCCCAAATCCTATTGGCGGTAATAACTTATTTGTAAGAATTCTACTTAATCTTGTATCTGCACTTATACTATCTTCATTTTGTATATATTCATAACAATTATTAATTTTATTCTTTATTTGATTTTGAACTCGTTTTATAATATTATAATTTGATAAATCTATCCAATCTGCATGATCTGCTTTTTCACAATCTCTTAAATATTTTTCGAAGCTTTTTTCTTCGCCATGTAATTCTTTTACTTTTATTACATTGTTTGAATTTGCTATAAATAGGCCTATTATATAGTTATCATCATTAAGTTTTATACTGTTTGACCAACTTTCTTCTACATCATATTTTAGTAACATACCTGGTCGTCTACAAAATGTAATAATTGGATAGCCATCATCTTTTTCATTATATTTTGTATTAGAAATTTGCATGTATGGACTGGGTTCATTAAATGGTGAATTCATTTTTAATTCATCTTTACTAATTTTGGTATAGGCAACTTTTCCAGCTTCAGCTCCCATTAAAAATGTATCAATTAATTTTATATTTTCTACATTTATATTTTCATTTTTGATATCTCCAATACAAGTATTATACAGCTCTTGTATTTTTTTAAATAATGGTAAAAAGTCTTCTTCTGGGTTAAAATATTTGTTGTTTATCTTTACTTTTAAATAAGGATTTTCCTTAAAATGTACATTCATTAACCTTGGTGCATACCATCTTTGTATTGCAACTTTTATGTATTTATCAATACTATCATTCCATGATAAAACATTATCATCTTTATTAGTATCATCTAGCAGTTTCTTTTCATCTATAAATGGAATTATTACCTTAGTTCCTGTACTCTCTCCTCCAAAAGGTATTAGATTAAATATTTCTAATATTTCTTTTATTTCTTCTTCATTTGTTATAGGATTTAGCTGATCTATTAAATCACTTTTTCTCCCAAACCACATAATTCCTGTTTTAGGCCTATTCTCATTGTTATAACTTGGGATAATTGTATTATTTTCGTCTTCAACTAAAGAAATGACCATTCTTGATTCATAATGATTATCAATCTTTATTCTAGAGTAAAATATAACTAATCCAATTCCTACTCTATAATATACTGTTTTACCATATCCCCATGACCCTCCTGCATTTTCCATTGTTTGAGCTTTTCCAATATTAAAAATTAAGTTTATAAATTTTCCATAGTCATTATTTATAACTTCACTCATATTTTTGGGTCCAATAAGCCCTGTTGTATTTGTATCACTAAAACAAATAAATGTATCGATATTATTAGCACTATATTTATCTAGTAGCTTATTTCCAAAAGGTTCAATGCAATCTGCTAATTTGTTTTTGTCAAATTTTGATATATTTATTTCTACATCAACACTTGTACTATTTTCTAATTTAGCATCAAGAGAATTTTGAATTGCTTCTCTTGTTAATAAGTCTAAAATTGGCATATCATTATTTTGTATAACTCTTAGTAGTGAGCTTCCCGATATCCCCATATATTCATTTCTTAATATTTCATAATCAAATTTCATTTAAATTCTCACCCATTTCTTGTGTCCATATAGTTCTATTTTTATTATTCTTATTTGTATTAGGTATATAAACATATAATCCTAGTATATCGGTCTCAAAATTTAAATCTGTTCTTATTGGATTTCCATCTTTATCTTTTTTCTTTTTTTCTACTTTTGAGTCTTTATCTATAAAATATATAAATAGCTTAGGTCTTTCTACTTGTTCTAATGGTCCTTCATATCCTTTTTCATATAGGCATGCATTGTTTTTATCTTTTGGATTTGTTAAAACACCTATATCTATTGTATTTTCTAGATGTTTTATTCTTTGTGAACGATTTACTTTGCCAATATTTATTCCATCTATTATTTCTATATTCTTGTTTTGATCTTCTGTATGGTCATTTTCAATAATAATGTCCCAATTATTTAATTTTTCATCATCTTCTTGCACTTTCATCCATTTATAAAAATCCTTAATGCTTCCAAAGAATCTATCATTTTTATAATATTTTATTTTAGTAAATAAGTCTTTTTCTATTTTCTTATAATCAATATTGTTAAATACATAGCAGTCTTTAAAATTTTTATATTTATTTTTTGTAAACAATTTTTTAATAAATTCTAATGCTTTATCCTTATTTTGTTTTTGAATTGTTGCGTTATTATCAAATACAACTGTTTGATTGTCAACTTTTTCATATATTGTACCTGCTTTTGTAGCATTTTGCGATTTGTTTTTAGATGTTAATAGAAATCTTGTTAAATATGAACTTTGTATTTTGGGTGCATATTCTGAAGGTTTAGTGCCTAGATCATATTTTTTTAAATCATCTCTTAATCTATTTTCTATATAAGATACTTCTTTAAATTTAGCTTCTGCATCTTTAGTTAACCAAATTCTAGGTAAAAGTTCATACCCAATTCTATATCCAAACCATCTTCCCATTTGCATTAAGCTATCTACTTGGGGTACTTTTCTAGAAAAGTAGGATGTTGTTAATCCATCTAGAGTTAATCCTCTGGCTAAAGTGTTTCCTCCAATAACTATTAAACCACTTGCCATATCTACTGTACCTTTTTCTGGATAAGCTAATCTAATAAAATTTCCATTTTCATCTATTCCTTTCTTATTATTAGAATTATCTATTATAATATGAATTCCGTTATGAAATTTTAAATCTCCTTTTTCAGTAATTGTAATATGTGATATTTCAGCTTCTAATATTAATTCAATTTCTTTTTTTATATCAGTAAAATCTGGATAATCTTGAACTGGATGTAATCCATCAAAATTATAATTCTTCACTACATTTAAAAAATCTTGTTTAGACATTTTTTGTTTTTCTTTGTTATAAACCCTTTCACAGTCATTCAATAAGAAGTGCTTATTTCTATTTAACCATTCTTCTATAGCTTCTGCTGTTTCTTGATGAATTTTTTGTTTATTATTTGTATGTATTAGCATACTAACTGGCTTTAATGACTTTTTATATCTTTGAACTGCTAAAGTGCATATAAACCAACAAATAGCATCTTTTAGAGAATTAGGAAAACCTAAAACTATATTATTTGTAAGTTCCATTTTTTTATAGTCTTCATTTTCTATTTCTTCAATTATTGGTAATGGATCTATTATATCATCTTCATTTCCAAATATTTCACTTGCCCCAATATATTGACTAGACTTAGGTAAAGAAATAATAAAATCTTTAGGATATAAGCTTTCTTCACTGTTTTCATTTAAAAAGTTTCCATATGGAGTTGCTGTATAACTAATATAATTTGTTGAATGGAATTTTTTACAATTAACAAGCTCTAAAATTAGTTTATTTATTTTTGTTCTCTCTTTATCTTCTTTCATATTTTTTGTGTTTAAACTAGCTTGATCTGCTTCATCGTCTATAATTATTATGTTCATTTTTGCTTTAGTTGCAGGTGATGTTGAATCTATTAACCATTTATTTAGGTTTTTTAATCTTGTTGAGTTTTTTAAGCAAACTGTAACTATTCTAGCTTTCTCATTTTCTAAATATCCATTCAATCTTTCTCCTTTTATATTATCAAAGAATTTCCATTGTATATTTGAATTTGGAGAAAATTCTATATCTCCTTGTAATCTATTTAAATTTTGTTTTCTTAAATTTTCTATAGTTCCTGATAGCATAATAAAAATATTATATCCATAATCAGCTCCCATAGTTATTACAGATTCAATATTGGTAGTTTTTCCTGATTGAACATATCCCATTACCAAACCTTTTCCTGATTCTTCACCTTTTGTTTCTCTTTTTAAACACTCAAGTATTCTTTTTGCACTATTTTCAGAATTCACAATTGTTTCTATTCCTGGAAATTTATTCATTAACATATTTTTAAATACTACCCAAGCGGAATTTGAATTTGTAGGGACTGAAATTTCTTGTCTATTACCTGTATCATATAAATACCCTGTTGATCTTTCTGCTCTTTCTTCAATATTTTTTCTATATTCAACTAATTGATCCCATTTTTCTTTATAATCTTCTGGAAAGCCATAAACTTCCCATAATTCATCATATTTATTTTTAAAGTTTTTTATTTCTTCCCATTTCAAATTATTATTTCTTTTTTTTATTCTATCTATTTCGTCTAAACAACTTTCATATTTTGGCTCTAAATTATATTCTTCCATTTCACTGCTCCATTGTATCTATTATTTTTTTATTTATATCATAAAACGACAATTTTCTCAACCTAGTTTTTCTTTTAAATATTTTGATAAATTTTTATCTGTACAATAAATATAACACCCTTTTTGACCTCGTGTAAGTAATGTTCTATATGTGTTTTTTATAAGTTCTGTTTCTAGTTTAGCTGCTTCTACTGGGTTAATTTTATATAGTTTTTTCATTCCTTTCATTGATCCATATTTTTTATCTTTTTCTGCCCTTTTTAAGTAATCTGTAATTATTTTTCCATTTTCATATCGTAAATCATTTCCTATAATTATCCCAACATAATCGAATTCTAACCCTTGAGATGTATGTATACAACCTACTTGTTCAACAGATTTTTTATCTATTGCCCAAATTATATTATCAAAATTCCATTTCATTTTGAAATCATCGTTTAACCTAGAATCATTTTGTGGAGTAATTTCAATATCATATTTTTCGCCATTAGGTTTTTCTTTTGATTTCCATTCCCAACAATATCCAGCTATTACTCTAGATTTGTTTCTTATTTTGTTTTGTTTAATAATTTCATTTTTCATTTCATTAGGATCATCAAATATTTTTACTTTATAGTTTTTTAAAAATTTCATATCTATTTCATTTTTAGCTACATCTTCATATTGTAAAGATTGTTCTACCCAAGAAATAAATTGTTCTGCGCCACTACACCTAAACTGTATATCTAGCTTGTCATAATAAACTTCAGCATTCAAATTTTGCGCTATTAGCTTAATTCTATCTATTGTTCCATAATCATCAATATGTACTCTTTGTTTTGGATCTATAAAAAATATGGAAAACCTAGATGAATTTATTATTTCTTTTATTTGGTTTTCTCCCATTTTGAAATATCCAGTTTTTTCCGTAATTCTATGTGCTTCATCTACAATTAGTGCATCAAAAAAATTTTTTTCACAATTTATATATGAACCTGATCCAGAAAATAGAGTATTTATTTCTGTTTTTTTATATGTTCCCTTTAAGTCTGTAGCATACACATCTCTAATATTTTGTTGTTTTGCTACATATTGACAATTCATTCCATATTTTTTTAATAATTTACCTAATAAATTTATTGCTACTACAGATTTTCCTGTACCTGGACCTCCCTCAACTATATATACTATTTTTTTACCTGTTTTCCTTGTGCTAGCTAAATATGCTAGTTTTTTTGCGTTTTCAAATATATCTTTTTGCATTCCTACCATTGAAAATTCGTCATTACCTTTTATCATTTTTTCTATTGAATCTTGCAATTGTTTTGAAGGTTTTATTCCTCCATCTTCTAGTTTATGTAATGTAGATTTATTGTCACCATATTTTATGTATTTTAAAATAAATTCCCTTAATTTTTCATTGTCACCATTTAGAAAAACTGGTGATTTTTCAAGTAATTCTTTATAGTGATCATTGGTAATATCATCATTATTATCGTTTTTTTTGTATCTATGTAAACATGAACATGGAATTACATCCATTTTATCATCTTGTGCTTTCACATAAAAATTTTTTATAATTTGAGCATATCCCAATGCTTGATATGAAGGATGTTGTGTAATGTTGTTATAACTTAATTTTACCATATCATCTCTATCTTTTATTACTTTTACTTTTTCCCATCTTTTAAATTCTATTACTATTATTGTGTTTTTCTTTTTTTCATTAAGTCCTGTTATTATAAAATCGACTCTCATTGCTGTATTGTATAATTTAAATTCCATTGCAATAGTTATATCATCTGGAAATCTATCATCTCTTAATATTTTTCCCATGTAGTCTGAAGCATCAATCCATGCTCCTTTTTCACTACTACCTGCATTAAGTTTTTCTAAAATTTTGTTTTCTATTCTATCTTGATAGACATCTTCTAGAAAATCTTTTTTACTTTCCTCATATACTATTATTGTACTCACCTCCAATATTACAGCTATAGCTTGTTATATTTTGTGCTAACTCCTTTTGATTTTTCTACTGGATACTTTTTCTTTGTTTTTTCCAATTTTTTTAATATGATTTCTTCTGGATTTATATTTAGTTTCATAGCCATTTGAATACAGTATGTAAATACATCTGCTAATTCCTCACATACTTCTTCTTTATTGTAATTTTCACTATCCCATTGAAAACATTCTAATAGTTCTGCTGATTCAATTGATATTGATTTTGCTAAATTTTCTGGTGAATGAAATTTATCCCAATCTCTTTCTTCATTAAATTGTTTTAATTGTTTAATTAATTCTTCCATGTTCTCATTTCCTTTAATTTACATTTATTATAATATATTTATAGCATAAAACGACAATTTTCTCAATAGATATTGAGAAAAAAACAATAAGACTATTTAATGTAGTCTTATTGTTTACTCATATTCTAATATAAATATTTTGCAGGGTTTACATATACCCCATTTTTTCTAATTTCGAAGTGTAAGTGCGATCCTGTTGAGTTTCCTGTATTTCCTACTGCTGCTATTACATCTCCTGCTTTTACTTTTTGCCCTTCTTTTTTATATAATTTGCTACAATGTCCATAGTATGTTGTTATTCCATTTCCATGATCTATGATTATTAAGTTTCCATATCCACTCATTGTATCTGCATATTTTATTTTACCATCTGCTGCTGCTTTAATAGGTGTTCCTGTTTTTGCTGCAATATCTAATCCCTTATGTGAATGGTCTCTTATTGATTCTCTTGAACCAAAACGTGATGTAATATTTCCTCTTACTGGCACTACTGCTATATATACTCCATTAATTGTTGCTTTTTCTTTTCTTTTTTGTTCTTTTATTTTTGCAACTGTTGTTTCACAAAGGCTGTCTATTTCCGTATTTTCTTTTGCTTCTATTTGTTTTTTATAAACTCTACTTACACTAAGTTCTACATCATTTTCTACTTTGCCTTTAATTTTTTCTAATACTTCATTTGCTTGTTCTTCAGATAAAAAATTTTCTATTTCTTCTCCATTTGCTAATATCGCATATTGAAAATATGTGATGTCTGCATTTTTTGCTAATGCAGTTATTGCTTCTTCTTCACATGTTTCAACCTTTCTTTCTATTAACTTAAATTCATATTTTGTGTCTACTTTTAAATCTGCAAATGCAATGTTTGTTTCTTCATTATCATTAAATGTTTCGTATATTGTTTTTTCAAATCCATTTTTATTTTTTATATATCCTATTAGTTCTCCATTAATAGAGATTCCATATACTGGTTTCATTTTTAATAGTGTTACTGCCATAATTATTAATATACCAAGTAGTATTATACTTGTAAGCTTTATTGTTTCTTTTGTATAATGTTTTATTTTCTTACTTAAAATATATAATCACTCCTTTTATATTACATATACTTTACATTATACAATATATTGTTTCCTTTTTCAAATTATGTATACCTAATTATGTTAAATTTATCACTTTATGTTAATCTTTTTCTTGTTTATTCCAATTATGTATACTTTTTCCTCTCATTTTCTCTCGTTTTCTTTGTTTTTCGTTATAATAATGTGTATATTATCTATTTTAGAAATAAGGATTTAACCACGTGGGGACCGCTGAAGGCTGTTAAGGCTTTGCCTGTTACAGCGTCAGTGGGAAGGTTATAATCCGAAATAAATAAAATAAATATATACACATTATTATAATGCAATCATATAATACAGGGCACAGTGGTGTCATGTCTTTTGGGTATTCCCGCAAACGGTGCCCCTACACATTAAAGCAGAGAAATCAAACCATATTTCCTATTTATCATATTTGTCCATCAAAATATGAACTAATTTCTTCTAATCCATTAAATTCTGTTTGTCTTAGCACTTCATATACTACAATTGCTACTGAATTTGATAAGTTTAATGAACGTAGATGTGGTTTCATTGGTATTCTAATTGTTTTTTCTATATATTTTTTTAGTATGTCCTCTGGTAGACCTTTTGTTTCTTTTCCAAATACCACAAATACCTCTTCTAAGCTTCTATATACATCTTCTGAATATACTTGTTTTCCTTTTGTTGTTACAAAAAACATGTTATTTTCTTCTGGTCTATATTTTTCTAAAAATTTTTCAAATGAATCATGTTCTTCTATTTCTAGTTTATCCCAATAGTCTAGCCCTGCTCTTTTTACATATTTATCTTCTAAACTAAAACCTAGTGGTCTTACGAGGTGTAATTTTGCTCCTGTTGCTGCACATGTTCTTGCTATATTTCCTGTATTTTGTGGTATTTCTGGTTCTACTAATACAACATTTATTTTCATAGTTTTCTCCTTTTTTCGCTACTATATCATACTATATTTTATTTTTCAATTTCTTCCCATCTTTTATTTATTTCTTTCCAGTTTATAATGTTTTTAAATGCATTTATATATTCTGCTCTGTTTGCTTTATATTGTAGAAAATATGAATGTTCCCACATATCTAAAACAAGTAATGGTTTACATCCCCATAGGGTTAAATTTTGATGTTTTTCACATTGTAATATTTCTAGTTTTTTAAAGTTTGGAACCCAAACAAGTAAACACCAACCGTGATGCTTCTACTGTTTTTGATGCTTCTATAAATTGATTCTGAAATTTATCAAAACTGCCAAAGTCTTTTGTTATTTGTTCTATTAGTGTATTACTTGGTACAGTTGGAATAGGTACTCCCATATTTTCAAAAAACATTTGATGTAGAATTGCTCCTGAACCAAAAAAGCTTAAGTCTCTTTCTAAGCACTTTATTCCTTCAAAATTATTTTCTAGCCTTGCTTTTGCTAATTTTTCTTCTGTTTTGTTTGTGTTATCTACATATCCTTTGTATAAAACATTGTAATGTATATCTAATGTTTCTTTACTATAATATGGTTCTAATGCATTTAATGTATATGGTAATTCTATCATTTTGACCATAAAAAAACCTCCCATCATTTTTATTTTAGTATATGCATTTTTTACATATTTATTAAAATGATAGGAAAGTTTTTAATTTTAAATTTCATATTCTTTTATTTCACAGTTATTTATTCCTAAACCTCTTAGTATTTCCATTCCTTCTGGTATTCCTTCTAAAGTTGCTCTAATTGGTACTGTTATTCCACCATGAGTAACCAATAAAACTGTTTTGTCACTATACTCTTGTTTAATTTTATCTAAAAAGCCGTGTTACTCTTTCAAATAGTTCTCCTGTGCTTTCTGCATCTTCATATTGTTTATTTAATTTGTAGTTCCACATTTCATCAAAATCAAATTCTTTTGCTGTCTTTCCTTCAAATTTTCCAAAACATCTTTCTTTTAGCCCATCGTCTATTATAAGCGGAATATCTCTTTCTCCTTTTATAATTTCTGCTGTTTTTTTTGCTCTTTTTAAAGGTGATGATATTATTACATCTATATTTTCATTTAATAGTTTTTCTCTTGTTGTTTCTGCTTGTTTAACACCTGTTTCATTTAATTCTATATCTGTTATTCCTTGAATTTTTCCTGCTACATTCCAGTCTGTTTGTCCATGTCTTGTTAATAATAATTTCATAAAACCCCTCCAATATGTGATTTATGTAATTTTATCACATATTAGAGGGTTTGAAAATAGTTTTATGTTATTTTTTCATTGCTTCTTCGGCATAATGGTTATTTACTATTTCTTCATATGGTGCTTTTTTACTTAGTTCTCCTGCTTCTTCCATTACAGTTTGAAGCCTATCAAATGATTCTTGTTTAAGAATTGGGTCACTATTCCATGCATCTATATCTATATAGCTTTGTAGTACACTACTAAGTAGTTCTATATCTGTATCTGGAAAGAAACTTTGTATTTTTTCTGCAATTTCACGACTTGAATGTTCTTTTACCCATTCTTGACCTTTATATATTGCATTTGTAAATTTTTGAATTGTATCTGAGTTTTGTTCTATATAACTCTTTTTTGCAAAATATGCTGTATATGGTATTTCTCCTGCTGCTTCTCCTACTGATGCTACTACATAGCCTTTTCCTGCATTTTCTGTCATACTTGCTGTTGGCTCAAATAGTGTTACATAGTCTGCTGTTCCTCCACTAAATGCTCCTGCCATAAGGTCAAATTTGATGCTATCATCTAGTGTTAAATCTTTAGATGGGTTTAGACCATTTTTCTTTAGTACATATTCTAGTGTCATATATGGTACTCCACCTTTTCTTCCTGGTATTACAGTTTTTCCTTTTAAATCTGTCCATTTGAACTCAGTATCATTTGTTCTACTAACTAAGAATGATCCGTCTTTTTTAGTTAACTGTGCAAATACTTGACAGTAATCTTCTTTTCCTTCGTTATATACATAAATTGAGGCTTCTGGACCTGCAAAGCCTATGTCACTTTGTCCTGCTACTACTGCTGTCATTACTTTATCTGCTCCTTGCCCAGTAGTTAGCTCTATTTTTAAGCCTTCTTCTTCAAAATATCCATTAGCAATTGCTACATATTGTGGTGCATAAAAAACTGAACGTGTTACTTCATTTACACGAATAGTTTTTAATGTATTATCATTTTGTCTTTTGCTTAACACAATACTTGTAACACTTACTACAATAATAAGTACACAAATTATTACTGCTATAATAATCTTTTTCATAATCTTCCTCCTTAAATTTAATTTTGCAATTTCTTGTATAGAACCCTCCGTCAGGCTTCGCCTGCCACCTCCCTTGAATAAAGGAGGCTTCACTCTACTCTTCAAAATTGAGTATGCTAGTCTAGAATAGTAGAGTAAAGGCCCCTTTACTTAAGGGGGCTGTCGTTCGTAAGAACGACTGGGGGTTTTATTTTTGTATTGTTTTTCCTAATAGTACAACACCTTCATACATTATCCATGCAACTAATGCTAAAATAATTACACTTGTCATTACTAAGTCTAGCTGAAATACTTGCCCACCATATACAATTAGGTATCCTAACCCTGCTTTTGATACTAAGAATTCTCCTGTAATTACTCCTACTAATGATAGCCCTATATTTACTTTTAATGAGTTTATAAAAGTAGATATGTTTGCAGGTATTACTATTTTAGTTAGGGTTTGTAGTTTAGTAGCATTAAAGGTTCTTGCCATTTTTAATAGTTCAGGATCTGTATTTAAAAATCCATTTAAAATTTCAAGTACTGTAACTATTAATGAAATTGCATACCTGTTCTGCTGACAACATTTAAGTCTTTTTTATTAGTTGCCTCTACCAATGGATTTGAAAGCAACCTTTTGTCTGTTTCGCTAATTTTTGTATTTAATAAATCAATTTCAATATTTTTACCATTTCCTCTCATATCTTCTATTAGAAGTTTTAGTATATCTCTTTTAGATTTCAAATCAAAACACTCAAATGTTTTAAAATAATTATTAATAATATCTAAAACTAACATTGCATTTTCTACTTCACTATTTTCTCCATGTCCTCCTGCTTTTTGATTTTCTTGTAACTTTAGTAATTCATTTTGAATATCTTCGTTTTCTTGTTTTAACTTTTTTAGCTCACTATTAATAAAATCAACAACCTCAATGTCCATGTATTTTAATTTATCTACTAAATTCTTAATTGCTTCTTGGTTCTTTTTAAGTTTCCTTTTTAGTTCTTCTTCTCTATCTTTTGAATCTATTGTATCATTTTTAATAGACATTTTTTCAAGTTCTTTATATATTTCTGAGTTTGGTACAAATATCTGTTGTAATTTTTGGATTACTAATTGATCTAATGCTAATCCTGCTATATTTTTTCCATGACATCTTGTTCCTCTACTTTTTTCTTTTAATTCACATGTGTAATAAAATCTTTCGCCTTCTGATACTTTAGGTCTCATATATGATCCACATTCTGAACATTTTAATATTCCTGAGAATAAAAAATCATGTTTGCAATCAGCTCTATATCTTTTTTCTTTATTCTTTTCTAATAATTCTTGTGTTCTAACCCAATTTATACCTTTTATAATAGCAGGATGCAATCCTACTGAAACAATCCAATCTTTAACCTCTTTTTCTTTTTTAGCATAATTTTTTCCATATCCCATCAAACCATATTTTCCATCAAAATTTGCTCTATCTCCATCTGCATAAATTCTTACTCCTTTTTTTTGAAAATATTCCACTATATCTGTATCATTTGCTGCGTATACTGGGTTTGTTAATATTCTTCTTAATGTACTTACTGAAAAGTCAAGTTTATTTCTAGTGTAAATTTCGCTTTGTAGAAAATAAGTTTCTAATTTATTTAAAGATTTTAATTCCCAAAATTTATTAAATATCAATTCTATTATTTCTATTTCATTATCAATTCTTACTAATTTACTTGCAGTTTTTTTCTTCTTTTCTAACGTATTGTCTTCATTTTGTTCATATACTTCTACAAATTCTATTCTCTCAGATTCAAATCCTAATGGTGTTGATCCGACCTAACCATCTTCCTGTTTTGGCAAGTTCTATCATGTTATCTCTAATTCTCTCTGCTATTACTTCTCTTTCTAATTGAGCAAATACAGATGCAATATACATCATGGCTCTACCCATTGGTGTTTTTGTATCAAATTGTTCTTTTATTGAAATAAAACTTGTTCCTAGCTCTGTTATTTTTTCCATTAAGCTTGAAAAATCTGCTATATTTCTACCAATTCTATCTAAACGATAACATATAAGTACATCAAATGGTTTTATTTTCTCATCAATTAAGAATTTTTTATATTTAGGTCTATCTATACTTCCTCCTGAAAATCCATCATCTTCGTATATTACAATTTCTACATCATATTCACTTTCAAGATAATGTTCTTTAATATATTTCACAGCGATTTCAATCTGATTTCCAACTGAATCTCCTTTATCAGTGTACTTAGATTTTCTTGAATATATTGCTATTCTAATTTTTTTCTTCACTTAAAAATCTCCTTTTTGCTTGTGATTCTAACTCTAAGAATATTGATTTTCAAGTCTCTTTTAGCTCTTTTAAAATTTGCTTTTTTAACTTTTCTTTTTGATGATAATCTATGTTCAATTTTTCTATGCTACACTTTATTAGTAATGCTCTTGTAAAGGCTAAATTATGGATACATTCTTCTGAAAAATTTATATTCATTTTCATACTACCACCCTACTTAAATGTATGATAATTTATTGTTGTATATTACCATTTAATATTTGGAGAAAAAAAATTAGTGTAAAGCATTTCATTAAGATTCTAATGAATTTTCTTTTGAAAAATATTATTTTTAAAAGAAAAAGATATCCAATTCAAAGCAAATTTACTATCTCTGTTATTATTCTTTTAAACCATCTAATTCATTGTAGTAAATTTTTAATGCTTTACTATTAAATAATAACAAACACCATATTAGCGATAATATTTATAATTATAGCACCAATAAGTTTTGGAATAATCGAAATAATAGTACCTAATGTATATTGATATATAGAAAATAATATTTTAAAATAACTATAACACTTACAATTTTAGCATGATAATTATTTTTTATTAAATGAAACTATTTATATGAAAAAGATAATCTTATATATAGATGCCAATATGTACATAGGAGGGTAAGTATGGATGAACTAGTAGAAAAAGCAAGGAAAGGAGATGCTGAAGCATATACACAACTAATGCTAAGTATACGAAATGATTTATATAAAATTTGTAAAACAAGAATAACATCAGATGATGAAATTGATGATGTTATTCAAGAAACAATGATAAAAACATTTAAAAAATTGAAAAAGTTAAAAGATGTATCAAAATTCAAATCATGGATAATTTCTATATTAATAAATAACTGTAACATGCAATATAGAATAAAGCAAAAAATGAGGATACATGAGTGTGATTGTAATTATGACACATATATTAAAAATATACAAACATCAAATAATATAGATATGATAGATTCTAATATTGATTTTTATTTATTAATAAGTAAATTAAATTATGAAGAAAGAATAATAGTAATATTACATTATGCCGAAAACTTTACATTTAAAGAAATTTCAAAAATTTTGCATATAAATGAGAATACAGTAAAAACGCGACTATATAGAGCTAAAGAAAAGTTAAGATATATTTGTAAAGGAGAGATTGAAATTGGATGAATTAGATAAGAAAATACTGACTATAGTTAGTAAAAAAATAAATGAACCTATTAGTTATGAAAATGCTATAAAAAAAGCATTATACAAAAAAAATAGTAATATTCCAATAAGTGTAGCCAAAAAAGTTGCTATATTTATATTATGCATTATAACAATTAGTGGGGCAGTATTTGCTAATCAAATATTTAATATAATAAATAAGTTTGAAAATGAAAAATTAATTAATTCATTAAAAAACAATGAATATACCCAAAAATTAGATATGGATTATAAGACCATAAATGATCTCTCTATAAAGATAGATTTTATAGCAATAGATGATTTTGAAATACAAATAGGTATTAATTATTTATATAAAGAAAAGATAACATCAGCCGAATCTAATATTATAATAAAGGATGAAAATAATAATTTGATATTAAAAATAGATGATATAGAACAGATAGATAAATGGAAAATTGATAATAAAAGACATAAATATGGTGAATACATAGTTAGAGAGGATGAAACATTAATATATAGAGATGAAATACAAAAGCAATTAGCAAATAAATATAAATCTTCATATGAAAACGTAGAAGATAATAATCTAAAAAGAGTAATAAATTTATATACTGATATTGATACGGAGAAATTTCCCAAAAGTAAAAAAATGTATATAGAGCTAGAAAATATTACATTAAAGAATGGAGCAAATATAGTAAAAAGAATACAAGATAAATTAATGTTTGAGATAAATTTAGATAAAAAATTTT
This sequence comes from uncultured Clostridia bacterium, assembly GCA_948777935.1. GTDB lineage: Bacteria > Bacillota > Clostridia > TANB77 > CAG-508 > RGIG8482. The sequence continues at coordinate 9,428 of CAQDYY010000010.1, read as the reverse complement.
TAAGTAGAACAGTAAAGAGTTACATTCAAGAAAATATTACTAGTGAACAAGAATTTACTGTATTAGTAGCAGAATTGAGTAATATGCAATTGAAAGTAAAGATTGAATATTGTGGTGAAAAAGATTTAAAGAAAATATTAAATACAAATGAATTAGACAATATACAAATTTTTGATGAAGCTAATAATAAGTATTTTAATGCAGAAAGTTTATATATTTTGGATAATAAAATTTTAAATATAAGTTATGATAGCAGTGGAAATAAATTATCAAATAGATTACTAATAATTATTAATAATACTGTAAAAATACCTATTATAGAAATAGAGAGTTCAAGATGAACTCTCTATTTCATTATGGATTAAGTCAGATATTAACAATTAATAAGTTATTTTATATGTAAAGGTATACCGACACCCAACTCTAGTATAAAACTGTATATAGTATGAGCCACCAGCTGATGCAGTAAAAGTATAAGTATGGCTACCTGTACCATATAAGTGTATAGTCTGTTCAGTAACGCGGTTAGGATACTGTCTTATGAAAGATACTCCCAATCCCATTTCAGAGTATTGCCCACTAATTTCGGTAACAGTAACTTCTACCCGTGCGGTATTGTTAGCCCTTACACTAAAGAGATCAGAAGAATGTGAATCTCCCTCAAGAGTAACGTAGCCATTTCCATAATGCCAAGGAGTGATTACTCCATATGTACTAGCAGAACCATTGTTAGGAGCTGCAGCAAGTACAGGTGTAGCATTTGCAATGCACAACACTATGAGAGCCATAGCAATTGCAGTAATTTTTTTAGTTACTTTTTTGCGTTTTTGCATAAAATTTCCTCCTTTTGCAATAACAATTACTGACATAATCCATTTTATAGCAATAAGAATAAATCTTATTGGGTTAATGATAACATAATATAGGAAAAAAGCTTGAAAAGGTAAAAAAAGGTAAAAAAATGAAACTTTATTTACATATTTTGTAATCTAATAAAAGGAAGATAATTATGGTTAATATACTAATAGCAGATGATAATTTGGATTTTTCTAAAAATTTAATTAATGAAATTTCTGAAAGTATTAATATAAAAATATGTAAAATTTGCACCAATGGAAAAGAAGTTTTAGAAGTTGTGAAGAATTGCAACATAGATATAATTATTTTAGACGTTATGATGCCAATTATGAATGGAATAGAAGTATTAAATGAATTATTAAAATATAAATCAGAACAATATAAAAATTCTATAATTATAATTTCAAGCGATAATTACTTTATTTCACAAGTAATTAATAATCCATTAGTATATGATTTTATTATAAAAGGAACAAGACAAGAGAAAATTATATATTGTATTAAAAAATTGGTAGAAATCAAGGATATAAAATACATAAAAACATCAATTATTAAAGAATTAGAAAGTATAGGCTATGATTTAAAATATAAAGGAACTACATATCTAACTGAAGTAATATTACAAGAATATATAAATAGAGAAAAAATGCTAGATAACCTTCAAAAAGATATATATCCCATAATTTCAAAGATATACCATAAATCAATTAATAATATAAAGTGTAATATAAATAATGCAACAGAATTAATGTATTGTAAATGTAGCATGAATAAAATGCAAGAATACTTTGGATTTCATGAGGACGTAAAACCTACAATTAAAGTGGTAGTAAATACAGTTTTAAATAAAATTTGTAATAAAAAATACTAGCACACTTGCGAATTTATTTGTATTTGTTGTCATCAAACTACCGTCGCAATTGCAAGTGCCATTACTATAATTGCTCCCATTCCTGCTCCTACCCATATTATGATTACTGGTCCTAATGCAATTTTGGGTAAACTGTTTAGAATTACTAAAAATGGGTCAGAAACTTTTGATAAAAATTTTGACCACCATAATATAATTGCAATTATTACTCCTAATATTGCCCCAGTTAGGAAACCAATTATTGTTTCAAAGCATGTTACTCCTATGTGCATTAATAAATCATTTTTAGTTAAGTTCATAAATGTTTTTACTATTCTTGAAGGTGAACTTGCTATAAAACTATCTATAATACCAATGTTCGCAAATATTTCCCATATGGCGATAAATCCTACAATAATTGCAATTTGTACAAAAAGTACTGCTATTTTATTTATTTTTTGTTTTCTTAAGTATATTTTCCTATCTTTCGATATGGCTTTTTTATCCATGTACATCAAGCTCCTTCCATAGTAAGTCAAAATATTCACTAAACTTAGGGCTTTTTCTGCAAGTTAAAGGATCTCTTGGTTGTATTTCAAAATCTATTGTATGAATACATTTTACAGTAGTTGGTCTATTAGTTAATACAACTACTTTATCACCCATACTAATGGCTTCCGAAATGTCATGTGTAACCATTAACATTGTTATTTCTTCATTTTTTAAAATATCGTACACATCTTTAGTTACCATTAATCTTGTTTGATAATCTAATGCAGAAAATGCCTCATCTAGTAATAATATTTTAGGTTTTACTGCTAAAGTTCTTATAAGAGAGGCTCTTTGTCTCATTCCTCCGGATAGTTGCGAAGGTAGTTTATCTTTAAATTCATATAAATTATATTTCTTTAGTAACATGTCTACATAGGCTTTGTTTTCTTCGTTCTTTTTTCCTGATACTTCTAATCCGAATAAAACATTGTTATATATTGTTCTCCAACCTAATAAGCTATCTTTTTGTAACATATATCCTATTTTTTCTAATATTCCATCTATTTTATTATCTTCTACCCAAATTTCTCCTGATGTTTTTTCTTCTAGTCCTGCAATAATAGATAAAAGTGTTGATTTTCCACATCCACTTGGTCCAATAATACTAATAAATTCTCCTTGTTTTACATTTAAACTAATATTTTTAATTGCTTCTAATTCGCCATTTTTAGCCTGATATTTTTTTGTTACTTCTTTTATTTTTAATATGTCTTTCATCTTTTCCTCCTTTTACACCTATCTATAAACAGTATATTCGCATTTTAAAAAAAAGGTTATATATTAGTGGTATTCTTTTAAGTTTTGTATTATAATATTAGTAATATTTTAGAAAGGAATGATTTAAAATGGAAGAAGAAAATGGAGGAAACCTAATTTCTAAGACATTTTTCTGGATGTTTCTTGGTTTATTAGGAACAGCAATTGTTGCTTGGTACACATATTCATCTGGTTTGTTTATTTCAATTATTCTAGGTGATTATTGGGGACTATTATTAATTGCTGAAGTTGTAGTTGTTTTATTATTTTCGTTTTTATTTAAGAAATTACCACCAATTGTGGTTGGCATTTTATTTTTCGTATATGCTATGCTAAATGGTGTAACACTTTCTACAACTTTTATTTTATTTGAACTAAATTCTATTGTATGGCTATTTGTAGCAAGTGCAGTTTTATTTGGTGGTATGGCATTTTTTGGGTATAAAACAAAGAAAGATCTAAGCAATTGGAAAACTATTCTATTTGGTGTACTAATTGTTGGAATCATATTAAGCCTTGTTAATTGGTTTTTAAAAAATTCTATTGTAGACATAGTTTTAGATTGGGTTATTTTGCTAGTATTCTTTGGAATTACAGCATATGACATGAACAAAATTAAGGCTTTATCTGAAGATGAAAGTTTAGATAAAAGTAAACTTCACATTTATGGAGCTATGGAATTATACTTAGACTTTATAAATATTTTCATAAGAATTTTATCTATCTTTGGAAAAAGAAGAAACTAAAAAGTGCATAGGTATTAATGTTTTCTGGTAACTAATGTTATATTAGTTACCAGAAAATTATTGTATATTTACATAATTAGTGTTATAATATATTCATCCCAGTTGTTTTAACTATGAAAGGAGTTGCATATGGATAAAACTAAAACACAAAGTTCTGAAAACAAATGTAATTGTAACAATAGTAATGGTAGTAACTTCGTTTGTTGCTGCCGGCACAAAGGCGGTAGTGGTTGCTTAAAAAACGAATGCAAATGCAAATCGCAGTCGCAAAAAGACGATTCAAAAAAGTAGCCAACTGTTTAATTTCATAGTACCAAAAAATGCAGACCTTTGTCTGCATTTTTTTATCTGCCACCCATTCCGGCCTCCGCCTCCGCCAAAGCCTCCGCCAGATGAGAAGCCTCCTCCAGAACCTGAACCTGAAGAGTAATTTGTAAGTGATGTATATGAAGTCCCAACTGATGTGTTTAGTGTAGATATAAATGATGTTCTAAAGCTTCTAGAGTTTATTAAATATAAGTATGTATAACCATTTGCCATATATTGTTCATCTGATAATTGAGGATATACTACTTTTAGTTGTTTTAATACTTTTTCACTAATTCCAAAAACAGTAGCATATACTAAATATTTTTCCCATAATACTAACTCTGGTACTTCTTTTTCTTTCATTAATGAAAACTCTGACATATATCTCTTTAGTCCCATCCACTCTTCTTTTTCGTTTACTCCGTTTTTGTGTTAATTGATTATATCTTGAACCAACTTTAAAACTATATATTGCTGCAATAAATGCTGGTATAGCTAAAACTTGCATAAATATTACACTAAAGATACCTAAAAATAAATATCCTACTCCCTTTGCTACCCAATTATGATATGTATTAATAGATACTTTATCGTAGTTCTTTTTTTCTTCTTGAGATTTTTTTGCTTGTTCTTCAATTCTATTAATTCTTCTTAGTACACTGCTTGAATGATTTTTAGCATACTTTTCAAAATCTTTCATTGTAAATGATTTTGTTTCATTGTTTGCTACTTCCTGAAGTAGTATATAAATTGCTTTTTCATCTTCTGGAAGCTCTGTGGTTTGTTTTTGTTTTAATGTAACTTTAATTTGATCTTTTTTTCCTGCTACTTCTTCAAAACTTAAATATCCTTTTAAACATAAGTCTAACATTGTAGCTGATATTATTTTACTAATATTATATTGTAATCCTGTGCTCTTAAAATAATATAAAAAACCTGCATCTGCTGGCGTAGCTTCTTCATCTGGTATATCTCTAAAATAGTCTAATTTCATTTCTGGTTTTAATACTGGATGTTCTTTTAGTTCTTTATGATATTTTATTATTTTTTTAATAATAACAATTGCAAGCAAAACTCCAATTATATTTGAAACAATGAAAAATATTTTAATTCCAGTTTCCATCATTTCTTGTCTTTTTCTTATTTCTTCCCTTTTTCTATTTGCTTCATCTGCCCATTTTTGTTCTTGATCTAATATGCTTTGTAATTTATTTGTATTTACTTTATTTATATTATTTGCAAAAATGTAATTAGGTGTTACTACTCTTGCCTCTAGCATAGTATTGGCTCTAAAATCGATGGCTTCAAAACTAACTTGTTTGTTAGAATCAATTTTTATATTTCCATTTAATGGACCATGTGCCCATGTTTTTAAGTCTTCTTTGTTTGAAACAGAGTTTGGAAGTATTATTGTTCCTGTTACTTTACTTGCGGGAATTTCAGATTCTGTACTTACAAATTGCCAGTAAAATTCTGAACAATCTGTATAATTTTTAACAGCATCTACTATTTTATAGGTAATTTCATATGTTTTTGTTACATCTTCTGCATGTGCACCCCATGCAATTTCAAATTTGCCTTTACTATTTTTTAATGCATAAAAACAGTTTTTATCTACATGGTATTTTTCTACATTTATTTTTCTAAAATCTATACTTCCAGAACCTTTTATTTCTCTTACCTTTACATCTATAATTTCTTTATACTTGCTACTATCTATTTCAAATGTTTTAAATAAAGTATTTGTATCTTCTATATATATTCTCCAATTTTCAGTTACATCTGCTGTCCCATCTGAGTTTAATTGTACTTTATAATCTAAGTTCTTAAGCCTTAATTCTCCTGCTTTTGATGTATTAGATATTAAAATAATGCCTATAAATACAATTATAGTAAGTAGTATTTTATTACATATTTTCTTCATAATTTTCCCCCTTTTATTGTACATTTATTTTATTGTATTTATCATATTTTTTCAATACCTTTTAATTGTTTTTGTTAATATTGAGCTATTTAGGTAATAGCATCTTTTTATAATGAGTGCTATAAGAACCCTCCGTCAAGGCTTCGCCTTGCCACCTCCCTTAAGTAAAGGAGGCTTTTCTCTACTCTTCAAAATAACTATACTAGTCTAAATATTGTAGAGTAATGGCCCCTTTATTTAAGGGGGCTGTCGTTCGTAAGAACGACTGGGGGTTCTAATAATCATAATGTTTGTTTTTATTAATAATCTACTCTATCCTTATATCCATATACAACCTTACCAAATTTAAATTCATTCCACTTTTTCTGAATTTCCATAATAATAAGTGGAGAAATTGAAATACCTGCCACATACAACCAAGCTTCCAAACTTAATGGTACCAAATTAAATACATTAGCAAGACCTGGCACACATACTACTCCTATTTGTAATATTGCACCTATTACAAATGCACCTAATAAGTATTTATTTTCAAATAACCCTGCTTTAAATATAGATTCCTCACTTTTAATGTTAAAACTATGTACTAATTCTAATAATCCTAATGATAAAAATGCCATTGTTCTTGCTACTTCTATTCCATATAAATGGTTTCCTATACTAAATGCAAGAAGTGTAAGCACTCCTATCATTGTTCCTTCTACAAATATTTTTCCCCATAAACCACCTGCAAATAACCCTTTTTTACTATCTTGTGGCTTTCTATTCATAATGTCTTTATCTGCTTTTTCTAAGCCTAATGCAATTGCTGGAATCGAATCTGTTACTAAATTCACCCATAATAATTGAATTGCAAGTAGTGGCGATTCTAATCCTAATAATAACCCCATAAATATAGTTACTATTTCTCCTACATTTGTAGAAATTAGAAAATGTACTGCTTTTTTTATATTATCAAATATGTTTCTTCCTTGTTTTACTGCTTTTACTATTGTAACAAAATTGTCATCTGTTAAAATCATATCTGATGCATTTTTTGCTACATCAGTTCCGTTTTTCCCCATAGCAATTCCTATGTCTGCATTCTTTAGAGCTGGAGCATCATTTACTCCATCACCTGTCATTGCAACTACTGCTCCTGTACTTTTATAGGCTTTTACTATACGTACTTTATGTTCTGGTGATACTCTTGCAAAAACAGAATATCTCATTATATTTCTGTTTAGCTCTTCATCTGATATTTTATCTAAATCATTTCCAGTTGCTATCATGTCATGTGTTTTTAAAATTCCCAATTCTTTTGCAATGGCACTTGCTGTTGTAATATGATCTCCTGTAATCATAACTGTTTTTATTCCTGCTTTTTTACACTCTGCTACTGCTTCTTTTACACCTTCTCTTGGTGGATCTATCATTCCTATAAGCCCCATAAATGTAAGGTTTTGCTCTATTGTTTCAGTTGTTATATTATTGGGTAATGTTTCAAAATCTCTATATGCTACTGCAAGTACCCTCAAAGCATTTTCTGCCATTTGCTCATTTTGTATATTTACTTTATCTTTTAGAGTTTTTGTAAATATATCTTCTTTTCCGTTATAGTAATAGTTTATACATCTTTTTAATAAAACATCTGGTGCTCCTTTTGTAATTACACGATATTTTCCATTATATTTATGTATTGTTGTCATTAATTTTCTTTCTGAATCAAATGGAATTTCATTAACCCTAGGATACTGTATTTCTATTTCTTCTTTATTTGCTCCTATTCGTAATGCTTCATTTACTATTGCATTTTCTGTTGCTTCTCCAGATGCTACTAGTTTTCCACTTTCATTTTCTATTGCACAGTCTGTACACATAGAGCTTAAACCTAATAAGTATTTATATTCATTTTCTATTACTACTTTTCCATTAATATCTCTAACATCTACTACTTTCATCTTATTTTGTGTTAGTGTTCCTGTTTTGTCTGAACATATTACACTACTGCTACCTAAGGTTTCTACTGCTGGTAATTTTCTAATTATTGCATTGTTTTTTGCCATTTTTGTAACTCCAATTGATAGCATGATTGTTACAATTGCAGGTAAACCTTCTGGAATTGCGGCAACTGCAAGTCCAACAGATGTCATAAACATTTCTCCTATTGGAATGTTTTTCATAATTCCTATAACAAAAATTGCAAAACATATTATTAAACAAATGATTCCTAAGCTTTTTCCAACATCTGCTAGTTTTTTTTGAATTGGTGTTTGTGGTGTTTCATCATTTAAAATCATATTTGCTATTTTTCCAACACTTGTATTCATTCCAGTTTCTACTACTATTGCTTCTGCATGTCCATTTACTACAATAGTTGTAGAAAATACCATGTTTATTTTGTCTGCAAGTGCTACATTGTTTTGTAATATCACATCTGCCTCTTTTGTAACTGGTAAATTTTCTCCTGTAAGTGCTGATTCTTCTACTTTTAGCTGAAAACTATTAATTAATCTGCAGTCTGCTGGTACATAATTTCCTGCTTCTAATATAACAATATCTCCTTTAACTAATTCTTCACTTGGTACTGTTATAATTTTGCCATCTCTTTTTACTTTTGCAAGTGGTGCTGACATTTTCTTTAGTGCCTCTAATGATTTTTCTGCTTTTGCTTCTTGAACTAGTCCCATAATGGCATTAAATACAACTATTGCTATTATTATAATAGAATCCATATAGTCATTTTCGCCTTGTAAATATGATGTAAATGCTGATATTATAGCTGCTAAAATTAAAATAATAATCATAAAATCATTAAATTGTTTAATAAATTTGATAATTATATTTTCTTTTTTGCTTTCTTGTAGCTTATTTAAGCCATCTCTTTCTAGCCTAGTTCTTGCTTCTTGTCCATTTAATCCAATGTTAGTATTCGTTCTTAAGTTTCTTGCAACTTCATTAGCATTTAATGTATGCCACATAAAACCCTCTCCTTTATTTGCATTGTTGTTTTTTATATAGTAGGAAAGTCATGCCAGTGGCATGGGTTTCCGTACTAGATAATTATGGCGGAAGCTAGATTTTGTAAGCAGTTTCTACTGCGTACAAAATCTTAGTTCCGGTTTTTTTAATTTATATGCTTGTACGAGAATTTTATGACAAAGTTTTTGTCTTCTTTATTTTATTTCGTTTTTCTTAAGACCTGTTATTTTTTCTATTAACTCTATTGCTATATTATTCTTCTGCATTTCTATTGCTATTTTTAATCTTTCTTCTCTTTTTCCCTCTCTTATTCCTTCTCTTTTTCCTTCTCTTTTTCCCTCTCTTTTTCCCTCTCTTTTTCCTTCTCTTATTCCTTCCTTCATTCCTTTATCTCTTCCCTCTTTTATTCCTTCTTCCCATCCTTTATTTAATGCTTCTTCCCATACCATTTCTACACATCCTAGCATATCTT
>CAQDYY010000009.1 GCA_948777935.1 uncultured Clostridia bacterium | reverse complement strand
TTCCATTTTCTTCTACTACTGTAAATACATATCCTTCTACTACTATGTTTTTTGTGTTATTATCTATATCTTCTACATCTGCACTTGTTATTATTCCCTTGTTTATTAGGTGATTTACATATTCTTGTAGCGTTGGTGTAACACCATTTTTCCTTGCATATAAATCTACTTTTTCTAATTCTAGTTTTTCTAATATTTCACTTATTTTATATTGTTCTCCTGCTTGTTGTGCTTTTTTTAATATTCCATGTTCTCCTAGCGTTAGGTTTAGTACTACTCCTGCTAAGATCAATAAAAGTATGATTGTTATTACAAGTGCAATTAAGGTGATTCCGTGGGTGTTAATTATGTGTCTATGCTTTTGGGCAGATATGGAATCTGCCCCTACGGGTACATTTTTTAATTCTTCGCTGTAGGGGCGGAATCTATTTCCGCCCATTATTTCATTCTCTATGTTATTATGTTTGCTTTTAGCGTTTCCTTCGCTGAACGGGCGATTGATAATCGCCCCTACAGTTGTATAGCAAGCCCTTGTAATATTTCTTATCTTCTCCATTTTTTCTGCTCCTTTTCGTTTGTATTTTTCTTCTTTTAGTATTCCTTTTTTTGTTACCATGTATACATATTATATCTACTTATATTACTTTGTCAATAGCCTGTACATTACATTTTTATTACACTAAGTTTTAAAGCTTGTTTAAAGTTTTTTTGTTTTTATAATATTTACATATAATAAAATTTATTGAAGCAAAAAAGACATAAAATAAGCCTCAGACCTATTTCTAAATCTAAAGCTTTTTTCCTTTTTTGAATTTTCTCGACAGTATCACGAAAATTCCAGACACGTCTGGAATTTTTGATTTAACATTAAAGCCAACCCCCAGCTATGCTAGGGGACTCGAAAAACTTATAGTTTTGCACAGAGTAACAAAAATCCCACTCAAACATGATATAATATTTTAAGTTTGACGGCTTAAAATATAAAAAATGAAAGGAGTGGGACGTATGAAAAGTCCATACACAGATAGTTTAGCACACACAACATGGGAATGCAAGTATCATATAGTGTTTGCACCAAAATATAGAAGAAAAGAAATATATGGTACATTAAAAAGAGAAATAGGAATGATATTGAGAGAATTATGTAGAAGAAAAGAGGTAGAAGTTATAAATGCGGAGGCGTGTCCTGACCATATACATATGTATGTAAGTATACCACCCAAATTAAGTGTATCATCATTCATGGGATATTTGAAAGGAAAAAATACATTAATAATATTTGAAAGACATGCAAATTTAAAATATAAATATAACAATAGAACATTTTGGTGCAGAGGATTTTATGTAAGTACAGTAGGAAATAATAAGACAGCAGTATATAATTATGTGCAAAACCAATTAAAGGAAGATATGATGTCAGATCAAATAACAATAAAAGAATATAAAGACCCTTTTAAAGGGTAGTAAGTAACAAAAACGCAAACGAAAGTGGCGTAAGCTGTCAAACTGGGAGCACTTCAGTGCAAGCTAGTATCAAGGCCTTATAGGCCGATATGAAAATCCCCCAGTTATACTGGGGGATAATTATGTATAGCAAGCCCTTGTAATATTTCTTATCTTCTCCATTTTCTTCTTCTCCTTTTCGTTTGTATTTTTCTTCTTTTAGTATTCCTTTTTTTGTTACCATGTATACATATTATATCTACTTATATTACTTTGTTAATAGCTTGTACATTACATTTTTATTACACTAAGTTTTAAAGCTTGTTTAAAGTTTTTTGTTTTCATAATATTTACATATAATAAAATTTATTGAAGCAAAAAAGACATAAATATTTTCTAGTCATTTTAGAAAATTTTATGTCTTTTTTTATAATTTAGTATTTTTTCTTTTTTAATCTTTATTTATTTCTTTTAAAAGTTCAAGTTGTGAAATTAGTAATGATTCCATTTTTGCTTTATATATGTCAAATTGTTTTTCAGCATCTTCTAATTCCTTTTTCTTTAGTTGAATTTCTTGTTCTATATTATACATTTCTCCTCTTGCATTTGATTGTGCATCACTTATAATTTGTTCCGCTTGTTGACGTGCTACATTTTTCACTTCTTCTGCTGTTGATTGTGCCATCATTAATGTGCTTTGTAATGTGCTTTCTATTGTTCTATAATGTGATATATCTTCATTTAGTTGATCTATTTTTTCCTTTGCCGTTGTGTTCTCTTTATATAGTTTTTCATAATCAGCAGTTAGTAAATCTAAAAACTCATCTACTTCATCTACATTATATCCATTAACCATTTGTTTTGAAAATTTCTTATTTTCTATTTCTAGTGGTGTTAGCATTTTTTCTCCTCCTATTACTTTTAGTATGTCATTATTAAATAAATATATACGTCTAAATATACGTCTAAAAAAGTCGGTAGCTTTATTAAACTACCACTAATTGATAGCTACTTCCGACTTTTGGCATATTTCTAATTATTTTTTAACCATGAAACAGATAGTCTATTTCTTATTTCTTCTCTTGCCATTTCATTTGCAATTTCATAGTTTATTGGTGCAATTAAGAATATTGAATTTGATATCTTTTGGATATGTCCATCTAATGCATGAACAGCACCACTAATAAAATCAACAATTCTTCTTGCTACATCTTTATTAACATATTCTAAATTAACTATAACAGATTTTCTTTCTTTTAAATAGTTGCAAATTTCTTCTGATTGTTCAAAAGTAGTTGGCTGTGATATTACCATTTTTACTTGTTGAACTTGTGGCATATTTACAACTTTTTGTTTTCTTCCAAAAATTGTTCTTGGTTCTTGGTCTTGTTCTTCTTCCTCATCTTCGTATTCATAATCATATACTTTATCATCTAATTCTTCTGCCTCTTCTGAATTATCCATTCCTAAAAAATCCCATATTTTACTCATTACAGCTCCTGCCATTTTTTAAACCTCCTATTTTTCTCCTTCGTATGTATTATAAGTATCTTACTTTTTTTGTCTCTTGTCAATACCTTTTAGTGTTGTAATTTTTTTTTAATCTTTTTGTAATATTTTTGTAATATTACGTTTTAGGGTTAACTATAATCTCATCATGCAGCACAATATTTTTTAATTCTTTTAATTCATTATCTGTATATCCCCATTTTTCTTTTAATACTGCATTTTCATAATTTGTTATTATAGAATATGATGAATTTTGTTTTAATACTTTTATTGGTATTTTGTCTGTATATCCTGCTCTATTTCTTATAACAAAATATATATCTTTCCCTTCTTGTTCACATCCTTGTCTTCCTTTTTCTAAAATTAGCGCACTATTTGGAACTTTTAGACCTCTATAGCTCCACCAAATAATATCAAATGATATTTTTCTATAGTTTGCAAGCATTTCTATTCCACTATCTATTTTAAAAGTAATAAGTCTTTCATTTTCCTCTTCTACAATATATACTATTTCTGCTGATATTTCTTCGCTATTAGATAATCGTAATGTTACCTTGTCACCAATTTGTGCTTTCATTGCTTTTTCTGAATTTATAGGAGTTGCTATATAAGCTTCAAAATTGTTAACTATTTTCCCACTTTCTTCACTACTTGAAATAATTTCTCCTGTTTTTAGTTTTAAGTCTTGTAATAATTTAGTATTTAAACTTGAAAATGAATCTGGTGTTAACACACTTTCTAATCCATCTACTCTATATGTCACAATACCACTTGATTCTGCATTAATGTATTCTGAACCAGAATTTAATTTATTTTCATACGAACTTCTTTCATCAATTAGTTTCCTAATATATGAACCTTGCGGACTTCGCTCTCCTGCAATTTTTGCTTTTTTGGTAATTTTAGTGTTTATGTCTTTTTTATACTCAGAAATCTTTTGAATATCGTTTAATGTTTCAAGTTCAATTAGTTTTTCTTGTATTTGTGTTTCTAATAGTTTAATATCTCCTGAATATATACCTTTTTCATTTTCCATTGCTTCTTGTATTTTTATATCTAATTCTTGTATCTTTTTTATTAGTGTTTCTTCATTTGCACTATAATATCTAAATACGGGATCTCCTTTTGCTACTTTTTCTCCTTCTGATTTAATTTGAACCATACCATTTTTATAGTTATTTCCTTGTAATACTTTTTCTTCTCTTATTACATAGCCTACAGCATTTTCTTCTTCAGATAAATTTCCGTTTTCAATAGCTATAACATTTGTTGGCTGTTTAATTAGCTGTATAATGCAATAAACAAAGTAAATTAGCATAATTGTACTTATACAATATGCTATTACTACTTTTTTCTTATTTTTCTTTCTTATTTTTTCTGTATTTGGTATATTATTTTTATCTACCTTTTTCAATTAATTTCCTCCAGAATTTTTCTAATATTTTCTTCTTTTTTATCTAGAGCATCTAGCCATATAGTCTGTTTGTTTTTTCTAAACCATGTTAATTGGCGTTTTGCGTATCTTCTTGTTTCTTGTTTTACTGTTTCTATTGCTTCTTCTTTTGTAGTATCTCTATTTAAGTATTCCTTTATTTCTTTATATCCTAAAGCTTGCATTGCTGTTGGATATGAGCTATATTTTTTTATAATGCTTTCTACTTCTTCTATCAGTCCTTGTTCTACCATTATATCTACTCTTTTATTAATTCTATCGTATAGTTTTTCTCTATCCATATTAAGTGCAAATACATAATAATCATATGGAACCTCATTTTTTCTTGATTCTATTTCTTGTTCTGTTTTTGTTTTTCCAGTTTGATGGTAAAGTTCTAATACTCTTAAAATTCTTTTTTGATCATTTTGACTTATGTTTTTCATAGCTTGTTCATCTATTTGTTTTGCTTCTTCATATAGTTTTTGTAAGCCCTCTTCTTCTGCTCTTTTTTCTAAACTTTTTCTATATTCTTCATCAAATTCAATTTCTGGATAATCAATATTGTATATTAGTGAATCTATATATAACCCTGTACCACCCACAACAATTGGTGTCTTTCCTTTTTGTATTATTTCATTAATAGCAAGTGTAGCATCTTTTTTATAATCTGCTACACTATATCTATCTTCTGGTGATACAAAGTCTAATAGATAATGCTTTATTCCATCCATTTCTTCTTTAGTTGGCTTTGCACTTCCAATATCCATATCTTTATATATTTGCATAGAATCAGCAGAAACAATTTCTCCGTCCATTTTTTTTGCAAGTTCTATAGATAATGCTGTTTTTCCTGAAGCTGTTGGCCCACATATTACAATTACTTTTGGTTTCATAATTATTCCTTTCTAAGACTGCTTTAATCTACAATGTCTTAGTATGTAAGAACCCTCCGTCAGTCCTTCGGACTGCCAACCACTGCATAAGATATCTGTAACACTCACTAACGTTCGCTAACAGCTATCTTAACCTCCCTTAAATAAAGGAGGCTTTTCTCTACATTTCATATTTACTGTGCTAGTCTAATTTTTATAGAGTAAAGGCCCCTTTACTTAAGGGGGCTGTCGCCTTTAGGCGACTGGGGGTTCTCCTTATCTTATTGCATTTGAAAGCATTCCTATTTGAAAACTTTTTATATAACTTACTTCTATTATTGCAATAATTACTAAAATAACCAGTAATATTACTACTCTTGTTTTGACTTGTCCATTTGTTAATCTTTCTTGTTTTAATTTATTTATTATATTTCCTAAGTATGGTAACACAAACATTGTATTAATTGGTGCAAATATAAGAATAGATGAAAGTTTTGATATTTTTAGATATTCTTTATTTTCTACTTGTATTCCAATAGAGCTAATGCTAACTATAATCCATGTAAATATTGCTATAGTAACTATTCCTATAATAATAAACTGTATCTTTTTTTCTTTTTCAAATTCATATATATTTGTATAAATCATAAGTATTGCAATTGCAAAAATAACAATTGATATAATGCTTACTATAAACATTTTCTCCCTACTTTCTTCTAGCAAATTTTTTCTCTATGTCATTTTTGTCCATACGAATTGCTGTTGGTCTTCCATGTGGACATGTAAATGGATTTGGAAGTTTTAATAGATCATTCATTAAGTTATCCACTTCTTCATTTGTTAAATCCATATTTGCTTTTACTGCTGCTTTACATGCAACTGTTGCAATAAATCTTTCTTCTATTTCTTGTTTTGCAGTTCTTGCAACTGTATTAATCTCATCTAATGTTTCTAAGAATAATTCCTTTGTATCTAAATCTAAACAAATATTTGGAACTCCTGTTAGCTTTATTGTATTATCTCCAAATTCTTCAAATACAAACCCTGCTTCTATAAACATATCTTGATTATCTTTTAAAATGTCCATTTCTTTATGTGTCAATGTTATCACATCTGGTAGTAATAGCATTTGTGAATCTTTTTTATCACTTGAATAATAGTTTTCTTTTACTTTTTCATACATAACTCTTTCATGTGCTGCATGTTGGTCTATTATATATAATTCTTTTTCAATTTCAATAATGATATATGTGTTAAATGCAATTCCTACTAATTTATATGTTGGTTTTTGATATTCTTCTATATTTTCAAATATAGATACTTTATTATCATCTTTTATTAATTCATATGCATTTATTTTTTCTTTTTCTTGTTGCTGTTCTTCAATAGTAGAAGCTGGCAATTTTCCAAAAATCTTTTCATACATACTTTCAAATTCAGGGTTTTTTTCTATGTTTTCCATATTTTCTAGCTTGTCCATCATCTCTTGTATTTCTTCATTTGTAAATGTTTTTGTTTCTTCGTTTGTATTTATATCTTGTACACTATCTTCATTTTTTTCTACAGTTTGTATACTTTCTTTGTTGGTATTTTCTATATCTTCTGCTTCCGCCTTTTCTTGCTCTATATTTTGTTCTATAATTTTTATATTTTGTTCATTTTCTTGTTCTGTAACATTTACATTTTCTATATTTGCTTTTTCTTCTATGCTATTTTCTTGTTCTTTATTTTCTTCTGTCTTTTCTATAGAAGAAATCGGTTCATAATCTGCACTCGTTTCTTTCATTTCTACTTCTGCTTGATTGTCGTTTTTAGTCTCTTCATTTTCATAATATTCGTTTTTTTCTACTCCTTGCATTTGTTGTGTTTTACTTATCAATGCATCGATGTTTGTATGTAAACTTGGGTCATTTTCAGCTTCTTGTTTTAACCTTTGTTGCATTGCAATTAATTCTTTAACTGCTTCTTTTCTTTTCTCCTCTATTTCATTTCTTCGTTCTTCTATATTAACTGGATTTTTAGATTCCATGGTCTTTTTAGTATATATATCATAAATTGCATTGTCTTTTATTTCTTCAGTTTCTTTTTTGTCTTCTTTCTTTATTTTTCTAAATAAATCTGTAATTGATGATTTTGTATTAGTATTCGAAAAATTATTACCATTATATGGTTCTACTGTCTCTTTTGTATCTGCAATTAACTCTGCTTTTAATAGCGTATCTCTTATTGCATGATATACAGCTTTAAATATCTTGTTTTCATCATCAAAGCGAACTTCTAATTTTGCTGGGTGTACATTTACATCTACTTTAGATGGATCCATATCAATATTAAGAATTACAAAACCATATTTGCCAATTGGTATTAATCCTTTAAAACTATTTTCTGTAGCACTAGATAAAATTCTATCTTTTACATATCTTTTATTAATAAAAAACATTTGGTTACTTCTGTTTGATCTTGCTATTTCTGGTTTTCCTATGACTCCTGTAATTTTAATATTTTCGTATGGATAATCTACATTTAGCACGCTTCTTGTAATGTCTTCACCGAAAAATAGCATAAATAACATCTTTTAGGTTTCCATTTCCAGATGTTTGTAGTATTGTTTTTCCAGAGTTTATTAATTTAAATGCAATACTTGGATTAACTAATGCAAGTCTAGTAACATAATCTTCTATATATCCAGATTCTGTGTAATCTTTTTTTAGAAATTTATAACGAACTGGTGTATTAAAAAATAAATTTTGAACAGTAATTGTTGTTCCTACTGGGCATCCTATTTCTTCAAATGAAAGTACGTTTCCTGCTTCTACCACAATTTTATTTCCAGTATTTGCCCTTTCCGTTTTTGAAACCATTTCTACA
This sequence comes from uncultured Clostridia bacterium, assembly GCA_948777935.1. GTDB lineage: Bacteria > Bacillota > Clostridia > TANB77 > CAG-508 > RGIG8482. Next base: position 53,209 of record CAQDYY010000009.1, on the reverse strand, counting down.
TTTGCAATTGCTGCAATACTTGCTAATGCTTCACCACGAAACCCCATTGATTTTATATAGTTTAAATCACTTGCATTTCTAATTTTACTTGTTGCATGCCTTTCAAATGCCATTTCCATGTCATCTGGCGCAATTCCTTTTCCATTGTCTGTAATACGAATATATGAGATTCCTCCATTTTGAATTTCAATACTAATATTTGTTGCTCCCGCATCTATAGAGTTTTCTACCATTTCTTTTACTACTGATGCTGGTCTTTCTACTACTTCTCCTGCAGCTATTTTATTTATTGTTAAATCATCTAATAATACAATATTACCCATATAAAAGTTCCTCTTCTTTCTATTTCTTTCTTCTATGGATTATATCATTTATTATCATTTTTTTGTATAGTTTTTTGTAATAATTTCTTGAATTTTTAGAATTAATTTTTTTGAATTTTATATTGAATATATTTACTATTAGTAAATGTTTATATGAACTAAAAAACGAGCCCCCTTAGCCGTTTTTAGCTATTTAGATTTTTAAACTATTGAACCATTTTTAAACTTTCAGTTTTTTCATCTATTGTTTCTACATCCATTAAAACTGCATCAACTCTTTCATCAAGATGTTTTACAGTATGTTTTAGCCCAATTATATCTTTTTTCATCTGTGTAACACTACGTAATATTACAGTTTGTCCCCTTTTAATGCTTTTAATTTCGTCTTGCATTATAGCTTGACCTGCTTTTAAGTCACTAATCTCATATTGCATTACTATTTGATTTGCCTTTAGTTCCTCTTGACTTGCACTTAATTTTTCTTGGTTTGCTTTTAGTTCTTCTTGATTTGCCTCTAGTTTTGCTTGATTTGCTTTTAATTCACTAATTTCCCCCATTATATTTGTTTGTAGTGAATCAATCTTATTTAATATTTTTTCAGCTAATTTTTCATCCATATTTTTCACCTCCTTCATTTGTCATATAGGTATATTAACATATCTTAAATTTTTATGCAAGTATTTTGTAACACTTTTTTTGTTATTAGAATAGTATATATCATACTAAAGAACAGAAAAGCTTACGTTCTTTATAGGGAGATTTAAAAGTTTTCTTGCCCTTAAAACAGATAAGTACATTAGTTAATTTGAAAGGGGGGAATATTTATGCCAGAGAATAGAGGTTGCGGATGTGGATGCGGCTGCGGTTTCGGTGGAGACAACTGCATTTGGATTATAGTAATTATATTAGTACTTTGCTGCTGTTGCGGTGGTAACGGCTTCGGCGGAGGTTGTGGCGGATGTTGCTAGGCTAGATATTAGAAGCTTTGCCATGCGGGCGATTAAAATCGCCCCTACAAAAATAGAGCAATTCAAAAAATTGCTCTATTTTCTAATATCTAATTTCTAGCTTAGTACATTCCACTCATTCCTGCTTGCATGTCATCATGTCCACAACTACATGATTTTTCTTCTTTTTTGTCTGTTACAATACTTTCTGTTGTAAGTACCATTGATGCAATGCTTGCCGCATTTTGAAGTGCACTTCTTGTTACTTTTGTTGGGTCTACAATACCAACTTTTTTCATATCTACATAGTTGTTATTTGCTGCATCAAATCCAATTCCTGTATCACTATTTTTTACTTTTTCTAAGATTACTGCTGGTTCTAATCCTGCATTAGTTGCAATTTGTTTAATTGGCTCTTCTAATGCTCTTAATACGATTCTTGCTCCTAGTTTTTCATCATCTTTTAGGTTATGTGCTACTTCTTCTACTTTTTTACTAATATTAACATATGCAGTTCCACCACCTGCAACAATACCTTCTTCTACTGCCGCACGTGTTGCAGATAAAGCATCTTCTATTCTTAGTTTCTTTTCTTTCATTTCTACTTCTGTTGCAGCTCCTACTTGAATTACTGCTACACCACCTGCAATTTTAGCAAGTCTTTCTTGTAGTTTCTCTGTATCATATTCACTTGTAGTTTCTGCAAGCTGTGCTCTTATTTGTTTTACTCTTTCTGCTATTTTTTCTTTATCTCCTGAACCATCTACAATAATTGTATTTTCTTTTTGAACTTTTACTTGTCTTGCTCTACCTAATTGTTCTATTGTTGTATCTTTTAATTCTAGTCCTAAATCTGATGTGATTACTTCTCCACCTGTTAGAATTGCTATATCTTCTAACATTTCTTTTCTTCTATCGCCATAACCTGGTGCCTTTACTGCTACTACATTTAATACTCCTCTTAGTTTGTTTAGTATTAAAGTAGATAATGCTTCTCCTTCAATATCATCACAGATAATTACTAGTTTTCCTGATGATTGCATTAGGCTTTCTAGTAATGGTAATATTTCTTGTATATTACTGATTTTTTTGTCTGTAATTAATATATATGGGTTATCCATTATTGCTTCCATTTTTTCTGTATCTGTTGCCATATATGGAGATACATATCCTTTATCAAATTGCATTCCTTCTACTACATCTACATATGTGCTTGATGTTTTTGATTCTTCTATTGTGATTACTCCATCTTTTGAAACTTTTTCCATTGCGTCTGCAATTAGAGTTCCTATTTCTTGGTTATTTGCAGATATAGTTGCAACTCTTGCAATATCTTCTTTTCCATTTACAGTAGAGCTAATTGTTTTTAATTCTTCTACTGCAACTTTTACTGCTTCATCTATTCCACGTTTTATTGCCATTGGATCTCCACCTGCTGCTACATTTTTTACACCTTCTTTTATCATGCTTTGTGCTAAAACTGTAGCTGTTGTTGTTCCATCTCCTGCTACATCATTTGTCTTTGTAGATACTTCTTTTACAAGCCTTGCTCCCATGTTTTCATATGGGTCTTCTAATTCTATTTCTTTTGCAATTGTTACACCATCATTTGTAATAAGTGGTGCTCCAAAGCTTTTGTCTAATACTACATTTCTTCCTTTTGGGCCTAGTGTAACCTTTACTGTATCTGCTAATTGGTTTACCCCATCTAATAGTTTTTTTCTGGCTTCTTCGCCATATTTAATTTCTTTTGCCATTTATAATCATCCTTTCTTTCATATTTTTCTAATCATAATTTTATTGGGCACAGTGGTGTCATGTCCTACGATGTATTCCCTTTGGACGATGCCCCTACATCTTTATTCAACTACTGCTAAGATGTCACTTTCTCTTACTATAATTAATTCTTCTCCTTCGTATTTTACTTCTGTTCCAGAGTATTTACTAACAACTACTTTGTCTCCTTTTTTTACTTCTGGCTCAATTAATTTTCCATCTTGTTTTAGACCTGGTCCTACTGCAATTACTTCTGCTATTTGTGGTTTTTCTTTACTACTAGCAGATAAAATAATTCCACTTTTTGTAGTTTCTTCACTTTCCATCATTTTGATTACAATTCTGTCTTGTAATGGTTTTAACATTTATATTACCTCCTTAAAAATTTTGGAATGTTTATAACATAAATTGTTATTAGCACTCTTTTTGTTTGACTGCTAATAATTTATACCTTTTATTAGCAATTGTCAATACCGTTTGCTAAATTTCACATAAATTTCACAAAAAACCGTAACTAAGATTTTGTACGCAGTGGAAACTGCTACAAAATCTAAATTCCGCCATATTTATCTTCTACAGAAAGTTATCCCACTGGGATAACTTTCCTAGAATAAAAAAAATACTCATACCATTGTATGAGTATTTTTTTATATTATTACTTTATCTAATCAATACACTATCATTATACAAAAGCTCTGGTGCTACATCTTCTCCATTTTCCCATTCAATCGTACATCCTCTTGTCTTAACGTTTTTGAAATATGTTTCCTCCTTTAATTTACTATAAAATGGATACTTTTTTATCAACATTTTCATATCATATATTTTTTCTTCTCCTGTTTCAAATTTTAAATATATCTTATAATTTTCTAATGCCTTTACTTGTATTGGTCTTGGTTCCATATTCACTCTTCTCCCCCCTAATATTTTAACTTAATGGTTTTATTTTAAATATTTTCTTTTTATCTTTAGCTAATTTCCAAAGTTCTTGTAACTCGCATTTATGAATCTCTATCCAAGCTTGAACTAATTTTTCTTGCTTTTTAGGAATATTACCTTTTATTATATTTCCATCAAAATCAAATACACAACTATACTCTGCATAGTCTATATGTATATGTGGTATATGATGCCTTTCTCCTTCAAAGAACATCATAACTATTATTCCATAAAATTGTGAAATTATTGGCAAATTGTTCACCTCCTTTATTATAGCAGGCATTTAAATTATTTTCAATATTTTGGAAAAATTAATTACAGGTTTATAATTAATTTAGAAAAAATATACATTTAGAATATTACATATATTTTTATTAGTCAAGCTTTTTCGTTCATCAAATTTCGACATTTTCTACTGTTTCTTCTTTTCATACAAAAATAAATGCACCAATATTTCTAGTACATTTATTTTTATATACTCTTATTCTCCTTTTGCAGCTTTTACTAATGCTTTAAATAATGGTGCTGGGCGATTTGGTCTTGATTTGAATTCTGGATGGAATTGTCCTGCTATGAAGAATTTATGTGATGGGATTTCTACAATTTCTACTAATCTCCCATCTGGTGAAGTTCCTGAACATATCATTCCAGCATTTTCAATTTGTTCTTTATAATCATTATTAAATTCAAAACGATGCCTATGTCTTTCTGATATATCTGTTTTTTCATAAATATTATATGCTAAAGTTCCTTCTTTTATTTTGCATGGATATGCTCCAAGTCTCATAGTTCCACCTTTTTTGTCAATTCCTATTTGGTCATCCATAATATGAATAACTGCATTTTTACAGATTTCATCAAATTCTGCTGAATTTGCATCTTGTATTCCTAATACATCTCTTGCAAATTCTACAACTGCCATTTGCATACCAAGACAAATTCCTAAAAATGGTATGTTATTTTCTCTTGCATAACGTATTGTTTGAATTTTTCCTTCTATTCCGCGGTTTCCAAAACCACCAGGTACAATTATTCCATCTAGTCCCTGTAGTATTTCTTTAGCATTATCTTTAGTAACAGTTTCCGAATCTATAAATGTAACTTTTGTTTTAACATGGTTTGCAAACCCTGCATGTGTAACACTTTCTGCAACAGAAAGATATGAATCTTCTAATTGAATATATTTTCCTACTATTGCAATATTTACTGTTTTTTCATTATCTATCTTTCTAATATCTTCAATCATTTTTTCCCATTCGCTATTATTAGGTTCTTTTTTATCTAAATGTAGTTTTTCACATATTTCTCTTGCAAGACCTGCTTCTTCTAGCATTAGTGGTACAGCATATAGGTTGTCTGCTGTTTTATTTGGAATAACACGGCTTTTACGTACATTACAAAATAGAGCTAGTTTGTCTTTTACACTTTCTGGTATGTCTGTTTCTGTTCTACATACTAGAATATCTGGCTTAATTCCTAAGCTTTGTAGTTCTTTTACGGAATGTTGTGTAGGTTTAGATTTTATTTCGTTTGAGCCAAATATGTATGGTAATAAAGTAACATGGATATACGCTACATCTTCTGGTTCTTTTTCCAACCCAATTTGACGAATCGCCTCTAAGAAAGGTAGCCCTTCTATATCTCCTACAGTTCCTCCAATTTCTGTAATAACTACATCTATATCGTCATTTTCAAAACTATATATATTTTCTTTTATTTCGTTTGTAATATGAGGTATTACTTGTACAGTTCTTCCTAAGTAATCTCCTCTTCTTTCTTTTTCGATTACATTAGAGTAAATTCTTCCAGTAGTAATACTAGAATTTTTTGTTAAGTTTTCATCTACAAAACGTTCATAATGACCTAAGTCTAAGTCTGTTTCTGCACCATCATCTGTTACAAAAACTTCTCCATGCTCAAATGGGCTCATTGTCCCTGGGTCTACATTAATATATGGGTCAAATTTTTGGATTGTTACTTTATATCCTCTATTTTTTAGCAATCTTCCAAGTGAAGCTGCAGTGATTCCTTTTCCAAGTCCTGATACAACTCCTCCTGTTACAAATACATATTTTGTGTTCATTTTACCTACCTCTTTCTTAGAATATAAAAAAACAGATTAAAAAAATTCCTGAAAAATCGGTTTTTTTTTAATCTATTCTTTAACTCTATGTATCTAGTCTACCATTTTTGCCTATAAATTGCAACATATTTTTACAAAATTTAAAATATTTTTTCAAATCTTTCCTTTTGTATTTCATCTGGCACTTCTATTGGATATTTTCCAGTAAAACATCCTGTACAAAATCCACCTCTTTTTGATTTTTTTGCAATTTCTAATAAACTTTCCATGCTCAAATATTCTAGTGAGTCTGCTCCTATTTCTTGTCTTATTTGTTCTACTGTTTTATTATTTGCAATTAAACTCTTTTTGTCTGCGACATCTGTTCCAAAATAGCAAATATCTGTATATGCTGGTGATGCTATACGTAAGTGTACTTCCTTTGCCCCTGCTTTTTTTAATGTTTGTACAATCCTTGTAATTGTATTACCTCTTACAATAGAATCATCTACTAATACTATTTTTCTGTCTTTTACATTTTCTTTAATTGGGTTTAATTTTAGTGCTACTTTTGCTTTTCTTTGTGCTTGTGTTGGAAGGATAAAGGTTCTTCCTATATATTTACTTTTTATAAATACCATGTCATATGGTATTTTAGATTCTTTTGAATATCCAAGTGCCGCATCATTTCCAGAGTCTGGAACACCCGCTACAATATCTGCATCTACTGGTGCTTGTCTTGCTAGTGCTTTTCCTACTTCTTTTCTAAATTTATGAACATTTAATCCATCTATTGTTGAATCTGGCCTTGCTAAATAAATATATTCAAAAATACATAATCCATCATTTGTTTCTTCACTATAGAAAGTAGATGTTACTTTATTATCAGTTACGATTACCATTTCCCCTGGTTCTATATCTCTTACAAATTCTGCACCAATAGTATCTAAAGCACAGCTTTCTGATGCAAAAACAATGTCATCTCCAAGTTTTCCCATGCATAATGGTCTAAAACCTTGTGGGTCTCTTAGAGCAATTAATTTTTTAGATGACATTACTAATAATGAATATGCTCCTCTTATGTATTTTACTGCATTTTTTATTGCTTCTTCTACTGAATGGGTTTTTAGCCTTTCTCTTGCAATTAGATATGCTATAACTTCTGTATCACTTGTTGAATTAAAAATAGCTCCTGCATTTTGTAATTCTTCTTTTAAATCCATTGCATTTACAAGGTTTCCATTATGAACAATACTTAAGTTTCCTTTTGCATATCTTGTAACAATTGGTTGTGCATTTTCTTTTTTTGGTGCCCCTGTTGTTGAATAACGAACATGTCCAATTGATATTTTTCCTTTTGGTAAACTATCTATTATATGTGGTTTAAACACATTTGAAACAAGCCCTACATCTTTATGGTAAGAAACTACTCCTCCACTATTTACTGCAATTCCACATGCTTCTTCTCCTCTATGTTGTAAGCTTGAAAGCCCTGCACAAGTAATGCTTGCTAATTCTGTCTCATTTTCCATAGAATATATACCAAATATTCCACACTCTTCTTTTAATTTGCGAAACATATCTATTCTCCCTTATATATGATTTTGTCGAATTTTAACGTCTATTTTTATTATATCGAATTTTTTGTAAAATGTATAGTCTCTATTGTAAAAAAATTTACTTTTTGATATACTGTTTTTAATATTATTTAGGTAATAGTATATAAATAACCACGAACCGTCGCCATTCCCCAATGAAACTGTACAAAATGCTTACGCATTTTGACGGTTTCTATTGGTCCCCACTTATGGCTCCGAGATTCTTCGTGGATATTTATATACTATTACCTAAAATAGCATGAAGCTAGATAATATATAAAAGGAGTGGTCTTATGTATAATATTGTTGTTTTTGCTTCACGGAAGTGGAACTACTTTACAAAGTGTAATTGATGCTATACAAAATAAAACATTATATGCAAACATACCTCTTGTTGTATCTAACAATCCTAATGCATATGCTTTACAAAGAGCAAAAAATGCTGGTATTGAAACTTATGTAATTAAAGAAAAGAAAACAGATGAAATAGATGAGGAATTATTTAAAAAACTGCAAGATTATAAAATTGATTTAATTTTGCTTGCAGGATATTTAAAAATGATTGGAAAAAATTTGTTAACTAACTATACTATTATTAATACTCATCCATCACTTCTTCCAAAGTATGGTGGAAAAGGCATGTATGGTATGAATGTTCATAAAGCTGTAATAGAAGCACATGAAGAATATAGTGGTGTTACTTTACACTATGTAAATAATGAATATGATAAAGGAAATATTATTAGGCAAACTAAAGTAAAAGTAGAACCTACTGACACTGCCGAAACATTATCTGCTAAAGTACAAAAGGTAGAAAAAATACAGTTAGTAGAAGAATTACAAAAAATGGCCAATAGTTAACAAAAATCCAGCTATTATTTAGCTGGATTTTTGTTGTTTTATAGTTTCTAATGAACATATATGTTCCCTATATCTTTTCTATAATCCAAATTCTTATCTACTGCTTTTTCTATTACATCATATACTTGTTTCTTTAATTCTTCTAAATCTTTTCCTACTGATGAAATTGCAAATAGCCTTGATGTGCTAACTGATGTATATGTATCTTCTCCTACTTTTTTTGAGTTTGCAAAATATAGTTTTAATCCTGCATCTTTTATAGCTTTTGTATTTAGCTTAAATACGCATGGATCCTTAGCCTTACTTACTGCATATTCTTTACTTACCATATATACTGTAAAAGTACAATTATTTGAAAACTTACAATTTTCGTTTGATAAATCTCCATTAAATATATGTTCCATTACTTCTGTAAATGGTGTTTCTAATGCATTTAAAACATTTATTGCTTCTGGATCTCCAAACCTTGCATTAAATTCTATAAATCTAATTCCATCTTTACATTTGAAAAATCCGCCATAAATAACTCCTGTAAATTCTTTAGAATCACGATTTATGTAATTAATTGTATCTTTTATTAAACTAGCACATTGGTCTACATCAGATTTATCCAAAAATGGTAACAAGCCATTTGCAAAACTCATACATCCCATTCCACCAGTTCCCGGTCCTTTATCATTTTCATAACGATATGGATAGTCAAATGTAATTGGTGTTACTACTATATTTTCTCCATCTGTAAGAGCCATAACAGTAAACTCTTCTCCTTCTACTTTATCTTGAACAATAACTTTTCCACTTTCATTTAGGCATGTTTTTGCATATTCATATCCTTCGGCTTTTCCTTTAAAATGAATTCCTCCTACTTTTACACCTTTTCCTCCTGTTAGCCCTTCTGGTTTTACTACAAATTCATCATCATTATAGTTTTTAATTGCCTCTTCTAATTCATTTTCATTTTCAATACAAAAATTCTTAATTACCATTTCTGGTCTTAATTTTTTTACAATATCTAATGCATATGTTTTACTCCATTCGATTTTAGCACCTTTGCTTGTTGGTCCAAATACTTTTAGTCCTAAACTTTTTGCAAGATCGATTAATCCATCTTGTAGTAGATTATCACTACTTACTACACATACCTCAATTCCCTCTTCTTTGATAAAGTTTGAAACTAGTTCTTTATCAAAAGGAGAACCTACAATATATTTTCCATTAGATTTTTCTATAGCTTCTACTATAGATGGGTTTTCATATGGTAATACACTATATAAAGAATATCCTTCACTAATAAATTCTGCAATTACTGCTTCTCTTCCACCATTTCCTAATAATAAACATTTTTTCATAAACACACCTCTTTTTTTATTTTCCTTTATCATATGACGAAATAAGTCGATTGTCAATATTTAGTAACCAATTATTAGTTTTATTTATATACTATATTAGACACATTTTACGTTTTACGGAGGTACTTATGATATGGTTAAAACACATTTAGATAATTTACCACTTGGAACTTATGGTAAAGTAGAAGTTTTAAATTGTAAAGGTGCTATTAGAAGAAGGCTTTTAAATTTAGGAATTGTAAAAGGAACACCTATCGTTCCTATTTTAAAAAGCCCATCTGGTGACCCTACTGCTTTTATTATTCGTGGTAGTGTAATAGCACTAAGAAAAGAAGATGCTAACTTGATTGTAGTTAATGTATAGAAATGGCTTCGCCATGTGGGCGATTAATAATCGCCCCTACATTTTTTGTATAAGGAGTGATAATATGGGGCTTACAGCTAGCTCTTGTGGAGCAAATTTATTAGAAGATGATATGATTGCACTACAAAAATCGTGTGATTATACTATTGCTTTGGCAGGTAATCCTAATGTTGGAAAAAGTACGATTTTTAATGCTTTAACAGGTCTTCATCAACATACTGGAAACTGGCCACGGAAAGACTGTTAGTAATGCTTGTGGTACTTGCTTACATAATGGAAAAAATCTATTATTTGTAGATATTCCTGGTACTTATTCTATAATGTCAAATTCTGTGGAAGAAGAAATTGCAAGAGATTATATATGTTTTGGCCATCCAGATACTACTGTTATTGTTTTGGATGCTACTTGTATGGAAAAAAATTTGAATCTTGTATTTCAAACTTTAGAAATTACAAATAAAGTTGTTGTTTGTGTTAATTTATTAGATGAAGCAAAAAAGAAACATATTAATGTAGACTTAGAGAAGCTTTCTTCTTTACTTGGTGTTCCTGTTGTTGGAACAATTGCAAGGAAAAAGAAAACTTTAGATAAGCTATTATCTACTATTGTAAAAGTAGCTTCTAATAAAATTGTTTGTAAGCCTAATCTTGTAAAGTATAATGAAATTATTGAAAAGTGTATTAACATATTACAACCTAATGTAGAAGGCATACTTCCAGAAAATGAAGCTAATCTTTCTAGATGGGTTAGTTTAAAATTATTAGATGGTGAAGAATGTATTTTATCTTCTATTGAAAAAAACTTTTCTATTTCGCTTTTAGGAGAAAAATTAGAGTTAAAGCTAAAAGAAGCAAATAATATTTTAAATGAAAACGACATTGATAAAGAAAATTTTAGAGATAATGTTGTTTCTAGTATTGTTTTAAAAGCGGAGGATATTTGTGATAATGTTATTTCATATGAAAGAGCAAGTTGTTTACATCGTGATCAAAAAATAGATAAGATACTTACTTCTAAAAAGTTTGGTATTCCTATTATGCTACTTTTTTTAGGGCTTATCTTTTGGCTTACAATTACAGGAGCAAACTATCCTTCTTCTTTATTATCTAACTTTTTTGGTTTTGTACAAGAAAAGTTGCTAGTATTTTTCCAATGGATACATGCACCTAAGTGGCTTACTGGTATTTTAGTAGATGGCATGTTTCAAACCGTAGCTTGGGTAGTTTCAGTTATGCTACCTCCTATGGCAATTTTCTTTCCTCTTTTTACTATTTTAGAGGATTTAGGCTATTTACCTAGAATTGCGTTTAATTTAGATAACTACTTTAAAAAAGCTTGCACAACAGGAAAGCAAGCACTAACTATGTGCATGGGAGTGACAAAGTGGGTGATTTTTTTCTCTATTGTAGGAATTCTCGACTGTAAGGAGAGAAGCTCCGTACAAGAGAGTTATGCGAAACGGAGTGTAGCTTATAATCAGTCCCTCTTAAACCCTCTAATTGACTGATTTGCCTGAGTTTGGTAGCACTACCATATGTAATTATTTTGCCTCCTGCAAGTATAATTTTTAGTTCTACTTCACTTTCTTTTTTATTATCTTCTACTGGTTTTTCTACCACTATGATTTTGTCTAATAATTCCTCTATGTAATTTTCTAAATTATCTTTTGTTATTACTAATTGTTTTAATATGCTTTCCTTTAATTTTATGTCCTGATATTTTTGTTCTTTTAGCGTTTTCTTTTTCCCCTCTAATTCTTTTAATTTTGCTTGTATTTTGCTAATTTCTGTTTCAATGATTACTTTCTTATTACCTAAATCTTCCTTGCTTAAAAGTCCATCTAATGCTAAATCTAATAATTTATCTTTTTTCTTTATAAGCCTCTCTAGTTCATTTTGTAATTTTTCCTCTCGTTCTATATTTTCCTCTTCTTTGGAAAGTTCTTTGTAAAAAGAAAGTAGTTCCTCACAAATTTCTTCTTTATAGATTTCATAGCTTTTAAAGATAGAAAGCAAAATATCATATAAATCTTGTTCCTTAAAACAAGCAGAAATGCAATTCCTTTTGCCAGTTTTATGAAAATCTGCGCAATACCAATAAATCACATCATCTTTATTTTTATAGTGTCTAATTTTTCTAACAAATCCACATTTGTGCTTATCACAATATAACTTTCCAGATAAAGCATACAAAGTTTGATGTTTTTGATACATTGCTGCTTTTTTACTTCTAGATAATAATTTTTGATTCGCCTTTTCCCATAATTCTTCTGATACAATAGGTGGAACTTTTTCGTAATCTTTATACACTTTCCATTCTGCTTGGTCATTAAAATTTCTTTTCTTACTTCTATAATCCACAACTGTGGATAATCCTCCTGTATAATAACCTTTATATTTTGGATTTTGTATAATTCGTTTTAAAGTATTGGGATGAATTGGATTTCCGTTATGATTACAATAGCCTTGTTCTTTTAATAGAATAGATAATTTCTTTAGTCCCACTTTACTATCATTTGCATAAATATCAAAAGTTTCTCTAATGCAAGGTGCCTCTTCTTCATCTATCACAAGTTTGCCATTATTCTTTTTATAACCCCAAATATTATCTGTGCCAAGAACAGTACCTTTTTCTAATGCTCTCTTAAAACCAAACTTCGTTCTTTCTGAGATTTTTCGAACTTCATCTTGTGCCATACTAGACATGATAGTAAGCCTCAATTCTCCATCTGAAGAAGCTGTTATAATATTGTCTGATAGAAAATATACACAAACATCATATTCTAACAATTTTCTAGTATAAAGCAAACTATCAATCGTATCACGAGAAAATCTTGAAACTTCTTTTGTAATTAGCAAGTCAAATTTTTTATTAGCCCCATCCTCAATCATTCTCATAAAATTTTCACGTTTCCTAGAAGTAGTTCCACTAATTCCCTCATCAACGTAGCCACCGAATAAAAGTCCAATTGCTATTTTTCTTAATGTACTCTTCAAAAAAACTAACTTGATTTTCTAAAGAATTAATCTGTTCTTCTTTATCTGTAGAAACTCTAGCATAATAACTTACATTTAAAGGTAAATCAAATATTGTCTTTCCAAGCAAAAATGCTTGTTTCATTTCGTAGATATTCAAATATACCTCCCTTCTCTCACACAATTAATACTTTATAAATTGTATTAGAATAAACTAAATTAAGTCAAGGTTGAAGTAAAATTTTTCTTACTTTCCTCAAATATTAATTTATCAAGCTTTTTTGATACTCGTTTATACTTTTTTTCATCAATTACACCTTCTACATATAGTATTCTATTAATAACTCTTTCAAACTTAAGCTTCATATATCTATCTTCCACTAAGCCTCACCTCTATATATTTATTAAGAAAGATCTTGTACTATTACAATAACCCCTCTAATATATATACAGCGATTTACTCAGTAAAATTCTCTTCAAATTTAAAAATTTTTTTAAAAAATTTTTAAAGAGGCAAAGAATGCGATACCTTTCGGTACCGCACCCTTTACCTCAACATGGAGAAATATAACACTTATATCTGTAAAACATTGAAACAGAACAAGTTTGTCTGTTTTGTACTATATCATTTTGTATTTTTTTGAAAAATAAAAAATGATATACTTTTGTCTACTGTAACATAAAAAGCTAAAACAAGATTTTACATCTCATTTTAGCTGTAACATAATCACAAATATCCTATTTGCGACCACTTTGTATTTTTATCCTTATATATTTCTATATAAGTAAGTACCACCTTACGTGGAAAATATTTATTATACTATTTATTTTGCAAATCATTCAAATATTTCTCTACTAATTCTATTAACTCTTTAGCCGTTTCAATTTGTAAAGCTGTTGTTTCACTACTTGGCTCATATTCTTCATCATAATCGCTATCTTCTCTTATGGTTTTTGCTTGAGAAATTTTTCTTCCAATTCTTTTAGGAAAAATTTCTGTACTAACATACTCTTTGTTAAAATATGCTATTACGTCTTTATGTTTTTTAAAGTCTTTTTTCTCTATTGCTAATACTGCTTTTATAGCATAAAAAATTGAGTAATAAGCTCTGTTGTTAGCTGCTAATAATTGGTTTTCTCTATATAATAAATTAGCTACTTGATATTCTTGTTTTGCTCTATCTAATCTATATTTTGAAAAACTATTTACTGTAATTTTCTTATCCATGCAAAATAACTCCTTCCTTGTTAACATTCATATAAAAAGGTACTACATCAATTCTATCATTATACTTTTCAATATTTTTTATTAATGGAGAAATAATAAAACCTGTTTCTAATTCGATGTCAAATGCAATATCTGATATAGTATTTCTGTATTGCTCTATTTCTACATTATTTAAATCTGTTAAAATCATTATATCAATATCTGAACTTTTATTATAATCTCCTCTTGCATATGAACCATACAATATTATTTTTCTTAATCTACTACCTAATACTGCTTCTACTTTCTTTAAAAAGTCATTAACTATCTTTTGCACATTATTGGGCATAAAAATCACCTCTAATTCCTTTATAGTATAGCACATAATTTAGTAATTTTAAACTTTTTCCTCTAATTTTATAAAATTAGTGCTACTAGTTACTACTCTAATATTCCTTTTTTATAAAAAACTGCGTATGTGTATTCGCAATTACACATACGACTAATTTTGAACAACTGCGATTATTCAAAGTTTATATTTATAATAACATATTGTTTAATACTTGTCAAAATGTTTTAATAGTTTTATTGACTTTGAGGTTATATAATGCTAAACTTAATATAGTTAAACAGTAAGTCTTTTTTGTATGCCATAATCTCGGTAAGTACTATGTGTTAGTACCATACTTAAAGCATTTTAACTATTTTTTCATGCTTTTAAAAATTTAACATAGCCATTTTCATACTCGTAGCCTAATTTTCTATAGAATTGATTTGCTCCAATATTATCTTTATTTGCAATTAAACATATAATTTCACAATTCATGTCCTTAGCTATATTTTCGATATACTCAAATAATCTAGTTCCTATTTTTTGTCTTCTATATTCTTTTTTCACTCTAACACTCCAAATTGTTATAAAAGGGTTGTTTTCTTCAAAAATATCGTGATGAATCGTTACTTTCGCAAACCCAACTATAATACCATTATTTTTTACTGTAATCATCTGATAGTCTGGGTTATCTTTTATTTTTGCAAATGTTTGCTTCATTTTAACACGATTTGTAGTAATTGTCCTTTCTGCATCATATAATTTTGCTACTTCTTCTAATTCTTCCTCTTTTAATCTATAAAAAGTTAATTCTAGCTTTTCATCCATTTTTATTATCTCCTATAATTCTAAAATCATATTATCTTCTGCTACAATTACATTTATATCATATTTTTTACTTAATTCTTCTGCAAGTAAACTTGGATTGCTGTTTAATATATTACAATTAAAATGAGTTAATACTACTTTTTCAGGTTGTATCGCTTTTATAAATTCTTCAGTATCTCGTACATCTAAATGTTTAGGATTTGGCTTATCCTGTATATGATATGGCACATTCATTATTAAAATATCACAACCTTTATATGAAGCTAATAGCTCTGGAAAATATGCTGTATCTGTAACTAATCCAATAATATGTTCTTTTGTTTTAAGTTTAAAGCCATAATTTTCTATACCATGCCTATGCTCTATAGATGATGTTATTTCTATGTCCTTTATTTTGTATTCAGTGTTAGCATTTATAATTTCTAAATGTTCTGGAAATTCTTTTAAATATGGAAACAATACCTTTTCATCTATTACCTGCTTTGGTAACAATAGTGTTCCTTGCTTTTCTTCTCCTCCATTTGTCATTAGTTCTACAAATATATTTAAATCATTAGAATGGTCTATATGAATATGTGATAAAATAATTCCATCAATTTTCTCTTCATATGTATGGATATATTTATAAAATGTATTTACTCCTGGATCTATTATTATCTTTGTATCATCTACATGAAAATATAGACCTCCGGCTTCTCTAATATTCTTGAAAAAGATATCTTTATTTCCAGTTGTTCCAAAAAAATGAATAAAATCCTTAGGCATAACTTTTCCTCCTAATCGATAACTATGATTTATTTAATCTAACATCTCATTGTTTGCTTAATTGTATCATACTGGTACTATAAAAGTAAACAAATTCGTCCTTGAAATTGTACGGTATCTTAAAAATTTATTTCTAAATTTTTAAGAGGCATAGATTCCCTACCTTTCGATAGTGACTCTATACCTACACTTGCCAAAGTATGGAATGAAAATTCGAAAGCAATTGATACTATATGTTTTTTTGATTTCTATACATATGGAATTTTATACTTACTAAAAACCATAATTTTTCCATACTTTTTTGAACTGTAAAACTTGGGAATAATTGTAAAATAGGTATTGATTTTGGAATAAAATATTAGAGAACATTTTTTTGTTTAAAATTCAAAATATGCTTGATTTTACTTGCGAAATATAATAGAATAATTATTAACCTTACGTAAGTAGAAAGGCTAGCCCTTTCTAAAGGGCGGAAAGGGGGTCTACATTTTGAATTGTAACGACGTGATTCTTCATTTGCTTGATATGGTAATAGCTGAAAAAGAAAAAAACTTCATGCTACAACAACAGCAAACTATTCAGCAAATAGAAGAGGAAAAAACAAGCAAAGACTGAGTGTAGACATACATAAGTCGATAGAGTAGATTTCGCAGTCTGCTCTATTTTTTGCATAAAAAAAGCACGTGCATTCGCAGGTACACGTACTTTTCTCTACATTTTGTTTGTTACGACGTTACAAACACATTTATTTTGTAATTAAATAATATCATATTGTTTTTGATTTGTCAAATGCAAAATTTGCATTTTGTCTATTTTTAACTTTTTATAATTCAATAACATCTAAATCGTCTGGAACATATATATTTCCTTTGAAATATTCCTTTGCCTCTTTTGTATATAATCTTTTTCTATTTTCCAAATCATTATCACTTGTATGATATAGTACTATATTTTTTACATTTAAACTTTCTGCTATTTGGGCTGCTATTTTAACTGTAGAATGCATTTTTTCATATGGTTTAAATATGTCTGCTTCAGAATCCATACAAAATGCTTCATGCAATAGATAATCTACATTTTGAACTTCTTCTCTTAATTTCTCATCAAATGTTTCATCACCTAAAAATGCAAGTGTCTTTCCATTCTCTAATGTAGTTTTAAAACCAAATTGTCTATCCTTTTTTGCGTAAACATCTAAAAATTTTATATTGTAATTTAATATTTTTCTTTCTTCTTTATCTTCCACTATATCGAAAATAATTCTATTATCTATTAAATCAGTAAATTTTTTTGGTAATACTTCAAACATTATTTTTCTTATTGTACTTTCTAATTCTGGATGCATATAAACATTAAGATTTTCCTCATAATTATTGCTACTAAAAAGCTTTTGTGTTGCATACCTTATAATCCAAAACATTCCTAAAATATGGTCTGTATGCTTATGAGATAAAATAATGTGATGTATTTTTCTAAAATCAATGTTAGCATCTCTTAATTGCTTTAGTATTTGTAATCCTCCTCCAGTATCTACCAATATGTGCTCTCCATTATTGTTTTGCAATGTAAAACAAGTATTGTAACAATCTAGTGTCATTGCATGACCTGTTCCTAATATATTTAATTTTTCCATTTGCCTTTTCCCCCTTTAGAGAAATTGTATCATAAATTAACAAAAAAATAAAGGCTAAAACAAGACTTTAAGTCTCATTTTAGCTCTTATGTAATCACAAATATATTATTTGCAACCGCTTTGCATTTCTATTATTTTAGCTTTTAAATGAATAATTTAGCAATTTTCTCTTTCCAACTCTTTGAATGTATAATTCTCTCCCTTTCCAATGCATTATTTAAAATTTGTGCTTTTGTAAGTTTTGATATTTTCTTCCAATCGTTATTCAATATATATGTGGCATTCCCTACCTCATTCGATTCCAAAATAACAAAATCTTTATCTTTAAATCCATAAATAAAATAGCCGTTAAATCCTCCCTCTCCAATTGCTACAAAATCTGGATTATGTAGAGCTATTTCTTTTATATTCTCTTCTACAATATATTGTATATTTTTAGGCATATTTCCAATAGCTTTTTCAACATATATTTCCATTTTACTCCAAGGATACTCTCCTTTTGGTAATACTTTCCAATTTAATTTTTTTACTTTTACATTATCAAAAAACTCTTCATCTTCCTTTAGTACATCACATTCTCCAAATAACTCTAAGAATAAATTGATTTGATGTTTAATTAGTTCATAATTCTCTTGTTTTTTCAATAAAGGTTTTACCGAAATGCACTTTTTTCTATCTCTCTCAACTATTCTTAATTCTACACTTGGAGGAGTAATAAACTTTCTTTTATAACATTCTCTTGGATCATAAGCAATTCCATAATGATCTCCTCCTTGCCAGTCTACTACATGATACGGTCTTTCTATAATTCTTATTTCTTTTTCTTCACTTTTTAATGCAATAGATTTGCCATTTGCATTAAAATTGCTTACAGGTCCTAACACTCTTGGTAATATTTCTTCACCAACATTTTGCTCATCACTAAAACCACATCTAGTAACTTTTTTATCTTTCTTTAATATTGGATAAACTATATTGATATTTTCTCCCTCTTTAATTACATTTAAGTATTTTTCTATGTTGTTAATTCTTTTTTTCATTATTTTCATTCCTAATTCCTACTTTCTTTTTTCTAAATTATCATATTTAATATTATTTGGCTTAGATACTGGTGTTTTAATTCCATTTTGTAGCCTTACGTAATAGTTTTCACTATATACGGAATTTTTATTTTCTATCCTGTTTACAAATTGACCTAATGTCATAATTTCATGATTTCCCATATTTTGAAACAATATGTTTCTTCCTGTTTCATTTTCTTTAATAACTTCTACCTTTCCTTTTGCCATTTTTGTTCCTCCCTTATTTTTTATTTATTCTCTTTAATTATTTTTGCTTTTGTATTTTATTATTTTGTTTTTCCCCCCCTTTCATTATAAAGATATATAAAAAAAGGAACAAAGTAAACTTGCTCCTTTCTTAAACAAATTGTAAAATTGTTATATATTCATTTAAACTTCTAAAATATATAGTTTGTTCAAAGCATGAATATTCTTCATTGCTATTATTAATCCAAATATCCGTATCTACTCTTCGTAAGTCAATATCTTTTTCTTGTTCTATTCTATCCAAAGTAATATCACTATATCTTATATACTTTCCATCTTTGGATTTTGTACTCCATTTTACTTTACCGTCTTTATGATAAATCAAATTTGTAGAATTTCTTGACAAATTAACTAATCTTATTGCAGTAGCTGTAAAGGATGTTTCATATAATTTAGATGTTTCTTTTATTATATCCATATTTAACTCATTTTTTTGTTATATTTCTATCATTTTGGGCTCTGGTAACAATAATTCTGACGCAAAAGTATTAGCCTCAAATTCTTTTTCTAATGTAGTAATACACATGTTTAAATCTTCTTGTGTACAATAACTTTGTCCTTGATGCATTATAATATGTCCTAATTCATGTGCAAGTGTAAACCTCTTCTGTCCCAAATTAGTAATGCTTGGATTTATCACGATAAGCTTTTTTAATCCTTTTACTTTTGCTGCTCCTAATATTCCATTACCAATATCAGTATATACAGTTTTAATTCCTAATTCTTCAAATACAACATCTAAATTAATACTTTTGTCAATATCTATATTATACTGTTTTATAATTTCTTGTACAAAATAATATGGTTGTTTTTTTATATTATTCATCTTCAAATGCCTCATCAAATATTTGGTTCAATCTAATTTTTGTTTCTTCTTTAATATTACTTCCCCTAAAATTAGCAACGTTATCCAAATTATTATAAATGTCATTTTTATACATATCTAGTTTTTCAAAAAGTTGGTCAAATTTTATAGATGTTTGGTATGAATCTAATAAGTCAATAATATTAGCTAGTTCATAAAATTCTTTTTTATCCTTTTTATCTAAGTTCCTATTTAAAAATTGTATATTTACAGAATTACTGTTTAGCATATCTGTATATTTACTTAATGCTTGGTCAATGGTAATCATGTTTTTTACCTCCTATTATTAATGTAACTTTATTTAAAAATCCGTCGCAATTTAATAAATTTTCTTAAAATTATTTTTTAATTGTATTATAGCTCTTCTATATAATGAGTCTACTGCAGACTCACTTTTTCCCATAAACTGTGCAACTTGTTTGACTGAAACTTTGTTAAATTTTCTTAGTTGTATAACATTTCTATGATCTTCACTTAATTGTTGAAATGCGTGTTGTAATGCTTTAATTTCTTCTTTCTTTATAAGTACATATTCCGGATTACTGTATTCATCTGGAATACGCTCAATTAATTCATTAGCAAATTCCTCTTTAAATTCATGCTTAAATACTGTTGCTTTGCTCCTAGCCTTTTCTAAAATCTTTTTTTTAGTAATTCCTACAACAAATGTTGAAAAAGCACATTTTTTTGCGTTATATCTTTGTAATATTCTAATACTTTCATACATTGTATCTTCTATAATATCTTCTTGATCTTGACTATCAAAGATATTATTAGCAGTATATTTGTATATATAGTTTTTTAATATTGCATAAGTCTTTTCATATAATTTTTTTCCGCTTTCTTTATCCCCATTTAAGTAATCATCCACTAACTTATAATCTTGTATATATTTTATATTTTCTTTCATACTCCCTCCATATTATATATATCATAGTAGTAACATACTGTAAATAGTTTTTCCTTGTCTAATATTGTCTTATTTTTTCTACTTGTTTCCACTCGTATACGAAAAGAAGGCAAATTTCTTCACCTTCTTATAATTTTACCTATTTAATATTATCTCCAATGCATCACTAAACCCTGCCCTATAGTACTTTCTATTAAAATATCCCATACTGTCTAACACATCATTCTCTAACTTGTCCAATTCTTTTTTAGCAAATTCATACATATCGCCATCAACACAGTTTAAAACCATATCTGTACATTTCTCAAAGTCATACATATGCTTTTTATCTTCCTTGCTTAGTCCAGATTCTAATTCTTCCTCTCTAAATTCCAACCATTTTTCTAATAAATCTTTCTTTTCTTCCATAATCAAATTCTCCTTTTCAAAAATTCGTATTAATTGCATAAGGATAATTTTACACTCTAAAATACACACCAAATTTGACATTAACATATCTCACAACTCCGCATCTGTCAACACTTTCCAAAACCACCATATTGTCACTACCATGTGCATGGGGTTTGGTTGTAATGCTGCACGGTGTTGTTGGTTGTAGAATTATAGATTCTCCTCGTGAACGTTTAATTGCTATTATTACTAATGCTTTTGTTCCTTGTAATGGTAGGTTTCCTTTTCTTATTACTGTTGCAAGTATATTTATTGGTAGTATCTCTGCAGGATTTGGTGCTTCTTTAATTTCTACTTTAGTAGTTCTATTAGTAATTTTACTTGGTATTTACCTTACTTTGGTAATTTCTAAAATACTTTCTAAAACTATTTTGAAAGGTTTTCCTTCTTCTTTTATTTTGGAATTACCTCCTTATAGGAAACCTCAAATTGGTAAGGTTATTGTTCGTTCACTTTTAGATAGAACTTTATATGTTCTTGGAAGAGCCATTGCTGTTGCTGCTCCTATTGGTATTGTTATTTGGTTATTTGCTAATATTAGTTTTGGTGGAATTAGTGTTTTAACTTATATTGCAAACTTTTTAGATCCTTTTGCTAAACTTATGGGATTAGACGGATATATTTTGACTGCTTTTATTTTAGGTATTCCTGCTAATGAAATTGTGCTTCCTATTATTCTTATGAGTTACATGGCAAGTGGTAGTTTAGTAGACCTTGATGATACGTATGCGATTGGAAATATTTTAGTTCAAAATGGTTGGAGTTTACTTACTGCAATTAATGTTATGATATTTACTTTATTACATTTCCCTTGTAGTACTACTTTACTTACAATAAAAAAGGAAACTGGTAGCTGGAAATGGGCGGTTTTATCATTTATTCTTCCTACTGTTTGTGGTATTGTTATTTGTATGTGTACTACCTTTTTGTGGAATGTGTTGGTATAAAAAAATCAAATACGAGGTACTTAATTGTACTTCGTATTTAATAAACTATTATTTAACACATATTTAAGCTTATTCTTTTATTTTGGCATAAATATCATACCAACTATAACATCTTGTTATTCTATCTCCTTTGCAATCTTTGTTATATTCCGCATTATAGCAAATGACTGGAATAATATTTGACAGTTCCTTTATATTATTAGGACTATCTTCGATCATCAAATCTATTTTATTTTCAATAATTTCTTTTGGTTTTCTTTCTTTAGATTCTTTCGAAAAAATTAATTTATCATATTGTATTTTGTTTTCGCACAGCCAATTTTTTACTATTTTCCTCATCTTCTCTCCCATAACATCATCTCTATTTGTTAACCACCTAGCTGTTATAATATATATTTCATGATCCTCTTTTCTTAATTTCTCTATTACTTCGGCAGCAAAAGGTCTCGCTTTTTCATTTATTGCATAACTTTCTAAATATTGATTCCAAAATTCCATCTCTTGCTCTTTACTAATATTAAAGGTTTTGCAATAATCGTAATTGCTATTGCATATATTATATTTTATACCATTTTCAACACAATACTTAGTAATATAGTCTATAACAAACTGCTCTAAATTAGTTAGAACGCCATCAATATCTATACCTATTCTCATTTATATCACTCCTATCATTTGCTTAATTGTATCATACTGGTACTATAAAAGTAAACAAATTTATCCTTGAAATTGTACTGTATCTTATTTAAATTTTCTTAAAATTCTTTAAAATGCAACACTTTTCTACTATAAAAAATATCCGTTTGCAAACTTTTGTTTTTAAAACTATTGAAAATTTTATTGCTTTTTGGTAAAATATGTATAAATTATCTTAGTGAAGGAGGCTATCATGTATATTTTATATGCTGATGAAAGTGGAAATACTGGAACAGATTATGATAATAAGGAACAACCTATCTTTGTTTTAGGTGGACTACTTATTGAAGATAAAAAATGGCATAAAATTAATAAAATATTTAATGAAGAAAAAATTAAGATTTGCCCAGAACTAAACTATACAGAAATACATGCAAGTGAATTTTTTAACTCTTCTAAAAAATCTATTTTTGATCAATATGATTGGAAAGATAATTTAATAACAATAGAAAGATTAATCGATTTAATTTTAAGTTTAGACATTTCATTTCAGTATATTGCTATTGATAAAAAGTCTTTTAAAAAAAGTATAACGGATGTGTTTGGAAATTCTATAAAAATAGATCCGTATATTTATGCTTTTGGTCTGTTATATGACAAGATTTCTATTTATTTAAATAATCAAAAAAGTACAGGTCTTATCTTCTTAGACGATATACTAACAATTCCTGAACAATTACAAAATATCTATCCTGTTTTATCTAAAAATAATACAACTATTATTGAAAATGCAATGTTTTTAAAATCAAAAGATACTAATTTTATACAAATCGCTGATATTTTTGCTTTTTATATTAATAAATATATTTGTATTAAAAGAAATTATAAAAAATATAGTGAAATCAAAGAAAAGCACTGTATTGATATGTATGAAAAATTAATTTCAAAGACTAATTTTACAAATTCTGAGATTCTAGCAAAATATATTCCATTTAAAACAAAAAACTACTACAAATAAATGTGCAAGAGGCGATTTTTAAGGAACTCCACTCGGGGAATTCACTGCCTCCTGCTTTTGTTAACTTTATTATATCATTTATAATAAAGTTTTGTCAATATTATTGACACCATTAGTATATGAAGAGCAATAAATTTTATGCTATTATATATTATTTTACATAAAGTTGCAATACTATTTACTGTATTCAATTAGATTATGAAATCGCTTTTTTATAAATATTTCTTTATAGTTTTAACTACTTCATCATGCACTTTTTTATTGCTAATTATTGCACCATTTATACTTTCATCATATCTTTGCTCATTTCCAAATAAGTCTGTAACCTTTCCTCCTGCTTCTTCTACAATAACTTTAACTGCTGCAATATCACAATTTTTATGCTTTGTTATTGTAAGTATTCCTCTTCCATTTACTTTTTCTCCATTCAATTATTCTATTTCAATTGTCTCATCATTTTCTAATATTTCATATTCCACTTCATACTTATTAAACATTTCTTCTATAAATTTGAAATCTGGTGGAAATGCTGGATTATCCATATGAATTGGTATTGTTAAAACCGCCCCCACTTCTTTTGCATATAATGCTGCTTCAAATGCTGACATTGTTAAGCCATGCCCTGTTACTGGAATGCACAAAATATCCGCTTTATACTCATTTTTAAAACAAATTGTATCACTAGTTGCATATAGTCTATTCTCTCCATCATCTATGATATAGCCCACATTTTCATATACTTCTTTTCCACCTTTTAATAGTGGTTGATAGCCATGAATTGCATGTACTACTTCTATTTTTATATTATCTAATTGGGTAACATCATTTTCTTTTACAATGTTTATATTTAATGTCTTGTTTGCTTCAAAAACTTCTTTTGTTGAATATATTCTTATATCTTCGTTTAGTTTTTCTAATACCTCTGTATTGCAATGATCTGGATGTTTATGTGTGATTAGAATAATATCTACCTTATTCCATATTTCAAAATACTCTTCTTTATATTTTAAAGTTCCTGGGTCAATTAATATCTTTTTTCCTTTTGTTTCAACTAATAAACATGATTGTGGAAATTTTGTAATTTTCATAACTAATACCTCCAATTTTTCCTTATTGTATCATGAATTAACAAAAAATAAAAGCTAAAACAAGACTTTATGTATTATCTTGTTCTAATTAGATTTGCCAAATTTATGTAAGTATATTAATAATATCTTAAATATTTTTCATAAAATCTTAAAACCTAATTTTTATCTTTTTTATATAATGTATTAGGGTGATAGTATGAGAAAAAAGAAGAAAAAATCGCATAAAAAATTTATCTTTTTTATAATATTTGTTTTGATATGTACTTTTGGTGCATTTTATGCAGTAAATCGTTTTTTGCCACAATATACATTAAACCCTATTCGTACTAATTCAAACTATTCTGGTATTGGTCAAAAGATGGTTTCTGGAAAGGATGGTTATGTAACTACTTTTACTACTTCTAATGGAAAAACTTATAAAGAATATAAACAAAATGGAAATAGCTCTTGGGCTGAGAATTATTACTGGGATGGAACTATGGCTGAAAATGGTTGTGGAATTACTTGTCTTGCTACTTTAAGTAGTGGATATGGTATGAAATATACTCCTGAAGACTTAAGAAAGAAATATGCTACTAAGAAATCTAGTCACTTGGATGGTAACCGTATTTCTTCAGAATTAACCTCTTATTTCAATTTAGATAATTCTGATTTTTGTTATGCAAGTAAATATTTTGAAAAAGAATATATTTTTAACTGGCTAAAAGATGATAGACCTATTTTAATTTGTGTTTGGGACAAGCCTAATAGCAAATGGACTACTGCATCTCATTATATGTTACTTTTAGCAACAGATAATATATCAAAAGTTTATGTATCTAACCCAAATGGTATAGACGGAAGTAGTAGGATGTCTGGTTGGTATGAGTATAATGATGTATTACCATATATTGCAAAAGCACTTTTTATTGATAATTAAAATTAATAGCTAGAATTTCTAAAATATAGAACTTCTAGCTATTTTCATATCTTTTTTATACTTGTGCTATTGTTTCATCTATAGTCTTTGAATCTTCTTTTTGTTCTGATTTTTTATTTAATTTTTTTACTTCAAATATCAAAAGTATAACTGCCACTATAAATGCAAGCGCATCTGCCACTGGTCCTGCATATAATACTCCCATTACACCTATATGTTTTGTTAATATAATACCTGCTGGCACAAAAAATAGTATTTGTCTTGATAATGTTATAAATGCTGACTTTGCTGGTTTTCCAACTGCCTGAAAAAATATACCAGATGCTATTTGGATTCCATTACATACTGTTAGCATTAGAAATATTCTAAATGTTAAGCATGCAAATTCATTATATAATTCATCTCCAGAACCAAAAATGCTAATTAGTATTTCTGGTATTGTTTGAAATAATATAAATGAAACTGTAGATACAATTGTACTAATTCCTAAAACCATTTTTAAAGTTTTCTTTACTCTATCATAATTTTTTGCTCCATAGTTATACCCTATAATTGGTTGGCTACCTGCTGCAATTCCTATAATAATACTTGTTAATATCATATTAATTTTCATAACAATTCCATGTACTGTAATTGGAATATCTGCTCCAAATTTGCTATCTACTGCATATAAATTATATAATGTATTTTCTGTTGTAATAACAATTACTATTGCCATTTGTGTAATAAAAGAAGATATTCCTAATATTGAAACATTCTTCATAATCTTTAATTTTAGTTTAAAATCTTCTTTTGTTACTTCTATAGATTTAAATTTTCTAATATATATAATATTCATAGCAAATGTAAAGAATTGGCTTATAACTGTAGCAAGCGCTGCTCCTTTTATTCCCATATCAAATACAAAAATCGCAATTGGGTCTAATATAATATTTAAAATAGCTCCTAATACCATAGATATCATTGCATATTTAGGTGAACCATCTGCTCTAATAATTGAATTTAGAGTAGTTCCTATCATAACAAAAGGAAGTCCTATCCCAATAATATACCCATAATCTAGTGCAAATTGTCTTAAATTATCTGTTCCTCCAAATAGAGTTACTAATTGTGGTAAAAAGCTTAATATAATTACAGAAAGTATTGTAGATACTATAACAGATAGTATTATTCCATTACAAACTCCTTGTCCTGCTTCTTTTTTCTTTTTTTCTCCTAATTTTAGGCTTAAATATGCTGATGTTCCATCTCCAAACATAAGCGAAAAAGCCATACATAAGATAGTTATTGGAAATATAACATTTGTTGCTCCATTTCCTAAATAACTTACTCCCCATCCTATAAATATTTGGTCTACCATATTGTATAACGCATTTACTACTAATGAAATAATACATGGTATAGCAAATGTTCTTAATAGTTTTCCTATTTTTTCTTTTCCTAAATCTAATTGTTTCATTTTCTTCTCCTTCTATTACTATATTTTACGCACATAAAAACAACACATTATATGTGTTGTTCGTTAATCACTATTATTATAGTGTGCGTTTCCATTTCTTAGAGTTTGCATTATATTACATTTACTAAGTCTTTGTCAAGTTTTATACAGGGTTTTTATTAAATTTTTATATAATTTCTCCTATTAAATCATAATCTTGTACATCTATTATCTTGCAATTTATAAATTTTCCTATTAATTCATTATCTTGTGTACTGTTTTTAATAAATACAACCCCATCCATGTCTGGTACATCCATATAGGTTCTTCCTATATAATGTCTCTTATCAAAAGAAACCGCTTCTATTAATACTTCATACTTATTTCCTATCTTTTTTTGTAAATTTTGTTTTGATATTTCTTTTTGTAATTTCATAATTTGATTGTATCTACTCTTTTTCGTTTGTGGATGTATTTGCTCTTTTAGCTTTTCTGCTGGTGTTCCATCTTCTTTTGAATAAGCAAATGCTCCTAATTTATCAAATTTTGCTTCTTTTAAAAAGTTATATAATTCATTAAAATCTTCTTTCGTTTCTCCCGGAAACCCTACCATAACTGTACTTCTTATAATAACATCTGGAATTTCTTTTCTAATTTTAGAAATAACTTTTCTAATGCTTTCTCCATTACTATGACGATTCATTCTTTTTAAAACCGGATTTGCAATATGTTGTATTGGTATATCAAAGTAATGGCAAATTTTGTTACTATTTTTTACTACATTTATTAATTCATCTGTAATTGTTTCAGGATATGAATATAAAAAGCGAATCCATTTTATTTTTTCTATTTTACTTAAGCTTTCTAAAAGTTCTGCTAACTTTGGCTCTCCATATAAGTCTACTCCATATTTTGTAGTATCTTGTGCTATAACAATTATTTCTTCTATTCCTTTATCGCTAAGCTTTTTTGCTTCTTCTATAATGTCTTCTTTTTTTCTACTGATAAATGGACCTCGAATATTTGGAATTGCGCAATATGTACAATGGTTACTACATCCTTCTGCAATTTTTAAATATGCCATTTTTTCTCCTGTTGTAATTCTTCTGTTTTGATAATCTAAATATTGGTTTTTGTTTTCTTTGTTTGGTAATAATCTTATAACTTCTTTCCAAAATTCATTATAATCATTACAACCTATCCATAAATCTACTTCTGAAATAGCTTTTTCTAGTTCTTGTTTATATCTTTTTACTAAACAACCCGTTACAATAATGTATTTACAGTTTTTCTTTTTATACTCACACATTTCTAAAATAGTATTAATTGCCTCTTCTTTTGCACTATTTATAAAACCACAAGTATTTATTAGAATTATCTCTGCTTTTATTGGATTATTTACAATTTCAAAACCATTTTTTTCAAATAACCCTATCATCATTTCTGTATCTACTAAATTTTTGCTACAACCAAGTGATATAAATCCTATTTTCATCTATTTCTCCAACCTCTCTTTTACTTCTTCTAATGTATATGTTTTAGGATTTTTATTGTATTCTTCTATTGCTTTTTTATAACATTCTAAATCATACTCATCTTCGATTTTTTCTAATAAAGCATTTCTAACTAAACCTGATACTGAAATAGTCATATTTATCTCCCTCCTTTTCTGTAATATATTGTACTACATGCAAGTTTTTTTGTCAATTTTGTCAATATTATTGTATATTTTTTTCTATATATTATTCATTTTTTACTAGACTATTTTACTATATTTAGTATATAATCTGTTATGATAATAATTTAAGGAGGTTTTTTATGACACCACATATTGAAGCAAAAAAAGGAGAAATTGCAAAAACTGTTTTAATGCCAGGAGATCCACTTCGTGCAAAAAGAATTGCCGAAATGTATTTAGAAAATGTAAAATTAGTAAATTCTGTTCGTAATATTTACGCATATACTGGAACATATAAAGGAAAAGAAATAACTGTTATGGCTTCACGGAATGGGTATTCCAAGTATGGGTATATATTCTTATGAATTATATCATTTTTATGATGTAGAAAATATTATTCGTCTTGGTTCTTGTGGAGGATATACAAAAGATTTAAAAATATTTGATTTAGTTTTAGTTGATAATACTTACACAGAAAGTAACTATGCACTTAGCATGAATAATGAGGATTGCCATTATATTTCTTCTAGTAATTCACTAAATACAGTAATAGAAAGTGCAGCAAATAGCTTATCACTACCTATTACAAAAGCAAATTCTTTATGTAGTGAAATTTTTGATAGATATGCTGTGGATATAGATAAAATGTTATCAAGAATTCCTAAAGAGTACAATGTAAAATGTGCTGAAATGGAAGCTTTTGCACTATTTTATAATGCACACCTATTTGGTAAAAATGCAAGTTGTATCCTTTCTGTAGTTGATTCTTACTGTTATAGTGAAGAAGCAACAGCTAAAGAAAGACAAAATTCTTTAGACAAAATGTTAAAACTTGGTCTTGAAAGTGCAATTTTAATCTAGATACTTGATTTTTTTGTCGTTTTTTTGTATAGTATTATTTAGATTTTTAAATAAAGGAGATTTGTTATATGAAAACACTTATTTTTGGACATAAATGTCCTGATACAGATTCTATCTGTTCTAGTTTAGTTATGGAAAAATTTGATAAAAATTTAGGTTTTGATGTAGAAGCAGTAAGGCTTGGAGATATTAATAAAGAAACACGGATATGTTTTAAATTATTTAAATATTGAAGCACCAAGATTAATTAATGAAGTTTGTGAAGGACAACCTGTGGTTTTAGTTGACCACAACGAATTTAGCCAAAGTGCTGATGGTATTGAAAAAGCAAAAATTGAAACTGTTGTAGATCATCATAGAATTGCTAATTTTCAAACTTCAGAACCATTATATTATAGAGCAGAACCAGTAGGATGTACAGCTACTATTCTTTATAAGAAGTTTAAAGAAGAAAATATGGAAATCGAAAGAAAAGAAGCTATCTTAATGCTTTCTGCAATTATTTCAGATACATTGTTATTTAAATCGCCAACATGTACTGATGAAGATAAAAAAGCTTGTGAAGAACTTGCCAAAATTGCAGATATAGATATAAATACATATGGACTTGATATGTTAAAAGCTGGAACAGATTTAAGTGATTTTTCAGCAGAAGAATTAATTAATATAGATTCTAAAGAACTTTCTAAAGAAAGCTTTAAATTTCAAGTAGCACAAGTAAATACTGCTTGTATCGATGATGTTTTAAAAAATAAAGAAAAGATTGAAAAAGCAATAACAGATTTTATGAATGTAAATGATTGTAAATTATTTATTTTCTTAATTACAGATATTATAAATAGCAATTCAAAAGCAATTGTATTAGGTGATACTACTGTTTTTGAAAAAGCATTTAATAAAGCCGTAGAAAACAATATGGCATTTTTAGAAGGTGTTGTATCTAGAAAGAAACAAGTTGTACCAGTTATTTTAAATGTGTTATAGGAAAAATAGTTATAAGATAATGGTATTATAACATATTATTAGAACCCCCAGTCTGCTTACGCAGACAGCCCCCTTATATAAAGGGGCCTTTACTCTACAATATTTAGACTAGTATAGTTATTTTGAAGGGTAGAGAAAAGCTTTCTTTACTTAAGGAAGCTAGCAAGCTCATAAGATGTCAAAAAAATAAGTTTGCTCGAGATATGTTGCCCGCATATCTCTTTTTTAATTATCAATTAATTTAGCTAATTCGTCTTTAGTAAATACATACTGTTTATTACAAAAATGACATACTGTTTCAATTTTTACTTGTGTATCTATTATATTTTGCAGTTCTTTTTTGCCAAGAGATATAAGCCCTCTTTCTATTTTTTCTTTACTACAATCGCATTCATAAAGTGGCATTATCTTCTCTTCTATAACCTTAACATTTTCATCTCCTGTAATGTCTTTTGCAATATCTATTAAATTCATTTTTTCATCTAACATCTGTGAAATAGGTTTTGCTTCTTTTATCCTATTTTCTAATATAAATAAGTCATCTTCTGTCACATCTGGCATTGGTGTAACAATATATCCTCCACTTTTTCGTACCCCGTTTTTATCTACTAATACACCTAAAGCAACTGCTGTATTAGTTTGTTCTGAATTTGCAAAATAAGATGCAAAATCTTCTGCAATCTCTCCTGAAACAAGTGGAACCATTCCTATATATGGCTCTTTTAAGCCAATATCTTTAATAATATTTATATATCCACTACTACCTACTGCTTGTCCTACATCTAGTTTTCCATTTTTTAAAGGAAGATCTACCAACGGATTACCAACATATCCCTTTAGTTTTGGAAAATTATTACTTGTAACTACAATTCCTCCGAAGTGGTCCATTTCCTTTTATTTGAACTGTTAGCTTATCTTGTACATTTTTCATAGAAATTGCCATCATAGCTGTAGCAGTTAAAGTTCTTCCTAAACTTGCTGTTGCTAATGGGCTTAAATCATGTGTAATTCTTGCTTTTTCTACTAATGCAGTAGTATTGGCACAAATAATACTTACTCTTCCATCATATGCGAGTATTCTAATAATTCTATCTTTATTTTCCATACTAACTCTTCCCTTCCTTCACGAGATAGACACATTATATCACACATATAAAAAAAATGAAAGGAACTTACGTTTCTTTCATTTTTTAATTATTTTATACTTCTTCAAACATATCTTTTCCTACTCCACATAATGGACATACCCATGTATCTGGTAAATCTTCAAATGCTGTTCCTGGTGCTATTCCATTATCTGGATCTCCTATTTCTGGATTATATTCATATCCACAAGCAAGACATCTATACATATCTTCACCTCCTCTTAATTTAAACATGTTTTTATACCCAAGTGCGATAACTGCCACTACTATTAATGCAAATGATAGTGCTTTCCATATTCCACTTTCTAATAATACAATTGCAAACATGCCAAGTGTTGCACTAATTCCATATAATACTAATACTGCTTCTTTTTGAGTAAATCCGTTTTTTAACATTTTGTGATGTAAATGCCCTTTATCTGGCATAACTACTGCTTTTAAAGATTTTCCTTTAATAACTCTTCTTATAATTGCAAATAATGTATCAAATACAGGAAGTGCAAGTACAATTAGTGGTGCTACAATTACAATTAATGTATATGTTTTTGCAACTCCTAATATTGATATTACTGCTAATGAAAAGCCTAAAAAGTTAGAGCCTGTATCTCCAATAAAGGTTTTTGCAGGATTAAAGTTAAATGGTAAAAATCCTGTTAGAGCCCCTGCAAGGGCTGTTATCATAAGGATTGCAATAATTGGTGAACCATTTAGTGAGAAAATTATTAAAAGTGATAAACAAGATATAAGTGAAATTCCAGATGACAACCCATCTAGTCCATCAATTAGATTTATGGCATTTGTAATTCCAACAATCCACCCTAATGTTAGTATAACCGAAAAAACATTATTTAACTCTGTTAATCCTTCTTTATCTAAAAAAGGTATATTAATATGCTCAATTACTATTCCACATTTTATTACAATTGCTGCTGCAATAATTTGTGCTATTAGCTTTACAATCGCTGGTAATCCTTTTACATCATCTATAAAACATGTAATACTAATAATAAGTGCTCCTATTAAAAATCCTACTAATTTTATATTATATTGCTCTATTCCGTAAATCTATACTTCCTTCTATTCCTAAAATTGCTATTAAATAAATAATAGATACTAAGAAACCTGCTATAACTGCAAGTCCTCCAAGCCTTGGCATAGGTTTTCTATTTATTCTTCTTTCATCTTTTGGTAGATCTATAGCTCCTACTTTTTTTGCAATTTTAATTGTATATGGCGTTATTACAAATGCTGTAATAAAGGCGAGTAAGAATGCTATTGCAATATCTCCCCACATTTTTATTCCCCCTAATATGGTTTTTATGCTACAAATAT
This sequence comes from uncultured Clostridia bacterium, assembly GCA_948777935.1. Classification (GTDB taxonomy): domain Bacteria; phylum Bacillota; class Clostridia; order TANB77; family CAG-508; genus RGIG8482. The sequence continues at coordinate 19,651 of CAQDYY010000009.1, read as the reverse complement.
ATCATAACCATATGCATATTACAATATTTTTTTAATATATATTATTAAGTTTTGATTTATAAATTACTATATAATTTCATTAAAACCCTCCGTCAGTGCTTCGCACTGCCACCTCCCTTAAGTAAAGGAGGCTTTTCTCTACTCTTCGAAATAACTATACTAGTCTAAATAGTAGAGTAAAGGCCCCTTTATTTAAGGGGCTGCCGCGCTAGCGGCTGGGGGTTCTTAGGAATATACCTACTATAAAATATTATCTTATATAGGAGTGTTGAAAATGAAACGTAGTCCTCATTTTGTTTTTTTATCTTTTAAAAAGAATATTATCCCATTTATATTCGTTCTTTTTACACTTTGTCTTGTTATTTTTTCAAGACAAAACTTACAAGCAACAAAATCTCGGACTATTACTTTTTGCAAATTCTGTTGTTCCTGCTTTACTTCCATTTTTTATAGCAACAGAAGCATTAAGCCATACAAATATTATTTTAAAAATTGGTGAGCTTTTTAATAGATATATGTGTCCTATTTTTAATGTTCCTGGTATTGGTGCTTATGCACTAGTTATGGGCATTATTTCTGGCTACCCTGTTGGAGCAAAAATCGTTACGAATTTTAGGAATAATGGACTATGCACAAAAGCGGAAGCAGAAAGGCTTCTTGCTTTTACTAATAATTCTGGTCCTTTGTTTATTATTGGAACAGTAGGAATTGCCATGTTTAGTAATACTGAAATTGGTATTTTACTTTTTATTACTCATTTGATTAGTTCTCTTTTGGTAGGGTTTTTATTTCGTTTTTGGAAATATAATGATAAAGAAAAAACTCATGTTTCTAAAAATGCAACCTCTTCTAATACAACTATAAGTTTTTCAAATTTAGGTGAAGTCCTTTCAGATAGTATTTTAAATGCTGTTCATACTATTGTTATAATTGGCGGATTTGTTGTACTTTTTAGTGTCATTATTTCAATTTTAAATAATTGTGGATTTTTTAATGCTATAACTATGATTTTAACACCATTTTTTAAAAGCATAAATATTTCTGCTGATTTTATAAGTCCTATTATTTCTGGAATAATAGAACTAACAAATGGATTAAGTTCTGTTTGTAGTATTTCTAATAAGGCTATATCTGTTAATATTGTAATATCAGCTTTTTTACTTGGTTTTGGTGGGTTTAGTGTACTTTTACAAGTTTTAAGTATTACTTCAAAATCTGATATTTCTATAAAAGCATATTTTATAGGAAAACTTTTACAAGGTACAATTGCATGTATTTTAACTTACATAGTTATTCACATTTTCCCTATTTTTAACTTAGATATTGTACCTATCTTTTCTCAAAATGTGGATAAACTGAATACTAATTTAGCTTATTTTAATTTTTATAGTATTTCTATTTTAGCTATTTTTATTGTTTTTACTTTATTTTTGTGTTTTAAAAGAAAAATAAAAATAGCTAACAGATAATTGAAGAAGTAGTAATAGTCATAATAAAATAGATTATGGAATAAGTTTTATAAAAAGGAGTGGTTTTAAAATGGAACGTAATGCAGATTTTGGAGGTTATTCACCATATGATAATATTACATTTAATCCTAATATAGCAAATGATGCTATGTATCAAGACCCTATGTTTAATCCTATGGTTCAATATGAGCAAGCATACATGTATTATCGCTATTTGTCTCAGCAAATGGATTATAAGATTAAGTGTAAAGAATATGACCGATTATGTGGCAATAAAGAGCAAAAAGAAAGAAGAGTTGAATAACTTCTTTCTTTTTATTTATTATTGCAAGAGTAAAGGTAAATTATATAAAATTTTCAAAACCGCTTGTTCAAGATAAATTTTGCACAGTATGTAATAAAAATTTGTAGGCCCCTCTCACAAGGGTGTGAGATTCTCCCACAAATTTTTAAAACATACGTATACAAAATTTACTTTCAAGACGCTTTTTTTCAAATTTTAATATTTTACCTTTACTCTTATTTTGCTATTATTAAAATTTTAACATAAAAACAACTTTTTTTGCCCCTACACAATAACTCCTAATATTGTTTTTGTTTTTTCTATTTTTTCTTTACTTATTTGATAAGTATTTTGTAATTCATTTAATGCATATTTTCCAAGTCTTTCATCATTTACATGAATATATGCTAATACTTCTCCTACTTTTACAAAATCCGCTACCTTTTTTGCTAAAACAATTCCCACTGTCTCATCAATTTTATCTTCTTTTCTTACTCTACCTGCTCCAATAGCTCCTGATAATTCCCCTACTTTTCTTGCATTAAGTGAACTTATATATCCTTCTTTTTCTGCTTTTACCTCTAATATATATTTTGATTTTTCAAATTTGTCTGTATCCTCTAAATATGAAATATCTCCACCTTGGTTTTCCACTAGTTGTAAAAATTTATTATACGCCTCGCCATCTATAATTTTTTCAAGTATTCTTTCTTTATTTTCTTCTATATTATCTCCTAATCCAGCTAGTTTTATCATATAAGCACCAAGTTCTAATACCACTTCTTTTACATCTTGTATCATATCGCCTTTTAAAAACTTAACTGCTTCTATTACTTCTAAATTATTTCCAACTGCATATCCTAAAGGTTCTTCCATATTAGTCATAACACATACAGTTTCTTTTCCTGCTAATTTTCCTATTCTATTCATAGTATTTGCTAGTTTTTGTGCTTCTTCATATTTTTTCATAAAAGCACCACTACCACATGTAACATCTAGTACAATTTTATTTGCTCCTGCTGCTATTTTTTTACTCATAATGCTAGACGCAATAAGTGGTATGCTATCTGTACAACTAATTGAATCACGTAAAGCATATAGTTTTTTGTCTGCTGGTGCTAAGTTAAGTGTTTGCCCAATTAAACTTATTCCAATATCTTTTACATTATTTATAAAGTCATTTGTAGAAATACCTGTATTATATCCTGGTATTGATTCTAATTTATCTATTGTTCCTCCTGTAAAACCTAAGCCTCTTCCAGACATTTTTGCAACTGGTATTCCAAATGTTGCAATAATTGGGGCTAAAATTAGAGTAACTTTGTCTCCCACTCCACCTGTACTGTGTTTATCTACAACATTTTTTCCAAATATAGATAAATCTAGCATTTCTCCTGAATGTGCCATAGCAAGTGTTAAATTTGTAATTTCATCATCATTCATTCCATTTAAATAAATTGCCATAACAAGTGCTGCTGCTTGATAATCTGTTATATTTCCATTTGTATATTCTTTTATAAAATACTCAATTTCATTTTTATCTAGTTCTTTTTTATCTCTTTTTTTTGCTATAATTTCTATAATATTCATGTAATCCTCTTCTTATATAAAATTTTTTGTAAAACTTTTTCTATGTATTGGACAAATTCCATATTCTTTTATTGCTTGTATATGTGCTGCTGTACCATACCCTTTGTGCTTTTCAAAACTATACATTGGGTATATTTCATCCCACTGTCTCATAATTCTATCCCTTGTTACTTTCGCTATAATTGATGCACATGAAATAGAATAACAAAGTGCATCTCCTTTAATTATAGATTTATATGGTATTCCTAATGTGTCAATTTTATTTAATGCATCTACTAAAATAAGATTTGGCTTTACTTTTAGCTCTTGTAATGATGTTGTTAATCCCTTTTTTGTTGCTTCTAATATATTAATTTCATCTATTACTTTTTCATCTATAATCCCTACTCCATACGTAATCGCTTCTTCTATAATTTTATCATATAATTCTTCACGTTTTTTTTCAGAAACCTTTTTAGAGTCATTTACCCCTTCTATCATAGAATCTTTTGGCATAATTACACTTGCTACTACAACTGGCCCTGCAAGTGGTCCTCTACCTGCTTCATCAATTCCACAAATGTATTGTATTTCTTTATTATTATAAATTTCATTTTCTATTTGTTTTAGTTTAGTTAATCGTATTTCTTCTTTTTCTTTCATTTTACATCCTATTCTATGTTTAAATTCTTCATTTCTGATAGCTTATAATATGTAGAATTATTCGCTTCAAACCCTTTTATATAAACAATCTCCTCTGTCTCATAATTTACAGCATACCCCTTATCTATATTAATTTTTTCTAGCCCCATCTCATTTAAGTCATTTTGGGTTAATAGATAAAATTTGTCTGCCTCTTCTAAAATATTTTTAGACATTAACTCATCTACTTCTGAATTTCCTGTAACTTCTGTTATTTTTGTTCCTTTATAATTTGTAGTATGGTTAAACCTTTCTTGTTCATATATTGTCTTAGTTTTTGCTTGTATTAACATCATATTTGTATTAATATTTTGCAAATTTGCTTTTTTAATAATATCTGTTCCTACATAAATACTAATAGAGGCAATAATTAGAAGAACAATAATTGTAATAACTAATGTTACTAGTGTTATACCACTTTTATTATCTAAATGTTTAAATTCTTTTTTATAATTTTTCATAATCTACCTCCGTTTTCTTTTTATTAATTATATATATAAGAAAAAAATATTTCAATAAATTTTTATTATTTTATAATTGTTTTCACAAATTTTTCACAAATGTATTGTATTATAATATGTGTTTAGGATATATTATTATTGAAATTGGAGGTTTTTTTCATGGAAGAGAATTCAAACAAAAAAAGTACATATCAAGTAGTAGATATGTCTGAAAAAGGAAATAAAAAATCGAACCATAGCTTTTCTAGAAGTGTTTTTATACCATTTTGTAGTGGCGCTATAGGAGCTATTATAGTAGTTGGAACATGTTTTGGCATACCACAAATACGTGATAACATTTTACCAAATACAAACTATGTTCGGAACTTCTGCTTCATCTGATAATAAAAGTGTAACACCTAGCTCTCTTTCACAAGTTTCTTTGAAAAATTATTCTGAAACTGGAATGAATGTTGCTTCAAAAGTTCGTCCTTCTATTGTAGGAATAAAAGTAGAATATACTGCAAATTCTATTTTTCTTAGAAACCCTACTACTGCTCAAGCAGAAGGTTCTGGTATTATAATATCAGAGGATGGTTATATTTTAACAAATAATCACATTGTTAATTCCAGTTCTAATAATTCATACTACGAAATTGAACAAGCAAGTAAGGTAAGTGTTTATTTATATAATGATGAAACTGAATATCCTGCAAGAATTATTGGAACAGATGAACAAACTGATCTTGCAGTTATAAAAATTGATAAAACTGGTTTAGCAGCTGCTGAACTTGGGAATTCTGATGATGTTCAAGTTGGTGAATTTTCTATGGCTATTGGTAACCCTTTAGGCATGGAAAGTAGTGTTACTGCTGGTATAATTAGTGCTGTTAATCGTAAAGTAACAGATTCAGATGGAAAAACATTTACTTTAATCCAAACTGATGCTGCTATTAATTCTGGTAATAGTGGTGGTGCTTTAGTAAATGCTGAAGGTAAAGTAATTGGAATTAATACATTAAAACTTTCTGGTACAGGAATTGAAGGTATGGGATTTGCTATTCCTATTAATTCTACTAGAGAAATTTATGAACAATTAATTCAATTTAACAAAGTAAAAAGACCATATATTGGAATTTCTGGATTAGATTTAGATGAAAAAACTGCTAGTTATTATAAATTAGTAGTTGGAATCTATGTAAAGCAAATAGAAACTTTTTCTGCTGCCGAAAAAGCAGGGATAAAAGTTGGAGATGTAATTATTGGAGTAAATGGAAAAGCTGTAACTTCTATGGATGAGTTAAACGAGATAAAGAATACTCATAATATAGGTGATGAATTAACTTTAAGAGTAAATCGTAATGGGCAAGAAATGGATGTTAAAGTAACTCTTGCGGAACAACCTTAAAGCGAAATAAAAGGGCACAGTGGTGTCATGTCTCACGAGTATTCCCACAAACGATGCCCCTACATTAGATCTTTTTAATACAAAAACTAAGTTTTCAAATTTTACACTTAATATTCACAAAAAGGACAAAATTGTTTAGTATTATATAAACATATTAAAAATACAAGAAAGTTCACTTGTCTTGTATTAAGACATCCCCTTTTATTTTCAAAAAGCAACTCACTTTCAAAATGAGTTGCTTTTTATAGTATAGGAAATTACTCTATTTTAAATTAAAACTGTAGGGGCATCGTTTGTGGGAATACCCGTGAGACATGACACCACTGTGCCCTTATCATTAAAATACTATAACATCCATTTCATCTGTATTATTAGCATTTCCATATGGATAAATAACATATAATTTATTATTTGGTCCTAATATATAATTATCAGTATTATCTATTTTATAAATTGAACTTGTTAAGTCCCTTGTATATACATTATATCCTAAACGTTTTAACCTATCTGCCTCTTCATTTGCAATTTTTATTTGGCTTGCAATTACACTTTCTACATTTGTTCTAGTTAATCCTTTAATCTCTAATATTTGTTCTAATGTCATTTCCTCATTTGTACTTAAATTATAATTATATGTTTGAATAATAACCCTTTGTGGATTATTTCCTTCTTTTAATGTAGAACGAATTACTAATGATAATATATTAGTATTAACATATGCCATATAATCAATATTATAAATTGTATTTAATGTAGCATTTTGTATAATATCATTTGCTTTATCTACAAATAATGATTGTATTTTTTTATTAAAGTTTTCTACTGAAGTATTATTTAATATATTAATAAGTGGTATGTTTAAATCTATATCGTAACGATTATCTAATACCCTTTTAGTTGAAACTACTGTATATATAATATCTTTTGAAGCATCTTTTTTAGTTACTCCTAATGTATTTACATTTGAACTTTGATAATCTAATTTATTTTGGAATAACTTGTCAAAATTTTCAGCTAATCCGTTTATTTTCCTGAGTCATCGATATAGGTGTATCTATTGTAGGTTCATTACCTTTAAATAAATTTCCTCCAAATTGCATATAAAATGCCATCACTACTGCAACTATACAAATAATAATAATAACTCCAAAACTAATTGTTCTTATACTAATTTTCATTTTATTTCATCCTTTCTCCCACGTATAATTAAATTATATCATTTTAAATAGTAAAATGTAAACAAATTCTTGCAGAAATCTTGACTTTTTCTTTATTTTGTATTAGAATAGTTACGCATTATATGTTAAAAGGCAAAAATAAACTTCTCCCCGGTAGTTTATTTAGTGTTTTTTAGCAAAAATTATATATAAAATATGAATGGAGGGTATTTATTACCATGAATAATACAACATACAGTCTAAAAAAAGACGAAATTCAAAGAAAATGGTATATCATTGATGCAGAAGGAAAACCTTTAGGTAGAGTTGCAACAGAAGCTGCAAAGCTTTTAAGAGGAAAACATAAGCCAACTTATACACCTAATATGGATGCTGGTGATCATGTTATTATCATTAATTGTTCTAAAGTAATTTTAACAGGTCATAAATTAGACCAAAAAGTTTACAGACATCATTCAGGATACATTGGAGGAATGAAAGAAATAGTTGCAAGAGACTTATTATCATCTAATCCAGAAAAAGCTATGATGCATGCTGTAAAAGGAATGTTACCACATAATTCTCTAGGAAGACAAATGGTTAAAAAATTAAGATTATATGCAGGTGATGTTCACGAAAATGAAGCTCAAAAACCAGAAAAATGGGAATTCTAGTAAAAATTTAAGGAGGAAAATCAAATGCCTAAAGCAAAAAAAGAAAGTGTAGTATTCTGCGGTACTGGTAGAAGAAAAAGTTCAATTGCAAGAGTTAGATTAGTAGAAGGTACTGGAGTAATTACAATAAATGATAAAAGTATTGATGAATACTTTGGTTTAGAAACATTAAAAGTTATAGTAAGACAACCATTAACTGTTACAAATACATTATCTAAATATGATGTTATTTGTAAAGTAATTGGTGGTGGATACACAGGTCAAGCAGGAGCAATCCGTCATGGTATTGCAAGAGCATTAAATGAAGCAAATAGCGAATTTAGACCATCTTTAAAATCAAACGGATTCTTAACAAGAGATCCTCGTATGAAAGAAAGAAAGAAATATGGTCTTAAAAAAGCAAGACGTGCTCCACAATTTAGTAAGAGATAGAACGTTTTATAAATTGATACCAAAAAGCATCAGAAATATATACTTCTGATGCTTTTTGGTATCAATAGTCTTGGGTATCTCAAGTAAGTTTAGTTACTATCTCTTGGAATAGCAATAGTAATGTCAGTATTTCTGTTATCAAAACTCCCATGTTCCTCAATGATCCCTAACTTAATTTCTCCACGCACAATAAGCCACTCACTTTCAAAGCCTGCCATAGTCTGCCTAATATAAGTTGGTTTAGAAACTTTAACAGTCACAAAACAAGTAGTTATGAAGTTCTCACATGGTATTAGCTCCAATTTAATAGCATCAAGAATTTCTCTTATTTCATGTACTTCCTTTGTAGGTGGATTAGAGAAAACTTCTCTCCTTTTGGAACTTAAAATTACTTTCCCCTCTCTCTTAATTTTAATACCATTCAAGCACTTTAAATACAAGTAACTTGCATCATCTGTTCTTTCCTCCCGTGACTCACCAAACCATGTTCCTAATGTAATATTTTCTGCATTCATTTTTTGTTCTCCTTTCTCTATAATCAAGAGGTTGTTTATTTTATTTACAAATGCACTCTGCATTAAAATAATTATACTATATTTCTACATAAAAGTCAAAGTTATGTAAAATAAAAAGCCAATCTATATAGCTAGATTGGCTTTTTTATTTTACATTTTTCTAAATACACCTGCAACTTTTCCAAGTATTTTGCAGTCTGGTACAATGATTGGATCCATTGTAGAGTTTTCTGGTTGTAAACGTATATGGTCTTTTTCTTTATAGAAAGTTTTTACTGTTGCTTCATCTTCTATTAATGCAACAACAATTTCGCCATTGTTTGCATTTTCTTGTCTTTTTACTAAAATGTAATCTCCATCTAATATTCCTGCTTCAATCATACTTTCGCCACGAACAGTAAGCATAAATGATTCGCTATTTCCAACAAAGTCTATTGGAATTGGGAATGTATCTGTAATGTTTTCTACTGCTAAGATTGGTGCTCCTGCTGTAATTTTTCCTATAACTGGTACCTCTACCATTTCTTTTCCAGAATAAAATTCTTTCATTTGTGTTTGGTTTGGATTTTCTCCTTGCCCACCTTTTAATAATTTTAAAGTTCTTCCTTTTTGTGATTCTTTTTTTATGTACCCTTTTTCTTCTAATTTTGCAAGATATCCATGTACTGTTGCAGTTGATTTTAACCCAACTGCTTTTCCAATTTCTCTTACTGATGGTGGATAGCAATTTATTGCTATTTGTTTTTCAATGTATTTTAATATAGCTTTCTCTCTTTTTCCTAATTCATTTGAATCTTTTTTCTTCATTTAAAATCACTCCCTATTTTCTATTTGCCATTATAGTATCACAAAAATAAAAAAAAGTCAAACAAAAGTTTGAACTTTTTTTGTTTTTTACTAAATTGCAAAACCAGGGCAAATCATGCTACCGTCAGTAGCACCCCACCCACCACAATTTCCACCTGAAGAAACTTGGGTGAAACTATTAGTACCTTTACAAGGAGACCTTAATCCCCATGGGGTAATTACCCCTCCTTGATGTTTTTTTTGAGTAATTTTATTACCTTGATTACAAGGAAAATTTGCAAGACACACACTCCAATACTTGTACCTTTCACCTTCTTTTGCTATTGCAAAACCATATGCACCACCATTATATCCATTATTCCATATTTCAGAACATGATAATAACCACAATTTATCGCTAGACGTAGTTACACTTGATTCATCATTATGAGTTTTATTATTATATTTATTATCCTTAAACTTTTCTTCAATATGGGTATTGAAGTTTTGCCCAAGAGGGTATTTAACTTTTGTTAAATAGGTGTCTTTGTTTTTGCTTGTTGGTATTAACTTTCTCATTTCTACTTGCTTACTATTTTCCTTATAGATTAACTTGGGTATCAATATACTTTTTATCTTTTAGTGAATTTACTAATTTTGATACTTGGGTTATTGATATATTTAGTAATTCACTTATAGTTTTGTTCGTTAAATAGCAATAAGTATTTTTTTTGCTTAAATATAAAATTATTGCATATATTATTTTTTCTTTATCACTTAATTTTTCATCTGTTAATATTTCTATTGGTATCCATATACCTTTTAAATTTAAGTTAGACATTCCCCCACCTTCTTCCATTTATTAGCTTTATTTTAAATTTCTAGCCATTTTTATTTGTTTTTTATATAATTTTATATCTTTAAAATGTAGATAAAAAATTTCCAAAAAAAATAACACTAGATTTTTTTATAAATCTAATGTTATTTTTCAATTTTCTGATATACTTTCTTGTATACTTAAAGTATACAACAAAAGTATACAAGAAATTTTATTTTATAATCCATATACCCTTTTTTGTTGCACCTTCTCTTATTAAAATTCCCTTATTTTTTAGAATTTGAACATTTTTTCTAATAGTTGGCAAAGCCATACCTATTATTTCAGACATTTCATTTTGGGTAATACTAGGATTATCTCTTATCAAATTAATTATTTGTGTTTGTGTATTATTTAATTTTGTAATTTTTTCATTATCCTTTTTAGATAAATCATAAGTTCCATAATTCTTGTCATAATATGATGGTCTTAAAAAGCTCGCTTCAAAGAACTCATCATATTGAAATTTAGGTCCTTTAAGTCCTGCATCTTCCATTAATTCTCTCATTCTTCCTATACCAGTTCCTGCTTTTTCTATATAATGTGTTCTTCTTAATAAATCTGCAATAATAGGATTTCTTGCAATACTTCTTTTACCAAAATTTTCTTTTGTAATTCCTTTTGGTACTCCCCCTGGACTTACTATTGAAACCCTATCATCATAAATCTCTACCATAACTCTTGCACCTTCTTCAAAGTATTGGCGATGGCATATACCGATTTATGATAGCCTCTTTTAATACATCTTCTGGAATTTCTAAAACTTCTTTTCTTGTTGCATTTCCTTGTTCTCTCATAATCTCTGCATTAATTAAATAAGTCAAATTTATGTGCTTTTTAGCAAATGCTAAAGCATCTTCAATATTGGCTATTATGTCTTTATTGCAATCTAATGTATCCAAAATATAAACTCTATTTGTTCCTTAAAAAGCAATACAAGTTATATAATTTTGAATTAAAAAATTCGTAGGATTCTTCGCAAAGAAAACAACCCCTGCATTTGTAAACATATATTGATTATTTACTTTTTCTAAACACTTTAAATTTATCAATAATTCTTCTTTTGCAATTATTTCACTTGTATTAGATAATTTTAAAAAGTTTTTATAAGCATTTTCATCAAAGTCATCTGGGTATTTAGCTTTTTTATTTATCATTCTATCAAACTGTATTTTTCCACCATCTTCTAAATATTCTCTAATTTCATTTCTATTCATCTTTTGACACATAGCACCTGCTCTTAAATAATACCCATCACTCGAAGAATATGGCTTATCATCTCCTTCTGGTACATTTACAACAATAACATTATCTACTACTTCAATTTTCACATTTATTCTTGGCTCTATTTGACTTATTTGATTTTGTATATTTGCTCTTTGATTATTAGATGTGTCTGTACCAATAATATTGCCATCATCTACACCTATCAATATTTTTCCACCCATACTATTAGCAAAAGCTACAATTTCAACTGCAAACTTTTTACCTAAATTTTCTTTAAATTCTAGTGTATAACCTTCTCCTTATTTTATAAGTACTTCTAGTTCTCGTTTAGTCATTTTTACCGCCTTTCTTCACATATCTTACAAATAGAATATCCATCTTTTATTAAGTTTCTTTCTTTAGTTGTAATTTCTTTTATATACTTTGGTTCTGTATTTTTTACTATTGAACAATCTTCATAATGGTATTTTTTAGTTTGTGCATTTACTATTAAATTAATATTTGGACTTTTCTTTTGTCTTTTTTCAGAATATGATTTTTTAAATTTTTCAATAAATTTCGTTGTTAAAACTCCTCTATTATCTTCTCTAATACTTCCATCACTATAATTTATTTTTACTTTATCTTCAACATTATAGCAAAACATACACACTTCGTATTCTGTATCAATACTTTTAACTTCTATGAGTATTCCTGTTGGTATTTGATTTTTTGCTTTATATTGAGGGGTAACCCTATATAATAATCTTATATATTGTTTTTCATTTTCTCTTATGTAGTTTTCTATATCATTTTCAATATGCCACATTATTTTTTTATTTAAATCTTCTGTACCAATAAAAATGTTTCTTTTATCATTCTTTTTAGCTGATAATCTATAAGCAATACAATGGCATCTTTGAAAAATACCACTATTACTAATTATTTTACTCCATCCACTTGGATCTGGATATTTTAAATGCTTTTCTGTTCTTATTGATAAAGTATTTCTACTAATTATTGCAATTGCACCACTCGTTCTACCATATTCATCTATTTCGTAATACTGTGGTATTCCTTCAATAATATCGTAATCATTTTTTGTAAAAAATGTTTTTCCTTTATTAACAATTTCTGTATATTCTTCTAATTTGTTTAAATTCTTTGCTAATATTTCCTTTATAATATCTTCTTTATTACTAACCATTTTTTCTCCTATTTTCTAAATTGTTGAGTTCATATTTTATTTTAGATTTAATATTATCTTTTATATATTCTTTTTCTTGTAAATAATCTCCATTGTTTAATACAAAGTAAAAAGAACCAACCTTTATATTTGAATTATCAAGTTCCTTTTTGCTCACATTTACTTTAGTAACATCTCCATCATATATATCCATATAATACTCTTTAGCTTTTTCATCATAATTAACATATACAAATTCTGTATCATATGAATAATCTAACATACAATCTTTTATTATTCCTTCCAATTGTTCCTCATATTTTTGTGCCAATTCCAAATCATTATATACTTCATTATAGAAACTTTTATCAATTGTTATTTGATTTTTAGGGTTATCTAATGCATTCTGTAGTTCTTGTATAAAATTACTAATCTCTTTATTTTTTTCATTAGTTATTGTATTATTAAGTTCATTGTTAATTAATCTATCCATGTTCCTCCTAAAAAATTATTTTATATTTATAGCAATAATATACCATACTTTCTTGTATTTTTCCATAAATTTACTTAATTTTTTATTTTTATATGGCTATAAAATCAAAAAAGATGATATTGTATTATTATTTTTTACAATTCATCTTTGGTACCATATAAGTATAGTTATCACATAAGTTGATAATTATACTTTTTTTCATTAAAATAGAGAAGATTGGTCAACGCAATTCATCTAGAGAATACTTTGTTATCTCTCGCTATTTAAACAGTTGACCAACTCTATTCATCAATCCTTCGATTAAGCAAGTTGAATTACATATATTGTACATTCGTGTAAATAGCCAAAATGAAAGATGTAATAGTAGTTGGATCCATTCAAAAAAATTAATTTTTAGAAAGGAGAATTTTTATGTATGCTATAGGAATTGATGTATCAAAAAGTAAAAGTACAATAGCAATTAATCTTAATGGTATTCTATTAGAAAAGCCTTTTGAAATAAAACATACTAATGAAGGTTTCGATATGTTATTGGAAAAAATCAAAGAATTTCCAAAAGAAGCTATTAAGTTTGTAATGGAGGCAACTGGTATTTATCATTTACCTATTTTATTAAAATTATTGGAACTAAAATATTTTATAGCACAGATGAACGAACTTGCAAGAGAATTGCCCGAATATGATATTGTTCGCAAAATGAAAGGTATAGGCAATAAAATTTGTCCTAGAATTATAGCTGAAATTGGTGATGTTAGAAAATATAAAAATGCAAACAGTTTAATAGCAAGTGCTAGAATTGATACTCCGCCTTATCAATCTGGAAAATTTACAGCCACTAATATACATATTTCAAAACGAGGTAATAAATATTTAAGAAAATGTGGTTATGAAATAATGAAATCTCTAAAAGCTACAAAACCTACAAATGATTCATCTGTATACGATTATATAGTAAAAAAAGAAATTGAAGGTAAACCTATGGATGTCTGTAAAATAGCTGGATTAAATAAGTTTTTGCGAATTTATTATGCTAGAGTAAAAGAAGTATATAATTAACAGTTTTACTGGAAATATATGTAAAAAGCAATGTTTTTCAACACTGCTTATTTAGCATACCTAAATTTACTATAAAAATAATTTTAAAAAAATTTCTAAAAACTATTGACTTTAGTTAGCAAGTTTAAATATGTGAAAATTTTTAAATTACAAAATTGTTTATACAAGGAAACCTTTGCTATTACTACATTTTAATTTTTCGTCATAAGAGAATAAAATTGTTATTACAAGTGCAATTAGTGTGATTCCGTGGGGGCGTTTAATACATATGCCATCTGGGGCAGATATGGAATCTGACCCTACAGGTGCACTTTCCAAATATTCTCTGTAGGGGCGGGATCTATTTCCGCCCCTTATTTTTTTGTTTTTTCATTTTCTTTCGTTTTCTCCTTTCTCTATTGACATTAAACGTTATTTTTTATTATTATATATTTAGTGACGTTTAATGTCAATATTTATTTCAATTTACTTATGCCATAATTTGTCTAGGTGATAAATTTGATTAAAGAAAAACGTAAATTATTAGGATATACTCAAGAAAAAATGGCTGAAATTTTAAAAATTAGTTTAAGACAATATGTTAGAATTGATACAGAAGAAGATCTGCCAAGACGAGATATTTTAAAAGAATTAATTAGCATATTAAACCTTTCTAATGAAGAAATTGGCATTTATATAAGAACAATGGTAAATAAAAAAGATATACATTAGAGAAAGTTTTTCTTTCACTAACGTACATCTTGTCCTTTTTCCTATTCTTCCCATTCAAATTCCCATTCTAAAAATTTGACTGTGTCTCCTGGTCTTACTCCTTTTTTCTTTAGTTCCTCTTCTATTCCTAAATTCCTTATTACTTTTTGGAAATAGTGCATACATTCGTTATCTCCTATATTAATTCTTCCCATTAGTCTTTCTATTGCTAGTCCCTCTACTAAATATTCATCTCCATCTCTAGTAATACTAAATTCGTCTTTATCTTCTAAAGTATATACCATCTTTTCTTCTACTTCTATTAATTCTTCTTTTGGTAATTGTTTTAATACTTCTGTTACATGGTTCATTAAGTTATCTATTCCCTCTCCTGTTACAGCAGATATTTTAAATAGATCCATACCTTTATTTTTTGCAAATTCTTCGAGTTCTTTTAATAAATTTTCATCTTGCATAACATCTAGTTTGTTTGCTACAATAATTTGCTTTCTTGTACTTAATTTTTCACTATATTCCTTTAGTTCTTTGTTTATTATTTCAAAATCTTGTACTGGAGTTCTTCCTTCTGTTCCTGATACATCAATTACATGAAGTAGTAGACGTGTTCTTTCAATATGTCTTAAAAATTGAATTCCAAGCCCTACACCTTCACTTGCTCCTTCTATAATTCCTGGTATATCTGCAATTACAAAACTGTCTCCATATATAGATTTTACAACTCCTAGGTTTGGTATAATTGTTGTAAAGTGATAGTCTGCAATTTTAGGTTTTGCAGATGTAACTCTTGAAAGAAATGTTGATTTTCCTACATTTGGAAACCCTATTAACCCTATATCTGCAAGTAGCTTTAGTTCTAATATTATTTCTTTTTCTTGCCCCTTTTCTCCATCTTGTGAAAACCTTGGTGCTTGTCTTGTAGATGTTGCAAAATGTACATTTCCTTTTCCGCCTCTTCCTCCTGGAAGTACTAGTTCTTTTTGGTTTTCAGAAGATAAGTCTGCTAATACTTTTCCAGTTTCACTGTCTTTTATAATTGTTCCTACTGGAACTCCAATATATAGGTCTTCTCCTTTTTTTCCATAACAATTATTACCACTACCATTTTGCCCATTTTCTGCTTTAAATATCTTTTTATAACGGAAATCTAGTAAAGTATTTAAATCTTTATCTACTACAAAATAAATACTTCCTCCTTTTCCGCCATCTCCTCCATCTGGTCCTCCTGCTGCTACATATTTCTCTCTTCTAAATGTTGCTGCCCCGTTTCCTCCATTACCAGATTTTATTGTGATTTTTGCATAATCTGTAAACATATTTTATACCTCTTTAAAATAATCTAATTTCATTGCTTCTTTTACTTTCCCCATAGTAATAGCTGCTTCTTTTCTCGCTTTTAAAGTTCCTTCCATTAAAATTTCTTTTACCTCCTCAGGTCTTTGTTCATAATAGCATCTTTTTTCTCTAATTGGTGCTAAATGTTCTGTAATATTTTTAATTAGTTGCTTTTTACAAGCTACACAACCTCGTCTCCCCGCTTTACATTCTTCACAAATCGCTTCTACTTCTTCCTTGCTAAACAAATTATGATAATATGCTACCATACATATATTAGGATTTCCTGGATCATCTTTTTTTATTCTTGATGGATCTGTTACTGCACTCATAACTTTTTTAGAAATTTCTTCTTCTGAATCTGATAGGTATATTGCATTTCCTAAAGATTTTCCCATTTTTTCATTTCCATCTAATCCTTTAATTCTTTTATTTTCTCCTAAATATGCTTGTGGTTCTTGTAAAGTTTCTCCATATATACTGTTAAATTTTCTTACAATTTCTCTACATTGCTCTATAAGTGGTAATTGATCTTCTCCTACTGGAATTATTGTGGCATTAAAAGCTGTAATATCAGCTGCTTGGCTTACAGGATAACCTAAAAATCCATATGTTACACTTTCTCCAAATATTTCTCTTTTTTGTGCAATTTCTGTTTTTACAGTTGGGTTTCTTTCTAATCTTGCAATTGTTACTAAATTGGAATAAAACACTGTAAGTTCAGCAATTTCTGGTATCATAGATTGTAAAAAGAAGGTTACTTTATTAGGGTCTATTCCTACTGATAATTGATCCATTATTATTTCTTTTACATTGTTTTTTACTTTTTCTGGGTTATTAAAATTATCTGTTAGAGCTTGCACATCTGCTACTTCAATAAATGTTTCATGCATATCTTGAAGTTTCACTCTATTTTGAAGTGATCCAAAATAGTGCCCTATATGTAATTTTCCTGTTGGTCTATCTCCTGTTAATATTCTTTTTTTCTCCATGAAAACCATCTCCATTCTAATAGTACTATTATACAGTATTACGGTAAAAAAAACAACCTCTCTATCTCTATTTCGTCATATAAACGTAATATATTCTTAACCTTTATGAAACACATTTTGTATAAATTTGTTGTATAATATTTTTATTAGTTACAAAGGAGAAATTTTTAAATGACCATAGAGCAAGAATTAACAAAAGAAGGTATTGAAGTTATTAGAACTTTAGATAGAATTACTATTAATTCGATTGCAAAATCAGTAGCAGATAAATTAGTAGATTCGTTTCCTAACTATAATTTGAATGAAAACGATTTATTTATGAGGCTTTCTAGGCTTAATATGTATGTTGCAAAAATGCCAGATTCTTTATCTTGTGCAAAGTACTCTTATAAAAACCGTTCTATTTATTTTAATGAAACTGCTGACTTATCTTGTATAAATGTATATATTATTCATGAGTGTATTCATGCACTTCAAGAATATCGTGATGAAAAAGATCATCTTCTTCGTCTTGGCTTTTGTAATTTTACAAGTAGTAGTCTTCCTGGAATGGGACTAAATGAAGCTGCTGTTCAATTAATGAGTTCTTTTGCAATAAACTCAAATTTGGATACAGTAAAATACTTTGATATAACACTTCCTACTTATAGCCCTTCTTACTATGCTCTTGAATGTACATTGCTAGCTCAAATGGCTTATATTACAGGTACATATGATTTATTTAGTAGTACTTTATTTTGTAACAGTTTATTTATTGATAAATTTATACAGCTTACAGACAAAGGAGCATTTTATAATATACAATCAAATTTAGATAAAATTTTAGATTTAGAAGATAGTTTAAGTTTTCAGGCATCTCTTCTTGCAGATACAGATGAAAACTCTAAAAATATTACAAAGATTTCTGATAAAATTTCTAAGCTACGTTCTCAAATACAAACTTTATTTTTAGAAACACAAAATACTATCTTTACAAGTTATTTTGATAAAAAATTTAACGCAATTTCTACTTTAGTACAAGTTGAAGATTATCGTAAAAAATTATATGATTTTAAAGATTTTATAGGTTTTACAGATACATATTCTTTTTATAATGATTATTACATAAAAAAAATGACTGATTTAGAAATTAGACGAAATGAAATTGAACATGGTGTATCTCCTTCTTTAGCTCTAGTTCCTAAAAAACAAGGAATTATTGCACGAATATTTAGCAAGCTAAGAAAATTATTTGGTCTTTCAGATGTGTATGAAAAAGTTAATGTGTAAGATAAAAGAATTATCAATAATTAATTTTATTGGTAATTCTTTTTTAGAAAATTTACATAATTCTATTCCATTATTTAAACTTTTATGCTATAATTGTTAAAAAATATGGGAGAAAATAGTTTATATGAACAATAATAGTAATAAAAGTTTTAAATTTTCATTGATTATACCTATGAAAAATGCTGAACAATACATATTAACTGCATTAACTAGTATTTCTAATCAACACTATGATAATATTGAAATATTAATTATTGATGATAATTCTAAGCCTACTGATAATTCAAAAACAATAATAGATAATTTTAAAATTCAGCATCCTAATATTTCAATTACCAAATTTGAGACAGCTGAAGGAAAAAGAGGTCCGGGAAGTGCTAGAAATATTGGTTTAGATCATGCCCAAGGTAAATACATCTTATTTTTAGATGTTGATGATGTTCTTAATGATGGTGCTTTAGAAAGTATTGAACAAGCTACAACTAATAATCCAGATACAGATATATTTGTATTAGGTTATCAATTAACTAGATTAGACTCAAAAGAAAACAGTGTTAATACTATGCAACTTAATGCTGGAAAACTTCAAGAATCTAGGTTTTATCAAATAGGCGTTAATACAGCTGGGTCTATATGGAATACTTGTGCAAAAAATTCACTATTTAATGGTTCACAAAAAGTTAGATTTAAGGAAAATTGCATTTTTGAAGATTTACCTACTAAAATACAATTATTTACACAAACTAAGCATAAAATTAAATCTGTAAGACATTTAACACATACTCAATTTAGTAGACCTTGTAAAAGCATAACTGGAAATCTTCAATTTAAAGATATGAAAAGATTGATTTCTGCTAATAAAGAAATTGCTAATTTAAAGCCAATTGTGGATAGTAAAGATAAAATGTATATAAATATTAGAATGGCTTTAATTCCAGCTTTACTTTCATGGTTTACTTATAAATGTATTCATAATAAAATTGATATAATTAAAAATAGAAAGCATACAGAACTATCTCTATAAGAACAAAAGTGGCTTCGCTGAACTGTACCCCAAAAGGTGAAATTATTTATCACCCCCACCCCTAGGATAG
>CAQDYY010000008.1 GCA_948777935.1 uncultured Clostridia bacterium | reverse complement strand
CTACTTTGTAGTTCTTTTCCATCTTCGTTTTTGAATTTGATTGTGTATTCTCTTGCTTCCCATTTTGCATAGTATATTTTGTCTCCTGTTTCTGTTGCACTTATGCTTGTTACTGCTTCTCCTGTAAAGTCTGCTTTTTCATACCAACCTATAAATGTGTATCCTGTTTTTGTTATATCTGTTGGAAGTGTTACTCCTATTCCATATTTATAGCTTTCTATATTTCCACTATTTATATTTCCTCCGTTTGTATTTAATTTTACAGCATATTCTGTTTTCTTAATTTCAATTCTTTCACTACCTGAAACTTCTCCTATATATTTTCCTTTTCCTTTTACTGTTACATATGCTCTATATGCTCCTACTCCTTTTGGTATTCTTTTTCCATTTTCATCTAACGCATATATACTAGTATCTTCTATTTCTTCTATGTCCTTATATTTTCCTTCATATGCTTCGTCATATCTTTTATATACTATTGATTTTATTTCATAATCTTCTTCATTTAGTTTTGTTCCATTTGCTAGAGTTACTTCTACTCCTTCTACTTTCTTTCCTTGGTCTTCATATGCTAAGTTTTCTGGTACTTTTACTGTTACTATTGCTCCTGCTAATTTTTCTCCTGTTATTTCAATTCTTTCACTACCTGAAACTTCTCCTATGTATTTTCCTTTTCCTATTACTGTTACATATGCTCTATATGCTCCTACTCCTTTTGGTATTCTTTTTCCATTTTCATCTAACGCATATATACTAGTATCTTCTATTTCTTCTATGTCCTTATATTTTCCTTCATATGCTTCGTCATATCTTTTATATACTATTGATTTTATTTCATAATCTTCTTCATTTAGTTTTGTTCCATTTGCTAGAGTTACTTCTACTCCTTCTACTTTCTTTCCTTGGTCTTCATATGCTAAGTTTTCTGGTACTTTTACTGTTACTATTGCTCCTGCTAATTTTTCTCCTGTTATTTCAATTCTTTCACTACCTGAAACTTCTCCTATGTATTTTCCTTTTCCTATTACTGTTACATATGCTCTATATGCTCCTACTCCTTTTGGTATTCTTTTTCCATTTTCATCTAACGCATATATACTAGTATCTTCTATTTCTTCTATGTCCTTATATTTTCCTTCATATGCTTCGTCATATCTTTTATATACTATTGATTTTATTTCATAATCTTCTTCATTTAGTTTTGTTCCATTTGCTAGAGTTACTTCTACTCCTTCTACTTTCTTTCCTTGGTCTTCATATGCTAAGTTTTCTGGTACTTTTACTGTTACTATTGCTCCTGCTAATTTTTCTCCTGTTATTTCAATCTTATCTGTTCCTTGTACTCTTCCAGTGTAGTTTTCTTTTCCTATTATTGTTGCATATGCTCTATATATTCCTATTCCTTTTGGTATATTATTGCCATTTTCGTCTTTGATGACAATATTTGTATCATTAATATCTTTTAAATCTATATACTTTCCTAATTCATACTTTTTATATGAATATTCTACTTCATAATCTGTTCCTTTTTCTAAAGTTATTCCATTTATATTAACTTCTACATTTAATGATTTTCCTTCTCCGTCATAAGCTACTTGTCCATTTTCACCATACGCAAATTTTACTGTTATATTTTCTTCTTTTATTGCTTTCTTTGCTACATTTATTACTACTTCTATATCTTCTACAGTTTTAAAGTTTTCATTTTGAGGTGTATAAGTTACTGTAAATTTATTTGTTCCAACATTTCCTACTGTAGCATTTTCATCACTTTTAATTGCATCAAAACTAAATCCTTCACCTAAATCAATTTTTGATAAAAGATCTCCATATATTGCATTTATTACTTTTAGTTCTGGTACTTCTGGTATAGCTTTTGCTACATTAACTATAACCTCTATTTCTTCAGATGCGTAATTTGAATTTTCTGGTGTATATATTACTGTAAATTTATTTCCTTCTTTTCCTTCTGTTGCATTTCCTACTTCTGTATTTTCATTATATTTTGCTCTATCAAATTTACATGTTTCTGGCATCTTTGTTTCTAAGCTAAATAGCTTATCTCCATATGTTGCTTCTATTGCATTTATTGTTGGTATATCTGTTGGTGTAGCTTTTGCTACATTTACTGTTACTTCTATTTCTGCTGTTTTATAGTTTGTATCTTCTGGTGTATATATTACTGTAAATTTATTTCCTTCTTTTCCTTCTGTTGCATTTCCTACTTCTGTATTTTCATTATATTTTGCTCTATCAAATTTACATGTTTCTGGCATCTTTGTTTCTAAGCTAAATAGCTTATCTCCATATGTTGCTTCTATTGCATTTATTGTTGGTATATCTGTTGGTGTAGCTTTTGCTACATTTACTGTTACTTCTATTTCTGCTGTTTTATAGTTTGTATCTTCTGGTGTATATATTACTGTAAATTTATTTCCTTCTTTTCCTTCTGTTGCATTTCCTACTTCTGTATTTTCATTATATTTTGCTCTATCAAATTTACATGTTTCTGGCATCTTTGTTTCTAAGCTAAATAGCTTATCTCCATATGTTGCTTCTATTGCATTTATTGTTGGTATATCTGTTGGTGTAGCTTTTGCTACATTTACTGTTACTTCTATTTCTGCTGTTTTATAGTTTGTATCTTCTGGTGTATATATTACTGTAAATTTATTTCCTTCTTTTCCTTCTGTTGCATTTCCTACTTCTGTATTTTCATTATATTTTGCTCTATCAAATTTACATGTTTCTGGCATCTTTGTTTCTAAGCTAAATAGCTTATCTCCATATGTTGCTTCTATTGCATTTATTGTTGGTATATCTGTTGGTGTAGCTTTTGCTACATTTACTGTTACTTCTATTTCTGCTGTTTTATAGTTTGTATCTTCTGGTGTATATATTACTGTAAATTTATTTCCTTCTTTTCCTTCTGTTGCATTTCCTACTTCTGTATTTTCATTATATTTTGCTCTATCAAATTTACATGTTTCTGGCATCTTTGTTTCTAAGCTAAATAGCTTATCTCCATATGTTGCTTCTATTGCATTTATTGTTGGTATATCTGTTGGTGTAGCTTTTGCTACATTTACTGTTACTTCTATTTCTGCTGTTTTATAGTTTGTATCTTCTGGTGTATATATTACTGTAAATTTATTTCCTTCTTTTCCTTCTGTTGCATTTCCTACTTCTGTATTTTCATTATATTTTGTTCTATCAAATTTACATGTTTTTGGCATTTTTGCTTCTAAACTAAATAGCTTATCTCCATATGTTGCATTCATTGCATTTATTGTTGGTATATCTGTTGGTTGCTTTTTAATTGTATATAAAGTCCACATTCCAGTTGATACATTCCCAAAACCATCTTCACAACAATATTGTAAATATTTATTTCCTAACCCTATATTATCTGGCACTGTAAAAATATATTCATTTCCTGGATTGTATACAACTGTACTGCCTTGTACATAGCTTGTTTCTATGCTATCAACCCATTTATATCTTAATAGGTATATTCCATTATCATCTTTTAATCCTACTTTTGTTTTGTCTCCTACTTCTACTTCACTTTTTGAGGGAATATAATCTCCATTTGCAGTATTAATAATAAATGTAGGTTTAGTTTTATCTACATAACTGCTTGGCACGTCTTCATTTACCACATAATATGGTATATCTAACCAATTGCTTATTTTTCCATTACTATTTTTGGCTGCAATACTAAACTCGTGTATCCCTAAGTCATTACTGCTAAAAGGTATTTTAGTTGTAAATGTTGTACTAGGTGCTGAATAAGTAAAATCCTTTGGTTGTATAGTTTTTACTTCTCCGCCCATATGACGATCCCATGAATAATAAATTAAAGTTATATTAGAATCGTCTTTAATAGTATAAGATATTTCTGTTCCTACTTTAATTCTTCCTTTTTTATTAACAGTAACAACTGGTGCTACCACATTATCTGCTAATGAAAAAAGTGGAATTCCTATAATTGTAGTCATAATTATGATTATAAACATAATTATTTTCTTTTTTTGCTTTTGAATAAAACTATTCATAATAACCTCCTATTTTTATTTATAAAATCTTATTTTTTTACAGTTTATGTCTACAATACTATTATTATACTATATTATGCTCATTGAAATCAAGGGGTTTCAGACTGTTTTTGTTGCTTGCGTGCTATTTTCGGACTAATTCTCCCTTGATTTTAAAGCACTTTAGAAGATTTTTGACTTTTTATTATTTTATCACATTTCTTTCATTTTTACACTGATTATTTAATTATTTATTCTTTTAGTTGTTGGAGCGTGGGGCGACAGCCCCTTAGCGACTCTCCTTTGTTAATTGCTCTCTCAAATCTTGCGTTTTGACTGCTTGTCAGTCAAAATTCTTGCGAAATTATTGAGCAAGAATAGCAAGGCTACTTGGCTTACCCCAGTTATTTTATGTATTTTTGTATTCATTAGCCTTACATTTCTTGTTTAAGCTGTTTTTATGACTTAGGTATATACCTTTATAGTTTAGATTATTAAAAAGGCTTATTTTCTCTCCAGTTGCTTATGTTATTCACTTATTATAGAAAAATGGGCGTGTACGCTGTTTCTTCGTTAAGTTATTCTTTTTATTAAACAAAAACTAGCGTATGTGAAGAAACACGCTGTTTTTCCTATAATTATTATTTTATATATAGAAAAGCTAGCGTGTCTATTTCTTATATTATTTCTTTATCTGCAAGAACTCTTGTAACTTCTGCTCCTAAGTCTGCTTGTAGTGATTTCAGTATAGTATTGAAAAATGTTGTTTCTCTGCTGTATTTACTGTATAAAAATTCGTTACAGTTGCTTTTATGTACTTCTATGTATGTTCTTATTCTTTGTTGTATTTCTGTATCTTGGGGCATTCTGTTTATGATTAATTCTGCTATGTCTATGTCCTCACTTCTCATTGTTCTTGCTCCTCCTTACCATATTACCTTATCTATGCAGTTGATTAACTGTTCTATTGAAGTTTTTGTGTATCTTGCTGTTATGTCTTGAGTTGCGTGTCCTAACAGTCTTTTTATTGTCAATTTATTTTCTTCGACTTTATCAAGTTTTGTTGCTAGTGTATGTCTAGTTTCATGGATTGTATGTTGCATTCCTAACTGTTTCATTATTGGTTTCCATACTTCATTATTATATTTATAGTATGGTATTGGGTTTCCGTTATTATCACTTAGCAAGTATTTGTTCTTAGGATTGTATCTGTCCTTTATGTATGGAATTATTGACTTATGAAGTGGTATTATTCTATCTTTTCCTGCATCCGTTTTACTTCCACCTATCCAGTATCTTTCTTCTAAATGTATATTCTTAGTTTCTAGTTTTAGCAATTCATTTATTCTCATTCCTGTATTTATTAGCATTAAAATTGTATCAACTCCGTCTATATTATCATTATCTTGCAGTTTATGTATTTCTGCGTTTGAAAATGGTATTTTCTCGTGTTTTGTTTCAGGTTTACCTATTTCTATGTATTGATTATATTTCTTTGTTACTATGTCGTTTTTGTCTGCGTATTCGTATAAACAGTTTAGCAAAACTCTCATACTTTTTCTTATGCTGTATTTTTCGCAGTTATCTATGGCTCTTTGTAGATGTACTGTTCTTAGGTCTGCAAATCTCATATTATGTATGCTTTCAAATCGTTTATATGCTGTTTTGTATCCTTTTACTGTTCCTTCTCCGATTTTCTCGAAGTGTTTCTCGTTCCACTCGCTGTATAATTCTGCAAAAGTTAGTTGTTTTTGGTCTATATCATATTTTGTTTCATTATATTTTACAAGTACTGCCCTTGCTTCCTCTTGTGTTTTAAAGTATCCGCAGAACTTTATATATTTGTGAACCTGTATCTCTGTATCCATCTGTTATTCTTGCGACATATGGTTTTCTTCTATTTCCTTTTAGTTTACTTACTCCACCGTATCCGTTTGGATTTCTCATTAGTTACACCTCCAATTCCAATCTATTTTACTTGCTGATATTGGTTCAGTTATTACTCTGTATCTTTCATCTATTTTTATTTCTTCTTTTTCTTTGTATTTATCTGGAAGTGGTCTGCCTATATATTGGAAGAAAAGGACAGGAGATATATAGTATGTATATTTTCTACTTCTTGGCATTATCTGAGCCGTTCCAAATGGTAGTGTTCCTCTTTGTAGTCCTATTCTTACAAAACTTGGTGTCTTATTCATTATTGTTGCCACTTCTGCAACTGTCATACTGTTTTTTACTGTGCTTTCTTTGTATATCATATTTATATTAAACATTGCTGTTTGTCTTTGTACTGCTGTACTTATCATTTTTTATTCCTCCTTATTTACTCTAAAGAGGGCAAAACTTGTTGCCTTACTTAGGTTGTTTTACAAACTTTTGTTTTCTTCCTACACTTATTATACTATATTATTCTTTACTTGTATATGGATTTTACAAAAATTGTCAAAAAGTTTTATGTGTTGCCCTCTTATGGTTTTTGTTTTTTATCTTTTTATTTATTTTTGTTCAGTTCCTAACTGTTTCTTTAGTTCTTGTAAAGTTTCTTCTGCTGTCCCCTCATACATCACTTTCTTTGTTCCTTTTTCTCTTATTTGACATATATCCTCTGCTATTCTTAAAACTCCTATTTTACGATTAGGGTGTTGTTTCAAAAGTTGTTGTATTTGTTCACAGTTTCTTTGTATTTGTTCTTCATTGTTGGTTGTAGTTTGCTGATTTTCTTTTATTTCTTCTGCTTGTGAAGTAGTTGTTGTTTCTTCCTTTGGTATTTCTAGTCTTTTCAGTATTTCTTCGATTTCTTCTTTTGTTTTATAAATACCTATTGTTTTTGAGGGAATTGTGCTTACTATTAGTTCATATCCTCTTTCTTTAACACTTAGTGTTATTTTATCTTTAGGTGCTGTTTCAACTTTCCTAAGCATTTCTTCATTTTTGAAAAGGCTTGCTGTTATTATTTTTATTATTGTTTCTTCACGATTATTTAGGTTAACTCCACTTGCTTTTACTGTATCTACTATTATTTTATTTGTTAGTTCTTTGTTCTCTTTTACTGTTCTTTGATGAATTTCAGCATCAGATTTTGACCATTTTTTATATTCCTTAATCCATTCTTCTAGTCTTTCAACTTCTGTTTGCAATTCTTTTTCTTTTTCAGTCATTTTACTTTACCTCTCTTTCTATTTTTATTATTTAGGGGGGAGGGACAAGCCCTCCTATATGATTATTCTTTTATGCTATCTTCAAAAGTTGCTTTTATTATTCTGTTTGCTATCATTATGTCTGTTTCTAGTAGTATTACTTTTGTTTCCTTGTCTATTATTTGACAAGTGGTTTCACTTGTTTTTGTTATGCTGTACCAATAACTTACAACTTTTGACTTATTTTCCAACTCTACAAAAGTTCTGTTTATTTGTTCTTGACTTACTGGTGGCATTGGTTTATTTCTTGCGATTAGTTCCTTTATTTTTCTTTCCTTTATCTCTTGTATATCTTCTTTTGCTGTTACTATTGCTATTCCATTTATGTTGAAAACTCTTTTGTATTCTTCCTCACTTAGTTTTATTCCTTTGTTTTTTGACAATTCTTTTTCTGCCTTTCTTGCGTAGTTTTCTGCATTTGCTAGAGTTCTTATTGCTCCTAATTCTGATTTGTTTGTATCTTTAAACATTTTCTTTTCCTCCTTGATTTTTTATTTCTTCTAGTGTTTCTTGTAGATATATTGTAAATATATTTTCCATTTCTTTTAGGTATCTATCATCATCAACTATGCCTCTTTTTATATTATAATATATTGAAAACTGTTCTTCTCCCAAACATACAATATCTTTAAAGTTTTCCATCATTTCATATACTTCATTAAATTTTCCTCTTATTGCTTGCATTTTATCTATATTTTCTTTTACATCTTTTGCAAAATCTGCCTTTGTATATTTTGGTCTTTTCTTCATTAGTTCTTCTCGTTCTTTTTCTTCTTGCTCTCTTTCGCATAGTTTCTTGTATAACTCTTCTTTATCGTATCCTGATATAATTTGTATTATTAAAAGTACTTCGTTTGCTGTACCCTCAAAGATTACATTTACATAATCTTCTGTTGTTATTACATACGTTCCTAAATTCGTTTGGTCTACATATATAGAGCTTTCTTTAAGTTCTGTTATATCTACTATTCTTCTTATTTTGTTATATGTACTTTCGCTTGTTTCTCCCAAAATGATTTTACTTTTTGATAGTTCTTCTTTTAATTTCCTTTGATAAGTTTCTTTGATTTTCTTCGCATTCTCACTAATTCTTTTTTGACTTTTTGCTATTGTATTTATTAGTTTAATATTTTTCTCATTTTCACTTACTGCTAAATATAGCGTTAAACGGTCAGCATTTACTTGATTTTCTCTTTCTATACTTGCCCAGTGTTTTGCTCTCCAAAACCCATCACTAATTTTATTTTTATTATCGTTCATTGCGATTACTTTCTCCTTGTTATTTGGGTTTACTTGATTATTGCTTAAATTTTCCATTTTCTTTTCTTCCTTTCTTATTTTTTATTTAAAAGATGTTTAACAAGTATCAGTGTTTGTCTTGTATTTAGTGTATTAAACTCGTTCCCAGTCTTTTTTACTTTTATTTTGCACAAGTCTGTATCTAGTCTTTCGACTTCAAACCAGCATTTATTTTGCTTGATTATTTTTTCGATTTCTGCAAAATTCTTATTTGCTTTTTCTTCTTGTTTCTTCTTGTAGTCTTTTACTATTGTTCCTTTATACTTAGTTCCTGCTGTTAGTTTTCTTATTCTTATTGTTTCAGGCTTATAGTAACTTTCGTATGTTATGTACTGCACTTCTTCGCCTGTTATTGCATCTTCAAAACTCATTGATTTTCCGTATATTAGATTACAACCTTTTGTCATTTCTTCTGCTTGTTCGTGGTCTATATCTTCTATTGGTTCTATTTTCTCTATGTTAGTTGATGTAGACCAAACTTTAATTCCAGTTGGATATAATTCTTTATTTATGTAGTTGTTGCAAAAGTAACTTGCCAAACTATCAACATTGTTTTTAGTTACTGTTATTATTCTTGCCTTACCATTTCCCCATAGTGTTTCTAGTTCTTCTACTGTTGTTTCTATTTCTGTTCCGTCTGCTTTCTTTATCCAAAAATGTATTATGGGTTGGTGTTCTTCTTTGTATATTAAAATTCTTATGAAGATTATCTCTCCGAATCTTCTTTCTAGTTTCTCTTTAATGCTTTTTATTTCTTTGTTTAATTGTTTTATATCTGTTACTTGTGCTATAAATCCAAAAGCAAATATGTATTCATACTTTTTACCTTTGAAGTTATTTTTTATTACTCTGTATCCTACTTTTAGTCCTCTATATACTGAGTTTGATTTCCTTTTTTCTTTTTTCTTGATTTCTCTTTCTTCGCCAGTTACTATATTAAGCATTTTGTTTCCTTTTGTCCTAATCCATTCACTTACATGCGTTACTCCTGAATGTCTATGTGTTTCTATGTCAAACTGCTTGTTATCATTAAATGGAAAAACTGTTGCTTTTTCTTTTGGATCTGGTTTCTTATATGGTCTCTTATTTCGTTTTATCATTTTTTCACCTCCAAACTTTTTATTTTTCAAAACGCGTTTTCTTGATTATAACATCTTCTGAAACCCTTGTAAATACTGAATTTCAGCCGTTTTTGTTGTGTCAATCTCCTCCTCTTATAACGATAAAATTTTGAAAAATCATCTGCTTTTTTAGAAAAAATTTTAAAAAACTTCCAAAACTTGAAAGAATTTACAAAAAGGACACATTTTGTTCACGAAAAATTCACAGAAAATTTTTTGAAAAAATATGCCAACTGAACGGTCAGTTTTATTTAACTATTCATTATTTATGATTATAGGTTAAAGGGAAAATGGCGTGCTTACTTGATTTGCTGTTACTTCACGCCAGTTTTTCTTTAATTTATATTCTTATTTATAGAAAACTCAGCGTATCTCACAAAATGGGTGAAAAAATAGGACAGCCCACTTTTTTATTTGTGAACTGCCCTTATTTATATTTTTAATGAAGATATGTGCCTATTTCTTATATATTAGATTATTCTTTACTTCTTCACTTAGCATTGTTGCTATATTATCTATTGCATTTTCTATTCTTGTTAGGTCGGTTGATATTTCTCTTGTTTTCTCGTATGTTAGATTTTCTCCTACTTCAAAATATCCCTCTATTACTGTATTTAGATTTGCTTGTATTTCTTGAAATCTTAGCAATGGTATGACATCATATTCAACATATTCTACTGGTTTAAGTTTTTCTTTCAGTTTCTTTTTCTTTTCTGTTTTTACTTCGTTGTAACTTAGCTCATCATCTAAGTTCAGTATGTCTGCTATTATTCCTACTGCTACTATTATTGCTTGTTTTTGTGTTTCTATTAGTTTTGTTTCTCTTTCTTCCAGTTTTGGCGTTTCTGTTAATTTCCTTGCTATACTTGTTGCACATATTATTAGATTGAAAAAATCTTCTGTTAGAGGTATTGACTGTTCCTTTACCTCTCCTTTGTTTTCTAGCAATAACTTTCTTTTTCTTCCTGTTGCTACTTCTGTTAATGTTATAGGTTCATCTTCTTTCAAAATTAGACTTTCTTCATCTACTACTCTAAACATTTCACATATCTCCTTACTTATTTATTTGACAAATGAGTGTACTTCATCTCTGCTGTATCTGTTGGAAAAATCTTAATTTTGTTTATCCGTACTTCATTTGCTCCACACTCCTTTGTTTTTATAACAATAGTTTACCTTTAATGATTTATTGTTGCTGTTGGAGGAGAAACGCTTTCATTTTGTCTTATTTGCTTTTTATTCCTTTTTTGGTATAGTATTCTACTTTTATTATTAATTTTGTTCTGAGAGTATCCTCACGCTTTCCAGACTGCTTTATTATTGTTTTATGGCGAAGAAAAAGTTCAGCACTTACTTTTGCTGAACTTTGATTTTATTTTAGTATCTTTGCTTTCTCAACTTCAAATTCTGATTGTGTTATTATTCCGTTTTCTTTCAGTTTCTGCAACTTCTCCAAATCCTCGTACTTATTATTATTGCTAACTACATTTATTTCTTCTTTATTTTCACTTGGTAATGCACATACAACAAAAAGTCCAATTAATCCTAAAAAATATCCCCATATATAGCCACTTTCTATTCCTTTTTTTAATCCTATATATTTACTTATATATGCAAAAATTAGTCCATAGACTATATAAAATATCATTACAAAGCCGATTGTTTCATCTACATTACCACTACCTATAAGAACTATAACAGTAGATATTATACTTACAATTACATTTGCTTTTGTAAATACTCCTTTCTGTTTTTCTTCTATATTTTCCAATTCATTTATGATATTCTTTATATCTGTTTCATTCTTTATTGTTTCTTCATAAGTTAAATAATTGTGTATAGTCTCTTCTATTATTGTGTATTGCTCTTTGAAAAAATCTGTCCTTTCTCTTAAAATTGCCATTACATTCGTTGTTTCTGTTATTTGTTTATTCTGTTTCAAATATTCTTTTAGTTCGTTAGTTATTAATTCAATTTCAAATTCTTCAAATTTTACCACCTTAAAATCCCCCTTATATTATCTTCTTACTTGCTTTAACTGTTCTTTACTGTATCTCTTAGCTCCCCATAGGTAACCACGACACTTTGTGTTTAAACAACCTCTATGTCCTCTTGGGTCTTCCCAAATCATTCTGCCACAGTGATAGCAAGTCAATGTTTTTGTTGTGTTTACTGGTTCTGTTCCAGTAATTTTATTTTTTATGCACATTTTTTAATTCCTCCTTATATTATCATATTTACTTTATTCTTTCAAGTGTTATTGTTATATTTTAAAGTTTTATTATCTTCTGTTAAATTCCTATTATTGTTAAAATGCTTAGAGAGGTGTATTTTATGGAAGATATTACGAAGTCTGATGTTCTACAAATTATTGGAAAAAATATTAAACGTATTAGATTATTGCGTGGACTTAGTCAAGAAACTTTAGCGAATGATTTAGATAAATCTGTAAACTTAGTTAGCTTAGTTGAGAGGGGAGAGTCTGGCTTGTCTATTCCTACTCTCATTGATATATGTAGAGTGCTAAAGGTGGACGCAAATTCTATTTTTGAGGGGGTTATTGCTCCACCAGTAGCAATTGATGATGACTTTATTACAAAATCTCTCAGTCTATTTAACAATGCTGACAAAGCTATTGTTACTGACCTTATTACTTATATTTCTAATTCCAAAATTTAAAAAATTAAAGAGATGTACCAACTTTATTATTCTTGGTCATCTCTTTCTTTATATATGCTCTCTATGAAAAGTCTTACTGCTATTGAAAATCCATTGCAGAAGTCTTCAAAACTTAAAATGTCGTCCAATTCATGAACTTTATCTGTTATCTGTTCTAATTCTTCGAGTCTATCTTCGCCGACTTTCTTTATAAATTCTTTTTCCATTTCTTGAAGTTCTTTACACATATCTTTATATTCTTCGCTTGTTTTTCTTCCTCTTGTTGTTTGATATAATCTTCTCAAAATCTCTTTCTTCATTTCTTCCACCTCCTCATTGACGCTTAAGCGTTCTGTAACGGTTTTTATTTTCTTTTACTACAACGGTATAGCTTTAGAAAATCAAAAGCGTTTCTGGACGTTCTTCACGTTAATTTACTTCGTTTGATTATGTTGCTTTCTGTTTCTTCTGTTTTCTTTTCCAGTTCCAGTAATTTCTGTTCAGTCATTTTCTCTGTAAAAGCTATTAGATTATTTACACTTTTTCTTTTTAGTGGTATTTCTTCAAGTATAATGTTTTTTCCTAGTCCTGATGTTCCTGCAAGTTTATCTTCTGTTTCTTGAAAATATTTACTAATGTGTAGTTCTATTTGATTATCACTGTTGTATCTTAGCTTAAACTCAAAGAAATGTTGCTTATCTATCTTTACTCTTTTTATTAGTGTCTTTTCTCCAAACCCTGCAAAGTAGAATGTATCTAGCACCCAACCATTACTACATTTACTGTTTATTGAAGTTACTTGTTCTTTTGTTATCCTTGCCACTTTTTCTCCTCCTTTCTTTCTGTATTGCTGATGTATCAATGCTTTCTGCCTACCTATATAATTATTATAGTACAAATGTTCGTTATTGTATATAGCTGAAGAGAAAAAATATTATTTATTACTGATTAATGTGTATCTGGGGTAGTTCTTCGTAGCTCTACTATGCTGGCTTGTAGAAACGCCAGCATTACCTTGCTTACGCAAGGTACCGTAGGTTTGAGATTTTATTTGACAGTTGGCGTTTCGCTTATGGGCTATCGCCCAACGCTCCACTTTTGGTGGGTGGTATGGTGGTTTTTGATTATGAAAATTGCTTATTTTATCTATTTTTTGATTATCTTGTATTTCCTTTGTTCCACTCTTACTGACTACTTTATGTAGTTTTTTATTGACCTTTTTTAGCCTAAGTGGGGTTTGTTACATCAATGTGATGACCGTTGTTAATTAATCATTGATTTTTGTGTTACTTTTACGTTGCTTATATGTTGCTTTTTGTGTTGCTTTTATGCTACTTGCGAAGTAGTTTTCTTATGTTCTTATGAGTTCTTATATAACTTAATGATTTTATGCAAAATGCTCCACCTCAACTGGTAGAGCATTTGTCCGTTTTTTATTGATTTTCTCATTATATTGTATTATACAATATTTTTTTTAAATTTTCAATATTTTGTTACAATTTTATTACAATTTTGTTTCATTTCTGTTGCAGTTATAGTATTTATACATTTTACAATATTAAGTTGGTTATTTTCATATTTTTTGCAATTTTTCTCTTAAACATTATAAAACCCAGAAAGCAATGCTTTCTGGGTAAAACGCTTTTGTGGAGGTTTTAGGTTTTCTTTTTATCCTGCTTCTTGTGAGTCGCCAGGTTCCTTTCCAGCCTCAGAATCTTCTCCAGGCTCATTACCTCCTTCTGGTTCTCCTGGCTGCTCTTCTCCTCCTGCCTCAGAACCGTTTCCTGGCTCATTTCCACCATTTGAATCACCTGGTTCTCCTGGCTGCTCTTCTCCTCCTGCCTCAGAACCGTTTCCTGGCTCATTTCCACCATTCGAATCGCCTGGTTCTCCTGGCTGCTCTTCTCCTCCTGCCTCAGAACCAGTCTCTGGCTCATTACCTCCTTCTGGCTCAGAAGGCATTTCCGGATTTGATGGGCTTTCTGGCTCTGACGAGCTTTCCGGCTCCGATGAGCTTTCTGGTTCCGACGAGCTTTCCGGTTCTGATGAACTTTCCGGCTCCGAAGAACTTTCCGGCTCCGATGAGCTTTCCGGCTCCGATGAGCTTTCCGGTTCCGACGAGCTCTCCGGTTCTGACGAACTTTCCGGCTCCGAAGAACTTTCCGGCTCCGATGAGCTTTCCGGTTTCGACGAGCTCTCTTCATCAGAAGAGCTCTCTGGCTTTGACGAGTTCTCTTCACTTGATGAGCTCTCTGGCTTTGACGAGCTCTCTTCGCTTGATGAGCTCTCTGGCTTTGACGAACTTTCTGATTCTGACGAGCTCTCTTCTAATGAAGAGCTCTCCTTAGCTGAAGAGCTTTCCTTTGATGAAGAAGTTTTCTGTCTTGAAGAAGTCTTCTCTTCCAAAGAACTTTCTTCAACAGAAGATCCTTCTGGCTCTTCAGAAGTTTCTTCCTCTGTAGAACTTTCTTCTGCCGAAGAGCTCTCTATAGAAGAAAAACTTTCTTCTGTCGAGGAACTTCCTTCACTTGAAGAATCACTTTCGCTTATAGTACTTTCTGGTCGCGAATCTTTCATTTCTATAGACCGATGAAACCCGCAATATCCTAATGAGCAGACTAATGCTAATACCAGTACTAATATCAGTACTTTTCGGTTTATTCCAACCATCCGTCCTGTACTACGGTTTCTAAACCCCAGTCGCCAAAACCTTTTGGTTTTAACAATTTTTGGCTCCCATTCCTTGAAAATTTCCCCAATTATTCCCATTATTTCCCGAAAATCTTCAATTTCCTTTTTTAAGTTGTTTACGAGTTGCTTTAATTTTTTCATACTGCTACCTCCATTTTCTTTTCAATGTTCTATGATCGTTTTTTTATTTGTAGCCTAAAAAAGAACTAAGCTACAAAAGTAATCTATGTAAAAGGTGCTCTTCACACCTATACTTTTATTATAGCTTATTTATGTAAAATTGTCAAATTTTACATGTCTTTTTCTCTTTGTTTTCAGTCATTGTAGGTTCTTTACTATATTTCTAATTTATATTAGCTAATACATATTTTTCTTCTTCAATTTTAGGTATTATATTTAATTTATGTTTTTTAATTAATTCTTCTTTTTCTTTCTTTGGTAAATGTTTAATTGCATATTCTAATTTTGATGCAAGTGACCTATTTTCTGTTTCCCATGCACATTCTAATTTTGTTACCTTATGGCTTAATGTATATTTTGCACATTTTTTATCTTGTTCTAAATGTTCTTTTATTCTACGTTCTAAATTATCAGTAATTCCTGTATAGATAGAATTATCTGCACAACGTAACATATATGTATAATACATCTATAATTCTCCTTTATATAACATATAATAAAATACATAAGAAGTGTAATAGGCTTCCTATTAATACACAAATGTGGAAAACTGTATGAATGTATTTATGTTTTCTTCCTAATCCATAGAATATTGCACCTAATGTATAAATAATTCCTCCTGCTAACAGAAGTATGAAACCAGTTAATCCTAATAACTCTGGTAAAATGTTTATTTTAATTATAATGCACCATCCCATTACTAAATAGCATATCATTGAAAATACATTATATTTTTTTAAATCTATTGCATTTAATGTAATTCCTAATGTTGCTACTGCCCAAATAATTCCAAATATTGTCCACCCTAGCGCTACATTATATTCTCGTAATGTGCATAATGCAAATGGTGTATATGAACCTGCAATTAAAACAAATATTGTGCAATGATCTAATATTTGTAATACTTTTTTTCCTAATATTTTAGGACTTAATCCATGATATACACTAGACATTGTGTATAAAAATACCATAGATATTCCAAAGATTATACCACTAATAACTCCATACGCATTATTTGCTTTTATACTACATAGTACAATTGCTATAATTCCTAATACTCCTCCAATAATATGTGTTACCATGTTTGCTATTTCTTCTCCTTTGGTATAAACTGGTAATTCCCTATCTACTAATTTAGTTCTTTTCATATGTTTTCGCCTCTTTTATTAAAATATTTTTAATAGATTATCATAATTTTTGCTATATGTAAAGATATTATTTCATTATACATAAAGCTAATAGTAATTATTCAATGCTTTTTTGAAAACATCTCTATATGAATAATTTTGTAAGAACCCTCCGTCAGGCTTCGCCTGCCACCTCCCTTGAGTAAAGGAGGCTTTTCTCTACAATTTAAAATAAACTATTCTAGTCTAAAATAGTAGAATAAAGGCCCCTTTATTTAAGGGGGCTGTCGCCGATAGGCGACTGGGGGTTCTAATAAACGCAATATTTTGCCTTAAATGCATTGAATAGTTACGGCTAATAGTATATAAATATTAAAGAACCGTCGCCATTCCTGGGTGGAACTGTACAAAATGCTTTCGCATTTTGACGGTTTCTATTGGTCGCCCACTTATGGCTCCGAGATTCTTCTTTAATATTTATATACTATTAGCCTTATAGCTTAATATTTTACTATATTTCTATTATTGACACAGAAGTAATAAATAAATATAATATGGTTATATTTAGAAACGAGGATTTCATATGAAAAAGTTAATTATAGATGAAAAATATGATAATAAGAAATTAAATACTGTATTACAAAATATATTTCTAGATTTATCATTAAATACTATTTATAAATCATTACGAAAAAAGGATATTAAAGTAAATGGAAAACGTATTAGTAATGATGTAGAATTGCATACAGGAGATATTGTAGAAGTTTATATTGTAGATTCTTTACTATATAAACAAGTAGATTACAAAATTGTATATGAAGATGAGTATATATTAGTTGTTGATAAGCCTTCTAACATTGAAGTAACTGGTGAAAATAGCTTAACTTCTATTTTATCAAATGACCTTAAAACTATAGTATATCCTTGTCACCGTTTAGATAGAAATACAACTGGGCTTGTTCTATTTGCTAAAAGAGAAGAAGCTTTAAATATTTTATTAGAAAAATTTAAAAATGGTGAAATCTCAAAACACTACACCTCTCACGTATATGGCATTCCCAAAGAAAATAGTAAAACATTAACTGCATATTTATTTAAAGATGCTAAAAAATCTATGGTATATATTTCAGATTTTCATGAAAAAGGTTACAGAAAAATTATTACAAGCTATAATGTGATAGAGCAATATGGTGATAATACTTGCTTATTGGATGTTTCTTTACATACTGGTAGAACACATCAAATTCGTGCACATCTTGCTCATATTGGATTTCCTATTATTGGTGATGGAAAGTATGGAAAAAATGATGTTAATAAACAATTTGGCGTAAAAACACAAAGGCTATGTAGTTATAAATTGAAATTTAATTTTAAAGAAGATGCTAACATTTTAAATTATCTTAACCATAAGGAATTTAAAATAAATTATCATTTTTAAAATGCTATTTTATACTAAAAATTTACACACACTTCCTTTCCTGTTTAATAGAATGAGTATATATTTATTTTATACATTTCGAATTATAGCCTTCCCACTGATGCTGTAACAGGCAAAGCCTTAACAGCATTTAAGCGGTCCCCACGTGGTTAAATCCTTCATTTCTAAAATAAATATATACTCATTCTTAGCATAACTGTTTAAAGTGTTTCCCTCATTATTTTCTTTATTTCTTCAAATCTTTTTACCTTCTGTGTTGTAGTTTTTATCATTGGCTCATCTGTTACAATAATTTGTCTTATATATTTATATGGAGGCATTGTTTTGTTTATTGTTTTAATATCTTGCCAAATCTTTTCTTTTAGTTCTTCTTTAGAAATATCTCCAAAGCTTTCTTCTACATATTCTTTATTATATACAATCTTTGCTGCTAAGTCTAAATCATCATCTCTTGATGGTATTCCAAATACCATATTTTCTGCTACATATGGAAGTTTCGAAATTAATACTTCTAGCTCTTCTGGATAAGTATTTTTACCATTTTTCATTACAATTACATTCTTTTTTCTTCCAGTAATAAATAAAAATCCATCTTTATCTATATAGCCTAAATCACCTGTATGGAACCATCCATCTATTAATACTTCGTTTGTTGCCTCTTCATTTTCATAATAACCTAACATTACATTTGGTCCTTTTGCTATAATTTCTCCTATTCCATTTTCATTTGGTTCATAAATTTCTACTTCTACATTTCTCATTGGAAAACCAACTGAACCATAACGTATGTTTTTATCATTTTCTGCTGTAATAACAGGAGATGTTTCTGTTAAGCCATATCCTTGAACTGTTTTTATACCGAAGTTTGTGAAATTTTCTACTACTGTTTTATCTATTGCTGCAGCTCCACTAATTGCCATTCTTAAACCGCCTAAGTTGTTAATAATATCTTTAAATAATTTTCTTCTAATATCAATTCCAAATTTTAATAAAAAATTACTTACTTTAGTAGCTATTTTAATTAACTTTGTTTTTCCTTGTTTTTCAATTTCTTTTAAGATTTTTTTGTTCATTGCTTCTAGTAATAGTGGTACACAAACAAAAACAGTTACATGATATTCTTGTAAGTTTTTTTGAATATATTTTAGCCCATCACAAAATACATTACTTACTCCATTACTTAAGAAAAATAGTAACCCTGTTGAACCAAAAGTGTGGTGTAATGGTAAAAATGCTAAGTTTCTATCTGTTTCATACATTTTTTCTACTGAGTTTAGTGCATATATGTTTGATACTAAGTTTTTTTGTGACAACATTACTGCTTTTGAAGCAGATGTAGTTCCAGATGTAAATAGAATTACATTCATTTCTTCTGGATTAATTATAGTATTTTCAAAACGTGTATCTCCTTTTTTAAGTAATTCTTCTCCTCTTTTTTGTAAATCTTGCAAATTCAAAAATTTATCATCTTCTATTTTTTCCATGCTAATATAATATTCGATATTAGTTTTAGATTTATTTAAGATATCTTTCATAATATCTATATAGTTCTTTCCAAATATAACTGCATCTGTATGGCTTCTTTGTAATAAACTTTCAATTTCTCCACTTGGTAATGATTTATCAAGTGGTACAACAATTCCTACTCCACATAGTGTTGCAAGGTAACTTAAACACCATTCATAACAGTTATTTGCAATAATTGCAATTCTTTTTCCTTGTAGCCCTAAATCTATTAGTGCTGTTCCTAATTTATTAATATCCTCTTGTAACATTTTGTAAGTAATATTTTTATATGAAACTTCTCCTTTTTGTTTTTCTTTTATAATAAATGCAATGTTATCTCCATATTTTTGTACAGATTCTTTTAGCATTTCTCTTATGTCTCTATATTCCTTTGCATCATACAATACTTTTTTATTATCCATAAATAATAATCTCCTCTTCTTAATTTAATATAATCTTACACTAAAGGTTATTATTTTACTATTGTACTGTGCAGTCAGTTAAAATTTCTAGCTATTTCTTATTCGTAAAATTTGACCGAGGATATATTAGGTTTGGATTTTGTATGTTGTTTAGTCTTAATATGTTTTGTACTGTTGTATGATAGCGATTTGCAATATATGTTAGATTATCTCCTCTTCCTACTCTATAAAAAGTTCCACCTGTTCCATGTATGTCATTTGGTCTTATGTCTCTTCTTATTATTAGCCTTTGCCCTGGATATATTAAATTGGGATTTTGTATATTATTTAAAAATACAATACTATTTATTGTTGTTCCATATCTTCTTGCAATTTTCCATAGATTATCTCCTCTTCTTACTGTATATACAGTCGTTGTTGTAGATGTAGGTTCACTATTTGGTTTATCTGATGTTGTAATTTTTAAAACTTCTCCTACAAAGATTAAATTTGGGTTTGCAATACTATTTTGCTCTACTATTTCTTGTACACTTACACCATAAAATGCAGCAATTTTAGATAAAGTGTCTCCCCTTTTTACTGTATAATATACTATATTGGGGATTTCATCTGGTACTGGATTTAACGGAGGTTTTATTTCTCCACTATTGTTTAAAAATATTTCTTTTGTGAATCTATCTAAATCCACATTACCATTAATTCCAGAAATTTTCCCCATATCTGAATACTGAAACCCTACCCAATTGTTCCATTTACCATTATCGCTTGGATTTCTTACATCATATTGTGCTACCCATAATGGATATATTCTTGCAAGTTCTTCTGAAAAAATCTCTCTTGCATCATATGTATTTGAATAAATTACCATTTCTTTTCCTGTTAGCTCCTCTACTCTTTGTAAAAATGCTTTAGAGATAGAGTTTATTTCATTTGTATTTAAATTTCCAAATACCTCAAAATCCATTGCTAATTTACAGTTTGGTTTTGTATTAGAAATTACTTTTGCAAAAAATTCCGCTTCTTTTATTGCTTGTTCATTAGTTCTTGCTCTTACGAAATGATAAAACCCTACATTTAACCCACTATCTATTGCTCCATTATAATGCCTACGAAAATATGGATCTTCAAAATTATCTCCTTCGCTTGCTTTTATGTACACTATGTCGATTCCAGCATTTCTTACTTCGCTAAAATTAATATTTCCTTGATATGCACTTATATCAATTCCTTGGTAAATTGTATCACTTGCAGGTGATAGTGCGTACACCACATTACTATACATTGCAAATGATGATAAAATAAGTAACCATGTTAAAAATAGGCATCTAATAGCTTTTTTTACCATATTATAACCTCCTAAAAATAGAGGGCACAGTGGTGTCATGTCTCACGGGTATTCCCGCAAACGGTGCCCCTACAATCGAATTCCTCCACGCAATAAAAATAGAGTAGTTTCCTACTCTATTTTATTCTGGTTATTCGATTTTGGTTATTATTATACAAAAGGGCTTTAGTGGTGTCATGTCTCACAGGTATTCCCTTTAAACGTGCCCCTACAATCGATTTTGGTTATACAATGAATAGTCCTATCATATAAATCGCATAAATTATTAGATATGCTATTCCATTTGTTCTTGTCATTTTATTTTTTGCTCCAATAAATGGGAATAGTGCTAATAATA
This sequence comes from uncultured Clostridia bacterium, assembly GCA_948777935.1. Classification (GTDB taxonomy): domain Bacteria; phylum Bacillota; class Clostridia; order TANB77; family CAG-508; genus RGIG8482. Next base: position 73,971 of record CAQDYY010000008.1, on the reverse strand, counting down.
CTGTAGATATAATTAGTACTAATAGTTGGTTATTATAGCTTATGCTATAAGTTATTGGTGTAATTATAGCTGATACTCCTAATATGAGCAATATATTAAATATGTTTGAGCCTAATATGTTTCCTATTGCAATATCACTGTCTCCTTTTATTGCTGCTGTTACAGATGTAACTAATTCTGGCAAACTTGTTCCAATAGCAATAATTGTTAGGCTTATAACTTTTTCACTTATTCCAAAAGCATTTGCAATTAGTACACTTTTGTTTACTACTAAATCTCCACCTATTTTTAGTCCAACAATACCTAATATAATAAACAATATAGATTTTATAATTGATATATCTTCTTTTGTTTGTACTTCAATTATTGTATCTTTTTTCTCAAATTGTTCTCCCTTTTTTGCCATATAAATAGTATACCCAATAAATAAAATAAACAAAATAGTAAGAATTATTCCTTCTATTCTTGTAATGTTAGAACCAATATTGCACATAACAAATAATGCTAATGTTACAAAAAGAGTGATTGGAATTTCTATTAATCTCGTTTCTTTTTTAAATTCTATGGATTTGATAACAGTAGATAATCCTAAAATTAGTAGTAAATTACACAAATTACTTCCTATTACATTTCCTACTGCCATATCAGAATATCCATCAATTGCTGAAGTAATACTAACAAATAGTTCTGGCATAGATGTTCCTATTGAAACAATTGTAAGCCCTATAATAATTTCTGGTATATGAAATTTTTTTGCTACATTAGATGAACCATTTACTAAAAAATCTGCTCCTTTAATAAGTAATAAAAAACCTACTATAATCCAAAATACTTCTATTAACATTTTTTCCTCCCAATTTTAACAGTGTTACTATATTATATCTATTTTTATAACTTGTCAATAAATGATTGTGTTAGTGGCTATGGGTTTCCTATAAAAGGTAGATGTAAATTTAAAACTCACATCTACCTTTTTTTATAGAACTTTTTATACTGTAGGAATTTTCGCCCAGTGGGCGGAAAGCTCCATACAGTATAAATATGGGAATTTCTAGAATTTCTTTGCGGTTACCACCGCTTAGAAATTCTTAAATTCGTTTTTTATGTTAAACAGTTTTTAATTAGAAGCCCATCTTACTACTTTAATATCTTTATACTTATTTAGAACTTCTCTATATTTTTGGTATTCTTCATCCCAAAGCATACTTGGAACTTTATCAAATGCATTAAATACTTTTTCTGCTTCCATTAAAAATATTACTTGCTCTTGTGGTGTAAAATTTCCACCCTTTTTTGCGTAAATATATAATTCATCTAACAGTTCATTTGCTTTAATAAAACTCCAAAAATCTTTTACATTCATTCCTGCCATTTTAATTTGCATTACTGAAAATGCAATTAAAGCAAAAATTATAAAAACTAATATATATATAATCGTTACTACCATATTAATCACCTTCTTAAGTATCTTTATCAAGCTTCTTTTGCTTATACACTTGTATTATAGCACAAAATTACAAAAAATGCAAATTTTTGAATTTTTGTATGTATTTGTCGTATTTTGTCGAAAAGTTTTTCTTTACTTTTGTCGCATTTTGTAGTTTAATAATATTGTTAATTCATAAAATTTTATTCATTTAAATTTTATAAATTCATTTTGTTTTTTTGCCTATTTAAAATCAATTTATATTGACAAGTAGTCAAAATATAACTATAATAAAGAAAGAAGTGATGTTATGGTGTTATTTACCTATACAGATTATTTGCGTTGTAAAGAAATTCTACAAAATAATTCTACTATTAAGAATGAAAATTTACCTTCTTTGTCTTTACCTAATAAAGCACATCATTCACATGATAAAGTATATAGAGATTTACTATATGATAAGCAAGAATTTCATTTATTTTTAAAAGATTTCTTTAGTTATACATTAAAATATAATATAGAAAAATATAATAGAAATTTTGTAACAAGAGATTATTCAGATAAATATAGCGATATTGTTTTTAAATTAAACAATTATCCTGCATATATTTTATTAGAACATCAATCATCTAAAGATAATTCTATTGCTTATAGGCTTTATAAATACTACAATCTCATTTTAGAAGATTCTGTAGATAATGATAAACTTCATATTAAAAATTATAAAATTCCTTTAATAACACCTATACTTTTATACACAGGAAATAAACCTTGGGATTTAGTTCCAAACTTTGAATACCACCAATTTGATTTAAATTATAATAATAATTTAAGTAATGGAAAACTATGTCTTACTTACAATTTTATTAATATCCACAATTTTTCAAAAGAAGAATTATTAAAAAAACATTCCATGGTTGCTTATGTAATGGCAATTGATAAATGTAGTAGTGTTTTAGAATTAACAGATACTATAAATATCGTCTTTGACTTATGTAATACTAGGCAAAAAGATTATTTATATAGAATTATAGTATATATTTTAAAACCTATATTACCTAATGAAATCTATGATCACTTACTAAAAAAGTTTAATAAAGAGGAGGATATGTATATGGAAGAATTAATTGAAAGAATGAAGGCTGACATGAAATATCGTAGAAAACAAGCTATACGTGAAGGTAGACAGCAAGGTATCAAAGAAGGTATGCTACAACGTAGTATTGAAACTGCAAAAAAAATGTTAGAACGTAATATGCTAATAGAAGATATTTCCGATATTACTGGATTAAGTATTGAAGAAATTAATAAATTAAAATTTGCATAATTTATACCACTTCTTTCTAACAGCACAAATTGGTTAAAAAAGAATTAAATTTTTCAACCTTTTGTATCCATTTTAGTTCTTTTATGCTATAATAACTCTTATACTTTTATTGGAGTGTGATAATATGAATAGGTATGATAGCACAAAAAGAGCTGGTATTTGGGGAATCTTCGGTAATATTTTTTTACTAATTATAAAAGCAATAGTTGGATTTGTAAGTAACAGTCAAGCTATGATTGCTGATGCTGCAAACAGTGCTGGTGATATTTTTGCTTCTTTAATGACTTTTATAGGTAATAGAATTGCTAGTGAACCCGGAGATAAAACGCATAATTTTGGTCATGGAAAAGCTGAATATATCTTTTCACTATTTATCAGTATTTCTATGGTTTTTGTTTCAGCTAAATTATTATACGATTCTACCCTTTCACTAATTTTACAAGAAACTTTCTTGTTCTCTTGGTTTTTAGTAGCTGTTTGTATTGTAACTATTGTTGTTAAATTATTCTTATTTATATACACTTATAAATTATCTAAAAAGTATAATAATATCTTACTAGAAGCTAATATGAAAGACCATCGCAATGACTGTATAGTAACAACATTTACTCTTATTTCTATTTTACTTAGTCTAGTTAATATTTACTGGTTTGATGGTATTGTTGGTATTGGTATTTCTATTTGGATTTGCTATACTGGTATAAAAATTTTAATTGAAAGTTATAATGTATTAATGGATACTTCTATTGATAGTACTACTGAAAAGATGATTCTAGATATTGCACATAGTTATAAAGATATTAAAAATTTAGATGAGATTTCTTCTACTCCAGTAGGATACCAATACATTATTGTTCTAACTATATATGTAGATGGTAATCTTTCTACTTTTGATAGCCACAAATTAGCAGATTCTTTAGAACAAGATATTACAAAATTAGATAAAGTTTATAAAACTATTGTACATGTAAACCCTATATAAGAAGAATAGATTTACGCCTCTCGGACAAGAAATTGCTCGCCCCTACACCTTATAATTTAACTTAGCATTTTTATAAGAGGCACAATGATGTCATGTCCTACGATGTATTCCCTTTAAATGTGCCCCTACATTTGTTTTTACTTTATAACTACATTTCCTTCTTTTGCACTAATCTTTGCAACTTTTTCTGGTTTTACTTTTCCATCTAAAATTGCCTCTGCTATTTTATCTTCTAGTAAATTTTGAATTGTTCTTCTTAATGGACGTGCTCCATAAGATTTGTTTGTTCCTTCTTTTGCAATCAATTCTTTTACAGATTTATCTATTTTTATTTCTATATTGCTATCTTGTAATCTTTTTTGTACTTCATTTAGCATTATATCAATAATACTACTTATTTCGTTATCTGTTAATTTGTGGAATACTATAATTTCATCAATACGGTTAATAAATTCTGGTCTAAATTGTTTTTTTAGTTCTGCTAATACTTCTTTTTTTGTTTCTTCATAGTTTTTCTCATCTTCTTTTTTTGTATCGTCTATACTACCTGCAAAGCCTAATTTTTTATTTTCTGTAATAAATCTTGCTCCTATATTAGATGTCATAATAATTACTGCATTTTTAAAATTAACTGTTCTTCCCTGTGAATCTGTTAACCTACCATCTTCTAATATTTGAAGTAACATATTCATAACATCTGGATGTGCTTTTTCTATTTCATCAAATAAAATAACACAATATGGTTTTCTTCTTACCTTTTCTGTTAGCTGTCCACCATCATCAAAACCTACATATCCTGGAGGTGAACCTATTAATTTTGATACTGAATGTTGTTCCATATATTCTGACATATCTATTCTAATCATAGCATTTTCATCACCAAATAAGCTTGCAGCTAGTGCTTTAGATAGTTCTGTTTTTCCCACACCTGTTGGTCCTAAAAACATAAATGATCCTATTGGACGTTTTGGGTCTTTTAATCCTACTCTGCCTCTTCTTATAGCTTTAGATACTGCTGTTACTGCTTCTTCTTGTCCTATTACCCTTTTATGAAGTTCCTCTTCTAAATGCTTTAATTTTTCATTTTCATCTTCTGTTAATTTTTTCGCAGGAATTCCCGTCCAGCTCGCAATTACTTCTGCAATTTCTTCTTCTGTAATTTCTGTTATGTTTTTTGTGTTTTTATTGTTCCATTTATTTTGCTCTTTTTCTAATTTTTCTTTTAATTCATGTTCTTTATCTCTTAAAGTTGCGGCTTTTTCAAAGTCTTGAGTACGTATTGCTTCTTCTTTTTCATTTTTTGTTTCTTCTATTGAAGATTCTAATTTTTTTAAACTGTCTGGTTGTGTGTACGTTCTCATTCTAACTCTTGATGCTGCTTCATCAATTAAGTCTATTGCTTTATCTGGTAAAAATCTATCATTTATATATCTAACTGATAAATTAACACTTGCTTTTATTGCTTCATCTGTAATTTTTACATTGTGATGTGCTTCGTATTTATCACGAATTCCTTTTAAGATTTGAATTGTGTCTTCACTTGTTGGCTCGTTTACAGTAACTGGACTAAATCTTCTTTCAAGTGCTGCATCTTTTTCAATATATTTTCTATATTCATTTAAAGTTGTTGCACCTATTAGCTGAATTTCTCCTCTTGCAAGTAGTGGTTTTAAAATATTTGCTGCATCTATTGCACCTTCTGCTGAACCTGCTCCTACAATTGTGTGTATTTCATCTATAAATAGGATTACATCACCTACTTTTTTTACTTCATTTAAGCATTTTTTAATTCTTTCTTCAAAATCTCCTCTATATTTTGCTCCTGCTACCATACTAGAAATGTCTAATGTTACTACTCTTTTGTTTTTTAACATTTCTGGTACATCTTCTTGTATAATTTTTTCTGCTAATCCTTCTACTACTGCTGTTTTTCCTACTCCCGGCTCTCCAATTAAACATGGGTTATTTTTTGTTCTTCTAGATAGAATTTGAATTAGCCTTTCTATTTCTTCTTTTCTTCCTACTATTGGATCTAGCTTTCCATCTGATGCTTGTTTTGTTAAATCTGTTCCAAATTGGTTTAAAGTTTGGGTTTGATTAAAACTTCCTGTTTGCTTTTTATTTGTTTTAGTTTCTGCTTGTCCTTGTGCATTTTCGTCTTCATTAATCACTTTTACTATTTCATTATATAGTTTTCCCGGATTTACGTCTAAGTCTAGCATAATTCTAACTGCTACACTATCTCCTTCTCTCATAATTCCAATTAAAATATGCTCTGTTCCAATATAATCCGAACCTAATTTTCTTGCTTCACGAAATGCATTTTCAATTACTCTTTTTGTTCTTGGTGTAAAGCCAACTGTAGTATCATTTGAAGTAGGTTCTTCTTTTCCAATTAGCTCTTCTATTTGTTGTAATACTGCTTCTGGTTTAACATTTTGGTTTTGTAATACCTTACTTGCAACACCCGTTTCTTCTTTTACTAACCCATATAAAATATGTTCTGTTCCAATATAGTTATGTCCTAATTCTAAAGCTATATCATTTGCAATTTCAATTGCTTTTTCAGCACTATTTGTAAATTTATATGTCATTTTTATTCCTCCCCTATAATTTGTTTTATTACTTCTGCACGTTTTATATCTCTTTCATATGAGTCTATTTGTTTTCCTAAGTATTTTTGTAAATTTGCAGGCTTTGTATAAAGTTCTAATTTTTTTACTTTCAAGTCTGTTAATTCTTGTATTATACCTAAATCTGTTCCTAATTTTACTTCTGATAGTAAATCTCTTGCCTCTTCTGAAGATATTTTTTTAGCATTTGTTAATACACCATATGCACGATATACTTTATCTTCTAGTTCAATGCTATCTCGTGCTAAAATTTTTCTTGCTAATCTCTCTTGTTCTATTATTTTTTCAGTAATTAATTGTAAGTTCTTTACAATTTCTGCTTCCGATATACCTAATGTCTGCTTATTAGATACTTGATACATATCAGCAGCTACTTTTGAACCTTCACCATAAATTCCTCGTATATTCATTCCAAAACTATTAATAACTTCTAATATTTTATTAATATTTCCTGTTCTTGCAAGTCCCGGTAAATGTACCATAACAGATGCTCTTAAGCCTGTTCCCACATTTGTTGGACATGATGTTAAAAATCCATATTTTTCATTATATGCATATGGTAAAAGCTTCCCTATTTTTTCATCTAATTCTGTACAAAAATTCATTAAATTTTCTATATCTAACCCTGCTGTCATTACTTGTATTCGTAAATGGTCTTCTTCATTTATCATAACCGATATGTTTTCATCATCATTTATTAGCATTGCTCCTGTATTTTCTTTATTCATAACAAAATTTGGACTTACTAAGTGCTTTTCTAGTAGTGACATTTTTGTAATTTCATCCATATCTTGTAGTTTTACAAATTTAAGATTATATCCTAAATCTGGTACAATTTCTTTTATCGTTTCTTCTAATTCATGTCTTGTTTCTTTTGTTTGTTTTGTTACAAACGGAAAATTGCTTAAATTTCTTGCAAGTCTAATTCGTGAGCTAACAACCACATCAGATTCTTTTCCATTTTGCAAATACCAATTTAACATATCATTTCCTCCCTTTATTTTTCTTCTATTTTTTTGATTTCATCTCTTATTTTAGCTGCGTCTTCATATCTTTCTTCTTTAATTGCTATTTTTAGGTTTTCTTTTAATGTATCTATTTTAGATTTTTGCTTTGGTTTTTCTTCGTTTTTGTTCTCTAAATTTAATTCTGTTTTTGTAACTTTACCTTTTCTTCCAACATGCTCATTTGCTCCTTGTAAATTTTTTAGAATTGGATTAAGTTTATTTTGAAATGTATCATAACAATTACTACAACCAAACTTTCCTGTATTTATAAATTCATCATATGTCATACCACATTGGTCACATTGTAATTCTTTTGTTTTTGTAAATTCTGGTAAGATACTGTCTTCGCTATTTCCAAATACTTCTCCTAAAAAGCTAGATAAATTAATTGGCATATTAAAGTCGAAATCTATATCAGTAATTCCTAGTTCTTTACTACACTTTTCGCAAAGTGCCATTTCCTTTTTTACTCCATTAATAATTTGTGTATATCTTACATTTGCTTCATTTTCTCCACAATTTTGACATAACATAAAAATCACTCCTTTTAAATTATATTTTATCTATACTCTTAGGAAATAATATATAAATTTTCACGAACCGTCGCCATTCCCCAATGAAACTGTACAAAATGTGTAAACACATTTTGACGGTTTCTATTGGTCCCCACTTATGGCTCCGAGATTCTTCGTGTAAATTTATATATTATTTTCTAAGAGTTGTTTAAATTTTAATCCTCCACTAAATTTAAAAGCATATTTTTAAAAATATTTGCTCTTAGTGCATCTCTTAATTCAGCTGGAACTGTTAGCACGTTATCACTAGTTGCAACTTTTAATAGCTTTGCTTCAGTTTCTGTAATCATTTCATATGATAGAAAATTACTTAAATAAATATCTACTTCCCCTGCTGTAATTTCTTCTTCCATGCTTGCAATAATATGCATTAGGTAATTACTTTTAGTAATGTTTACCTTTTTTATACGAATATGCCCTCCACCTCCACGTTTGCTTTCTACATAATATCCTTGTGAAGGTTTAAATCTAGTTTGTATAACATAGTTTATTTGTGATGGAACACAATTGAACTGTTCTGCAAGTTCATTTCTTTGAATTTCTACATAGTCATCTTCATCTTTTAATAAGTCTTTTATAAATTCTTCTATAATATCAGATACCCTCATTTTGTGTTCCTCCTTTTTGACTTTGACTTTCTTTGACCTACGAATATATTATAAATAGATCTATCAAAAACTTCAAATAAATCTAATTATAATATATTCCGATTTTAGAATATTTATTCCAACTGTTCTAAATTATTTTTATCAATCTATTATTTTCTTTGTTTTTTATCATTTTTCGTCATATTTTGTAATTCTTTTGCTTTTTCTTTTTGTTCTGGAAGTGGTATCCAAGCAAAATAGGAAGAAACAAATTCACCATATTTTGTACTATCTTCCCCCACTTCTACTCCAAAATCATTTCTTGCTTGTTCTATATTTTCTTTTCTTTTTTCATTGCTAATTTTTTTATTATTAAACTCATTATTCATAAAAACACACCTCATAAATAAGGTGTGCCTTTTTTTAATTTTTATTCTTTTTTACTTAATTTAGTTTGCAATAACAAGTAATAGTATAAAAATAACCACGAAGAATCTCGGAGCCATAAGTGGGGACCAATAGAAACCGTCAAAATGCGCAAGCATTTTGTACAGTTTCATTGGGGAATGGCGACGGTTCGTGGTTATTTTTATACTATTACTTGTAGTCATAAATTAACAATAAATATTTTTCTAAATATTTTCATCACGTAAAACATCTATAATATTTTCTTTTTTTATTTTGCTACTTGAATATAGCATAGTTATAAATACTACTAAATACACACTTACAATAGAAATAATTATACTACTCCAAGGTAAATTAAATGCAAATTCTATTAAGTTTCCAAATCCTCTGTTTATAAAATAGCAAATTAAAATTCCAATTGGTAAACCAAACAACAATGCTTTTGTTCCATAGAAGAAACACTCTAAATCTAGCATTTTTTTGAATCCTTTTTCTGTCATTCCTATAGATTTTAGCATTGCAAATTCACGTTTTCTTAAAATTATATTTGTAGATATTGTATTAAATATATTAGCAATTCCAATTGCTGAAATTAGTGCTATAAATCCATATAAGAAGATATTTATTATTAGTTTTAAATTTCGTTGTTGCTGTACTTGTTCTTTTATGTTTTCAACATACATACTTAAATCTGTATATTGATTTTCAATTTGTTTTAATTCATTTTCTATATCTTTTTCATTTTTTGCAGTAAATACCATTGTTGTAGAATTTTGTTCTTGTAATTGTTTAAATTCTTCATCATTCATAACAATAATTAATTCTGGTCCACCTATATTTTCTATACCAAATGGCATTTTATCTGTAACTTTTGCTAATTTATATGTTTTTTTAACTTCTTGTTTGTTTTCTTCCTCTTCTTCATAGTTATTTAATTTAAATGTAAAATCATCTTTCGCTTTATAAGAAGTAAGTTCCCCTTCAATATGTGCATTTGTAATCATATCTACATAGTTAATTAAAATTACTTCCTCGCTTTTTAAGCTAGATACTCCTACTTTCTTTAGGTAATCTTGCATTTGCTTTTCATTTAATGTAATGGCTCTTACAGTAATTTCATAAGCATTATCTTTTTCATAAAATAGTTCTTTAACACCCTTTTTCTCTTCAATTGCATTTTTCATATTAGAATTTAGTTTCTCTTTTGGAAGATCAGTTATTCCATATGTGCTATCAATAATAGATAATTTATCAATATTTTTAGAATTTTCTATTTCATTTCTTAGTTCTTTTATTTGCTCATCTTTACCTTCATTACTAGCTCCATAAACTCTTATTAAATAATCGTAATCTACACTCTTATACATTGAATCAAATCCACCATACATATAACCTACAAATCCACTTACAGATATAAATAACACAATGCTAATCATAAGTGAAATTACTGTTGTACGATATTTCTTTCTGCTTCTTTTTAGATTTTTTAACGCCATTTCTCCTTCTATTCCAAATATTTTTCTAAATATTTTAGGAGTTCTTAATTTTTTTGCCTTCATTTTTATTTCATTATTTCCTCTAATTGATTCTATTGGAGATACTTTACTTGCACGTTTTGCAGGTATTACAACAGATAGATATATAGTAATAGAAATAAGTACTGCCGCAATTACTATTGCTTGCCAAGATACTACTAAATGTAATGATATATCTGCCATATTTTCTACAAACATCGGTTTTAATAAATTATTTACAATATTTAATGTAATTCCTATTCCTAAAATTCCAGATATAATTCCTATTGGAATTCCTATACTTCCTAAAATTGCGCCTTCATAAATAACTGATTTTCTAATTTGCTTTTTAGTTGCTCCAACAGATGAAAGCATACCAAATTGTTTCTTTCTTTCAGATACTGAAATTGCAAAACTGTTATATATTACTAAAATAGAGCCTATCATAATAACTGCTATTAATATTCCACAAACTGAATATAGCATTTCATTAAATCCACTTGTACCATTTACTCCTTTGTAAGCTAATACATATGTATTATATTTTAAATTATATACTTTATCTCCTATTTTTGATGTGCTATATAGCCCTAAATCATTTGCTATTTCCTTTGTATCTTTATACAAGTTTTTTACCTTTTTTGAAATTACTCCAATATCTACATTTTTAGAAGATCTTTTGTTTTTTCCTTCTAATAATGTAACTCCGACTTGTATAAGCATCTCTTGAACTTTCAAAATCTGGTTTTTCTATTTTTCCACAAACCACATAGTTTAGTGTTTTTTCATGTATAAACGTTTCATTTTCTTCTGGTTTCTCACTAATTAATTCATGTCCTTCACTCATTCTTTTTCCTATATCTAATGTAATAGTATCTCCTATTTTGGGCTCATTTTCTTTACCATCAAAAAAACTTCTACTTAATACAATTTCGTTTTCATTTTGTGGTAAACTTCCCTCTATTAAACGAATTTTCATATTTTCTAATGCATTTTTGTCATATGCTTTTATATACAAAAATTGGTCATCAGAATATGTATTTTTTGCCATTCCAACTGGTGTCATTAGCATCGTTTTAGAAAACCTATTGTCATTTTCTATTTTTTCTATATCATTTGTATCTACATCTTTAAATATTGCTTCCCATGCGCCATCTTGGCTAATTTCTACATCTAACAAAAAGCCTTGGAAAGAAACAGCAAGTGTTGCAACTGCTGTAATCATAGCTCCAGATAGAATAATACCAATGATTGTTACAAGAGTTCTTTTTTTGTTTTTCTTCAAGTAATTGGTAGTTAACCTTTTTAATATATTCATCTTAGTCTCCTTTTCTAATTAATTTTTTCATCACTATATATTTTTCCATCTTGAATTTTAATCATTCTATCTGCCTCACGAGCTATATTTAGGTCGTGTGTAATCATAATTAATGTTTGATTATACTTTTTATTAGAGTATTTTAATAATTCTAATATTTCACTAGAATTTTTGCTATCTAAATTTCCGAGTTGGTTCATCTGCTAAAATGATTGCAGGGTCATTAATCAAACTTCTTCCAATAGATACACGTTGTTGTTGCCCACCAGATAATTCGTTTGGTAAGTGTTTTATTCTTTCTTCTAATCCTAAAGTTTTAATAATCTCTTGTAGTCGTTTTTCATCTACTTTTTTGCCATCTAATAATACTGGTAAAGATATATTTTCTTCTACATTTAAAATTGGGATTAAATTATAAAATTGATAAATAAGCCCAATATTTCTTCTTCTAAATATTGCTAGCTCATCATTGTTTAATGAATATATGTCTTCTCCTTTTATATACAGTTTTCCTGATGTTGGTCTATCTACCCCTCCTAAAATGTGTAACATTGTAGATTTTCCGTGAACCAGATGGACCAATAATTGCAACAAATTCTCCCTCTTCTACACTAAATGAAATATCATCAATTGCCTTTACACTAGTGTCTCCTTTTCCATAAATTTTTGATAAATGTTCTACTTTTAATATTTCCATATGTTTCCTCCCTTTCTTTCGTTTATATTATACATATATTTTTGGTTTTTAGATTAAATTTCATAATTTCTTAAGAAGTTTTAAGAAAACGTTAAAAGATGATTTTAAGTTTACCTTAAAACCATCTTTTTTGTTTAAATTATTTATTTTTCTTTTTTCCAAAATGAATTTCTTGAAATAAGAAATCATGAAAATCTTGCCATGTAAGTTCTATATGTAAAAAGTCATTTAAGTCATTTTGGAATTGTTGTTGTGCTGGTGTTAATTCTACTTTTATTTCTTGGAATAAAAATGCTTTAACTTTAGGCCACATTCCTACTTTTGCTGGTAATCCTGATTCTGTTATTTCTACTCCACCCATTATTTTTTCACTCATGCTATATTCCTCCTTTGTATTTTTACTTCTTTTAACCTATTTATACTACATTGTTTACTTTTATTCAATAGTTTTCGACATTTTTATTGTTAAATATTTATTACGGAATTGTTACGTTTATATTACTTTGCTAATTGTCCTATTAAATGTTCTCCCATAACATCTGTTATTTTTACTTTTTTTATAGTATTTTGAAGTAAATTATCATCTGTTTCTACATATACCATAATATAGTTTGTTGTATGACCTTTTATGTATTTCCCGTCTCTTTCTTCAAATAATACTTCTAATTCTTTACCAATATATGTCCTATTTTGTTCTTCTCCATTCTTATTTGAAAGTTCTATTAACCTTTTACTTCTTTTCTCTTTTATATCTCCTGATATTTGGTTTGGCATTTGTGCTGCTTTTGTTCCTTTTCTAGCAGAATAAGGAAATACATGCATTTTATAAAATCCTACTTTTTGCAAAAATTCATATGTTTTTTCAAATTCTTCTTCTGTTTCACCTGGAAATCCTACTATAATATCTGTTGTTAAAGATACGTCTAGATATTTTTTTCTAATTAGTTGTATTCCTTTTTCAAATTCTTCTACGGTATATTTTCTATTCATTCTAGCTAATGTTTCATTACATCCACTTTGTAATGATAAATGAAAATGATTGCAGATTTTAGATAGTTTTACTAATTCTTCTATAAATTCTTCTTTCATTAAAGTTGGCTCTAATGACCCTAAACGAATACGCTCTATTCCATGTATTTCGTTAATTTGTTTTAGTAAATCTAGTAATGATAATTTATGAGTACATTCCCTTCCATAGGATGCTAGGTGTATTCCAGTAATTACTACTTCCTTAATTCCCTTTTTTGCTATTTCTTCTATTTCTAAAACTACCTCTTCTGGCTTTCTACTTCTTATTCTTCCTCTTGCATATGGTATAATACAATATGAACAAAACCTATCACATCCATCTTGTACTTTTATAACTGCTCTTGTTTTGTCTGTATATACAGTTGTTCCAAATTCTGCAAATTCCTTTTCATATAATATATCTGAAATATGTTCTTGTTTTTCTTTTTCGTAATCTTTTATGTATGAAATAATATCCTTTTTTTCTTGATTTCCAATTACAATATCAATATCTTCTATTTTGGATAACTCTTCTTTTGCCACTTGTGCATAGCACCCTGTAACTACTAAAATAGATTTTGGATTTTTTTCTTTTGCTCTTCTAATAATTTGCCTAGATTTTCTATCTGACATGTTTGTTACTGTGCAAGTATTTACCACATAAATATCTGCTTTATCTTCAAAATCTACAATTTCATAGTTTGCTTCTATAAATTTCTGTTTCATTGCATTTGTCTCATATTGGTTTACCTTACAACCGTAATGTATAAAATGCTACTGTTTTCATACCCTTCTCCCCACTAAAAGGCGGAAATTCCTTTCCGCCTTTTACATTATATTATAATTTTGTTTTTCCATCTAGTGAATCTAAATTATCTAATGCTTTTCCTGTTCCTAATGCTACACAAGATACTGCATCTTGCGCAATCATTACACCAATACCAGTCTTTTCTTGTAATAGTTTATCTAAGCCATCTACTAAGCATCCTCCACCTGTCATGTAAATTCCTTTATCACTAATATCTGATGCAAGCTCTGGTGGTGTTCTTTCTAATACAGAATGTACTGCATCTACAATCATCATTGCAGGTTCTGTAAGTGCTTCCATCATTTCACTTGAATATATAGTAATTGTTTTTGGAAGTCCTGTTGTTAAATCTCTTCCTCTAATATCCATTTCTATATCTTGAATTTTAGGGTATACACAACCTATATTTACTTTTAAATCTTCTGCTGTTCTTTCTCCAATTATTACATTGTGTTTTCTTTTAATATATTTTACAATAGCTTCATCAAACTTATCTCCTGCAACTTTTAATGAAGTACTTACAACACTTCCTCCTAATGAAATAACAGCAACGTCTGTAGTTCCTCCACCAATATCTACAATCATATTTCCACATGGTTTTGAAATATCTATCCCTGCACCTATTGCTGCTGCAATTGGTTCTTCTATTAAATATACTTTTCTTGCTCCTGCTTGTGATGCTGCATCAATAACAGCTTTTCTTTCTACTTCTGTTACTTGTGATGGTATACAAATCATAATTCTTGGAGCAAAAATAAATTTTCCACATACTTTATTTATAAAATGTTTTAGCATTTTTTCAGTTACTGTATAGTCTGAAATAACACCATCTTTTAATGGTCTTGTTGCAACAATATTTCCTGGTGTTCTTCCAAGCATTCTTCTTGCTTCTTGCCCTACTGCTAATACATCCTTTGTTTTATTGTCTATTGCTACTACTGAAGGCTCTCTTAATACAATTCCTTTTCCTTTTACATATGCAATTACTGTTGCTGTACCTAAATCTATTCCTATATCTTGTCCAAACCCAAACATTGATATCTATCCCTTCTAAAGTGTTTTATTTATTGTATCTTTTTTGTTACAAAATCATTACAATTATATTACACCTTTAGAAAAATATCAATACATTTTTGGTAATTGTAGAAAATTTATTTGATCTTCTCTTTAATATGCTTAAAATTTTCTCGTGTCCATTATGATTTGGATATCTAATAAACTATGTAAATAAGTATGTGGCGAAGCGACAGCCACGCCACCCCGTAATGTAATACGGGGTAACATTTATAATAAAAAGTGTTCTTATAAGACGTTAAATCCTATAAGAACACCCAGACTGGTGCGGATGAGAGGACTCGAACCTCCACGTCGGTGACACTGGTTCCTAAGACCAGCGCGTCTGCCAGTTCCGCCACATCCGCATTTCTATTGACAATGTATATATTAGCACATTTCGGCTTTCATTGTCAATAGAAATCTTACATATTTTTGAATTTTGCTATTTTTCTTAATTCTCATCATAGCTATAGCTTGAGCACATTGATTCATCTGGTTGTTTTGTGTTACAATTTTGTATTGGTGTAACAATAATTTGTTCTAATGAACATAAATTTTCTCCATTTTTGTTATATTTACAGCTTGTTACTGTACAATTAATTGTTTGATTTTTATCCATAAAAAATGACCTCCTTTTATTTAGTTAGTATGGTCATTTTTTCAATTTCTATTTGCTTTTTTAATTTTATTATTTAATTTCTTGTTTTGCTTCAATCTCCTTTGCTTTTGTCTCTTCTATACTCCTATTACAGCATTCTTCAGGTTGCTTAAAACTTAAGTACCAATTAAATCCATTTCGATTTTTGTTAATCTCGTTCATTCTTTCTTCTAATCCTTGAAACGTTTGTGGCATTGGTACAATCATTGGTTCATATGGACACCAATTTGCAGGTGTAGCACCTTTATTACAATCTGCTATTTGTAATGCTTGTAATAATCTAAGTATTTCTGGAATACATCTTCCTACATTCATTGGATATACTAATATAGCACGAACTATTCCTTTATCATCAATAATAAATACATTACGAACTGTTTCAGTATTACTAACGTCATTCGATATCATACCATATTTTCTAGCAATTGTTCCATTTCTATCTGCAATTATTGGAAATGGTACTTTTATTCCTGTTCTACAATAAATATCATACAACCATGCTAAGTGTGATGCATTACTATCAACACTTAAACCTAAAAGTTCTGCATTTCTTTCTTTAAAATATGTATTTGCCTTACTAAATGCTATTATTTCTGTTGTGCATACTGGGGTAAAGTCCCCTGGATGAGAAAATAGGACTAACCAACGTCCCTTGTAATCATTTAAACATATATCTCCCATTGTTGTTTGTGCTTCAAAATCTGGTGCATACATACCAATTCTAACATTACCATTCATCATTACTTCATAATCCATAAAAAATAAACTCCTTTCATTTTTGTATATATTATGAAAGAAGTTCATTTTTCGTTACTTTCTTATTTACCCTGTTTTAGTCTAATATACCCTAATTCTTCCCAACTATTATATGCTAGGTTTAGCTTAAATACTAAATGTGGTTTTGCTCCTGCTCTATTTTTGTCTACAACACATGCATAATAGCGTACATCTGGGTCTTTTACATTTTCTAAATTAAAAAACTTCGTGTCTACTTCTTCTAAAGAATACTCATATTCTTTTAGGTTTTCTCTGTTAATTTGTTTTATTAAGCATAATGTATCTAATACTTCCTTTACTGTTCTACTAACTGCTAAGTCATTTACTGTTAAATTTACAGGTAAAGTAGAACTTTCCGCTAGTTGTAATGTTGCAAAAATAAACATGTTAAAGTTTTGGGCTAAATTAGAAAGGATTGTGGCTGTTTTCTTTAGTTCCTCTCCATTTCCAATGTTGTCTACATCTGTTTTTAAAGTATCATAAAATACATATTCTATTTTTTCTTTATAGTAATAATTCATTATAACTTTTCGTAATTCATCATTTGTGTGGTCTGTTATATTGATAAAATAAATAGAATTGTTAATTTGCTTGTTTACCCAGTCTGTAACTGCAATTGTATCTTTAAATTCTTTTGATACTTTTAATAGCCTTTTTACAAAATCTTTTTTAGTTTCTTTTTCTTCTTGTAAAATAAAGCCATTTCCATCTACTTTTACTTTTTTAGGATCATCTGGTATAAACTTAAATTCTAATAGCTCTCCTTCTGTTTTATGAAGTTTATATCCATGAATTTTTTGAATTTCTGGATTGTTTAGAATTGTGGTTATTAGACAAAGCCTCATTTTTTCTTCTGACATCTCATTTGATATAACTAGTACTTTTTTCTTATGTACAAATGCTGTATATGCTGCTATGTTAATGGTAAACCTACTTTTCCCTGCATTTGATGGCATAGCAAAAGCTGTTGTTTCTCCTTTTCTAATCCCCTTAAACACACTAGATAAAATAGGAAATGGATAATCTAACCCATTTGTTAGGTTATTATTTCCCTCTTCTAAAAACTTTGTTAAATCCATATTTAAAATAGCACGTTTAAACTTGTTTGTAGCATTTACTTGTTCTACTGCACTTTCTACTTCTTCTACAGACATATCATCATATAATTTATAATTTGCAATTTCTACAATTTTATCTTGAATATGTTTAATTGGAACTTCTATATAATGTTTTCTTAATGTAAACAGTTTCTTTAATTCTACATATGCTTGTTCTATTCCATAATCAAATTCTAATGCTTTTTCCCTTACTTCTTCTGCAAAAGCGTCTGTATCTTCTGTATCTCTTGGAAAGTTAAACCCTTTTTTAGCTATTTCTGGTGCATAGCTTTCACCATCTGTAAATAATATTCTCTTATACAAGTTTAATAATTCTGGATTTTCAAAATAGCACTCATCAAAAACAAAATAATATTTAACTATTGCTTCTGGGTTATCTAATAATAACCCAATATATATTTCTTCTAATTCTTCATCACTTAATTCTTCTGGATATGTTTTCTTTTTCTCAGCATTTTCTTCTTGCTTTGTAGCAAAAACAGAATTTAGTTGTTCTTTTACATCACTTGATAGTCCATCCATTTTTTCTAGTGCCAATCCCATATCTCCATTATTAATAGCTTCTCTTATATCATCTAAAATTTCTTCATTTTCATTTGTTACTTGAATATCATTTATTAAATTTAATAATGCACTACTTGTTTCATCCATTGTTTTTCTCCCCTTATATATTATTGTAATTTCTGTTTGAATTATATCCTTGGTACTCTAAGTTTAATGGCTCTAATATTTTTTTTGCTCTATCTTTTGATAAGTTCCATTCTTGTATATTTCTACGTTCTTTTACATCTTGATACATGTTGTATAAGTAATTGTTAATTCTTCTTTTGTCTCTTTCATCTTCTGTAGTACTATATAAATATACAATTTCAGAAACTGCATCTGTTCCTAAATTTTGTATTAAATAATCAGTATCGATTTCTCTTACAAATTCTCCTGGCATTTTGTTCATTGCTCTATTTATATTATTTTTTGCAATTAGATAATCTATATTTGCAAAATTAGTAACAACATACATTGCAATTCCTATTACTAAATATGCTTTTAATAAATTTACCTTTTGCCTTAATATATACAAAATAGTTGGTATAATAGCAATTATTTCTGTAATTAGAATAACATATACCATTAGTCTTAAAAATGTATAACCATATTCACTTTCATATAAACGCATTCTCATAAAGGCTGAAATTGCAATAACAATTGTAAATATACACATAGTTACATTCATCCATTTTGTATATTTATTTTTTGTCTCTTCTTTCTTTTGATTCTCATTTGTTAATAATATGATTGCAAAATTGATTATTGTAATAACCATTAATTGGAAGAAACCTTGTCTTGCATATTGTGCCAAATTTAGTGTAGCATTTAAATGTGCATCTGAAAATATGTATGAGTATAAATATATAAATTGTATTACAGTAAAAGCTAAATATACTACATTAATAATTGTCAAAATAGTGTTTATAATAACAGGATTTATATGAGATTTTAAAATATTCTTTTCCTTATATTCTCTTTGAAAAGCACTATTTTTGTTAAATATGTTATATAAAATACATACAATATATATGAATACTAGAGCTATTACAATTAACCTACCAATTAATTCTATAATAAAGTCACTTGTAAATATGAATTCTATCTTACTAAAAATTACATCAAATGCATTTGCAAATACTCCATCTGCTGATACTAATAATGCAAGAATAATAAGCAATAATGGTAATGAACATACTATTCCAATACCAATAAGTTTTGCATTTTTATGCTTATCTTGCTTTTGTTCTTCTTTTGCTTCTTTTTTATCTCCTATAATGGATGCTTTAATTAAACTAATTGCATTTGGTATAAATTCTAAAGAACCTATTACTAGATTAATTGACTTTCCAAATAATTCACGTAATTTAAATGTATCAACACATGCCCATACTACCATAATTCCTAATAATATTGGTATAACAAATACATTTAAGGTAGAAAAAAATTCATTGTTATAAATAAAATATGTACTACTTAATAATATAATTGGAAATGCTAAATATACTGCATTTTTATTTTTGACTTTACCACATTTTTGTAAAAATGCTATTAATAAAAATACACTTATAACTGTAAATAGTAATACTGAAATTCCAAAATCTTGCCCATAAAATAGAATAGAATGTAATATGGCAAGTCCCAAACTTCCTAAAATCGCTTTTTTCATGTTGTTTCCCCCTTTATTTTTTTAATTCTTCTAGTTGTTTATATCGTAATAAATTTAGCTCATAATTTTCTTTATGATTTTTTACAACTGTATGTAAAATTACTCCACATTGTCCCATAATTACAGATAATATTACTATTCCTGTAGCAAGTATTGCTGATGGAACTTTTGTAATATATCTAGTTTTTATAAATTCTACAATTACTGGTATTCCAATGATTAATGCAAATACAAATAAAATAGATGCAATTAGTGTAAAGAATTGTAATGGTTTGTAATTTTTAAACATATTTACAATAGTTTTTACTACTTTTATTCCATCACTAACTGTGTTTAATTTTGATACACTGCCATCTGGTCTATCTCTATATACAATTGGTATTTCTTTTATAATGTATTTTTTATCTAGTGCATATAATGACATCTCTGTCTCTATTTCAAATTTTGGTGTCATAACTGGCATATTTTTTACGAACATTTTATTAAATGCTCTATATCCTGTCATAATATCTTTTAATTTTGTTCTAAATAATACATTTATTGATTTTTTTACTAGATTGTTACCAAATTCATGGAAATGTCTTTTGTTTTCTTCTTGATATGTTCCATTAGATAATCTATCTCCAATTGTCATATCTGCCTCACCTGTTCTTATTGGTTCTATTAGTTTATGAACAAATTCAGCAGGATATGTATCATCTCCATCTACCATAACATAAATATCTGCTTCAATTTCTCTAAACATTGTTCTTACAACATTTCCTTTCCCTTGCCTATATTCATGTTTTACAATTGCTCCATTAGCAACCGCAATTTCAGCTGTTTTATCTTTTGAATTGTTATCATATACATATATATCTGCATCTGGTAACTCTTTTCTAAAATCTTTTATTACCTTCTCAATTGTTAGTTCTTCATTATAACATGGTATTAATACTGCTATTTTTTCCATTATCTATCCCCTTTTATACTATTTATAGGTTAATTTATGTCTATATTTTATCCCTATATACTTGTTTTGTCAATGCAGATATTTTAAAAGAGCTATCGATACATAGGGCACAGTGGTGTCATGTCCTACGGTGTATTCCCACAAACGATGCCCCTACAATCCATTTTTTCTGTAACAATTTAAAATAGCTATCTAACTTTTAAATTAGATAGCTATTTTCTTATATTCTTTTTCCTTGTATTGTAAAGTTTCCTTTATTGGTATTAGTCATAAGTTGCAACATATTTCCATTTACACTGCATATTGCAGTATAGTTTATCGCTCCCATTGGTGTACTAAAGTTTCCTTTAAAGTTGCATTCATTTTCTTTTGTTATTGTTCCATTAAAACTATTTTTCATTCCCATTGTTTCTAGTGTTCCAATCACATTATTTCCTCTTGTTTGTAATGTTATAGTTCCGTTTATTCCTCCCATAGGTGTATTAAGACTACAACTATATTTTCCATCTAACATATTAAATTCCTCCTTAGTTTTATTTTATGCTATTTATAATATGTCCTATGATGATTTTTTGTTAATTAAAAAAGGGCACAGCGGTGTCTATCCTACGATGCATTCCCACAAACGATGCCCCTACAATCGATTTGTTAAAACAAAAAAACCAGAGTTTTACTCTGGCTTTTCTTTATATATTTTTTACATTGCTTCTTGGTTGTTTTCTTCTCCTGCATCTTCTTTTTCATCTATTACTTCTAAACTTCCTATAGATACTTCATATGCAACTTTTGTAATAGATGTTCCATCTTCAAATTTTTTCTCATAACTTCTTGATTGAACACGTCCTGTTACTTTTACTTCTGTTCCTACTTCTAAGTTTTGGCAAAATCTTGCAGTTCTACCCCAAGCAATAGCTGGTATATAGTCTGATTTATTATAAGCACGGTTTACTGCTAATAATAAATCTGCAATTTCACGTCCAAATGGTGTTTGACGATATATTGGTTTTTTGCAAATATATCCTGTTAATATTACTTCATTTGATGTAGAATCTTTACTCTCCTCTGTTTCTATTTGTTCTTCAATTTCTTGTTCATAAAAAATATCTTTTGCAAATACTGTTAATATTAATTTATTTTTTTCATTTTCATAACTATTATAAGACCTAAATTGTCCTCTAATTAATACTTTTGAACCAACCGACATTTTCTCATCTTGTATTAATCTTTCTGAAATTGTTACTGGTATTATATCAGCTGTATCACTTAAACGAGGTACCTCCAAATCAAATATGTAAAAACATTCTCCATAAATTTCGTGACTAAACCTTTTTTCACTTGTTACCTTTCCCATTAAAATTAAATGGTTATTATCCGCATAATTTGTATTCATTATATTTTTTTCCTCCCTACTTATTTTTAAATTTATCTATTGTATCTTATTCATTAAGTACATATTTTAGAATACTTTTTTTCTTGTACAGTACTATTATACTACGTTTTTTTGGTTTTGTCTACATAAAAAGTTTATTTTTTCCATTTTTTACAATATTTCTTATTCTGTATAAATTTTTTCTTTTTATGAAGAATGCTCCATACAGCATAAATATGAGATTTTAAACATTTATTGGTTGATTTTCATAAACTAATAAAATTGCTATAACCCCCATAATAGTATTAGCATTTGCCTTGCATTCTTGCCCTATTGGAATTAAAATCTCTTGTTCTTCTATTTTATTTCCTATACGACTTGTGATTTCTTTTTGTAAACAAATTAACATACTATCGTCATCTACACTTGATGCGGTAACTATACTTTTTGTATTAAATCCATATGAAATAATATTTGCTTTTATACTTTCTAATCCTTCTATCGTAATTTCTTCATCTGCATTTATAATAATATATTTCGCCTTTTGTATTATTTTTAATATAACTTCTTTTTTTTCAAATGTATTTGATTTATTAGAAAATACTGCTATTGTTTCAAAAGTAATGTTTTTAAAATTATCAATATTTTCTTCTTTTAGTAAAATAATATTTGATGATGATATACTATTATTTAATGTTTGTTTAATATATCTTTCCTGTTTTGGTGTACATATAATTCCAATAAAAGACATTTACTCTTCTCCTTATCTTAAACCATAGTATATCCTTTATTTTCCTTTTTATTCTATTTTTTGCATACCATTTGCATCAATTATATAATTTTCATTATAAATTAACTTTGAAACTGGAACAATTTCATATCCCTTTTCCTTTATATTACTAATAATTTTATCAAGTGCATCCGCTGTATGGTCTGTTCCATTATGCATTAAAACAATATCTCCTTGTTTTAATTTATCTTTTAATCTATTCCACATTTCATCTCCAGTTAATCCTTTGTAATCCAAAGTATCTAATGACCACTGAATTGTTTTATGGTTTTGATTTTTAGCAGCTGTTATTACAATATCATTATACTCACCATATGGACCTCTATATAATGTACTCTTCTTTCCTGTTAGTTTTTCAATTTTATTTGCACATTCTTTTATTTGCTCTTCATTTTTTTCTAATGTCATTTGGTTTACATGTGGATGTGTATTTGAATGATTTCCTATTTCATGTCCTGAACTTGCAATTTTCTTTACAGCTTCTGGATACTTATCTATCCAATCACCTACCATAAAAAAAGTAACTTTTACTTGATTTTTATTTAATGTATCTAGTATCTTATCGATATCATCTGCATTCCAGTAGCAATTGCTAAAAGGATAGATTTCTTAAATTTTTTTATTTAGAGAATTTATAATAAATTTTTATAGTCTCTGAATCTATTACTTCTATTCTATTAATCAAACTAACTATTGTTTCTTTATCTACATTGTCAAAATCAGTTATATTCTTTATAATTTTTGTTAGTTCATCTTCTTTTGTTTCTTTATATGTACTTAAATTTTCTTCTAATTCTTTTACTTTAATAAGCAATTCTTCTTTTTCTTTTCTATAATTATCTGTCATATTTATAAATTCATCAGTTGTTAAAATTCCATTTACTTTATCTTCATAGCTTACTTTTGTTATCCTGTCTATTTCAGCTATTCTTCTTTCATAATCAAACTTTGATTTATTTAGCTTGGCTTTGTCTTTTCTAATGTTATTTACTTCTTCTAGGCTTATGAGTTTTTGACTTTTTATTTTTTCTTTTGCCATAGCTTTTAAATCATCCTTAACTGCTTTATCTAAAATGCTTTCTCGAATAGCAACTCTTGTGCAATATTCTTTTCCATATCTATTATACATACTGCATATTGCGACCATATCGTCTTTTAAGCCAGTTTGCTTTTGGTATCTATATTTATTACCACATCTTGGACAATACAAAAGCCCTGATAATAAATGCTCTTTAGTTTGTTTACTATGACTTTTATGAGTTTTTAGTTTTAACATATCTTGTGCCAAATTAAATTCTTCTTCACTTATTATAGGTTCATGTGCATTCTTTTTTATTGTATGTTCACTTTCTGGTAAACTTATGTATTTTTTTACTTTATAACTTACCATTTCTCCTTTTCTTTGAATCAATTCTCCTATGTACACTCTATTTGTGAGTATGCTTTTTATTGTTTCATGTCCCCATAAGCCTGTAAGAGTTTTACAATGAAATTTGCAAGTTCTTTGTTTATAAATTGACGGGCATTCTACCTTTCTTTCATTTAATCTTCTCGCTATGTATGCTAGTCCATTTCCTTTGTTGTATTCACTAAATATGTATCTTACTACATCTGCTACTTTATCATCTATAACAAGTCTTGTAATATCATTTGGAGCTTTTTTATAGCCGTAAGGTGCAAATGCTCCAATAAACTCTCCTTTTTCTGCTTTTGTTTTTTTTGCAGTTCTTACCTTTTTTGAAATGTCTTTTGCATACATATCATTTACTACCGATTTAAAAGCTCCCATATCATTATTTCCATTGTTTTTTTCGTAAGTGTCAATTCCATCATTTACTGCAATATATCTAACTCTTTTGGCTGGAAAATATTTTTCTAAATAGTAGCCTGTCTCGATGTAATCCCTGCCAAGCCTAGATAAATCCTTTGTTATTATTAGATTTATTTTTCCTGCTTCTACATCTTTTTTCATTCTTATAAAGTCTGGTCTATTAAAGTTAGTACCTGTAAATCCATCATCTATATATGTATCTATCAGTTCCCAGTTATTTTGAGATTTTACATATTTAGTTAAAAACTCTCTTTGGTTAATAATACTTTCTGAATCTCCGTATACTTTCATCATCTCTTGATAGTCTTAAATATATTGCAACTTTGTAATTTGTTTCCTCACCCAATGTTTGATAATTATTAAACTCTAATATTGCTCCTCTATTTACACCAACCATATTCTTCACCTCTTCTACATTTGTGTAAATTAGAGCCTATATTCCTTGTTTGTTTGATTCTATACCTATTGTGGCAAAATTACAATGGTGAAACATTATATATCTTTTAACTATCTCTTTTACTAACTCCTGCATAGTTTTTTCATTATTTTCAAATTCCCTATAAATTGTCATATTAAACCTCCGTTTAAATCTATGCTTGTTTTCATTAATCTATTCTTTAAATTGGGCAAAAAAATAGACCTATGTAAATAAGTCATAAATTCATTAATATTAAATTTAAAGGGCATTTTAGGTACACTATATTATTTTTAGTTAATTTTTTGTCGACAACTTTTATACATAACAAAACTATATAAAGACAATACTTCTTTATATTTATTATGCACAATATTTAAACATATTGCCTTTCGATAAATTATTTATACCATAATTATATCTAAAATACAATACATGGTATACTTTATTGTCTATATATTTTTAATATAACTTCAATTATCAATATTTCCTAATTCTTTTTGTATAAATTTATTTAATTTTGGTATATCATTTAAAGCAGTATCAAATATAATCTCTAAATTCATATCTCCATAATGATGTGCAAATCTTTCTCTCATTCGAATAATATTCTTCCATGGCACTTCTTTTTCTGTTTCTTTTATAAAATCTTTATAATTTTTATCTAATTCTTTTGTTAGTTCTCCTATTTGAAAAACTTTCATTGATATTGAATCTCTAAAAATATTATTTTCTTTAAAAACTTCTAAATGTGTTCCAAAGAATTTAAAATTTTCTTCTATTTCTGTACAATATTTTTGAATATGTAATAAAATTGTTGCTTTTCTATCTAAATTAGTCATATAACACCTTCCTATCCTTTATAACTTGTTTATAAAATAATTCTTTTGCAAGTTTTCCATACTTATTTTCACTTTCAATTTCTTTTGTATATGTTTCTTCTATTATTACATCTATCTTTTTATTTAATTCTTTTTCTAATTCTGTTTCAAATTCTGCTAAATTTAATAATGTAATTATATTAGAATTTTCTTTTACTATCATTATATCTATATCTGAATCTTCTTTTGCTTCTTCTCTAGCATAAGAGCCAAATAGATAAGCTTTTTTAATATTATATTTTTCAAATATTACTTTTGTAATTTCTTTTATTTCTTCAAATGTATAAATCTTATTTTTCATATACTTGGCTCCCCTTTCTTAGAATTACATATTTATTATACACCAAAGATTAAAATGTATCAACTCATATGTCTAACTTTGACAATAATTTTCAAAAAGATTTTCTAACTCCTCTTCCATTTTATTTTGCTCTATTTCATTATTTTATTTAAAAGTCATAAGAAGTTTTTCTCTAATCATCTAGCCATTTCTTTATCTTTTATTCTTTCTAAATAATATTTATAATCTTCATCTGTTAATACAATTTGTCCTAAATTTTTAGACATAATATCCTCATAGCTTTTAACAAAATTTCTTTTTATAGATCTCATAACCCCATTATGTGTTACAATTAAAATTCTTTCATTACCTTTATATTTATTAAAAAGGCTTTCTATAAAATCGCAAACTCTTTTATCTACTTGTGGTGTTGTTTCTGCTCCTGGTGGAGTATATTGTCCTACTCTATATAAAGCTACTAAATCTTTATCAAAAGTTTCTTTTTTCTTCCCTTCCCATTCACCTATAGAAATTTCAATTATTCTTTCATCTACAATTGGTTTACTATTAGGCAAAATAGCATCTAAAGTTTGCTTTGTTCTTTTTAGTGGAGAACAATAAATATAGTCAAAGTTTTTTTCATCATCTTTTAAAACTTCTTTTGCTTGTTCAAATCCTTCTTTTGTTATGTTACAATCTGTTCTTCCAGCAAAAATTCCTTCTTTATTTAATTCTGTTTCTGCATGTCTTAAAAACATTAAATTTGGCATATAAAAAAAACTCCTTATTATTATAATTCTGGTTCTATAACTCTTTTAGTATAATCAAAATCTCCATATTTCGTTCTTGCAAATAGTTGATGCATTTGTCCATATATTGTTCCTGGACATCTACCTAGAACATTTTCTATATGTTGCTTTACATGTTCTGAATCCATATTATTTGTTCTAACGGTTACATCATTTCCAATATTAATACTTTCGCCTTTTTTAAAGTGCTTATTTCCAATTAATATTCCATCATCTAAATATACAATTGTATCACTTCTATTTTTTAGCATAACTCCACATCCATGTGGTGTTAAAGTGATTTCTTTATTACTTAATCTAACAGTATTTGATGCTGTTAAATTAGGATGTACTAAGAAAATATCATTTCCAGGTGCAGTTAATAAAGTAAAATCTTCTTGCTCCCATTGGCAACCTATACATACAGCATTATTAACAGGCATTCCATAATGACTTAAGTTAATAACTTCTTCACTAGCTAATTCACCTAAAACTGTTCTACAAAAATATCTATTTCTATCTTTATTAATTTTTTGTAACATATTAGCTAATTCTGCAAATTGAGTAGCTTTTTTTCCATATATATATCTTAAATATCGATTTTCTATATCATCATATATTGTTTGAATATCATCATAATACCAGTTACCCTTTACAGGATATAATCCATATTTTAAATTATCTTTTTTTAATTCTATTGCAGATGCATGAACTATCATATATTGCCCTTTTGAAAGTTCTGAGTTATCCTCCTTTTGTTCGGCTAAAATTGCAAAATGATTGCCTACATTATAATTCCAATAAAACTTATCTGCTTTTTCTAAATCGATTGAATCCAATATTTGTGATGGCAAATGAGTAGAAGCATATTTTAAATATGTTTCTCTATTTTTCATAACATTATCTAATCTTTTTTGAAATTCTTGAACAGTTATATTTTGATTTAGTTTGTAAACTGTAGTACCACAAACATTTACAGTAGTATCTACTGGAACAAATGGTACGTCAGAATTCCAGGAATAACAAGCACCTGTATAAAAACCTCCTAACATTCTTGTTCCATTTTGTGCTATTCCTAAATCTGGCATTGCATATATCATGCTTTCTTTTTGTGTTTCAGATAACTCTGTTCCAACCTTGCTTAATAATTTTGATGTGGTTTCTAAGTGTTTTAATATTTCTTCTTGGGTATTATCATTTAATGAAAAATTTGTTATCATATTCTTCCCTCTATTCTATTTCAATTGTCTCATCATTTTCTAATATTTCATATTCTACTTCATATTTTTCAAACATTTCTTTAATAAAATTATAATCTGGTGGAAATGCTGGGTTGTCCATGTGAATTGGTAATGTTAAAACTGCACCTACTTCTTTTGCATATAATGCTGCTTCAAATGCTGACATTGTTAAGCCATGCCCTGTTACTGGAATACACAATATATCTGCTTTATATTCGTTTTTAAAACAGATAGTATCACTAGTTGTATATAATCTATTTTTTCCATCATCTATAATATAGCCAACATTTTCATAAACTTCTTTTGCACCTTTTAATAATGGTTGATAGCCATGTATAGCATGTACTACTTCTATTTTTATATTATCCAATTCAATAACATCATTTTCTTTTATGATGTTTATATCTAATGTTTTATTTGCTTCCAAAACTTCTTTTGTTGAATATATTTTTATATCTTTATTTATCTTTTCTAATACCTCTGTATTACAATGGTCTGGGTGTTTGTGTGTTATTAAAATAATATCTACATTATTCCAAATTTCAAAATATTCTTCTTTATATTTTAATGTACCAGGATCAATTAATATCTTTTTTCCTTTTGTTTCAATTAATAAACACGATTGTGGAAATTTTGTAATCTTCATATCTAACCTCCTATTTCTTAATTGTATCATATTAATACAAAAAAATAAATACTACAATCAACTAATATACATAATATTTTCTCTCTTTATCAATATACTTTTCTAATTTCACCACACAATAATTAGCATTTGGCAGTGCTTTTCTTAATTCTTTTTCCAATTCTGTAGTACATATGATATGTGCTATATTGGCAGAATTCTCTTTCATAAAATACTTAAATCTTATAATTTTTTCAGTATCTATAAAGCAAAATGTATTAATATATGTATCTTTATTATTCGAATATTCACAAAAATAATGTTCAGACAAATGAACTCCCTCATAATATTCAGCCATTAGCTCATTCCACCTTATGCTATGTAAATATTTTAGTTTTTCTCTATTCATTTCGTTATCTTCAATGACTAATATTTTATTCTTTCCAAACACAAAGTCATTCAAATCTATTCTATTTATATCATTTACTAAAATGATGAAGTTACTATATTGCATTTCTTTTTGTATGTCATAAGCTACAGATGCTATATATTTATTATCATGTTCCTTAAGAATTTGATAAGTGAGATATTCAAATCCATTTATATTTAATAGTCCTATAAATCTTCTACCTGTTGTTGTAAATACTGCTCTATCTTTTATTGCAAATGAGGGAATAAAGCTAACTGTATTACAATTATGATAGAATGCTGCTATGTTACTTAAGTTTAATAATCTTTCTTTATACTGTTTATTTTTGTTCAATTTGTTATATTCAAGATTCAATAATTGCAGATACTGTATACCTGATTTTCCTAATACTAATGTCCATTTAATTTTCCTTAAAAATTTCTTATCTATTAAAGTTTTAATTCTATTTCTATAATATCTACTACTATTAAAAAAGTACTTTGCATCTTTTACATTTAAGTACTGATACTTTGCAATGAATTTTATCAAAGAAATCTCCTCTTCATTTATCGGAAAATAGCTCAAAATATCACCTCCAATACGAATCAACAATTTATCAAAAAATAGTCCGCTTTGGTAAATATGCTATATCTTTCGATATCGTACATTTACCTCCACGTCAAAAACTATTCCTGCAAAGTTGTAAAATGTCCAAAATAACTGCATTTCATTATAATCTAACATATGCCAAATTTTCTTTTTAAAAAATTTCAATTTTGCCATACTTTTTGCTACTGTAAAATTTACATTTATTTACAATTGATACTATTATTTATAATAAAACCAAAGAGGTTTCGCCTCTCGGGCGATTAAAATCGCCCCTACATTTTAGTGTTAATTAACATAGTTTCCTATAATACAAAAAAGAATAGCTATTTGCTATCCTTTAAAACTCTGGAATATAGGCCCTTTTCATTTCTATCCCATTGGAATTTGCGACCATGCACAATTTATAGTAAGAGAAACCTTTTTTTCTTCTGTTTTTACACAATATATTGGTAATAGCTTTGATACTTTCCCTGCTGTTTCTATAGTATCTTCATATGTTGGAATAAAAAAGCTTGCCCCTGCAAACAAAATAGCTACTGTGCTAAATGCTACTAAATATGATATTATTTTTTGTTTATTAAAAACCAAAAACATAATAAATCCTCCTAAACATGTGCTACACTAATTGTATTCACCTGCTAAGAGGATTATGATTTTTTATATAAAATTATATTACTTTTATGCACTCTTTAATTCTAATCTTAGTTTATCTGCAATCATTGCAATAAATTCACTATTAGTAGGCTTTCCTTTTGCTGCTGATACTGTATACCCAAATATGCTTTCTACTGCTTCTTGTTGTCCTCTTCCCCATGCTACTTCAATTGCATGTCGAATTGCTCTTTCTACTCTTGATGGAGTTTTTGAATATAAAATTAATATGCTTTTTTAGTCGATTTTTTTAATGTTTATTGGTATAGTTACCTTTTATTTATTGACTTATATATATGATACCACTTTTATTATAATAGTCAATATGTAGGACCAATAAACTATTTATTATTTAAGATTGAAGAATACATATTCTGTTTATGTTTAAAAGAATCTATCCCACCTTCCAAATTATCTATAATGCATTTCATTATCCTATTATCTGTAATATAACCTCTATTTTTTATCCAACCATGTAAATTGTTTGATTCCATTACAATTACTTGCTCTGTATCTGAATTTGTAACTATCGTTGAATTATGAGTTGCAATTATAATTTGTCTCTTGTTTTTTATATCTCTTAAAGATTTTACTAGATTTTTATATATATATTGATTATCTAAATTATCTTCTGGCTGATCAATTATTAAAGGAGTATCGTCGTTAACAAATTTGCCATATTCAATGATAAAATTAAGCATTGCAGCTACTTGTTGTCCTAAAGATGTTCTTTGTATCGGTCTAAATATTTTCTCTCCATTTTTGTTTGTTTCATTATTTGCTATATTAAACATCAAATAGTATTTATTATCACTATCAGCTAAAATTTCTAATATACCGCTTGTAATTTTCCTATCCTTGAATATTATCTCTCGTATTTTGTCATATAATATATTTATTTTATCTCTTTCAAAGTCTACTAACCCTTGATGAATATCTTCTATAGTAAGTTTATCTTTTAATTTTAAAATAGAAACTTGTTTCTCTAATATTTCATAATTTTTATTAATAAGATGCCATATATAATCAAACATCCCCATTTTTGATATTTGTAAATTCACTAATTCTTTTATTTGTTGCCATCTTAGTATTGTATTCATAAAATATTGTGACTTTTCTTGACCTAATATTATATTAAAGTCACATCTTTCAGGACCTATTTTATTTTCGTGTTTTATAATAAAAGTATTTTCATGTAGTTTGTTAAATTCTTTTACTTTTTTATCTATAATATTATTTTGTTTTTCCACTCTTTCTTTTATGTCTAATAAAATTTCTTTTATGTCACTATCTCCATATGACTTTTTACTGTCTATTATCTCATATATTTCTTCTATATATTCTTCTGATGATGGCATTCCCATTGCCATAATACCTTTTAATATATCATTCACTTTATTACTTTGTATTTTGTTTACAAGGTCATTTATTGAATATCCTGTTTTAAAAAATTGATATAGTATTTTATATTTTTCAGAAATATCTTTAATTTCCTCATAGTTATAAGTGTTTTCGTTTATTTTATTCACTTTATGTAATCTTCTCCAATATTCGTTTATTTTAACTGGCTCATTATAGTTTACATCTTTGTTTCTCCATTCCCAATTTACAAATGAAATTGACCCCTTTAAATCAAATTCTACTTGTGGAATCATTTCCAAAATGTAATCATCACCTTTAAAGTGAAAAATAATATATAGTGTATCATGACTACTAATAACTTTTAGAACTCCCAAATTCTCAACATCTAAAGTGAATGCTGCATCAATAAATTTCAGTATTGTACTTTTTCCACTTCCCCTTCCTCCTATAATACAATTTAAATCTTTTGAAAAATTAATTGCAAATATATCCTTTTCTTTAGCATTTGGTTTTGAATTTAAAAATCCATACTTACCACTAAAAACATATATTCCTTTAATATATTTATTTACATCAGCTGGAGCCTCGTTTCTCATACATGTGTTAAAATTTTCAAATGCCTTCTTTAGTGCTCCAAAATTAACTTTCTCAAATTTTATCCATATATTCTTTATTGCTAATTCATCTATTCCGTGACTATCTCCTTCATGCAGATAATAAAATTCTTTATTATTAGTAATAGATGAATTTATTTTCTTTTCTATCTTTTCTCGTTCATTGATATCAGACAAACCTATGTATTTAAAATTTTCTAAATTAAATAATTCTTTCTTATATACACCAGCACTTTTAAAAATATCAGAAGAATTCAAATGAGCAATATATACTAATGAATTACATTGCTGGGTAATTTCATCTATTACTTGAAGGCTTGTTTTATATGTTCCTTCTTTTCTATCATTTATATTTTCTTCTAAATATTTTTTTATCTTTTCTTCATCTTTGCTATCAACTATACATATTAAATGATTTTTATCTCCGCAAGAAATCTCTACTCCCAAAAATAAATGTAAATACTTAAAACTTCCTCGCTTTGTTTTCCAAAAAATGTCTCTTGCCTTTTTTATCTTTTTATAGCCATCTATAGTATTATGATCTGTAATAACTGCCACTTCTATGTTATCTTTTACTAACTTGTTCACAATCAATAAATATGTTATATATTCCTTTAAAGATACAAATTCTTTTAATTTTTCAATAAATTTCTTTTCTTCTTTTGTACCAATAATTTGTTTATATGATTCATAAATAGTAGCATTAAATAAGCCTTCTTCTTTTGCAATCTCTAAAATTTGTATACTTGAAAGTTTTTTATAATAATCTTCATTCTTATTACTATATAATCTATAATCATATGATGCAGGAGTATGTATGTGCATTTCTGCCTTTTTATATGTTCCAAATGATTTATTTAAATTCTCAATACTTTTATATATTTTATCAAATTTCCTTTTTAATTTCACTTTTATCCCCTTTATCTATTTATTATTTATCAATTTTATCACATTTTGTCATATTTTGGAAGAGGTATTTTTTTCGAATATTGTCGTTTCAAGCTTTATAGCTATTTTCTCCGTAAAAATACCTACCTCGCCCTATTAGACATAAGGTATGGTAGGTATTTGCATGATGGTCATTATTAAATTTCAAAAACAAAAAGGCTTATTCTTTATTATCTAAGGCATAACGAATACAGCTTATAATCAAAGAATTCATACTAATATCATTTTCTTGTGCTGTTTGAGCTATTTCTTCATACATTTCTGGTGTTACTCTAATAGGAATCCTCACATTTGTATTCTTTTGTTTTTCTATTTTAAATTTTTTACTTTCTGACATTTCCTCACCTCAAAATTTATACTTTTCTTTTAATGTAAATTTTATTAAAAAATTGTGTCAAAAAATATTGCCAAATTTTGGCGTCATGTTATATAATATGTTCATATTAATTTTAAGGGGGGAATTTTATATGTTAAATACAGCAAAACTATTTTTTAAATTAAGTACTTTAATTATTATTCTTATTAGCACAATTTTTATCCTAACGGGGTGTTCAGGAGTAGCTATAACTTCTAATGGCAGTATAACAACTATTAATTCTAGCGATTTTGAACTTATAAAAAGTGAAACAGTTGGAAGTCGTAGTAGCGATGGAACTTATAAAATAACTGGAAAAATAAGACAAAAAGTTGAAGGTAGTTATACAGGAATAGCTCCATCTTTTATCCTATTAGATAAGTATGGAAAAAAGGTAAGAGAAACAACAGGACTATCGAGTTCAAATTATGAAGGAAATAATGTATGGTCTTTTACTGTATATGGCAATGATGCAGATGGTGTTGTTGTCAACTACCAAATGAACTATTGTTATGGATATTAAAAAATAATTAGTAAGAAATAAAAAGGAGGATTTTACATGGAAAAAAAGTCAAATAAAAAGTTGAATATAATGATAATTATACTTATAATAATCGCTATAAGTATTGTTACATCCGAATTTTATCATAATAATAGAACAACATCTTCTACATTATCTAATTCAAATTCTAAACCTAAAAGTGTTTCTACCTCTTCAACTGTGAAACAAGAAACTGCTGAAGAGAAAGCTGCTCGAGAGCAAAGAGAAAAAGAGGCACGAGAACAAGCTGAAAGACAGAAACAAGAAGATGAACAAAATTATAAAAATGCATGCAAAACTTATACTTATAAGGAATTAGCAAGAAATCCAAATAATTATACTGGTAAAAAAGTTAAATTCACTGGTCAAGTAATTCAAATACAAGAAGATTTTTTAAATAGTATTATGCTAAGAGTAAATGTTACAAAAGATAAATATGATTTTTGGGATGACACAATTTACGTTGAATATACCTATTCATCTAGCAATGAAAGTAAAATACTCGAAGATGACATCATTACACTATATGGAGATTTTGAAGGCGAAAAAACTTATACTACCGTTTTAGGTTCGAGTGTAACCATACCGAGTGTTAGTGCTAAGTATATCACTATAAATGAATAATTCTTAAATAGTCTATTTGCTTAATTCTCGCGCATTATAAAATGTATATTAAAATAACCTATTATAAGGCATTGTAATTAATTTTACAGTGCTTTTTTTATTTTTTCAAATTATTTTTTCATACAACTTGTAGAAATGTGTAATTCACATTTTATATAATTATAATAAAATTTTTTATTACAGTCGACTGACAATATGTCTTTCTTATTTTGTATAATTATATTATTAATAATTTTTTACTATAGTGCACTGACAACATGATCGTTGTTTTTTGTATAATTACATTATTAATAATTTTTTTCTACAGTGACACTGACAATATATATGTTCTATTTAGTAAAATTATATTATAAGCAAATTTATTGGTATTTTTAATAGGCATTTACCAACTTTAAAGGAGGTTCAAGGATCAATATGGAAACTAATAATACTGATATTCGTATTTGGGCTTTCCAGAATAACGTTAGAATGTATGAAATCGCTGAAAAGTTAGGAATACATTACGTCACATTAAGTACTAAATTACGAAAAGAATTAAATACAGAAGAAAAACAGAAAATATTTAAAATTATTGATCAAATTAAACAAGAAAAAGGAGGAAAATAATATGCCTATGAATGTTACGACTAATAATAGTCAAAAACTTTTAAATGTAATTTCTGCTAAAGAATTACAAGATAAAGAATTACCACAATTAAATATAATAGTACAAAATATACTATATCAAGGATTAACTGTTTTAGCTAGTCAGCCAAAGATTGGTAAAAGTTGGTTGTCTTTGGATATAGCAGTTTGCGTTGCTACTGGACAACCTATTTGGAACAATGAAACTTTACAAGGAGATGTTCTTTATTTAGCATTAGAAGACAGCCATAATAGATTACAATCACGACTAAATCTAATTTTAAATGGTATGGAGGCACCAAATAATTTATATCTATCCATAATGTCCAGTTCTATATCTACTGGACTATTAGAAGAACTGAATAATTTTTTAGTAACTCACCCTAATACAAAATTAATTATTATAGATACTTTGCAGAAAGTTAGAGATACTATGAAAACCACTGAAACAGCTTATGGTTATGATTATAAAGAAGTCGGAGCTTTAAAGAAGTTTGCAGACTTGCATGGTATTTCCATTTTACTAGTTCATCACTTAAGAAAAGCACGAGATAAAGATGATGTCTTTAATCAAATAAGCGGTACAAATGGAATCGCAGGTGCTGCAGATACAATGATTGTATTATCAAAACCAGATCGTATGCAAGAGGAAACTTTATTTTCTATTACTGGTAGAGATGTCGAATCATATGAGCAAACTATAAAGTTTGACAAAAATACTTATCATTGGACGCTATTAACTACACCAGAACAATTACTTGAAATTAGAAAAAATGCTTTATATGATAA
Source organism: uncultured Clostridia bacterium (assembly GCA_948777935.1). Lineage (GTDB taxonomy): Bacteria > Bacillota > Clostridia > TANB77 > CAG-508 > RGIG8482. The sequence goes on along the minus strand of CAQDYY010000008.1, from coordinate 37,162 downwards.
TGATCCAGTTGTTATTACTATAAAAGAATTATTAAAAGAATTTCCAAATGGATTTGAGATTAGTTCATCTGATTTATTAGATCAAATATATAAAATAACTGGTATTACGCCAAAGCAAAAATCGCCAGCATCTCTTACTAAATACATTAATGACTTATGTTATAAATTACAGCAAAATGATAATATATTTTATTCTCCTCCAAATCCTAATGGAGGATCTAAAGGAAGAACATTATATTTCTGTTCTCCTAATAGGAGCAATGAAAATATTGAAAACACTGATGAAAATAAAACTTATGATCCTATTTTAGGATATCAATAATACTATAATAGATTTACCGTTACTTGTCGTTACTTAATTATTGTATAATATGGCGTAACGTTATGTAACGATACTATTAATATATAGGAGGTAAAATATGAAAGGTAAAGGAAAAGAAATACTACCATATGATAAAAATTTAGCTATAGAAAGGGTTAATAATTCTTTAGACAGTTCTAAACAATTATTACCTAAGTATATAGCAAAGAATAGTGTTACTAACGAAACTTTTAAGCAAACAAATAAAAAACTTATAGAATTTAAGTCTGAAATAAAGAAAAGACAAGTATGGAATAAAAAGTACTCTTCACTTGAAGAATTGCAAACTGCTATTGATGATTTTTTTATATTCGTACTAGAAAATGAAATGTATCCAACAATAGAATTGCTTTCTATATGGCTAGATATGGATAGGCAAACTTTAAACAGAATAGAAAATGATCATAGAGACTTTCGATGTGACACTATAAAAAGAGCAAAAGAAATGATAATGTCATATCTTACACAACATTTACTCGCAAAATCTGGAAATCCTGCTGGAAATATATTTCACTTAAAAGCTCTATTTGGATTAACTGAAACATCTAATTTAGTAGTCAATCCACCTTCTAATTGGATAGATGATCCAACTAGACCTAAAAATGAACAGGAAATTTTAGATGCTCTTCCAGATTGTCCAACGTCCTTTTACGATTCTAATCATGGAATTATCTGATAAAATTTTCTTAAATGGATATGATTTTCTGTTTGACATATCATATAATATGTGCTATAGTATAGTTAGCTATTGATAAGGTCGTAACTAATCATATGCACATTGAACTAAGTGTTTACCCACTTAGTTCTTTTCATATATTAAAAGAAGCACTGTTTACCCAATGCTTCTTTTTGACTATGTACTAGTCTTTCTTGTCTTGGTTATCTTGTTCTTGATGTTTTATCACTTCTTGAAGTAATAACCAAATTAGGTCGTAACTAGTCATTTCATGCACCTCCTTTCCATATTTTGAAAGGCTTTCTTAGTATATAATATAATTATACAAAAGTCTATATTTAAAGAACAAATTTTCTATATTTTTATTGAAATATTTTCTTCATTATCTAGTTTAATTTGTAATTCTGTATGATTTTCATTTGCCAATAACATATATGCCATATATTGTTCTATTTCAATTGTATTTTTAGAAACTTTATCTTCTAATTGAATTTTTCCATTTACTATATTATATTCGCTCTTTAATTTTCCTATTATAACTTGTCCACTAATACTGCCTTCTATATGGACTGTAACGTTTCTATTTTCAAACCTTTTTAATATCTTTATTAATTCTTTTTCTTTTATCTTTTTCATTTTTTATCCCCCTTACCCTCTTTTTAAATTCATAAGTGGTGAATATTTTTGATAATTTTTTCTTAAATCCTCATCGTCTAAATCTAAATAACATTCTTCTGTTACCTTTACTGATGAATGCCCTAATATTCTTGAAAGTGTATATAAATCCATTCCATTTAATAAACAACGCTTAGCAAAATTGTTTCTTAATCCATGTGGAGAAAATTCATCTATTCCTATCCTTTCGCAATATTTACGATAATTCTTTTCAAAATTATTAATTTCTAGTGATTTGTCTCTTAATTGTGTTGGAAATAACAAATTGCTTTCAATATATCTATCTTTAAATTTAATCCACCTTTTCAATTCTTCATACATTTTTTGTGAAAAGAATACTGTTCTTGCTATTTTTGCTTTTGTGTTTTCAGCTTGTAAGTTAATGGCTCTATGATCTAAATCCAAATCAGTAGTCATATCAATTGTAAGTGTTTCCCCTATTCTCATTCCTGTATCAAAAATAAGTTCTATAATAATATAATCACGATATTCAGCATATTTACTTGTATCTAAGCATTTTAATAATTTATGAAAATTTTCATCATCTAAAAATGTTTTTTTCTTTCGTTGTGCCTTTAAGAATTTTACCTTTCTAAATGGATTTACTTTAGTTAAGTAGTTATCCTCCATGAAATTGTAATATACCTTTAAATTACGAATATAATTATTTATCGTCACATTTTTTATTGGTTTTGAATAATCTGTCCTATTAGAAGGTTTATTGAATTTTAACGTCTTTTCATTCGATACAATTGTATATTTCCCTCGTTCCTTTAAATATACAATATAATTTCTTACCATTTCATCAGTTACGTCTTTTGAAGTTTCTACATGTTGTTCTTCTGTCATATACCTTGCAAATAATTTTAAAGTTTGTTCATAGCTCCTCATTGTCTTTTTTGATAAATTTTTTGAACTGCAATATGTCATAAAGTCATCAATTTCATAATCAAATTTTTTCATAAAAAATACCCCCTATTTATTGAAATCTTAATCAATAAATAAAAGGTATTTATAGGCTTTTAAAAATCATATTTATTGGTGTAAAAAAGCATCTATTGGTGATAAATGTACAAATGTTAATTCTTTGTAATTATTATCTCTTCATATTTTTAGCTTTTATGCACTTTTTAATTCTAGTCTTAACTTATCTGCTATCATTGCTATAAATTCACTATTAGTAGGCTTTCCTTTTGCTGCTGATACTGTATACCCAAATATGCTTTCTACTGCTTCTTGTTGTCCTCTTCCCCATGCTACTTCTATTGCATGGCGTATTGCTCTTTCTACTCTTGATGGAGTTGTATGGAATTTTTCTGCAATTTCTGGATATAGTTGTTTTGTAATTTGATTTATAACATCTATATCTCTTACAACTAGTATTATAGCTTCTCTTAAATATTGATATCCTTTTATATGTGCTGGAACTCCAACTTCATGGATTACATTTGTTACTAATGCTTCTAAATTTTCTCCACTCTTTTTGTTTTCTTCTGGTATTTCTATATATGGAGCTTTAATTTCTCTTGACATCATTGTTACATTTTTAAATTGTGGTGGTTGATAATTTTTTAAGTCTTTTATTCTTTTTAGTAATAATTTAATGTCAAATGGTTTTACTACATAGTATTCTGCTCCTAAATCTATTGCTCTTTGTGTAATTTTGTCTTGTCCTACAGCTGATAACATAATTGAAAGAGGTGTCTTCTTTAAATTTGCATTTTTAATTTTTTCTAATACACCAATTCCATCTAAATGTGGCATAATAACATCTAATAAAACAATATCTGGACTAATACTGCAAATCATATCAAATGCCTCATTTCCATCACGTGCCATTCCTATAACTTCCATTTCTTCCTCTTGTTCAACATATCCTGCCAAATTGTTAGCAAATTCACTATTATCATCTGCTATTAATACTGTAATCTTTTCTTTCACTTTAATTCCTCCTAATATTTTATAAATTGTAAAAATTTTACATTTCGAATTATATTATTGTTTAAAATAAATTGCAATACTTTTTTGGAAATTTTTTCAAATTTCTTTTGTAAGTATTGCAATTCTAGTAAAAATTATATGTATTTTTCTTCCATTTTGTTTATTTGTATAATTTTTAGTTTAAAATTGTCGATTTCATTTTTCATTTTTTTATAATTTTCTTCTGTTAATTCTATTAAAAATATAACATCACTTAAATATTCTTCTTTTATAATGTTTATATTGTTTTTTCTACAATAATATTTAAAGTTTTCTATTTCACTATACTCTATACTTAGACTAATTTCTTTACCTAGTGTCTTTTCTACAAATTCTACTTGTTCTAATACCTTTTTTGTAGCACCTGCATATGCTCTTACAAGACCTCCGTGTTCCTAGTAAAATCCCTCCAAAATATCTAGTTACTACTATTCCTACATTAGAAAGAGATTTTCCCCTTAATAGCTCTAACATTGGTGCTCCTGCAGTTCCGTGATGGTTCTCCATCATCACTACATCTTTCTATTTTTTTGCCATCATCATCAAAAGTAATATACGCAAAACAGTGATGTTTTGCATCATAATACTTCTTTTTTATTTCTTTTATTTTAGCATCTGCTTGTTGTAAATTTTGTATAACAAACAAATCCGCTATAAATTTAGATTTTTTCTCTACTAATTCATCACTAATATCTTCTTTTATAGTATAAAACATAACCTTTCCATTCCTTATATATAAAGTAGCTCCATGTGGCGGACTTTTAATGTAATAATTTTCCTGCTGTATACCCAGTAGAATACGCAATTTGCAAATTAAACCCACCTGTATATGCATCTACATCTAAAATTTCTCCTGCAAAATATAATCCATTAATAATTTTAGATTCCATAGTAGAAGAATTTACTTCTTTTATATCTATTCCTCCTGCTGTAATAATCGCCTCTTCTATGTCTCCAAAGTCTTTAATAGTAAGAGTAAATCTCTTTAATAAATTTAGTAAGTCTTGTCTTTCCTTTTTAGTAATCTCATTTACTCTTTTTTCTTCTGGAATATGTGATAAGTTAATTATTGGCTCTATCATTTTCTTTGGCAATAACTCATCTAAACTATTTTTAAATTGCTTATTTTTAAATTCTGTAAAATCTTTTAGAATTCGTTTATCAAGTGTTTCTTCTAATAAAGCAGGTTTTAAATCTATTTGTAGTATAATTTTATCTTCTTTTAACAGTTGTTCTATATTTTTTACTCTTAACAAATGTGCTGAACTACTTAATATTGTGGGACCTGATACTCCATTTTTAGTAAATATCATTTCTCCAAAATCTTCATATAGTACTTTTTTATTTTCTTTATTTATTATTTTAATTTCTATATTTCTTAGGCTAAGTCCTTCTAAACTTTTACATAGTTTATCTTCTTTACATATTAGAGGTACTAATGATGGCTTTATTTTAGTAATATTATGACCTATTTCTTTTGCTAACTTATATCCATCACCTGTTGAACCAGTCTTTTTGTAACTCATTCCTCCTGTTGCTAAAATTACTTTATCTGCTTTTATTTCTCTTTCTTGGGCAAATATGGAATTTGCCCCTACATTAACACCTATTACTTTATTATCTTTTACTATTATTTTTGTTACTTGTGCATTTGTTATTATTTGTACATTGTTTTTTCTTAATTCTGACATCAATGCATTCAAAACATCTAAAGAACGATTTGATTCTGGAAAAATTCTATTTCCTCTTTCTAATTTTACCTTTACTCCATGACCCTTTAATAGTTCTATAATATCTTTGTTTGTAAAATTAGAAAACGCACTATATAGAAACCTACCATTTCCTGGAATATTTGGTATAAATTCATTTATATCTAGTCCGACTTGTAATATTACATCTTCCTTTTCCAGTAATTAATAACTTCTTTCCAGATTTGTCCATTTTTTCTAATATGGTAACACTATTTCCATCTTTACTAGCACTAATTGCTGCAAGCATTCCTGCTGGTCCTCCACCTATTACAACAACTTTCATTTATTTATTTCCTTCCTTAATCCACTTATTACATAGTGATATAGCAAATTCTTGTGCTTTATCTGCTAGAGTTCTGTCATATTCTTCTTGTAAAATTTCGTTATCTGAAATTACTCTAATTCCTACTATTGGAACTTCATATCTATGTGCTATCTTATATGCTCCAATTGTTTCCATATCTTCGCCTAATGCTTCATATTTTTCATTTAAATATGTAATATAGTCTATTTCTTGGTTCCAACAATCTCCACTTCCAATAGTTCCATATACTACACTACCATTCCAAATTTCTTTTTCATGTGTTTTTATAAATTGAAATATATTTGTATCTGCTTCTATTTTCTCGAATTGGTCAATTCCCTCTTGGAAGGTTTGTAGTTCCCAATTAAACGGATTACTTCCTTCTCCCTTTTTTAAGTATGGTGTTTTATATGAATTAAGGTTAAAACATTCTTGGCCAATAACAATGTCTCCTCTATGTATATTTCCAAATCCTCCAGCTGTTCCTTGGTTTATAATAATACAAGGTAAAAAATTTTTAATTCCCAATAATGTTGCAATTCCACAGTTCATAATTCCTATTTCTGTTTTTGAAATAACAATAGGATAACCTTCTAATTTTCCTTTATAGAATTTATAGCTATCTATTATAATCTCTTCTACATCTTCTATACTATTTTTTAATACTTCTATTTCTATATCCATTGCTCCTTGCACTAAAATTGGTGCTGTTTTATTCATATTTTAACCTCTATTCTTTAATATTCTTTTCAATATCTTCCATAATTTCATTTAATACTTTATCTCTATCTTTAGATGTATCATAAAACTTTAATCCATATATTTTACATTCTTGTTCCCAGATTTTTGCTTTCTCAATTTGCTTTTCACAATATTCTATTCGTTCCTCATCACTCATTTCATAACTCCAGTCATTAACCATATCATGCTTTTTTATATTTTTAGCCATTTGTTCTGGTTTGATATTTTTTTGCGCCAAAACATATATTAAGTTATTTCCGTTATCATACAATTCTTTACAATCTTTTACAAATATTTCGCAACCTTCCATTACGTAACCATATTTATTCCTTGCTTGTCTTATATTAGCTTCCATAAATTCCTTGCAAAACATTTGAAATTCCTTACTTTCAATTGCAGTACGAGGTCGTATATTTAATTCTGGCATAATCTCTCTAAAAGTATTTCTTATTGTATCAGTTCTTATAATTTGATAATGATATTTATCTGATATCATATTAGCTAAAGTAGATTTTCCTGCTCTTGGTCTTCCAATAATTACAATATTCTTCATATCTTTCTCCTTTTATTCTTGCATATTACTAATTGCTTTTAGTACTCCTATTTTTCCATATTCATATGTAAGCCCACCTTGCATAAATGCTACATATGGTGGACGTATTGGTGCATCACACGATAATTCTATAGATGAACCTTGTGTAAATGCTCCTGCTGCCATTATTACCTGGTCTCCATACCCTGGCATATCCCATGGCTCTGGAATAGAATTTGAGTCTACTGGTGAACCCATTTGTATACCTTGACAATATTTTATTAAATCTTCTTTATTTCCAAATGCAATAGTTTGTACTATATCTGCTCTTTTTTCATTATATTTAGGAGATGGATTATATCCTAATTTTTCTAACATTCTACTAGAAAATACTGCTGTTTTTAAACTACTTGCTACAACACTTGGTGCAAAGAATAACCCTTGTAATATAGATTTGTTCATTCCTAGGCTTGGTCCTACTTCTTTACCTTGTCCTGGAGATGTTAGCCTTTCTCCTGCAAGTTCTACTAAATCTTTTCTTCCTGCAATATATGCTCCATTTGGTGCAATTCCTCCTCCTAAGTTTTTAATTAGTGAACCTACTATAATATCTGCTCCTATTTGCAATGGTTCTTTTGTTCCTACAAATTCGCAGTAACAATTATCAATCATAATTATAATATTAGAATCAATATCTTTTATTATTTTTATTACTTTTTCTAGTTTATCCATTGTAATACTATTTCTTAAGCTATACCCTCTTGAACGTTGTATTTCAATTAGTTTAATATTTCCCTCTTTTACTCTTTTAGAAATAGATTCTATATCAAATTCATTATCTATTAAATCTATTTGTTCATATTTAATTCCAAATGATTTTAAAGAACTTGCATTTTCTTCTATTCCTATTACTGAATCAAGTGTATCATATGGCTTTCCACAAATGCTAAGCATTGTGTTACCTGGTCTTAAAAATGCAAATAGTGCAACTGTTAGAGCATGTGTTCCAGAAATAAATTGGCTACGAACAAGGCTATCTTCTGCACCTAAAACTTGGGCAAATACTTTTTCTATTGTATCTCTTCCTATATCTCCATAGCCATACCCTGTTGTACTGTTAAAATGCATATCTGATATATTGTTTTTACGAAATGCCTGTAATACTTTTAAGCTGTTTTCTTCACATGTTTTATTAATTTCATTAAATATAGGTTTTATTTCCTCTTCTACTTCATTTGCTAAATTTAATATATTTTCTTTTATTCCTAATTCTTTGTACATATTTTTCTCCTCTAATCTACTATTTGTTTTGTGTAATAACTTTCTCCATAACCATAATATACTTTATAGTATGAACCTATAAACTCTGGATCACTATTTTCACTTTCTATTTTATATTTTGGCTCTACTATAATGTTTCCTTTTTCATCTACTACTCCCCATTTTCCGTCTTTTTTAATACCTGCAAAACCATGTTCATTTGATGATGTAGTTCTATCATAAATACAATCTACTATAGTATTACCTTGTTTATCTACTAATCCCCATTTATCGTTTTGCTTTTTAGAATATAGAGCTACATCTTGTATTTGTGTATTTAGTAATACATTTCCTTTTTTATCAAAATATGCTATATCATCTTTTGAATATATTTTGATATAATTTTCCTTTAAAGAAATATCTATATTTTTGTTTGAATATATTTTTTCTAATTTACTAGAATATACATCTGTTATACTATCTTTTAAAATTTTTGCTTCAATTACATTAGAGTTACCCACTTTTTGCAATACTTCGTACTTAAATTCTACTTTAGTTTCTCCCAAATTGTTTATAATTCCTAAGTATCCTTGTTCATTTGATGCAATAAAATAGTCTTCATGTATATATTCTAAATATCTATATTTGTTATCTAATATTACTTTTCCAGTGTTATCTACAATTCCGTATTTTTCATCTGAATTTATTGTAATAAAATAATTTTCATTTGCAGTCTTTCGTATAGTTTGGTAATTGATTTCATCTAACTTGTTTCCAGATATATCAAAATATGTAGTTATTCCATCATTTCCCACTGCTTGTATCCTGATACCTTTTATATTAATTTGGTCATATTGTACTGGTACAATTATTTTTCCAGTAGTATTTGAAATTCCCTTTTTAGAACCCCTTTGTAAAATAAATATGTTATTGTTGTTATCATATTCTATACTTTGATATACAGTTTTAATAATTATTTCTCTATTTTTTACTAAGCCTACTTGTCCATTTCTTGTTATTTCTAAATATGCATTTTCGGGGTCTTCTATTCCTAATTCTCTATAAATATCATTATAATTAACATCTAATACTTTTTTTCTTTTATAATTTATATATCCATAACGATACCCTTCTTCAGTTTTTAGTAATACTATATAACCAGATAATGCATATTTATGCTGTTCATCATAATACCCATCTGCTATTATTCCATCATATTCATTTTTAATAATACAAGCTCCTTTTTGGCTTATAACTCCATATTTTCCATCCTTTTTTACTAAAAGTTCTCCTTCTTTATTTTCTAGGCTTTCAATTTCTTCATAAATTGGTTTTGTAATCACTTTCCCTTCATAGTTTATTAAACCATATTTATCATTTTCTTTATATCGTAATACTCTTTTTTCATATGGAATACTATTTAGAGTACCTTTTGTATTTATACCGGCTTACTTCTTCAAATTTTTCAAATAGTGTTTCTTTTTTATCATTCTTTACAATAGTTTTATCGCTTTTTAAGCATATAAATACTGCCTTTTCTGGATTTGGTATATTTACATTATCATATTCTGGCTCTACTACAATATTTCCTTTTGTATCAATAACACCCATTTTTCCATTTTCATATATCGAATAATATAAGTAGTTTGCTATTTCTTCTACTTCATACTTTTTATTTTGATAATCTTTATACAAATAAATTCCTAGTATAATACTTACTATTAATACCGTAATTATTCCTATTATTACTATGTTTTTTCTATTATTCTCCATATTTATCCTTCTTCCTCTTCTTCTGCTTCTTTTATAGTGTTATTTTTACATACTTTTACTTTTAAAATTCTTTTATCCTCATATTCTTCTATCTTGTAAGTTGCTTCATTTGTTTCAACTATTGGTTTTTCTTCATCTTCTGGAATTCTTCCTAACATGTCTTGTAAATACCCTGATAATGTTTCATAATCTCCCTCTGGAATGCTAATTTCAAGTATTTTCTTCACATCACTTATTGTTACATTTCCGTTAATTAAATACGTATTATCATCTATCTTTTCATATTCTTTTTCAATTTCATCATATTCATCAAATATATCTCCAACAAGTTCTTCTAAAATGTCTTCCATTGTAACTAATCCTGCTGTTCCTCCATATTCATCTACTACTATTGCCATTTGATTATTATTTTTTTGTAGTTCTTTAAATACTTCATTTATCGGTTTAGATTGTGCAACAAAATATGCAGGATGTATTATTGACTTTAGTTCTATGTCATTCTTGCTTTTTAGATATTTTAATAGATCTTTTAAATACAAAATTCCTTTAATTTCATCAACACTTTCTTCATAAACAGGTATACGGCTATATTTATATTCATCTAATTCTTGTATTAAATCATTTAAATTTTGGTCTATATCTATTGCATAAATATCAGTTCTATGTGTCATAATCTCAGATACTGTAATATCATTAAATTCAAATACATTATTTATTAAATTCTTTTCTTCTTCTTTAATAGATCCTTTTTCCTCACCTTCATCTACCATCATTTTTATTTCTTCTTCTGTTACAACTTCTTCATCTTTTTCTGAAACACCAAATATCTTTGATACTAGGTTTGTAGATAAAGTTAATAACTTTACAAATGGTATAGTAACAACATATATTGCTCTAATAACTCCTATTGTCATATATGAAATTTTTTCATAATGTTTCATAGCTAATCGTTTTGGCACTAGTTCTCCAAAAACTAAAGTGAAGAATGACAATATTATAGTAATTATTATAATAGATATACTTTGCCATACTCCTATAGATACTGCTGGAATCCACCCGTTTAAAATTGGAGCAAGTTTACTTGCAAATGCATCTGATGCAAAAGCACTTGATAAAAACCCTGCTAGTGTAATTCCTATTTGAATTGTTGCTAAAAATCTACTTGGATTTTCTAGCATTTTTAAGATTTGTTTTGCTTTTTTATTTCCTTCTTTTGCTTGTTTTGCAATTTTTGCATCATTTAAAGAAATAAATGCAATTTCACTTGCTGCAAAGTACCCATTAACTAAAATTAATATTATTAAAATAACTACTTGTGTCATTAACATTTTCCTTTCTCTTATCTGCTCTTATTATGTGATTATTATATACTTCTATGGCTTTAACTGTCAATTATTTTAAATGATTTTATTTTTTATATGCTACTGGTAATATAGTACTATTCTTAATAGAATCTACATAGTTTTGATATTCTCTTCTTGTCTTAGTAGTTTTACTACTTTCACCTGGTAGCACTCTTTCATAAGATATTGTATCTTCAAATATTTCATTTTCATATGTATTTTCTTTTGTCAAATTTGCTATATTCTTTCTATTAATAGTATTTATAAAATAGTTTATATTATGCATATTTGTTTCATTTGTTTGATTAATAATTTCTTTTTCAATATTACTTGTATGAATATTAGATATGTCTTTTATATGATTTTCTACTATTTGTTTGTTTTCTTCTTCTAAATTTATTTCAATTTCATTTTCTACTGTTTCTTCTTTTTTTAGTGTAGTATTAAATACATTTAGTACTACTACTTCTTCATCTCCTGTTATATTTACATTTATCATTTCTTTCTGAAGATTTCCTTCTTGTGTCTCTATTTGCTTTAAGTAAAAATTTCCTATAGGCATATAAATTCCTACTCTCCCATCTTCATTGGTTTCTATACATTTAATACAAACATTTTTGTTTTTATCTAAAACCTGAAACTTATTTCCTTTAATTGGCAGATTTGTTTCCTTGTTATAATTCTTAATGTTTAATAAAACAGTTTTTTTCGTATTAACTTTATACTCATATTGCCTATTTTCATTATAGAAATCTACAATTAAATATTCATTTTTATTATCATCTATAATTTTATAAACTTTAGGAATTTCAATTGTATAATTTACCTTTACATTTATTGTTTGCTCTTTGCCTTTTGGTACTGTTAATCTTATAGTTTGGTTATCTAAAATTTCAGTAATTTCATCACCTTGCTCGTTTGTTATTTTACAATTTTCTCCTTCAAATAATGAAATACTATTTTCGATTATTCTTGATTTCATCGTAACCCTATACTCTTTATAACAGTAATTAGAATCTACTTCATCATCTATCCAACCTTTATTTTTTTCTCTTAATGCTATGTCATTTTCACTTACTTTAGATGAAATTTTTTTAATTGCATCAATCATTTTTGTGCCTAATGATGCTTCTTTTTCATATAAAGTTAAATCTTTATTTTCTAAAGTCGCATAAATTGCTTCTTGTGTTACTACATATGCTTGTTCACTACTAGATAACCCTAATTTTTCTATTTCAATGTTAGGATATCCTGCTTCTATTATTCTTATTAATTCATTATTATTGTATGGCTCTATTTCACTATAATTATTACCAATTGGATATATGCTTCTATTTAATGTATATGCTACTTTATCTCCACATTGCAATATTCTATAAGTTTGTTTTGGTTCTTCTCCATAATGAAATGGAAAAACCTTAGATGCTATTTTTGTAATCTCCACATTTTCTCCTTCTGCTCTACATTGTCCTATTGTTTGTATAATTAATATACATGTCACCATACAAATTATCATTACTTTTTTTATTATTTTTTCCATTACTATTCCTCCTAATTTATTTGTTTGGCTTGTACACATCTTCTTTGTTCTGGTTTATTTACTACTCCTGTAATAAGTGTTATTTTATTTTCATTAGTATTGTTTAAATGTGTCCAATCTTTTTCATCAATTATAATATTTTTAGTCACTTGATAAACTTGCTGTTCTCCTTTATAACTATATAGTATGACATCTTTTTCTTGTAGTTTATCTAGATTTTCAAAAATATTTTTATTATATCCATAACATCCTGCAACTAACCCAATGTTACCATCTAAATATGCAGTATCTGTAAAATGTCCTATACCATTATCTATAACATCTTGCGTTGTGCCTTCCTGTATTGAATAAGATAAATTGATCTTTGGAATATCTATTTTCCACTGTTCTACATTCTCTTTTGTTTCTTGTATTACTTCTTTTGTGATTTCTTCCTTTTGCTTAGTATTTCCTTTTAGTTCAAATATCATTATTGTTAGGACATTAGTTTGAAAAAATATAATAAGTGCAATAACTAAAGTTACTAAACAAATGCAACACTTTTTGTTGTTTGACATTGTTTCTTTCTCACTCTCCTATTTAATTTTTCTTTGCTTTGAAATTCTTTTAGATTTTAAATCTTTAAGAAAATTTTTTAAGTTCGAACTTAATTTTCTATGAATTAACAATTTACATTTTAAACTATTTTTCTACATTTGTAAAGAACTTTTCATCGACAAAAACCGACAAAATTAGACTTTTGCCGGTTTTAAAATTACTTTTTGTTGGGTATTTCACCTATTTATTTTATTTATATTTTTACTTTCCTCCTAACAAAATATGACTTATTTTATATCTCACTCTTACTATTTATATTATGTATTTACTACTTATATCATTCCTCCCTTCTATAGAAGAAATTTTATTATATGTATATGTCTTATTTGTGAAAATAGGTTGTAAAAATTGTAAAAAGAGAATTCTATTTACTTGATTGCTATACTATCATTGTATAGATTTTCTGGTGCTACATCTTCTCCTGTCTCCCATTCGATACTAATTCCATCTGGCTTTACCTTTTTAAATCTTTCTTTATCCTTTAATCCTTGATAAAATTTATGATTTAATAATGGCTTCATATCATATATTTTTTCCTCACCATTATTAAATTTAATATATAATTTATAATCTTCTATTGCTTGTACTTCTATTGCAATCGGTTCCAAATCTTCTACCATAAAAACCCCCTATTTTTTATTTTAATGGTTCAATTTCAAAGTATTTTCCATCATTTTGTGTCAACTTCCATAAGCTTATTAGTTCTTCTTTATGAATTTCAATCCATGCTTCAATTAATTTCTTTTGTTTATTCGGCATGGAACCTTTAATTAAATTTCCATTCAAATCAAAAACTCCATTAAATTCACAATATTGTGCATGTATATGTTCTCTATGGTGCTTTTCATTATCGTTATAGTACATTTTAATTAAAATTCCATAAAATTGCGATATGACTGGCAAAAACATCACCTCCATTATATCAATTTATTTTTTACTTTACAAGTACTTGGAATACGAACTTATAAGATTTTATAAGTCGTTTAAGATTTAAAAAGTACTGTTATTTTATAGTTTTTATTACTACTTGTCAAGGCTTTTTACAATATTTTTAAAGTATGTTAACAACGTAAAATTAGAGAGTTCAAATTGAACCCTCTAATTTTTTCTACTTATCATTTTTAGGCTTTTTTCTTACATTGTTTTTAGCTATAACAAACAATTCCTCCACTGTTTTTATCATCATTTTCCTACTTTGTTCATCTAAACTTTTATATTTAGAAATTAATGTACGAGCATTTTTTACCCATTTTTCTTTCATTTGTGATAAAGTATCTGCATCTGTTGCTTGAAAAATTTCAAAAGCATTATTAATAAATTCTCCTCTTTGCTCTGGTGAAACTTGTTCTAACCACTCTTTAATAGTTGCATCTATAATCTTACTTCCATTATCTACTTCATCTAAATGTATAAACTCTTTTCCTTGTAACTGCCATGTATATAGATCATGTTGCATAACACCGTTTTTCTGTACTTTGTACAACCGTATAGCTTTCTTCATGATATAATAAACGTCCAATAATAGATGTTTGTGGTATTAATGTATGAACTTTTGGAATTATTCTTTTATAATTTGGATCTATTGTTATAGTTTCATGAAAACCCGGTCCATCATTATTATATACATTAATAATTCTCTCTTGTATCTCTTTTTCGCAGAAGCTTGCAGCATAAACTGCTAAGTTTCCTCCTTTAGAATGACCTCCTATTCGAAGCTTATTTGTATATTTACTTGCTATTTTATTTACATACTCTACTGCATCTAATTGTGATGGGACTTTTTCTCTAAAACTCATATTGAAGTCTTCTTTCCAACCAATTAATGTGTTATCAGTTCCTCTAAATGAAATATAAATTGTATCATCTGGCATAAAAATTGTTATAGCTGAAAATTGTTTTTCCTCTTCTGGACTAATTTTATTTATGTAATTTGAAATTTTCATATTAGAAAATCTATTACTCCCAGCCATTATTGGAAATAAGTCTATATCTTCTTTTTGTAGAATTCTTTCTTTTTCTATATCTAATGTCTTAAATCTTTTACCTGCTTCTTCAATTGTAATTACCTCATCTTCTTTTAATATATTATCAAATGGAAAATATGAAAAACGTGCTAAAATCAAGTTATCTATTTCATTAAACTCTGACTCTCTAAGACTTAAATCACCTCTCCAATTTATATAATCAAATATATTTGCCATAAAAATTGCTCCTTCTTATTCTTCATTTCATAGTACATTCTTTATTTTAAGCAGATTCCTCTATCTCCTACTTTTTTATCTGCAACATAGTATTCGCTTCCTAAATATGTTATTAAATTTGCTTTTGCAAGGTTTACTTTTCCATTTTCAATAATATCTTCTTTAGCATTTACACAAACAACTTCACCAATAAACATATGGTGTGAGCCTAATGGCTTTATTTCTTTTAGCTTACATTCTAGGTTAATTGGGCATTCTTTAATACATGGTACTTTTACAATTTTAGATGGTTCTTTTGTAAGTTTTGCCATTTCAAATTTGTCTGTGTCTTTTCCAGATTTAGTTCCACAAAAATCAGTTTCCCATACTAAGTTACCATCTGGTATGTTAATTACAAATTCCTTTGTTTGTTTTATAATTTCATATGAATGCCTACTTGGACGTATTGATACATACACAAGTGGCGGTTCTGAGTTTAAAACTCCTGTCCATGCAATTGTTGTAATATTTGCTTCTTCCATACTTCCACAAGACACCATAACTGCTGGTATTGGTGCAAGTGTTGTAGATGGTTCTAAACTTTCTTTCATTTTAAAATTCCTCCTTTTCCTCTTCTACTCTTTGGAATGCTATTTTTCTAGTTAGTTTATCTGCTTCGATTACTTGAACTTTAATTTTGTCTCCTAATTTGTATATTTTGTTTGTTCTTTCTCCTATTAAATGTTTATGCATATCATCATAAATAAAATACTCATTTTCTCCTAAATTTTCAAAACGAATAAGACCTTCTACTGTATTTTCTAGTTCTACAAATATTCCAAAATTTGTAACACTACTAATAATTCCATCATAAATTTCGCCTATTTTATCTTGCATATATTCTGCTTTTTTCAAATCTATACTATCTCTTTCTACTTTTTGTGCTACTTTTTCTCTTTCAGAAGATTGTTCAGAAGCCTTCTCCGCAGTTTTAAAGTATTCTTCTTTCCATTCTTCTTTTACTTCATATCCTTGTCTTAAGTACTTAGAAATTACTCTATGAATCCACAAATCTGGATATCTACGAATTGGAGATGTGAAATGGCAATAGAATTTACTTGCAATTCCAAAATGCCCTTTGTTTTCGCTTTCATATTTTGCTACTTTTAAAGTACGAAGAATTAGAGTAGATATAACTTTTTCTTCTGGTTTTCCTTTAATTTCTTCTAATACTTTGCTAAATTCTTTTGGATGTATGTTTTCTTTATTTCCTTTAATTTTATATCCAAAATCATATAAAAACTTATTTAATTCACTTACTTTTTCTAAATCTGGTACTTCGTGTACACGGTAAATAAATGGTGCTTCTAACCAATAAAATTTTTCTGCAATAGTTTCATTTGCAGTTAGCATAAATTGCTCTATAATAGAGTTTGCAAAAGTTAATTCATATTTTCCAACATTAATCGCTTTTCCATTCTCATCTAAAGTAATTTTACTTTCTGGTACATCTAAATCTAAACTTCCAGCTACTCCTCTTCTTTTTTCTAGAATTTTTGCAAGTTCTTCCATTTTCTTAAATTCGCCTATATATTCTTTATACTCTTCTATTACTGCCTCATCTGAATTTTCTAGAATTTTGGTAACATTTGTATAACTCATTCTTCTTGTAACATTAATTATACCTTTAAACACATCTGCATCTACTACTTGCCCTACGCTATTTATTTCCATTTCTACAGATAATGTAAATCTATCTTCTCCTGCATTTAGGCTACAAATTCCATTTGATAGTTTTTGTGGTAACATTGGAATTACTCTATCTAGCATATATACACTAGTTCCTCTTAAATATGCTTCTTTATCTAAATTTGACCCTTCTTCTACATAATAGCTAACATCTGCTATGTGAACGCCTAATTTATAGTTTCCATTTTCTAGTATTTCTACACAAACTGCGTCATCTAAATCTTTTGCATCTTCTCCATCTATTGTAAATATTAATTTATCTCGTAAATCTACACGGTTTGGTATATCCTTTTTTGCAATTTTATCTGATATTCTATTTGCTTCTTCTAGTACATTTTCTGGAAATTCATATGGCAAATGATAGTCTCTTATTAGACACATCATATCTACTCCTGCTACATTTATTTTTCCTATTACTTCTATAATTTCTCCTTCTGCATTTTTACCGTTTTTCAGGATATTTTGTAATTTTTACAACAACTTTATCTAGGTTTCTTGCACCATTAAAGTTCTTTTTTGAAATAAATATGTCTGTTCCTAGTTTTTGATTATCTGGTACTACAAATCCAAAGTTTTTGCTATTGTTAAATGTTCCTACTAATTCGTGAATTTCTCTTTTTAATATTTTAACTATTTTTCCTTCTTTTAAGTTACTTCCATTTTCCTCTAATATTTTTGTTAAAACAATATCTCCATCTAAGGCTGTATTTGAATTCATGTTTGAAATGTGTATTTCTGTTCCATCTTCTAACATAACAAAACCAAAGCTTTTTTGGTGCCTACGGTATGTTCCTTGAAAATATGGCTCGTCCATCAGTATATATTGATTTTTCCTATTTTTTCTTATTTTATATTCCCTTTCAAGTGTATCCAATATACTTTGTAATTCCTCATATTGTTCTTTTGGAACCATAAGGATTTGAGCTATTTCTTTTTTCTTCATTGGTACATATTGTTTATCTTTTATAAATTCTAAAATTGTCTCTTTTTTATCCAACTTTTCCTCCTTATTATATTTAAATTATTATCACATGTATTTCAAAACCCCCAGTCGTTCTTACGAACGACAGCCCCCTTAAGTAAAGGGGCCTTTACTCTATTATTTCTAAAATACAATTTTTCTAAAAATGTAAAATATAAAATTAGAAAGAAGCGTCTTGAAAGTAAATTTTGTATACGTATGTTTTAAAAATTTGTGGGAGAATCTCACATACCTGTGAGAGGGGCCTACAAATTTTTATTACATACTGTGCAAAATTTATCTTGAACGAGCGGATTTCTTAATTTTATATTTTACTTTTAGAAAAATTATTAAACCGTACGTTATGTCCTTCTATATACGGTACCTCTACATTTTAATTCTTAAAACAAAACAGAGCAACATTTGTTGCTCCTTTTATTTTTTCTAAAAACTTAAATTACATACATAATTGAAAGAATAATAGTTAAAACTGCAAATACAACAGCTAATATGATTGTCCATTTTTTCATTTTTCCTTCTTTAGTTCTACCTTTGTTTTTCTCATAAAAATTACCATTAGAACCTGTTATAGTAGAACTTACTCCACTATCATCTTTAGATTGCATCATAGCAACAATAATTAATGCAAAACATACAATTATATAGATTACCATTAATATATATTTTAAAATTTCCACTTTTTATTTCCTCCTTAAGTTTTATAACATTGATATTTTAGCACAAACAATAACAAATTGCAAATACTTTTCCAAAATTTATGCTATCTTATTAAATCTTCTACTGATTCTCCAATTATTTTATTTACATCTGCTAACATAACATTAAATTTTAGTTCTGCATCAAAATATTTTTTCATCATATCATTTGAAATTAGCTCAGCATATAGTTTTTGCATATCAGCTGCTTTTTCGGTATCTTGACTTCCTTTAGATATTGCTTCAATTTGTACTTCATATCTTTCTTTTTCAAACTTTTCTAACTTTTCTTTTAGTTCTGGATTACCTTTTATTTCTTCCTTCACTTTTTTATAATTTATATATTCTTCTGAATTTTTAATTTCATATGCTAATCTATTTGCAGTATCATATACATTCATTTTAACATCCTCCATTTTAATTTGGGCACAGTGGTGTCATGTCTCTTAGGTATTCCCTTTAAACGACATGCCCCTACAATATTTATGCGTATGCTTGTCTTTTTCTAAATGCTAATAAATTTGTAATTTCTGTTTCCGTATTTTTTGCTCTTTTTGTTTTTCTTGCTTTTTCTTGCTCTATTTGACGTGCTTGGCGTTCTGCCATTGTTTGACATATTGCTTTTTGGTATGTAAAGTGCGTATCTTGTGCAATTTTTGCCCAAGTATATTCATTTTTAACCATAGTTTTTGCTTTTTTTACTACTTCTTGTGATAATTGCGGATTATATAATAATTCTAAAATTGAATCTGCTATCGAATTTGGATTTCCTGCATAGCTTTTCATTCCATTTTCCCCATGTGTTACAATTTCATTTAAACCACCAATGTCTGATACAACTACTGGTGTTCCTGAAAGCATTGCTTCTAAGGCTACAATTCCAAATGGCTCATATGTGCTTGGAAATACTGATACATCTGCACATTTATACATTTTACATACTTGTTTTGAATCCATATACCCTGTAAAATATACTTTATTTGATATTCCCATAGAGTTTACTTGTGCTTTTAGTTCATCTATCATTCCACCTTTTCCTGCAATTACCAGTTTTGCATCGTGGTATCCTGCTAAAATCTTTGGCATTGCAGATATTAAGTGCTGTACACCTTTTTCATAAACAAGTCTACCCATAAATAATATAATTTTTTCATTATCTAGTGCATATTGTCTTCTAAAATCGTAATCTCTTTCAATTCCACTAAACATATTAACATTTATTCCATTTGGTACAACATTTATTTTTTCAAATGGAAGCCCAAATAATGATTGTAGCTCTCTTTTCATATAATTACTATTTACTATTACTTCTGTTGATTCATATGTTAACATCCATTCTGTATCATTTATGTATCTTTGTGTTTCATCATGAATTCCAGAGTTTCTTCCACTTTCTGTTGCATGTATTGTTGATACAATTGGTATTTCATATGAATTCTTTAGTGTTTTTGCAGCATAAGCAACTAACCAATCATGTGCATGTATTACATCAAATTTACCTTCTTTTGCAATAATTTCACTTGCTTTTGCTACCATATTAAAGTTCATTTGCATAATCCAATCAATAAAGTTATTTGGATTTATCATATAGTTATCTATTCTATAAACTTTAACTCCTTTATCATCTTCGAAATAAGGCGCATTTCCTTCACGATAAGTAACAACTGTTACTTCATGACCATCTTTTATTAATCTTTTTGATAAGTCATTTACTACTCTTGCAATACCTCCAACTATTCTTGGTGGATATTCCCATGTTAGCATTAGAATTTTCATTGGCATTTACGCCCCTTCCTCACAATTTTCTTTTGTTTAATTCATTTTATATAAAATTTCTACAAAAGTAAATATATTTTTCATGTTTTTTACAAATGTAATATTATTGTAATATTTAAAATAATATTACATTTATTTGCTATATTATAAGTTACATTTATATTTTCAAAATATTTGTTATATTTTTATTGTGTTTTTGTTGCAATAATCTTATTTATATTTAATATTGTTGCTTTTACCCTGTCCTTGTGCAAAAATACGCAAGAATTAGCTTACTTGCGTATTTTGTATCTTTTCTATTTCTTCAATTTCTGCTTTTATAATTTTAGAAATAATTTCTTTACTTATTTCTTGTTTTAACATTTCTTTAATAACTTCTATTTTGTTTTGCTTAATTCCTTGCCTTAGTCCTTCTTGTTTTGCATATTCTATACTTCCTTTATAATCTCTTATCCATTTATCTCTTAGTTCGGCTTTTCTTTTTATTGCTTCATCTCCTGTTAAATATTCTAATTCTTCATTTGCTTTTTCTATTACTTTGTTTTTCTTTTTTACCATTTCTACCATTCCTCCTTTACTATAATCTAAAAAATATAACCATTCTTCTTTTTTATTTTTTGTTTTTGGATTTTTGTTCTAGATTTTTTAGAACTTTCTTTTCGCTTTTACACTGATGTTTGTGAATTTTTTGATTTTGAATTTTGTAGATTTAATTCTTTACTATTATACATCTTTTTTACTATTTTGCAAGAAAAACTTTTCGACATTTTTAGACAAAACTCTTACTTTTTTACTTACATGTGTCTAACTTGTATTATTAATTCAATATGACTCATATTACGCTCTAAAATATTTTTCGATTTATTTATTTTTCTTTTAACATTTACTTGAATTTATTTTTGTTTTAGTATAGTATAATAGGAGAATTTGTACTAAGGAGGAAATATTTAATGCCAAAAGCTACAAAAGATGCACTAAAAAAAGAAAAAATAAATAAGAAATTGACTTCTACAGATACAAAAAAAGTCGAAAAAGCTACAAAAAGCACTTCTGTTTCTAAAACAAAGAAAAAAGAAGCCCCTAAAAAAAGTACTAGTACAAAATCTAATATAAAAACTACTAGGGCTACTTCTACTAAAAAGAAAACTACTTCTGCTAGTACAAAACCTACAACTACAAAAAAAGTTTCTTCTTCTCGTACAAAAAAGACTACTACTAAAAAAGAAAGTTTTTTTGCTGAATATTATGATTTACCTTATAGATATAATCAAACAGTAGTTAAAGTTTTAGCTCAAACTCCACAAATGCTATTTGTGTACTGGGATATTTCAGATGAAGATCGTATGCAATATACTACTAAATATGGTAATGACTTTTTTACTAAAACTAGACCTGTTTTG
The DNA here is from genome assembly GCA_948777935.1 of uncultured Clostridia bacterium. Classification (GTDB taxonomy): domain Bacteria; phylum Bacillota; class Clostridia; order TANB77; family CAG-508; genus RGIG8482. Next base: position 14,847 of record CAQDYY010000008.1, on the reverse strand, counting down.
GTAGTTCATAATGAAACCATGGATTATACTTTTGAAGTAGAAATTAATGATTTTGCAAATAGTTGGTATTTACAAGTTGCCGATCCCAATTGCAAATATATAATAGAACTTGGAAGACGTCCAAATCTATACCAAGATTCTATAAAAGCAAATTATATATATATCACTTCTTCAAATAAAATGGATGCTCCAAATGACCATATTTTATTTGAAAAATTTAACCCAAATGTTAGTTATAAAAATGTAAAAACTGGTGAAATTTCTACTAAAGATTTTTCTCGTTTATCTAATTTTAAAAATATGCAAAACATTTATGGAATTTATGATTTATATAAGAAAATATACAAAAATGAGTTATTTGATGAAATAGTAGAAGGAAATCTATCTAACCCTTCTTCTCATTCGTCTTCACATTCTTAAATACAAAGGAGAAATCAATGAATAAGCAAAATAAAGGATATGTAAGTTTTGTCTTACATGCACATTTACCTTTTGTGCATCATCCAGAAAATAAACATTACCTAGAAGAAGAGTGGTTATTTGAAGCAATTTCTGAAACCTATATTCCTCTACTTACTAATTTTAAAAAATTAGTAAATGAAGGTGTCGATTTTAGAATTACTATGTCAATAACCCCTCCTCTTTTAAATATGCTTGATAATAAATTATTGCAAAAAAGATATATTAAGTATTTAAAAAAACATATTGAATTATCACAAAAAGAAATAAAACGTACTGTTTATGATAAACGTTTAAATGATTTGTCTTATTACTATTTTAATCGTTATTCTCATGATTTATACTTATTTCAAGATGTATATAACTGTAATTTAATAGATGCATTTAAACATTTTCAAGATATTGGTGTATTAGAAATTATAACATGTGGTGCAACACATGGCTATTTTCCTATTTTATATATAAATGAAAATACTGTAAGAGCTCAAATTGCAGTAGGTGTACAAACATATGAAAAATATTTTGGAAGAAAACCTCGTGGTATATGGCTTCCAGAATGTGGTTATGTTCCAGAAGCTGATAAATATTTAAAAGAATTTGGAATAGAATATATTATTACAGAATCTCATGGTATTTTATATGCAAACCCTACACCAGTATATGGCACTTATGCTCCTATTGTTTCACCAAATGGTATTGTTGCATTTGGACGTGATATTGAATCTTCTCGTCAAGTTTGGAGTTCTATTAATGGCTACCCTGGTGATTATAATTACCGTGAATTTTACCGTGATATTGGCTATGATGCAGATTATGATTATATAAAACCATATCTTACTTATGATGGTGTTAGAGTTCCTACTGGAATTAAGTATTATCGTATTACAGGGGATTCTTTTGAAAAAGATTACTACAACCCTACTTGGGCAATGGATAGTGTAGAAAAACAAGCAGGCCATTTTTTTGATTGTAGACAATCTCAAATAACAAATCTTTCTAAATCTATGGATAAACCTCCTATTATTCTATGCCCTTATGATGCTGAACTTTATGGCCATTGGTGGTATGAAGGTCCAGATTGGTTATATGTGTTATTTAAAAAAATCTATTATGATAAATGTGATTTTAGCTTAATAACTCCTAGTGAATATATTGATAAATACCCAGAAATTCAAGTATCCACGCCTTGTCGTTCTAGTTGGGGAGCAAATCGGTTATAGTGGTGTTTGGCTAAACCAAACTAATGACTATGTTCATAGACATTTACATGTAGCTGGTGATAGAATGGTAGAGCTTGCAAAATTATATCCAAATGAAAAAAATGCTTTACGAAAAAAAGCTTTAAATCAATGTGCTCGAGAATTACTACTTGCCCAAAGTAGTGACTGGCTATTTATTATTACTAATGGAACTATGGTAGATTATGCAAAAAAACGCATTAAAGACCATATTGGAAGATTTACAAAACTATATGAACAAATAAAGTCTGATTCAATAGATGCAGAGTTTTTAAAAGATATTTTAAAAAAAGATCCAATTTTTCCAGATATAGATTATATGATATATAGTTAAAAAAAGGTAACGGTTTTTCTATCTTCCGTTACCTTTTCTTTTAATTATTTTAAACAAGTTTCCAATTAAATACAAAATGCATAAAATAATGTATATCAAAACAATTTTGGTAGATACTATATATGAAAAGAAAGGAGACTTTAAAGCAAAATGAAATCTTTCTGTATTAAAAGCAATAATAATTATATTATAGATTATCTACTAAAAGAATTTTCAAAGATTGATTTAGAAACAGTTTATTTATCAAGTCATACCTTTAAAATTTATGATAATGTTATTATTCATTATACTGGTAACGAATTAGATACTTTTTATAAATATATTTGTGATATCTTAACAAAATGCATTATCTTTTTTTATGAGCGAAAGCTAGTAAAAAACTTTATAGAATATAATTATTTTTATTTTAATGATATTGAAAAACAAAGCATTTTAGATAACTGTACAGATGTGTTTAACGAAGATAACACTTATAATGAAAAATATGATGCTATTTTCTCTTCCCTACACACCTATCTATTAGAGCACAAATCTCTTGTTCTATCAGGATTTATTAACTTTAGGTTAAGTAAATACCGTGATATTCTAGATTATAACACAGATATAACTGTTAGCAATTTTCTTATTGAACGTGAATACCATGAATTTATTGATATTTTACACTTATATGTAAGTTCAAAGGAAAGCTTAATTGATACAGTTCATCTTGTATATACTAGTAAAGATTCTATTTTACTTGATGCTAACCACGATCTAATACCAATAGATGACGAACTTCTTAAAGCAAAGTATTTATCTGATATCTCATTTTCTTCTAATGACTATTGTTTAAATACATTACTAAATCTATTACCTGAGAAACTATATATTCATCTAATTAATGGATATGAAGATGAATTTATTACTACTTTAAAACTTATTTTTGACTCTCGTGTTTCTATTTGTACAGATTGTGATATTTGCCATGTATATCGTTTAACTAATTTAAACCTATCTACAGATAATCTTTAGAAATTCTCTTTACTCCATGTGAATTATGAGATATAATAATTTACATGGATATTTTTTATATCTAAATGGAGGTTTTTATATGGAAGAAAATAAAAAATTAGTTACCATTCTTGTTCCTGCTTATAATGAACAAGATGTATTAAATATGTTATATGATAGACTAAAAAATATAATGGACAACCTTACAAATTATGATTTTGAAGTTTTATTAGTAAATGATGGAAGTAAAGATGATACTTTAAAGATTATGAAAAACTTACGTGCAGTGGACTCTCGTATTTGTTATTTAAATCTTTCAAGAAATTATGGTAAAGAAACTGCTATGATTGCTGGTCTTGATTATGCTAAAGGAGATTGCGTAATTATTATAGATGCAGACCTTCAAGACCCACCAGAGTTAATTCCAGATATGCTTAAGTTTTGGGAAGAAGGTTATGATGACGTATATGCTAAAAGAAAATCTAGAAAAGGTGAAAGTGTTTTAAAGAAATTTACTTCTAAAATGTACTATAAAGTATTACAAAGTGTTACCAATATTGAAATTCAAAAAGATACAGGTGATTTTAGATTGCTTGATAGACGTTGTGTAGAAGCATTAAAGTCAATTCGTGAATCTCAACGTTATACTAAAGGATTATTTAGTTGGATTGGATATAATAAAAAAGAAATTTTATTTGACCGTGATCCTCGTGCTGCCGGAAACACAAAATGGAACTATGGAAAATTAATTAATTTATCTATTGATGGATTAACTTCTTTTACCACTGCTCCTCTTCGTTTATCTGCTTTTATTGGTATATTAGTTTCTTTAGCTGGCTTTATATATATGCTTGCTATTATATTTAAAACTATATTTAATGGAATTGATGTACCAGGGTATTCTTCTACTATGGTAGTTATATTATTTTTAGGAGGAATACAACTTATCTTTTTAGGAGTTATTGGAGAATATTTAGGAAGAACTTTTAATGAATCTAAAGGACGACCTATTTATTTTGTAGATAGATATAATGATGAAAAAGAAACAAATGAAAAGTTAAATAAGTAGAACCCCCAGTGACCTATCTGTGACAGCCCCCTTGAATAAAGGGGCCTTTACTCTACTATTTTAGGAGTGAGAATCTATGACAAATTTTGTGTTAAAAATAATTGCTATGGTTACTATGTTTTGTGACCATTTAGGATATGCCTTGTATGGCAAATTTTCTAGTTTTAATTATATTGGACGTATTGCATTTCCTATTTTCGCATTTGGAATTAGTGAAGGATATAAACATACAAAAAGTAAAAGAGACTATTGTTTTAGGCTATTACTATTTGGAATAGCTTCACAAGCACCTTTTATGTTTTTTAATTCTATATTTCGTACTGGTTTTATGCTAAATATCTTTTTCACATTGTTAATTGGGTTAATTGCAATAATTGGATATGAAAAGTGTTGTGAGCAATTTAAAAATAATTATATAGGTCTTTTGTTAGTAGCAGGGCTTGCATGTACAGCAGACTTTCTAAAAACAGATTATGGATATTTTGGTGTTTTAATGATTTTTATATTTCATGTTTTTAAAGACAAGAAATGGCTTATGTATCTATCTTATATAGCTCTATGTCTTGTTAAATATGTACCACTTGCTATTTTTAGTGGGCTTTATATAGAATATAGTTTATTATGTATTTGGACTATAGTTCCACTTATGTTTATTCATTTATATAACGGCGAAAAAGGTAAGAACATAAAATACTTATTTTATGGGTTCTACCCTGTTCATTTGATTTTATTATATTTATTTAATATGATATTTGTGTAAGATATAAATGGCACTACGATGTTATCTTTAAATGGCGTCACTACGTTTTAACTTAAAACAGCATAATTCCCTATTTAATAAAAAACCGAAACTAAGATTTTGTATGCAGTGGGAACTGCTTACAAAATCTAACTTCTGCCATAATTATCTTCTACGGAAATTTATGCCACTGGCATGAATTTCCTAGAATCTAAAAAAGTGTATATTATTTATTTTAGAAATGAAGGATTTAACCACGTGGGGACCGCTTGAATGCTGTTAAGGCTTTGCCTGTTACAGCATCAGTGGGAAGGTTATAATCCGAAATGTATAAAATAAATAATATACACTTTTTTAGATAATGCTATTTAATAGAACAAATTGGAAAACCATTAATTAGCATAATTGGGTGATTTTTCTCTTACCCATTTATATTTTCTGGCTGTGTTGCCATGTTTATTCCTCTTGCTACTATATCTTTCATGTTTTCTATTAAATCATCTATTTCTTTAGGTGTTACTATCATATTGTATTCCCCTACTTTTAAAGCTTCTTTTACTTCTTCATATTTATCTTCTTGTTGTAATTTGTTTAGATATTCGTTTGATTCTGATTTTTTTTGTAGTCTATCTATAAATATATCAATACCATCAGAAATAAGTGTTGCAAGTTCTACAACTGTTGGTATTCCTAAAGCTATTACTGGTATTCCTAGTGTAGACTGGCTTAATTCTTTTCTCGTGTTTCCTACTCCTGCACCCGGTGTAATTCCTGTATCTGCAAGCTGAATTGTACTACTAATTCTTTCTATACTTCTTGATGCTAATGCATCTATTACAATTAACATTTTAGGATGAATGTTATCCACAATTCCTTTTAAAATTTCTAGTGTTTCAATTCCTGTTGTTCCTAACACTCCCGGTGAAATAGCACTTACTGGACGTGTTTCGCTAGATAATACTTGTGGCATATATGTTAAAATGTGTCTTGTTACATCAATTTCATTAATTACTTTTGGTCCTAATGCATCTGGTGTTACATATTGATTTCCTAATCCTACTACTAAAATCTCATCTTTAGGGTTAGCATGTTCTCCAAGTAATACTCTTAATTCTTTTGCAAGAACTTCTGCAGATTCTTGTATGTCTTCTTCTGTTGCAACTTTTAATTTTTGAATATCAATTGTAATATAACTTCCTACTGGTTTTCCTATTGCTTCTGCTCCATTCTTATCTAACACTTTCACTCTTGAAGTTCTAATCCTAGGTCCATTTTCCTCTTCCTCTGTCTTTATCCCATCAATCTCTTTATCTAAATTATTTGCCTTTTTATATAGGTCTCTTCTTTCTAATGCCAGATCAGTTCTAAAATTTATTTTATCAAACATAAAAATCTCTCCTTTTTTCATATTGTTTGAAAAAATAGAGATTTTATACATATAATTACGAACAATATCTACATAATATTGATTCTAATCCTATATTTAAATCTATTAACCCTACTTTATAATTTGAATCTAAATCTATTAAAGCATGTAATATATCTTTTAATTCTTCTTCACTAAATGAATTTGCCTGAGCTTTGTATTTTCCTACTAAAAATGCTTGGTTTGGTTTTAAATCTAATACTTCTCCGTACATTACGTTTTTGCCTTATAGCAAGTTTTGTTATATATAGTTTTTTAAAATGATTATATAGTGTAATTAAAATCTTTTGTATTGGCTCTTTTGCATATAGTAAATTATATAAAACTACCATAGCTTCTTTAATATTCTTTTTACCTAAATTATCTGTTAAATCAAAAATAACACTTTCTATTTGCTTTACTGCAAGTAAGTCTATACTTTCTTTAGTAATAGTTCCATTTTCTCCTGCATATTCAATTTGTTTTCTAATTTCATTTATTAAATCTTGCATATTGCTTCCGTACACATTCTATAAAATACCTTAAAGTACTATCTTCTATGTTTACTTTATATGCTTTACAAATTGCTTTTAGTCTTGCTACAAGGTTTGGCAATTTTTGATGTTCAAAATTGCAAATATTTGCACCTATTTCTTCTAAACATGAAAGCATTTTTCCTTTATCTACGGACTCTTCTATAAATATTAAAATATTATCACTTTTTATAATATCACTATTTTCTTTTAAATATTCACAAATTTTATCTCTTGTATCTGCAAAATTAGCACCTTTTTTCTTAATTTCTCGTTTAAAAAGTCCAACATTTTTTACAATGATTAGTTTTTGGGGATAGCCAAAACAAGGTGTTTGTAAATTAGAGATTAACCCTTCAATGTTTGTATCATTAATTTCAATATCGTTAATTCCTTTTACAAGTTCACCAAATAAGTTTTTTATCTTTTTTAAGGCTGTATCTATTAAATATGTTTCTTCTCCATAAAAAAGATATATTTCATTTAGTTTTCCTTCTTTTAATTCCTTTTCTAATGTTTCAATTGTCATTGTTTTTGCTCCTTTTTGGTTATTGTAATGTTACATTTATATGAATGTGTGCTAAGTATTGTGCTAGGATATAACAGTAGAGTAAAGGCCCCTTTACCTAAGGGGCCTAGCGCCGCTAGGCGACTGGGGGTTCTTAATTATTACTTTTTTCAATTAACACCCTTGCTATTTCTGCTATGCTCCAGCCTTGTGCTAATGCTCCTTTTGGAAGATATGGTGATTTTGAATCGTGTAGTTCAGATAGGCTTCCTACCATTCCTCTTTCATAAAATTCTTTTGCAAATGTGCCCCTAAGGTGTTCTTTAAATTCTTCATATTCTTTTTTCCATATTTTCTTCTTTTCTTTATCTTTACATGCCTTTATTATTGCTTTTTTACTATCCGCATATATACCTAATAACCATACCCAAGTAATTCCTTGGTGATAGCTTGTATCTCTTTTAAATGAATCCCCTTCATATATTTCTACATAGCCCTCTTCTCCTTTTGCAAGTGTTTTTAGTCCATATGAGTTTAGTAGTTTTTTTGTAACTACTTCTATCATGTCTTCTGCTATTTTAGAGTTTGGGTCTAATACTTTATATGACAAGCTTAAGCTAAATAACTGGTTTGGTCTTATTTTATTATCTCCTAATACATCATATAAACATTTGCGTTTGGGCATATAGAATTTTTCATTAAATGCTGTTTTACATTTTTTTGCAAGGCTTCCATATTCTTTTGCTTCCTTTTCTCCTTCAAATCTCTTTGTAAGTTCTTCCATAATTTTTAAAGCATTATACCATAAACTGTTTATTTCAACAGCTTTTCCATTTCTAGGTGTAACTGCAAAGTCACCATATTTTGCATCCATCCATGTATTTTGTGTTTTAGGGGTTCCTGATACTAGCAAATAATCATCATCTAAATAGATATTGTTATCATCTACATCTATTCCTGTTTTATATGCTTTAATAATATCTTTTAAATATGGATACATATTTTCTTTAATGAATTCTTCATCACCTGTATAATTTATGTATTTTTTTATTTGTTCAAATAATAGTAAAGATGCATCTGCACTATTATATAATGGTCTATTATCAAACCCTGAATATCCATTTGGAACTAATCCAAATTTTATATTTTTTGTAAATGTTAGTAATACTTCTTTTGCTATGTCAAAACGTTTTGTAATTAGTAATAAACCTTCAAAAGAAATTAGTGCATCTCTTCCCCAATCTAAAAACCAATGGTATCCTGCAATTAATGTATGTAACCTAAATGATGGCCTATATACCACAAAATTGTCTGTTGCTATTATATAATCTCTTAAACTTTCTTGTTCTTTTTTAGTCATTTTTTCATTTGCTAATTTAGATTCTAATACTAATTTATCTATCCTTTGTTTTTCTTTATTAATTATGTTTTTTGCATTTAGTTCATCTATGTTTTCTTCTAAAGAACAAACAATAGAAATTTCTTTTTCTTCTCTTGGCTCTAATATGATTTCATATCTTCCGTACTACTGCATGGTTTTCTTCTGGGTAAAATCCCCTTTTTTCTTCTTCTATATAAAACATATTTTTAAATGTATCGTTTTCGTGTTTTATATAGTTTCCTTCACTTGCATTTATATATATTGGTACATCTCTATTATCATCAATTACAATTTTTACTTTTCTTGTCTTTATTTCTTGTTTTAGATAAAAATTATGGTCTGTATTCATCCTATGAAAATCACGATAATTCATAATTGGTGCAAGTGTCAATTTTGCTTGCTTTCTCCCATTTTGTATCTTATATAAAATAGATACAGTGTTTTTTCCATATTCCATACATACTTGTTTTTGTATGGTAGTGTCTTCTATTTTGTATGTAAATGTAGGAATATAGTCTTTTTCAAAGCTTTCTTGAAATTTATACCCTTCTGATATATAGCTTTTCCCCATATTGGTATATAAATTGTATTTTTGGCTTCCTATTTCAATGCTTTCATCAATTTTAGATAAAATTAAAAATCTTCTAGCAGGAGGTGTTAATGGTGCAATTAAAAGCCCATGATATTTTCTTGTATTACACCCTATAATAGTAGAAGAGGCAAAGCCTCCTATACCATTTGTTATAATCCATTCTCTTTTTAGTCCTTCTTCTAAATTCATTTGTTTTTTACCAAATTTCATTTGTATTCCTCCATTTATCTCTGCTTTTCCTTAAGTCTTTTTTGTCTATCTATTCTCTTTTGGTCACTTGTTTTAATTGATTTGATTCTTTCTTCATATTTTTCTGTAAATTTGCTTGCTTTTTTTCCATTTTTTTCTACTGGTTTTATTTTTATGTGTTTTGGTATAGTTTTCACACGTTTCTTTAGTCTTTTTCCTTCTTTTAATCTTGAATTTAGTAAAACATATTGAGGATCATTTTGCATGTCTCTATATTTTAAATCATCACAAATAATTTGTACTATTGCATTTGCTACTGCTTGTGGGCTATGTCTTATATTGTTATCTATAATTGTAGATAAATCTCTTGGTAATAGTTTAATGCCTTTACTTTTTGCTTTTTGGAAGTCTTGTTCTACTAAGTCTTGTCCTTGTTTATTATACCTTCTTACATATTCTGGTACAACTTCTCCTGTATCACATATACAATAGTTTATAATTCCACTTCCTGCATGTTCTATAATTGCTTCAATATGGTCAGATACTGAAAAATTATCTGTTTGCCCTGGTTCTGTCATAATGTTATTTACATATATTTTTATTGCTTTACTTTCTCTAATTGTTCTTGATACATTTTTTACTAATAAATTTGGTATTACATTTGTATATAAACTTCCTGGTCCTATAACAATAGCATCTGCATTTTTAATTGCTTCTAGTACTCCTGGTGCTGGTATACAGTTTGATGGAGTGATATATATTCTTTTAATTTTTGTAACTTTATCAAATACAACTTCTGGTATTTTTTCTTTTTCTTCTACTATCATTCCATTTTCTAGTTCTGCACATATTTTTATTTCATCTAATGTAACAGGTAATACTCTTCCTGTAATGTTTAATATATCTTTACTTTTTTCTATAGATTTTTCAAAATCTCTATATACTTCTTTCATGGTATGTAAATACAAGTCTCCAAATGTTATTCCTCTTAAAGAATCATTTTGAAATTTGTAATTTAATAATTGTTCCATAATTGGCTCATTATATGCAAGTGCACTTAAAGATTCTCTTACATCATCTAAAGGTAACAAGTCTAATTGTTTTCTAGAATCACTTGGTAATTTTCCATAGTCTGATATAGTAACAATTGCAGTTAAATTACTAGTATAATCTTTTAAACCTCTTAATACTGTATTTAGTCCAGTTCCTCCACCTATAACAACAATATTAGGTCCTTTATTATATACTTTTTTATTAAAAATTAATGAATTTACATTAACATTTTTGGTTCCTTTTTTTAGACGTAAGTCACTTGCTTCTACTAATAGTTCTAATGTCCTTTTTTGCGAAAATACAATTCCTAATATAACAAAAGTAAAACCTGTTACAAATAGAATAGCTACTTTTGCTACTTCAAAAAATGTCATTTCTTTTGCTACTAATATTTGCGAAATCCCATAACATACTAATATCATCCCTAATAATATTAGTAAAATCCATCTTTTCATTTTTGTACTATTTTTAAACCACGAAAAAAATCCCTTCATTTTTGTATCTTCCTTCCTATTTATTGTTCTCCTATTATTTCTATTTCTAAATCTATATTTTTCTTAAATTTTTCATATACTTTTTGTCTTGTATATTCTACTAGTTCTATCACATCTCTTGCTGTTGCATTATTTTCGTTAATAACAAAACCTGCATGTAGATTAGAAATGCTTGCTCCTCCAATTTTATGTCCTTTTAAACCACATTCGTCAATTAGTTTTGCTGTAATAAAATCTTCTCCTCTTTTAAATGTACTTCCTGCACTAGGATATGTTATTGGTTGTTTTTCTTTTCTATATGTACTGTATTCTTGCATTTTTTCTGATATCTCATTAATATCTCCAATTTCAAATTTTAGTTTTGCTTCTATTATTATGCCTATATTGTTTTTTGAAAAAATGCTCTTTCTATATTCAAATTGTAAATCGTTATTTTCTAATGTTTTTATATTTCCATCAAAATCAATATATGTAGTAGATATTAATACATCTTTTATTTCTCTTCCATGTGCTCCTGCATTCATACGGATTGCTCCTCCAATGCTTCCTGGAATCCCATATGCAAATTCAAAACCTGTAAGAGATTTATTTTTACATTCTACTGCAAGTGCTGTAAGTTTAACACCTGCACCGCACTGTTACTATCATTCCATCTTCTTTTTCTTCAAATTCTTGTTTATTTAAACATATTTCTAGAGTAATACCTCTAATTCCTTTATCTAATACTAAAACATTACTTCCATTTCCTATAATTGTAAGATTAATATTATGTTGTTTTGCGTATTTTAGCACTTCTTTTATATCTTCTAATTCTTTCACTTTTATATAGATATCTGCTATTCCACCTATTTTAAAACTTGTATGCTTTTTCATTGGTTCTTCTACTAAAATAGTAGAAGTTTTTAACACTTTTGCTAAATCTTGCATAACACTTTTCTTATCCATAGCATCTCCTTTATTTATTATAAAAGCTATCTGCTCTTACATATAGAGCTTTATTATCACTCGTATATTTTTTCGTATTGTTTATTACTTCTCCTGTAATATAGTTTACAATATATTCGTCTTCTGTATTTTCAATTCCTATTCTTAGTAATGAAAGTTTATCTAATTTATAGTAATCTTTATTAGAATAACTATCTGGAATATTTACAAGCCCAATTCCCATATTATTTGCAATATTTCTAACATCTATTAATTCTATTTTGTCCCCAACTTTTATATAACTTGTATCTTTAGTTGTTTGATATTTTGCATATTGTTCTAAAATGGCATGTTGTACCATATTTAATTCTGAAACTAGTTTTTTATCTTGTGCCTCTTCAATCATATTATTTCCTACTGTAAGGCTAATTCCTCCTACAATTAGTAATATAATAATTGTAATTACTAAAGTTATTAGTGTTATTCCTTTGTTACTTTTCATACTTTTCTCCTCGTTTGTTAAAATATATTACAATCTTATCATTTTTTTGCATATTTTACAACCAATTTTTAAAAAAAGCCAAGGATAATTTCTATCCTTGGTTTTATAAAATTCACAGCTAAAAAATAATGTAATTTTTAGAACCCCCAGTCGCCTAAAGGCGACAGCCCCCTTGAATAAAGGGGCCTTTACTCTACTGTTTAGACTAGAATAGTTTATTTTGAATTGTAGAGAAAAGCCTCCTTTACTTAAGGGAGGTGGCAAGGCGTAGCCTTGACGGAGGGTTCTTACAAAATATATTCATATAGAGATGTTATATCGGCTGTGAATTGTAACATCCTTGTTTTTCTACTTTTAAATTTTCTTTTTTCGTTATACCTAATATTTCTAATCCTTTCTGTATATACTCATTTTTCATAGAATATTTCCATATTGTTTCTGAAAGATAATTTTCTATCATTATTAAAGAAATTCCTTTATCTATTCCAATATATTCTTTTGATACCCATAATTTATCTTTTTCTAAATTATATCCATCTACAAACCCATATTTCCCCCACAATTTAGGATAAGTATTATACAAATACTCCATTAATTCTATAGTTTCTTTTGGAGTAAATACAACACTTCCTATTGCTCCACATGGTGCAACTGTTCCATCGTTTTCTTTTTCTAAATCTACTATGCATGGCTTTGCTCCATAAGATTTATAGCCCTCTGGTCCTATACAAGCTGTTAATCCCCAAGATTTTTCACTATATGTTTTAAATTTATCACTATTTTTAATACAATACTTCCTTGCAGCTTTTGTTGCTTTTATAGAATTTTGAAACCAGTTTATTCCTTGTTTATCTTCTAAATTTCTAAAATCAATCCATGCATGTGAAAATTGATATGTAAATAAAGTTCCACAATATGTATATATTATATCTTTAATCCCTTCATAATCTTGCTTTTCTTTTTTAAAATCATCGTATATGGATGGATTTACTGGATGTTTTTTAGATGCAACTGCTAAAATATATAGCATTAGTTGCTCTCCATACATATCCCAACTACCAAAGAAACCTTTTTCTTTGGTATATCCCATATAAAATTGATTTGTGTCTTTATTTCTATACCATTCCCAGTCTATATTATTATATAATATATCTGCTTTTTTCTTTATTTCTCCTCCAAAATATTCACCAACAGTTAATGCACCACAAATAAAAATAGCTGTATCTATAATAGATAATTCACAATTCCATTCTCTTTTTGCTGTTCGCATATTAACAAAATGATAAAAAAATCCATGTATATTTTCTAAATTATATAAAAATGTGTCTAATGTTTTATTTGCTTTATCATATGCTTCTTTATATGATAACCATTTATGTTCTACACCAATAATAAGAGAGGCAAAACCATATCCAACAGATGCAATACTTGCTACATCTTTGTGATATGCTGATTTGTCTCTAATTAATCCATATCCATTTGTTTGTTTATCTAAATTAATTTCTCTATCAAAAAAATTAAAACATCCTTTTAATTCTTTTTGTAATAGTTTTTCTCCATAACATTTACAAATTCTCAAAATAAGTCACCTCTTATTTTGATTATACAAAATTTATATGTAAACTTCAATGGAAGTTTTTACTAGGTTTGTATTATGATTTTTTTATTATATTTTTATTTCTCTTATTGTTTTTTTTGTAAGTCCTGTTGCTTTTTGTATTAGTTCTATTGATATATTGCTTTTCTTCATATTAGTTGCTATCTCAATACTTCTCTCTTTTTTCCCTTCTTTCATTCCTTTATTTCTTCCCTCTCTTATTCCTTCTTCCCATCCTTTATTCAGTGCTTCTTCCCATACCATCTCTACACATCCTAACATATCTTCTTCTTCCCCTTTCATTTCTTTTATTAATTCTTCTACCTTTTCTTCTCCTACTTTCCCTTTTAAATTTGCTATCATAATGCTAATCAAATCATTTTTTTCTTCTTTTGTTAGTTGTTTTTCCACTTTTGGCAATATTCTTCTTAACTCGTCTACATTTTCAAATTTTTCTATTAAAAATATTTTGTCCATATATTTATCACTTTTTAATAGCTCTTCTTTTTGATATTTACCTATATCTATTAAGTTATATTGTTTCAAATTTAGATTTTCTAGCCTTTCATCTTGTACCATACTTAGTTTTCTTCTTACTGTCCATTTTTCTTTTCCTGTATATAATACTATTGGTATTACTGTTGGCACTTCATATTCTTTTGTTTTTATCTTATCTTTATCTATTGCACTTTTCATTATTTCTAGTTTGTATTCTTCTAACCTAAAATTCATTGCATAATCTACACTACTTTGATGTTCTATTAAAAAGTATATTTCTTTATTTTTCATTTTGTATACTATATCTGTTTCTTTATCTGTATATTCATTTGTTATATATCT
>CAQDYY010000007.1:86559-106495 GCA_948777935.1 uncultured Clostridia bacterium | reverse complement strand
AAAGCTGAGGCAGAATACTTTCAAAGTTTTCCACCCCAACTATTGACTTTCATCCCTTTTTTTCTAGTTTATTTTCCTAAAATTTTATTTAGTTCTTCATTTGCTTTATCAGCACCATAACCTTCTGCTGTTAAATCTAATACTAGTGCTTTTATTTTTGCAATCTTATTATCGATTTCTATCTGATCAGCAACTGTAGCAGTATCTACTTTTTTAGCATCTTCTAATTTTCCAATTTCTGTAGTTCTTGTTGCATCGAATGTTTCATATGCTTCTTGTAAGTCTGTAACTGTTTTTACAATTTTATCAATAAGTTTCTTTTCTTCATCTACAACATCTTCATCAGCAGTACCTGCTGGGGCTTTAACTGCTTTAATATCAGCTATTGCTTGGTCTATTACTGAATTTACTTGTGCTTTTTCTCCTGCATAATCAGTTTCTTTTATCTTAGCATCTTGTAAATCTTTTATTGCTGTTACTTTATTTGTTAATGCTTCGAAACTACTCATCTCACTCTCAAATACATCTTTTTTAGCTTCTAAATCAGCTATTGTGAAATCAGCTTCATATGTCATATCTGTTATTACATCGATATATTGGTTAACTTTTCTAATTGCAACTGAATCTCCTAACTCTGTTGCCATATTTCTATATTCTCTAAGTTCAGCTAATATATCTGATTTAGCTTTGTTAAATGCATCTTTAGCATCTGTAATTATATCTCCAAGAACTTCACTTATTTTATCTAATGCTTTTGTTAATTCTTTGTTAACTTCTTCTATAGCTTTTTCAACATTAACAGTATTAGTAATTTTAACTGCTACAATCTTTTCTATACCTTCTGTTGCTGCTTCTTTTACTTCTTCTGCATATTCTTTATTATCTTTATAATCAACTAATTTGTTATATGCTTTACTTTGAGCATCATATAATCTTGCATCGTTTATGCCACTAATAGCTTCATTTAGTTTTTCTTCAATAGCTTCCACTTTTTCAGTAGCTGTTTCTTCACTTTCCACGATCTTATCTATTTCTTTTATAGCTTCTTTTGCTATTGTACTAACACTTTGAATATTTGAATTAACATATTCATTTAATTTCTTTTTTGAAGTTGTTGCTGCTTGTTTTACTCCATCAGCACTTAATTCAGCATCAAAATCGATTCCAAAAGAATCCATATAAGCTTCAAATCTAAGCATAGCATTAACTATTTCTGTAGCTGTTTTTGCTTCTAAAACAATTGATTTTGTTTGTTGTACATATGTAGTAATTTCATTTGCGTTTGTTACTTCTAATGTTGGTATAATTCTTTCAAAATCTTTTAATTTGTTTATTGCAATATTATATGCTTCTGTATAAGCTTTTGTATCATTAACTTTATCTGTTAATTCTTTTTTTACTTTTACTAATTTTTCAGCAACTTCTTCTTCATTCTTAGAAGCTTTTAATATTTCTATATATTCTCCTTTATATTCTTGTGCAAGTTTCATTCCTTCTTTATCATCATTGTCAGTTTTATATGTTTTTTCAATATATTTTTCTAAATCAGCTATTGCATCATTAATAGCATTTTTTAATTCATTTTCTGCTGTAGCTTTTTCTATAGATTTTTCTGCTGATTTAACTATTTCAGCATAACGTGTATCACCTTTCATGTATGTTTCAAATGCTTTAACTATTCCATTAACACCAGTAATATCTGTTGCACTTTCTGCTTTAGCTACATTTGTTCTATCTTCGCTTATTCTGCTTCTTATAACTGTTTTTTCTGATGCTAAAAGACCTTCTGCTTCATCTACTGCTTTACTATAAATATCAAATACTTCATTTGCATATTCTTGTGCAGTTATTATAGCTCTACATTCTTCAGTAGTTTCTCCTTTTGTTGCTACAATTGCTGTTTTAGCTTGTTCAAGAGTTACACTACCTTCTACTACTTTTACTTCATTAATTTCTTTTATTTTTTCTTCTATGTATGATTTAAGACCTTCTGATGCTCCTTCTAAGTATGTTTTTATTTCAGTAATAGCTTCTGCTTTTGCTAATTCTAACCCATAGTTATTATCAATTAAAGCTACTAATTTATCTTTAATATCTGTTATTTCTTCTGCTGTTTTAGCACTTTCAATACCAGCTATTGCTGTTGCAATTCTTGTATTAAGCATTGCTTTATCATATGCTGTTAATCCTTCTACATTTGGTATAATATCATTGTATCTTGCTATTTCAGCTAATGCTTCTGCTCTTTCAGCTGCTAATTCATCATCAACATTTTCGTTATCCATAGGTACAACTTTGATTTCGATTGTTTCTAGTCTTTTACTTTCATAACGTGTTCCAGCCATTTCTCCATCATTAACCCATGGCATCCATCCATAGTCTTGTACTTGTACTCTATATTGTAATTGATATCCTTTTTCTTTTAATCCTTCTGATGTGATTGCAATTGCTTCAACTCTTTTTGATTGAGCTACTGTTCCAACATATTCATCTTTATCAGTAAAATAGCAATCTCCTAAATCTTGGATATGTGCATAGTATTTTAAAGATACACCTTCACAGTTAATCATTCTAACTTGTAATGTTTCCATTCTTCTTGATTCTCCAACTGTTCCAGCCATTTCTCCTTCATTAACCCATGACATCCATGCATGGTCTTGTACTTGTACTCTATATTGGATTGATGGTTTATTTGCTTCTTTTGCTGCTGCTTCTACAGCTGCGTTTGACATAGGGATTACAGCTGTTCCAGCCATGATAGCTGCTGCTAATAATGTTGCCCCTACTTTTTTGTTAATATTGTTTTTCATATTAATTACCTTCCTTATTTATTTTTTTGTTTTAAAAGTTCGTCACTTTCATTCGGTGATCCATCCCCCCCTTAATTACAAACTAATATAGTACATGTGTTTAATGTTTTATTCATTAAACATCTGTAACCATATCCATTTCAATATAAAATGAGACTGACGTACTTTTATGTTTCAAATTTTATGGTATCATTATATCACAAGGAAACAATAATGCAATACATTTTTTAAAAAAAATGTAATTTTTTTAGGTATTGTCCTTTTACATAATTCCGTAAGCGTTTATTTAGTAGATTTTTCCAGACTTTTACCAAATTTTTACTATATTGGCAAATTAAGTCGATTTTTTCCAATTATTACGGTAACCGTAAATATTAAGTTTTGCAATGCATTTTATTACAATTAGTATAAAATCATATTTAGTTTTAACAATTCCTTTTGTATTATATTTACTTTTACCTATTTTATACTTTTGTTTTCTTATACTTTCTATATCCTAAATAGCCTCCGCCTCCCACAATTCCCAATACTAAAACTGTACCTACTGGGTTTGTTTTATCAAAACTGCTTAATGTATTAGTTGCTGTATTTGTACTTTTAGATGTTGCATTATTATTAGTTACTGCTACTACTTTACTTACTATAGTATTGTTAGCATCTTTTCTAGGCTTTTCTTTTACTGTTATTTCCACTGTATTCGTTTTACCATTTGCTGTAGATACTATAATTTCTACTGTTCCACTTTTCTTTGCTATTACTTCCCCTTTAGAACTTACTGTTGCAATATTCTCATCACTAGATTTCCAAGTAATGTTCTTATCTGTTACATTATTAGGTGATATAGTTGCTGTTAGTGTTTTGTTTTCTCCTTCTTCCATAGTTTCTATATTTTCATTTATATGTACTTCTGTTGCATAAATTGTAGTTGGTGTCTTTGGTTTTGTTTCAGTTGCAGTAGCCTTAGTATTAGATTTTGTGTTTGTGTTAGCTGATGAATTTGATTTGCTTTTGTTGCTAGAAGAATATGGACATACCCCATTTGGATGTAAATGCGCTGGATGCCCTCCACAATGATAATGATAACTTCCTAATCCACTTTTGTTTTTGTTATCCTTGTGTCCCCCACTTGAATCTGTTCTTCCAGAATGTGCATACGCATTTGAATAAATTAGTATTATGCTTAGTATAATTAGTATATTCGATATAAATTTTCCCTTTTTCCTTTTCATAAATGTCCCCCTTAATATTACAATTTTCGACAATATTATACAAGAAGAAGTGCTAGAAATCAATTGTTTCTTAGCACTTCTTCTTTCTATTTTTTTCCACTTTGAAATTATATTATATATTATTTTAACCCTGTTTTCTTTACAATTTTACCGCTTATTTCTTTTACCTTATCGCTTGGAACATAGTCTGTTTTTCCATATACTTTTTGATGTAATTCTGTTACATTAGATTCTAGTGTAATTGGTGGTCCATACCATACCCCATTAATTGTTTTTCCTTCTGTTTTATATGGCCATCCTGTGCTGTCTATTATTTTGTAAGATGCTACTTGTGGTATAAGTGAAATAATTTCACTTGAACTTATATTTGTATATACTTTAGGTAGTAATTTATCTGCAAGCGTATTTAACTGTGTTATGCTCATTTTCTTTACTTTTTCTACTACTGCCATCATAATGTCACGCATTCTTTCTGTACGTTTGTAGTCCCCTCCTGCTGTATAACGTATTCTTCCATAAGCAAGAGCTTGTACACCATCTAGATTTTGTTTTCCTGCATTTGATATATGTTTTGATTTATGTTTTGTTACTCTGTTAATTTCATCTATATATTGATTTATATATTGTAATTCACTATTTGTTATTTGAATATTAACTCCTCCAACTGCATTTACAATATCGACAACTGCATTGAAATTAACTGTTACAAATTCTTTAATATTTAGGTCTAAATTTGTATTTAGTGTGCTGAGTGCTAATTCTGCTCCCCCATATGAATACGCATGTGTTATTTTGTCTAGACCTTTACCTGGTATCTCTAAGTAAGTATCTCTGTATACAGATGTTAGGGTTACTTCTTTTGTGTCTTCATTAATAGTCGCTAAAATAATACAGTCACTTCTTGTTCCTGTTTCTAATTTATTACTTCTACTATCTACTCCAAATATAGCAATAGTACGATAACCTTTTAACTTTTCTTCTACTTGTTCATTTACTTCTATGTTTTCTTCGTTTATATCTACATAGTTTACTTTTCCAAGTTTATCACTTATATACCAAGTTCCTACACCTGCTACAATTCCTAATAATATAACAATAATTAATGCAATAATTAGTAATATTCTTACAACTAATCTTAGTTTGCTATTCTTCTTTTTCTTTGTTACTACTTCTTTTCCTTCCACAATTAGTTCATCTCCTTATTATAAATACGCTTTTAATAGTGTAATAATCCCTTCAATTTCGTATTCTCCTAAACTTGCTGGTATAATAAAACTATCGCCTAATTTTATTTTGTATTCCTTCCCATTTGTTTTTATTATTCCACTTCCATCAACTACCATAATAGCCTCAAAAGTTTCTTTGCTTGATGTTTGTTTGTATTTTGAACCAATACAAATAGTATCTACTTTAAAGTAATTACATGATATTACATTGTTAGATATATCTACTTCTTGATTAGATGTTGCTACTATTTTTTGTTTAGCATCTTGTTTTATTACATCTATTGCTTTTTCTATGTGAAGTTCTCTTGGTTTTCCATCTTTTCCTATTCTGTCCCAATCATATACACGATATGTTAAATTACTATTTTGTTGTATTTCACAAATTAGTGTGCCTTTTAAAATGGCATGGATTGTTCCTGATGGAATAAATATGACATCTCCTTTATGTATTGGCACTTCGTTTAAGATTTCTCTTATTTTTCCTTTATGGATAATATCTGCAATTTCTTCTTGTTTTATACTTTCTTTTATTCCACATATTATTTTTGCATCTTCATCACAATCCATAACATACCACATTTCAGTCTTTCCCTTATCGTTTTCATATTTAAAAGCATATTCATCATCTGGATGAACTTGAACTGATAGGTTATCTTTTGCATCTATAAATTTTATTAGTAAAGGAAATTCCTCCATGTTTTTTGTTTTTGTTCCAAAGATTTCTTCTTTTACAGTTTCATCTTCAAATAATTCTTTTAGGGTTTGACCTGTTTGAGTTTTGCTTAAACCTGCATCGTTTGTAGATATTTCCCAACTTTCTGCTGCAGTATCTGTTTTAATATCTTTTTTTAAGTATTCTTTTAGCCTTGTTCCTCCCCATATATAGTCTTTATATATAGGTTCCATAAATAATGGTTCTTGCATTGTTAACCTCCATAAAATAAGTTTAGTAATTTCTGTGAAGAACGGGCGATTAAAATCGCCCCTACACCTCTATATTCCTTAATACACTTTCATTACATTTTTTCAGGCATTTCGATTCCTAATAGATGTGCTCCGTTTTTTAATACTTGATTTGTTAAATATGTTAAATATACCCTTGCATTTTGTATGTCTTTTTCTTCTGTTATTATTTTGTTTTCATTATAGAAACTACTATATGTTTTTGCAAGTTCTATTAAATACCTTGAAAGTATTGATGGTTCATTCTTTTCGGCTACATTTCGTATTGTTTCTGGGTATGTGTATAGTAGTTTTAATACTTTATATGCCTCTTCATCTAATATATTTTCTAGCTTAACTTCTAAAAGTTCTGGAACATATTGTACTTTTTTTAGTACACTGTTTGTACGTACATACGTATATTGAATATATGGTCCTGTTTCTCCATTAAAGTTTAGTATTATATCCCAATCAAATATTTCATCTTTTATTCTACTTCCTGCTAAATCGTTATATATTACTGCTCCAATTCCTACTTTTTTTGCAATATCATCTTTTTCTTCTTCTGTTAACTCTGGATTTTTTTCTTCTATAATTTTTCTTACTCTTTCGATTGCTTCTTGTAATAGTTCTTCTACTTTAATAACATTTCCTTCACGTGTTGACATTTTTCCACTTTTTAAATGTACCATCCCATATGAAATATGTTCTAGCCCCTTTTGGCATTTTTCTTTTATTCCTAGTAGTTTTGCTACTTCAAATATTTGCTTAAAGTGTAAGTTTTGTTCATATGCTACTACATATAGACATTTATCGAAATCATATGTTCTTGTTCTATACAATATTGCTGCTAAATCTCTTGTTGCATAAATTGTAGATCCATTAGACTTGCACACTATACAAGGTGGCATTTTTTGTTCTTCTAAATCTATAATTCTTGCTCCTTCTGATTCTACTAGTTTTCCTGTTTTTTCTAGGATTTCTATTACTTCATCAGTTTTATCTGAATAAAATGCTTCTCCATTTAGCGAATCAAAACTAATATCTAATAAATCATATATACGATAGAATTCTTTTAAACTAAGGTCTCTAAACTTTTTCCATAAGTTTGTACAATATTCGTCGCCCTCTTCTAGTTTTTTAAAGTTATCTCTACATACATCTAATACACTCTCATCTTCTTTACAAAGTGCATTAATTCTTACATATATATCTGTTAATTTTTCTATTGGATTTTCTTCTAAGTTATATTCATTTCCCCATCTTTTATATCCTTCTATCATTTTTCCAAATTGTGTTCCATAATCTCCTAAATGGTTAATTCCAATAGTATTATACCCAAGTGTTTTATATATGTTATATAGGGCTCTTCCAATTAGTGTTGTTCTTAAATGCCCAATATGAAATGGTTTTGCAATATTTGGAGAAGAGTATTCTACTAATATAGTCTGTCCTTTTCCTATTTCTTGTTTTCCATAGTTTTCTTTTTTATTAGTTATCTCTTCTATAACTTCTTTTGCAAGTACTTCTTTTTTTAACGTAAAATTTATATATGCTCCTTGGTTTTCTACTTTTTCAATATCTGTGTTTTGAAGCTCAATTTTATTTTTTAGTTCTTCTGCAATAAGATTTGGTGCTTTTCCAAAAGTTTTTGCTAAACGAAAACAAGGGAATGCATAATCTCCCATTTTCTCATCTTTTGGAACTTCTATACTTTTTTCTATTTCTTCTTTATCCATATTAATTACTTGAACTAATATACTTGCAATTTGCTCTTTAAAATCTTTCATTCTCTATCGCCTTTCTATTTTATTTTTCAATTATATCAAAAAAAGAATAAAAACGGAAGGTTTTTATTCTTTTTTATTTAAAATTTCTATTAATGGATAATGTTTTTTACATCTCTTTGTGAAAATTTTTCTAAGAACCCTCCGTCAGTGCTTTGCACTGCCACCTCCCTTAAGTAAAGGAGGCTTTTCTCTACTCTTCAAAATAACTATTCTAGTCTAAAATAGTAGAGTAAAGGCCCCTTTATTTAAGGGGGCTGTCGTTCGTAAGAACGACTGGGGGTTCTAATAAGCTAAAACCATTATCTAATAACTAAATTTCTATTAATACCTTATCTTATATTAATTCCTAAGAAAGACACTACTATATATATTGCATAATATATTGTTTCTATTATTACAAATTTCTTAAAGAACTTTGAGTTTTGTTCTTCTCCAAAAATTGATTTTGTAGCAAAATACATTAATATAATACTAATCACATTACATAATGAAGAAAATGGTGCTGTTATATATGATACTTTATAGTCTATTATTGTTAGTAAGCTTACTACAGTTGCTATGATTGATGGTATTTTTGCTGTAACAATAGCTGTTATAATTGTTACAATTGATTTTTTGTTTTCTTTATTCATTAAATAAATAATTCCAGAAAGTACAATTACAGCTATTAATGGTGCTACTACTGCTTTTATTATAGATAAAATTTGCTTAAATGCTAAATTAAATGAAAATCTATGCATTGGTGTTGTTGCAAGTAAACTTCCTATAAAAATGGCTACTATCCATATAATCATAAAAATTATAGCTATTTTAAAGTATTTATTTGTATTATCATTTACTATTTGCTTTATTGTTCCAAATGGATCTTTAAACATAGAACTTACAAAGCCTGTTGCCTCTTTTGCATCTTTTTTAATATCTACATTTTTAATGGTTTCTTTTACTTGATTAACAGTATCTACTGTTTCCTTTTTTATTTCTTCTGTACTTACATTTGTTTCTTTTTTGTTTTGCTCTTCATTTTTATTTTCTTCCATATACTTTCCCCTTTTCTTGTTCCATTTATATTCATCTTTTGCTATATTTATTACTCACCTAATGACATTCCTAAACTTTTTGCTGTTTTAATTAGATCATCATCCATTTTAATTTTTCTTATATTGCTTTCTTTAGTGTTTCCAGATGCTGCACCTATTTCTTTGTTGTTTCCAACAACTTCTTCTAATGATACATATCCCATCTTTCCATCACGGTAATTTACTAATACATTAAATACACCTTTCATTGCAAGTCTCATTGCTTTTACACCATATTTACTAGATAATACACGGTCATATGATGTTGGTGTTCCACCTCTTTGCACATATCCTAAAACTGTATTTCTTGCAGTTAGTCCTGTTAATTCTTCTAGGTCATTTGCTACTTTTTCACCAATTCCACCTAAACGAATATTATCTAGTCCTTTTCCATCATCTAATTTTTTCTTTATAATGATTTCCCCGTCAATTGGTTTTGCTCCTTCTGATACAACTACAATACTAAATTGTTTTCCATTTGCTTTTCTCTCATTTACTTTTTGCGCAACTTTATTTATATCATATGGAATCTCTGGAATTAAACATGCATCTGCTCCTCCTGCAATAGCTGATTCTAATGCAATCCATCCTGCATATCTTCCCATTACTTCTAATACCATAATTCTATGGTGAGATTCTGCTGTTGTATGCAAACGATCCAATGCTTCTGTTGCAACAGATACTGCTGTATTATATCCAAATGTAATGTCTGTATCTGCTACGTCATTATCTATTGTTTTTGGAACACCTATTACATTTACTCCTCTTAATGAGAAATCTCTTGCAGATTTTTGTGTTCCATCTCCACCTAATGTGAATATACAGTCAAATCCTGCTTTTTTAATATTTTCAACACAATGTTCAGACATATCTTTATATACTGTTTGTCCATTTTCTTCTACTTTTAAATTGAATACATTTGTATTATTTGAAGTTCCTATTACTGTTCCCCCACGATGAAGAAGCCCTGAGGCATTTCCGTTTGAGTCTAATTTTACATAGTTGTTGTCTAATAACCCTCTATATCCTTCAATATAACCATAGCACTCAACTCCATTTGTTTCTGCTGTTTTTACAATAGCACGAATAACTGCATTTAACCCTGGTGCATCTCCACCATTTGTTAAAATTGCTACTTTTTTTACCATACTAAATACATCTCCTCTTTATTCTTAACTTTATAACAGTACTATTATATCAATTATTAAAATATTTACAAGTATTTTTTAAAAATTTATAAATTGTCATATTTTTTGCTTTTTACACATAGATATTAGATAGAAAAGAGGTATGCTATGTTTGTTTGTAATGTTAAATTAGGTCATAAATTTATTTTTAAGCTTGGATTTGTTATATTGTTTTTAGTTGTTATGGTTATTGCTGGGATAAGTATTTATAAAGTTTTTAACGGTGAACATAGTGACCACGAACTTCCAATTCCAGAAGTTTATGATATTTCTTCTAATAATTATACAAATATTTTAAAATCTGTTCATGATAATTTAGATGAACATATTGGTCAAAAAATTCATTTTACTGGATTTGTATATCGTGTTTATGATTTTAGTAGTACACAGTTTGTTTTAGGAAGGAATATGAAGGTTGGTTCTAACAATGAAACTGTTGTAGTAGGTTTTTTATGTGATTATAAAGAAGCAAGTAATTTTAATGATGGAGTTTGGGTAGAAGTTACTGGTAGTATAATAAAAGGTAATTATCATGGTGATATTCCTGTTATTAAAATAGAAGAAATGAAATCTTGTGATAAGCCAATTAATGAATATGTTTCTCCACCAGATGACATGTATATTCCAACAAGTGCATTATTTTAAAAATTATAAATTCTAATACAGAGAACATGCCAATTTATGACATGTTCTTTAAAAATTTATGCATTAAAATATCTTTTTAGTAATCCATCAAAACCTCTACCATGACGTGCTTCATCTTTGCACATTTCATGTACTGTATCATGTATTGCATCATATCCTAATTCTTTTGCACGTGTTGCAAGTTCTTTTTTCCCCATACAAGCACCATGTTCTGCTTCTGCTCTTAACATTAGGTTTTTCTTTGTATCTGCATGTACAATTTCTCCTAATAGTTCTGCAAATTTAGCTGCATGTTCTGCTTCTTCCCATGCATATCTTTTATATGCTTCTGCAATTTCTGGGTAACCTTCACGATCAGCTTGACGACTCATTGCAAGATACATTCCTACTTCACAACATTCTCCGTTAAAGTTATCTCTTAGCCCTTTTACAACTTCTTCATCTAACCCTTTTGCTACACCAATCTTGTGTTCATCTGCATAATCTTTTGCTCCACTTGTTTCTTCTCTTAATTCAAACATTTCACTGCCTACTCCGCATTGTGGGCATCTTTCTGGTGCTTCTTCTCCAAAGTGTACATATCCACATACTTTACATACATATGCTTTCATATAAATTCCTCCTTTTTTATTTTCAATATATTACCATATTTTAAATTTTTGTCAATATTTTTCATTTTTTTCTTTTATTTTTTTTTATTTTATGATAGAATGTGTGAAGAAAACAAAAGATTTTAAGTTTTGGAGGATTATTATGGAATTTAAAAAATGTGAACGTTGTGGTAGTTTTTATTTATCAGAAAGCAATATTTGTGAAAATTGTAGCCCAAAGGATAATTTTGAACTTTCTAAATTAAGAAATTATTTTGAAGGAGATATTCAAGCAAATTCTATTGATTCTATTGCTGTTGATACAGGAATTTCTGTAAAAAATCTAAATCGTTATCTAGGAAATGAAGAGTTTGCAGAAATATCTAGTAAATTAAATATAGGAAATGTAAATTTGTAAAATGTCCTAATATATGTGGGCGGAAATAGATTCCGCCCTTACATTTTATATCTGCCCATTTTAATATAAAGAAAGGATGAAATTTTATATGCAAAAATCAATTTATGATGTATTAAAAGAAAGAGATTTAATTAAACAAATTACTTTTGAAGATGAATTTAAAAAATTAGCTGAGGAAGAAAGTTTTTCAGTTTATTTAGGAATAGACCCAACTGCTGATAGTATTCATATTGGTCATTTTATTCCCCTTATGATGATGTCATATTTTCAAAAATGTGGTCACCGCCCTATTCTTTTAATTGGTGGTGGAACTGCTTTTATTGGTGACCCAAGTGGAAAAACTGATATGAGAAAAATGCTTTCTAAAGAAGATATTTCTAAAAATGTAGATAATATTATTAAACAAGTAAGTAAGTTTATTTCTTTTGAAGGTGATAATGCTGCTATTATTGTAAATAATGGTGATTGGATTTTAGACTTAAATTATATGGATTTTATTCGTACTTATGGTATTTATTTTAATGTAAATAGAATGCTTGATGCTGAATGTTTTAAACAACGTATGGAAAAAGGTCTTACATTTTTTGAGTTAAATTATATGTTAATGCAAAGTTATGACTTTTTACATCTTTTTGAAACTAAAGGCTGTAAAGTTGAAATTGGTGGAGATGACCAATGGTCTAATATGCTTGCTGGTGTTGATTTAATCCGTAAAATCCATAAAGATGGAAGTTTTTGTGTTACTTGCCCTCTTTTATTAAATGCAGAAGGTAAAAAAATGGGTAAAACTGTTAGTGGTGCATTATGGCTAGATGCCTCAAAAACTTCTCCATATGAATTTTATCAATATTGGAGAAATATTGGAGATACTGAGGTTTATGATGTATTAAGGATGCTTACATATTTACCAATGGATGAAGTAAAAAGGCTTTCTTCTTTAGAAGGAGAACATATTAACGAAGCAAAGAAAATTGCTGCTTTTGAAATTACCAAACTAATACATGGAGAAGCTGAAGCTTTAAAAGCTGAAGAAGCGTCTATTGCATTATTTGAAGGTTCTGGTTCTTTAGAAAATATGCCTACTATAAAATTGGAAAATTCAAATATATCTATTATAGATGCAATTATTTTAACTGGTATTGCTCCTTCAAAAGGTCAAGCAAGAACGTTAATTTCTCAAGGTGGTATTAGTTTAAATGATTCAAAAATAGAAGATATTTCATATATGTTATCTAATAATGATTTTAAAGATGGATATGCTATTTTGAAAAAAGGTAAAAAGATATTTTATAAGTTAGAAAAATAACAAAAGGAGCATATTTAAAATTTTTGCCTTTTTAGATTACTTACATGCCCCGTATTTGTTCACTTGCCAAAATTGCTATAAGCAATTTTGTGTAGAACGTATTTATATAATGGAAAGTTTAGAAAACTTTCCTACTATACATTTCACAAAAGCCAACGTATAGAACACGTTGGCTTTTGCTTTTAATAACCCTAACTAATCTTTATTATACTTCCAGCATAAATTAGATCTGGATCCTCAATTTTGGAATTTAAGTCGCAAATTTTTTCAATGTTTGTATTAAATATACTTGCAACTTTTTCTAGAGTATCTCCTTTGCTTACTATCAAGTATACATTTTCTAATTCTTGCCAATATATATCTGGCAATTCAATATATACTCCTTGCGGAATTTCTTCTTCTATGCTTAGTGGAAATCCTATGTTTGCCGACAAAAGATATTCTTCTGTTATGTTTAAATTCATAGAAATATCTTTAATATTTTCTCCTTTTCGTACAATATAGTATGGATTTACTTCGTGTCCTATTATAACACTTTTAATTCCTCCATTTTCTCCTTCCTCATAAACGTAATTAGAAATGTCTTCATGAATCATCTGTACAATAATCACATCTTTTGCTTCTGCTTTCCGCATTGGAGAAAACAATATTATTGAAGATATTATTACTCCTACAATTGTTGCATTTGTTACTTTTTTCATTTTCCTCCTCCATTAGGTTATTTTTTATTGGTTTTATTCGCAACTTTAAACAAATAAAGTTACTTTTATGCACCAATATTTCGCTATTATAGCATATTTAAACTTATTATTCAAGACTTTTAAATCCAAATTTATGTACAATTTTAAATCCAAATTTATATACGCCTTACTCATTTTCTAGTATTTCTATCTTGTCTTCGCATCTCTTCATTCTTGCATCATGTAATTCTAAAACAGCATCTTGTGACTTATCTTTTTCAAAATTTACTTTTTGCATTAACATTAATTGATTTATTTGCTTTGTTTGAACTATTTGCGTATTTCTTATTTCTGTAACTGTCTTTGCAATTGATTTTGTAGTTTCAATAATAAAGTCTGTTGCTTCCTTAATTGCTTTACTATTATTTGCAATATCCTTTCTCATTTCTTCATGCTCTTTTTGGTTCTGCTCATTCATTCTGTGCATTTTTTCATTCATTTCGTGAATTTCTCTTCTCATTTCTTCGTGTTCTTTTTGATTTTTTTCATTCATTTCATGCATTTCTTGTTTTGTCTCACGCATTTCCTGTTTCATTTCTCTCATGTCTGCTTTTACATCTCTTAAATCTTCACCAAAATCATCTAATCTTTTAAGAATTTTAGATAGTATTTTTTCTTCCATTATCTTTCCTCCTTTCTTTGCTTGTATTTATCCCTTTTTTTAATTCCCATTATTTAAAATCTCCTAAACAAAATTAGTATATAATATAACAAAAAGAAAATCAATCCTTTTTTGACAAAAATATTGATTTTCTTTCGACATTTTTCTACAATTTATTTAGTAAAATTTTTAATTTCTTCTAATACTGTTTTTATAAATTCATCAATTTTTATTGCTCCTATATCTCCATCTTTTCTTGAACGAACACCTACTGTTTTACATTCCATTTCTTTTTCTCCAACAACTAGCATATATGGCACTTTTTGAACCTGCGCTTCACGAATCTTATAGCCTATTTTTTCGTTTCTATCATCAATTTCTATTCTTATGCCTTCTTTTTCAAGTTGTTCTTTTACACTATTTGCATATTCATTATGTGCATCTGAAATTGGTAATATTTTTACTTGTACTGGTGCAAGCCATATAGGAAATACTCCTTTTGTTTCTTCTATTAAGAAAGATAAAAATCTATCAAAAGTTCCAAGTATTGCTCTATGAATAACTACTGGTGTGTGCTCTTTTCCATCTTCTCCTATATAAGATAATTCAAATCTTCTAGGTAATAAGAAGTCTAATTGACATGTTGAAATTGTAATATCATGCCCTAATGCTGTTTTTATTTGAACATCTAATTTTGGTCCATAAAAAGCTGCTTCTCCTTCTGCTTCATAAAAGTTTAAGTTTGCTTCTTTTAAAATTTCTCTTAATTGACTTTCTGCTGTATTCCACATTTCGTCATCATCAAAATATTTTTCTTTATCATTTTTATCTCTTAATGATAGCCTAAATGTATATTCATTAAATCCAAAGTCTTTGTATACATCAAGTATTAAGTCAACAACTTTTTTAAATTCTTCTTTTATTTGGTCTGGTCTTACAAAAAGATGTGCATCATTTTGACACATTTCACGAACTCTTTCTAAACCACATACATTTCCACTTGCCTCATAACGAAAATCATGTGCTAACTCTCCTATTCTTATTGGTAAATCTCTATATGAATGCATTTTGTTTTTATAAATTAGCATATGATGTGGACAATTCATTGGTCTTAATACCATTTCTTCATTTTCCATTTTCATAGCAGGAAACATGTCTTCTTTATAATGATCCCAATGCCCACTTGTTTTATATAATGAAACATTTGCAAGTGATGGTGTATATACATGATTATATCCCATTTTTACTTCTTTATCTTGAATATATCTTTCTAATATTCTTCTTATTGTTGCTCCTTTTGGTAAGTACATTGGTAAGCCTGAACCAACTAATTCATGTGTCATAAAAAGTTCAAGTTCTTTTCCTATTTTTCTATGGTCTCTTTGTTTTGCTTCTTCTAACATGTTTAAGTATTCTTCTAACATGCTTGCTTTTGGAAAAGAGATGCCATAAATTCTTTGCATACTGTCTTTGCTTTGATCACCTTTCCAATATGCTGCTGAAGTATTTAATATTTTCATTATTTTTATGCTACCTGTACTAGGTAAATGTGGTCCTGCACAAAGATCTACATACTCACCTTGCTCATAGAAAGATATTTCTTCTCCTTCTGGTAATTCTTTAATTAACTCTACCTTATAATCTTCTTTCTTTTCTTGCATTAGTTTTATTGCTTCTTCTCTTGGTAGTGTAAATCTTTTTATTTCTAAGTTTTCTTTAATAATTTTATTTGATTCTTCTTCTATTTTCTTAATATCTTCTTCATCAAATGGCTTTTCTACTTTGAAATCATAATAAAATCCATTTTCAATAGCTGGTCCTATTCCTAATTTTGTATCTGGAAATAGTCTTTTTACTGCTTGTGCCATAATATGAGTTGTAGTATGCCAATATGCCTTTTTTCCTTCTTCTACATCAAATGTTAGAATATTTACTTTGCAATCTTCCTCTAATTTAAATCTTAAATCTTTAATTTCGCCATTTACTTCTGCTGAAGTTGCTACTCTTGCTAATCCTTCACTAATACTTTTTGCAAGTTCTAATACTGAAATTCCGTGATTCTACTTCTTTTACAGAACCATCTTTTAAACTAATTTTTATCATAATTTTCCTCCTTCTAGACAAAAATAACTAAATGCAAGATTTTCTATTATTATGCATTAAAATATAAGAGGGCACAGTGGTGTCATGTCTCACGGGTATTCCCACAAACGATGCCCCTACAATAATTTTCCTACTATATAAAAAACCCCTAAGTATTTTTGTCTTAAATACTTAGGGGTGCATATATACACGGTTCCACCCTATTTTTAACTTCATTTAGATTATAACGTAATCAACGTCTAGTTTTTTCTAGAAACAATGAGGTAGTTTTTCAAAACTGTTTTCTTGTAATTAGCTTTCAGCCTATGGCTAATTACTCTCTAAAAGTAACCTTGTTTTTACTTTGTCTCATTTTTGTTTTTCTTATTTACATATTTATTGTACATTCTTTTTAACTTATTGTCAACTACTTTTAGTTAAATTTACAAATTCTCTATTTGCCTTTGTAATACTTGCACTCTATCTTGTAAATCTACCATTTCTTGATTTTTCTCATATTTTGATACAAAATATCCTACTATAAATCCTAAAACAAAAATGCCCACTACTAAAAGTACACTTTTTATCCATTGTTCTTTTTGATACATTTCTTTATCATATATCTTCATTTTCATACTCATTCCCTCTTCCTATTTTGTTTCGTATCCTGGTTTTCCAAGAAGCCTAAACATGTTCTTTTTATATTCCTCTACTCCTGGTTGATTAAATGGATTAACCCCTAATAATCTACCTGATACTGCACAACTAAGTTCAAAAAAGTAAATCAATTCTCCTATGGTTTCTTCATCTAATTTTTCTAAATGTAACACTATATTAGGTACATCTCCATTTACATGTGCTTCTATTGTTCCTTCCATTGCTTTTTTATTTACAAAATCCAAGGTTTTTCCTGCTACAAAGTTCATTCCATCTAAATTATCTTCATCTTGTTTTATTGTTATATCACTATTTGGTTCATCTATTGCTAAAATTGTTTCAAATAAATTACGTCTTCCTTGTTGAATATATTGCCCCATAGAATGTAAATCTGTTGTGAAAAGTGCACCTGCTGGAAAAATTCCTTTTCCATCTTTTCCTTCACTTTCTCCATATAATTGTTTCCACCATTCTATAAAATATTGCATCTTAGGCTCATAGTTTACTAATATTTCAATGTTTTTATGATTTTTATATAATATAT
Source organism: uncultured Clostridia bacterium (assembly GCA_948777935.1). GTDB lineage: Bacteria > Bacillota > Clostridia > TANB77 > CAG-508 > RGIG8482. Next base: position 88,652 of record CAQDYY010000007.1, on the reverse strand, counting down.
TTCTAATTACTGCATATTTATAACACTCATTGTATTTTAGGTTATCATCTTTGTATTTATCTTCTGCAATTTTTGCACCTTTTATTAATTTATCAATGTCTATTCCAACTACTGCAATTGGTAATAGTCCAACTGCTGTTAAAACAGAATATCTTCCCCCAACATTATCTGGAATAACAAAAGTTTCATATCCTTCTTCGTTTGCGAGTGTTTTTAGAGCTCCTTTTTCTTTATCTGTAGTAACATATATTCTTTTTCTTGCCTCTTCTATTCCATATTTATTCTCTAAGAACTCTCTAAAAATTCTAAATGCAATTGCAGGTTCTGTTGTTGTTCCAGATTTAGAAATTACATTAATTGAAATATCTCTATCTCCAATTATATCAACCAAGTCATTCAAATAATTAGGACTTAAGTTATTTCCTGCATATAAAATTTGTGGAAAATCTCTTTTTCCATAATTGTAAAATGTATGTGTTAGGCTTTCTATAACTGCTCTTGCACCTAAATAAGAACCTCCTATTCCAATACATAATAGGATATCAGAATCTTTTTGTATTTTTTTAGCTGCATTTTTAATTCTTGCAAATTCTTCTTTATCATAAGATGTTGGTAATGTAAGCCATCCTAAAAATTCTTTTTCATCATTTGTCTTTTCATGCAAATCTTTATGAATATTTTTTACTTCTTCCTTATATTCCATAATATCTTCTACTGTAATACCAGTATTTTTATCCTCTAATTTTACATATGACATATCTAAATCTCCCTCTCTTTTTAGTATATGTATATTCTATAATAAGTATTTAGGTTATGCAATATTTTTGAAAAAAAAGGTGCATTTTTATTACACCTTTTTAATTTTTGTTACATACAATATTCGTCTATTTCTTTTTTTGCATCTTGTGGCTTTATTGTTTTTGCATAATATCCTTTTATTATTTCATCAACAAATTCATAATCTTTTTCTGGAAACTCTCGTTTTACCACTTCTCTATAACCTTCATTTATTAATACAAGCATTAATTCCATTTGTGCTCTTTTATTATCTGTATCACAACCCAAAATAGACTGTAGCTTATCATATTTTTTTATATACTTTTCTTGCCTTGATGCTTCTTCGTAATCATTTTTCAGCATTTTTTGTTTTAATTCCTGTTTTATTTGTTCAATTTTCATTTTATCTTTCTTGGCATTTACTATTTGTATTTTTAAATTTTCATGTTCTTTTTCTCCTATTTTATTGCTATTTTGTGGTTGCATATGCACATAATAATAACAGTTAATCTTACTAATCGTCTCTTTTAATGCTTTGCTTAAGCTATTTTCTATAGTATCTTTTCTACTTACTTTTATAGATTTTGCTTTTTTTGCATTATTATTAGTTTTTTTCTTTGATGTATGAGTGCTATTATCCACTATGTCTTCATTTGCAATATGTTCCTCTACTACAATTTCTTCTTTTTTCTCTTCATTTGACAATTCTTCTACCACAACGCTTGCAATATTATCTTGGTTATCATTATTTTCTATTTCTTCTTGTTTTTCATTAATCTCTTGTTGTGCTTCCTCTTTTTCTGCATTTGGCTCTGCTAACTGTATTGTTTGCCCCTTCCTTCTTCTATATAAAGCAATTAATTGTTTTTGTATCTGTGCATTCTGTTTATTTGCCTTTGCAAGTTCTATTGCTTCTTCCTCTTTTCCTTTTTCCACATACATTTCCATTAATTGTGTTTGTATCTTTCCATTTCGTGAATTTGCCTTTGCAAATTCTATTGCTTCCTCTTCTCTTCCACTTTCCACATACATTTCCATTAATTGTATTTGTATCTTTCCACTTTTAGGAAATCTTTTTGCTAGTTCTTCTGCCTTTTCTTTACTTCCACTCTTTCTATATACTTTTATTTGTTCAAATGCTTGTTGTTCATCAATTTCTTCTATAATTTTAGTTTCTTCTTGTTCTTTCCTTCTTTTATATAGATCCATTAATTTTTTTTGTATTTGTGCATTCTGTTGATTTGCAATTGCTAGTCTTGTTGCTTCTTCTTCCTTTCCTCCTTCCACGTACATTTTCATTAATTGTGTTTGTATCT
>CAQDYY010000007.1:0-86459 GCA_948777935.1 uncultured Clostridia bacterium | reverse complement strand
GCTCATTTTGTTGATTTGCCTTTGCAAATTTTATTGCTTCTTCCTCTTTTCCTCCCTCAACATACATTTTCATTAATTGTGTTTGTATCTGCTCATTTTGTTGATTTGCCTTTGCAAATTTTATTGCTTCTTCCTCTTTTCCTCCTTCTACATACATTTCCATTAATTGTATTTGTATCTTTCCACTTTGTGGAAATCTTTTCGCTAGTTCTTCTGCTTTTTCTTTATCTTCTTCACTTCCACTTTTTCTATATGCTTTTATTTGTTCAAATGCTTGTTGTGCATCAATTTCTTCTGTAATTTCAGTCTCTTTTTGTCCATTCCTTCTTTTATATAGATCCATTAATTTTTGTTGTATCTGCTCATTTTGCGGATTTGCAATTGCTAGTCTTGTTGCCTTTTTAAAGTATTCGTTTTCTTTCTTCATATACATTATCATTAATTGTGTTTGTATCTGCTCATTTTGCGGATTTGCTTCTGCTAACTGTATTGCTTCTTCCTCTCTTCCATTTTCAACAAACATTTTCATTAATTGTGTTTGTATATTTCCATTACATAAATTCGCTTCTGCCTTTGCAAATTTTATTGCTTCTTCTTCCTTTCCACTTTCCACATACATTTTCATTAATTGGGTCTGTATATTTCTTTTTAGTGGATTTGCTTTTGCTATTATTTCTAACTTTTCTATATCATCTTCTTGTTTTCTTTCCATATTAGCTTTCATTGGCTTAGCTATTTCTTTTCCAAATGCTTTCTCTCTAATTTCTTCTCTATATTTTTCATTTCTCCAATTATACAGTGTAGATTTTGATATACCTGTTTTTTCTGCTATTTCATCTATTTTTTTAGTTTTCATTTGTTCTAATACTAATTCTTTTGCCTTTTCTATATCTTCTTGTTTATCACTTTTCATATAAGTACTTATCTGTATAAATACATCTTCTTCCTTATTCTCTTTCTTTTTTTCATTTCTCCAATTATATAATGTAGCTTTTGATATACCCGTTTCTTTTGCTATTTCATCTAGCTTTTTAGTTTTCATTTGTTCTAGTATTTCTTGTTTATACTCTTTCTTATATGCCATTTTGACCTCTCCTTATATAATTTTATGTCGGTATTATATCACTTAAGTATACATAAGTCAATTTGTATAGCTTTTTTTCTAAAATAACTTCCATTTTTTTTATTCTTAACATATAATTAAGAAAACACAAAATATATAATTATATATTTTGGACTACATATGCTTTTAAGGGGCGTATTTATATGAAAAAAATTTTATTTGAAGGTTGCGCTACTGCAATCGCTACACCTTTTACCGAATCAGGTGTTAATTATGAAGAATTCGGTAAATTAATTGATTTTCAAATTGACCAAGGTATTGATGCATTAGTAATTTGTGGGACAACTGGTGAATCTGCTACAATGACAGATTTGGAAAGAAAGGAAACTTTTTCGTTTGCTGTTAAAAAAATTTCTAAACGTGTTCCTGTAATTATTGGAACTGGAAGTAACTCAACTTCTTCTGCAATAGAGCTTACAAAATATGCTGAATCTGTTGGTGCAGATGGTGCATTAGTAGTTACTCCATATTATAATAAGGCTACACAAAATGGGCTTATAGAGCATTATACTGCTATTGCAAATAGCACTCACTTACCAATTATTATGTACAGTGTTCCATCTAGAACTGGTGTTAATATTTTACCTAAAACTTGTTTAGAACTTTCAAAAATTCCAAACATTGTTGCAATAAAAGAAGCTAGTGGAAATTTATCTCAAGTTGCTGAAATTTCTGCATTATGCGGTGATAATTTAACAATTTATAGCGGAAATGATGATCAAATATTACCTATACTTTCTATAGGTGGAAAAGGTGTTATTTCTGTTCTTTCTAATGTTGCACCTAAAATTACAAGCAAAATGGTTCATGATTATTTATCTGGAAACTTTGAAAATGCTAAAAAATCACAACTAGAAGCTGTTGCACTAATTAAAGCTCTATTTTGTGAAGTAAACCCTATTCCTGTAAAAGCTGCTTTAAATAAATTAGGTTTTAATATGGGAAATCCAAGACTTCCTTTAACTCCTCTATCAAATGAAGGTATGATTATATTAGAAAAAGAAATGAAAAATTATGGTTTAATATAGATAAATATTACATTTTGATTAAGTTTTTCTTAAAATAATCACACGAATACATTATGTGTTATAATGAAAATGGAATTTAAAATACGTAAGATTATTTATAGGAGTTGAATACATTTTATGTTATTACTTGAAGAAAATGCAAAATCAAATATAGAAGAATTTGATTTAATTATAGAAGATTTAATATCTAATGAAACTGTACAAAAGATGAAAAATTATAAACAACATTATGATACTTCATGTTTTGAACATTGTAAAAATGTTGCATTTTACAGTTATTTAATTTGTAAAAAATATCACTTAGACTATGTTTCGGTAGCTCGTGCTGGTATGTTACACGATTTATTTTTGTATGATTGGAGAAAAAAAGAAAATGGTAGAGTTGGTCTTCATGCTTTTACTCATCCAAAAACAGCACTACAAAATGCATCAAAACTTTTTTCTTTAAATGAAAAGGAAACAGATATTATATTAAAACATATGTGGCCTGTTACTCTTCGTTTTCCAAAATATGCTGAAAGTTATGTTATTACTTTTGTAGACAAATATTGTGCTATACAGGAATCTATAAAAGCATATAAATCTAAAAAAGGTATGCAAAAATTATACCGTTATGCATATGTGTTTTTAAGTATGTTAGTTATTCTAAGGTAATTATATTGTACTATAGAAAGGATTTGAAATGAAATGATAAAAGTTCTAATTAATGGTTGTAATGGTCGTATGGGGCAAGTGCTTGTAAATGAAATTGATCGTTTCCCTGAATTATTATTAAGCAGTGGTTTTGATATTTTCGATGAAGGAAAAAATACTTTTCCTGTTTATTCTAAAATAGAAGATATCAAAGAAAAACCAGATGTTATTGTAGATTTTAGTATTCCAGTTTCTACTTTTAATATTTTAAATTATGCAGTAAAAAATAGAGTTCCTACTGTAATTGCAACAACTGGGTTTTCAAAAGAAGAATTAGAAGAAATTAAAGTAAGTTCTACATTAATTCCAATTTTTCAATCTTCTAATATGTCTTTTGATATTAACCTTATGAAAAAAATAGTTTCAGAAGTCGCAAAAAAACTAAAAGGAACAGATATTGAAATTGTAGAAACCCATCATAATAGAAAAGTAGATGCTCCAAGCGGTACAGCAGTTTTACTTGCTGATGCTATTAATGAAGTAATGGATGAAAAATTAGAATACAATTTTAATAGGCATGATTTACATGAAAAAAGAAATCCAAAAGAAATTGGTTTTTCTTCTATACGTGGAGGAAATATTGTTGGAGAACATAGTGTACAATTTTATGGAGAACATGAAACTTTTGAAATAAAACATACTTCATATTCTAGAAATGTATTTGCAGAAGGAGCTTTAAAAGCTGCAATCTTTCTTGCAAGCCAAAAACCTGGATATTATGGTATGGATGATTTAGTAAAATAGGGATAGATCTTTCTATCCCTATTAAAATATATTATCTATACTAAGTCTTTCTTTAGATTCAATATTTTCTAATATATAATTACAACGATCAATACTATCTACTGCTTGAGAATCATCTTCCATTTCAATAAAACTTTGCATAGATATAATTGCTGTTGATACTTTTTCTATTTCACTATGTTCGGTATATAATACAATTATTTCATCCAATTCTTCCCATTTTTCATATGTTTGTTTTGCTTTTTGTAATGCCATATCATAGTCTGGCTCGTCTTTAACTAATTCCTGTTTTGTATTATCTAGATGTTCTTTTATTTGCGAAACAGTACTTTTTGTATAGTTTTGTGTAACTACATTTAGTACAATAATGGCAATAACAATTATTGTACTAATTACTACTTCCTTATACATCTTCTTCCCCTTTCTTTTGACAGAAAATTTGTCCTTTCCCATCAAATGTTACAATTAGCGCTTCTTCTGGTTTATAGCCAAACTTTTCTACTTGGTTTTTTAGCCAAATATAATTTTTCCCTATTTTTTTTAAATTTTCTTCCATAACTTTTCCATCAACTACTAGATCATATGGTATACCTTCATAGTCTGGCATTATATTAAAATCTTCTGGTATAGTAGTTCTTTTATTTGGCTTTTGGATTACAGTAATATTTCCGCTAGTTTCTAATATTGCATATTCTACATCCCCTATGCTCGATACATTATTTATACGTAGTCTTTCCTCTAATTCATTAATTGTAAAACGCTCTTTTATTAATGCTTTTTCATCAATTTTTCCGCGATAAATTAAGATTCTAGGTTTTCCACAAACAATTTCTCTTGCTCTTACACTCTTTATGTTTAAAACTGAAATTAGTAAATGCATAACTAGTAATCCTAATATTGGAATTATTCCTTTTGTAATTGGCACTCCTGTTTCTGTCATAGGAATTGATGCAAGGTCTGCAATCATAATTGATATTGCAAGTTCAAATGGTTGTAGTTGCCCTATTTCTCTTTTTCCCATTAAACGCATAACAACTAAAACAATTATGTATAAAACTACTGCTCTTACAAATGTAATTAACATACTTTTCTCCTCTTTATTACTAATTCTTTTATATATTTATATTTTTTACTTTTTTTAAAAAATTATACAAATCATTTTTGAATAATTTTGTTGTTTTTGTTCATAATAATGTCATACACAATCGTAATTTATATAATAGAAATTTCTATTATATTTTTATCTTTTTAAAGATAGGAGGTTTCTTAAAATGGATAATGAAAAAAGTAATGTCCAAAGTTCTACTGGAACGAGCACAATTGGTCAAATAATATGGAGATTTGTAGCTGCTGCTGTTGTTCTTGCAATTACTGCATTTTTTACACCTGGATTTACCATAAATAATATATGGGCTTTAGCACTTGCTGCTGTTGTTCTTACTGTAATTGATTATTTAATTGTAAGATTTACTGGTTTACATGCTAGTCCTTTTGGAAAAGGATTTGTAGGTTTTGTTCTCTCAGCAGTTGTTCTATATGTAACTCAATATTTTGTTGCAGGATATACTATATCTTGGATCGCAGCTATAATTGGTGCTCTTGTCTATGGTGTTGTTGATTATTTTATTCCTGGAGATGGCAACCTATAGATTTAAAATTTATATTTAAAAAATCTGTATGATATATTAAAAAATATATCATACAGATTTTTATATTTCACTCATTCTACCTATGCAGTTTCAGACTTTTTATTTGGTATTACTTTTTTCTTTTTTACGTGCTTTTTTGCTACTTTTTCTTCATTTATAATAAGCTTTGGTGGCTTTCCACTTTCTACTGTTTCCTTTGTTATAATGCATTTTTCTATTTTTGGATTTGATGGTACATCAAACATGATATCACGCATAATATCTTCAATAATTGAACGTAAACCTCTTGCACCTGTATTTCTTTCAATTGCTTTATCAACTATTACATTTAATGCGTCTTTTTCAAATTCTAGTTCTACATCATCTAGCTCTAATAATTTCTTATATTGCTTTACTAATGCATTTTTTGGTTCTGTTACAATTTGTATTAAAGCTTCACGGTCTAATTCTCTTAAGGTTGCAATTATCGGTAATCTTCCTACAAATTCTGGTATTAGTCCAAATTTTAATAAATCTTGTGGAAGTAGTTGTTCAAATACTTTGAATTTATCAAATTCTTTTTTACTTTCTATTTTTGCTCCAAATCCAATAGTTTTTTGTCCAATCCTTTCTTCTATAATCTTTTCTATTCCTTCAAATGCTCCTCCACAAATAAATAAGATGTTTGAAGTATCAATTTGTAAGAAGTCCTGGTGTGGATGTTTTCTTCCTCCTTGTGGTGGAACAGATGCAACTGTTCCTTCTACAATTTTTAGAAGTGCTTGTTGTACACCTTCTCCACTTACATCTCTTGTTATAGATGGATTTTCAGACTTTCTTGAAATTTTGTCTATTTCATCTATATAGATAATTCCTTTTTCAGCTTTTTCCATATCATAATCTGCTGCTTGAATTAGTTTTAACAAAATGTTTTCAACGTCTTCTCCTACATAACCTGCTTCTGTTAATGTTGTAGCATCTGCTATTGCAAATGGCACATTTAACATTCTTGCAAGTGTTTGTGCAAGCATTGTTTTTCCACATCCTGTTGGCCCCAATAATAATATATTACTCTTCTGTATTTCTACATCACTTATTTCATCTTCTGTATTAATTCTTTTATAATGATTATATACTGCAACTGCTAATGTCTTTTTTGCTTCATCTTGACCAATTACATATTCATCTAATTTATTTTTTATTTCTTCTGGTTTTGGAAGTTTTGTTAACCTATCTATTGTATACCCTGTTTCTTCCTCTACTACATAATCTTCTTCTATAATATTTTTACATAAAGAAATACATTCATCACAAATATATACGCCTGGTCCTGCAACAATTCTTTTTACCATGTCTTGTGTTTTTCCACAAAATGAACATTTTATATTTCTTTCACTTGGAGTTCTTCTCGCCATTTATTCCATTCCTTTCACTTTACATTGTTATTATCATTAGTTCTTTCTATCCATAATTCCATCTATTAATCCATATTTTAGTGCTTCTTCTGCTGTCATGTAGTTATCTCTTTCTGTATCTTTTTCTATTGTTTCTAGAGTTTTCCCTGTTCTTTCGCTTAGTATTTTATTTAATTTTTCTCTAGTTCTTACCATATGGTCTGCATGAATTTTTATTTCAGTTGCTTGACCTGATATTCCATTCCCGCCTATTAATGGTTGGTGTATTAATATTTCTGCATTTGGAAGTGCAAAACGTTTTCCTTTTTCTCCACAAGCAAGTAGAACTGCTCCCATGCTTGCTGCCATTCCTACACATATTGTAGAAACTGGGCATTTAATATAATTCATAGTATCTACAATTGCCATTCCGTCTGTAATAGATCCTCCTGGTGAATTTATGTATAAAAATATTTCTTTATCTGGATCTTCTGATTCTAAGAATAAAAGTTGTGCAATTACTAAACTTGCTGATGTTGGGTTTACATCTTCTCCCATAAAAATAATTCTGTCTTTTAAAAGTCTTGAGAATATATCATATGATCTTTCTCCTTTATTTGTTTGTTCAATAACATATGGAACTAAACTGTTTTCTAACATATTTTTTCCTCCCTTGTATTTAAATATATTTCTTTTTTTATACCATAAAAGTTAGAGGTTGTCAAAATATTCATTTCTTAATTCCCCTAACTTCTACAACTGCTTTTTTATTTTATTTTTGCATTTTCTATTATAAATTCTACTGCTTTTTCATTTTTCATTGAATCTTCGATATATTTAATAAAATTATCATTTGCTTTTAATTCTTCTTCTTTTTTACCATATAGTTCTGCCATTTCTTTTACTTTTGCATCTATATCTTCTTTTGAAGGTTCAATTTTTTCTTCTTTAATAATAGCTTCTATTACTAGACGATTTTTAACAGAAGTTTTGGCTTGTTCCTCATATTCTTTTCTAACTTCTACCATAGATTTTCCAATCATTTGTAGATATTGTTCTAGTTTCATTCCTTGGTATGCTAATCTTTGTTCAATTTCTTGTAACATACTATCTATTTCTGTTTCAATCATTCCTGATGGTATTTCAATTTCTACATTATCACATACAGCTTTTACAGCTGCATCTTGTGTTTCATATTTTTCTTTTTTCCTGTTCTCTTCTTCTAATTTTTCTTTAATACTATCTTTTAGTTCTTTTAATGTATCAAATTCGCTAACATCTTTTGCAAATTCGTCATCTAAACTAGGTAATTCTTTTTTCTTGATTTCATGTAATTTTACTTTAAATGTAGCATCTTTTCCTTTTAGTTCTTCTGAGAAGTAATCTTCTGGAAATTTAACTTTAATGTCTTTTTCTTCATCTATTTTCATTCCTATGATTTGATCTTCAAACCCTGGAATAAATGTATTACTTCCAATAGTTAGTTCATGGTTAGTTGCTTTTCCCCCTTCAAATGCTTTTCCATCTACAAAACCTTCGAAATCAATAACTGTTAAATCATCTTTTTCTACTGCTCTATCTTCTACTACAACTAATCTTGCATTTTTTTCTTGCATATGTCCTAATTCATGTTCTATGTCTTCATTAGATACATTATACTCTACTTTTTTAAGTTCTATACCTTTATATTTACCAAGTTTTACTTCTGGCTTTGTTTGAACAATTGCAGTAAATATTAGGTCTTGTCCTTTTCCAATTTGCTTTACATCAATATCTGGACGGCTTACTGCTTCTATATTATTTTCTTTTATTTCTTTTGCATATACTTCTGGTACTACTTCATTAAAAGTATCTTCATAGAAAATTTCATCTCCATAATATTTTTCTACAATATTCATTGGAGCTCTTCCTTTTCTAAAACCCGGTATGTTAAAATATTTTGCACTTTTAGCATATACTTTTTTCATTGCTTCATCAAATTTTGTTGCTTCAATTGTAAATTCTAATTTTAATTCATCTTTTTTGTCTGTTTTTTCAATTTTTATACTCATTTAATTCAAATCCTTTCTGATTTTTTAATTTTAGCTTTTATATTATACCACGTTTTTCCAATATTGCAAGCCCTTTTAAACATATTTTTCCACTATCAGGATTGTTCTTCCTTTTTTGGTGTTTCCAATTTGCTCTTCTATTTCAAATTTTCCTTTTCCTCTAATGGTAATTTTATCTCCTATATTAATGCTTTTAGAAACTTTTTCTACTATTTCATAATTTACAAGAACTCTTTGCTCTTTTATTATTTCCTCTGCTTTTGCTCTTGATGTTTTTATAAGTTCTGAAATAATATTATCTAATCTCATAGATGATACTATAATTTCTATTTTTTCTTTTTGTATGTTACATGAATGTAAATATTTTATTGGTTTTACTTTAATTTGTGCTTTTTGAAATCTTGTTAATGTTGTTAGATTTTGTTCTAAAAATTGTACTATTTCATTTAATACTATAATATGCGCTCCTTCGCTACACACAATGATATCTCCTATTTTTTCTCTTTTTAGCCCTAATTTCATAAGTCCACCTAAATAGTCCCTATGTGTATATTTCCCTTGTAATTCATTAGGTAATATCACTTCTATTACCTTCATTACTTCATCATAATTAATTTCTTTATTCCATTTCTCTGGATAAAATATGTATGTTTTTCTTTCGGCTTCTTCAAAACCTCCAAAAGCTGTATAATTCTCTAATTTCATTCTATTTAATGCCTTTTGTAGTATATTTTTTTGCCTTTCATCTAAAAAATCTGTGTTTTGCATCTTATTTCGTTTACTACAAAGGTCAATTTGATCTAGCATCTTTGAAACTAATAACTTATCATCATTATTTTTATAGTTTTTTACTATTTCTTCTTTGTTCATTGCTTACTTCCTTATCTAAATTTACTTTTATACTATCATAAAAAAATATAATTTTCTATATTAATATTATTAAATTGCAAAAAGGGATAGTTATACAAACCTATCCCTCGCCTCAGTATTACTTACTCCATCCCATTTGCAGTTATCGAAACCTTTTTTTCTCCGATTTTTACATTTATAAAACCGTAACATGCGGACTCTTCAGGGTCTCCAATTTTAACAACCCCGTCCGGCATTTTCAGCTGTAAAAGCTCCTCTAATGTCTCACAAGAAGAACAAATCCGTCCATCGCTTTCCGCAAATATCCATTGCGGATTTAGTTCCTCTAAAGCTTTTGTTACTTCCCGTAACTCTCTCTTGTTGGTTTGTTGCTCAGTTAATTTCATTGTAATACCTCCTAAAAACAAAAACATCCATCTGTTCCTTCCATATTATATAATAATTACTTAGTTTTGTCAATTTTATGTTAATTATACAGCATCTTTTTGTATCTTTTCCAATTCTTTAATATTTATTTTTGTACTCCTACAAATAATCTCTTTATTTACTCCTATCTTTAGCATTTCTTTTATAATTTCTATTTTCTTTTTTTGCTCTCCTTTCTGTATTCCTATCATTTCTGCACCTTCCATTCCGCTCTTATAGTCTCTTATCCATTTATCTCTTAGTTCTGCTTTTCTTTTTATTGCTGCATCTCCTGTTAAGTATTCTAGTTCTTCATTTGCTTTTTCTATTACTTTATTTTTCTTTGATAACATCTCTACCATCCCCCTTTTACTGTAATCTAGAAAGTATAACCATTCTTCTTTCTTGTTTTCTGGCTTTTTCTCTTCTTTTATGAATTTCTTTAGTTCTATAAAGTGTATTTCTAATACATCTGTTAATATTTTGTCTTTTTCTGTGTCTTCTACTATATGCCATTTAGTGTGATATTCTTTTGTATCAAAATAATTAAAGTCTAATAAATTTATTGTTATTGTTTTCTTTAACCCATAAAAGGGGTCTCCTTCATGTATGCTTCCTGTGTATAGCTTTCCCCAATAAAATAGTGTCCTTTTTTCCATGTTTTGCTAGTTTACTACTTGCATTTCTACATTTACTTGCGTTCCATTGTCTAGTTTTGCTTTTATATCTAGTATTCCTACTTTATCGTTTAGTTCTTCTTTTTCTAACTTGGCATCTTTTTCTACTTTTATTTCTTTTATGGGTTCTTCTATTATTGAAGATAAAAAGTCTTTTAATATTATTTCATTTCCTTTTCTTCCAAATATTCTTTTAAAGATAATATCATTTTTTGGTGTTAGTTGTACCATTTCTTTCCTCCTTATTATATCATTTTATTTTTTGTTTTGCAATACAAAATGACAATTTGTTTAACGCTTTTTTATCACCTTCTTTACTTTGTTTTTTGTTTTTGGATTTTTGTTCTAGATTTTTTAGAACTTTCTTTTTGTTTTTGCACTGATGCTTGTGATTTTTTTGATTTTGAATTTACATGGTTTAATTCTTTTTTATTATACATCTTTTTTGTTATTTTGCAAGAAAAATATTTCGACATTTTTAGACAAAAAACGAATTTAAAAATTTTTAAGCGGTGAAAACCGCAAAAAAATTCTAGAAATTCCCATATCTGTCCTGTACAGAGCTTTCCTCCCACAGGGAGAAAATTCCTACAATACAAAAAACAGCCATATTTCTATGACTATTTTTCTACTTTACATGAATTTATGGCAATCTTATTCTTTAATATGTCGCTGTATCTTGTAATTCCTCTTCAATATTTAACAGCCTATTATATTTTGCCACACGATCTGTTCTACATGGCGCTCCTGTTTTTATTTGCCCACTATTTGTTGCAACTACAATATCTGCAATTGTTGTATCTTCTGTTTCTCCTGAGCGATGTGAAACTACTGCTTTATACCCATTTTGTTTTGCAAGCTCTATTGCATCTAAAGTTTCTGTTAGAGTTCCTATTTGATTTGGCTTAATTAAAATACTATTTGCAATTCCTTCATCTATTCCCTTTTTTAATCTTTTCATATTTGTAACAAATATGTCATCTCCTACCAATTGAACCTTATTACCTATTTTTTCAGTTAGCATTTTCCAAGATTCCCAATCTTCTTCTGCAATAGGATCCTCCAATGAAATTATAGGATATTCTTCTGTTAGTTCTACCATATAATCTACCATTTCTTGTTTAGTTTTAAATACATCTGTCTTCCAAAAATAGTATCCATCTTTTCCTATTTTTTTAGCCTCTTCATACATTTCTGTACTTGCTGGATCTAAAGCTATTGCAATATCTTTTCTTGGCTTAAACCCAGATTTTTCTATTGCTTGTACAATTCTATCTAATGCTTCTTTTTCATCTTTTAAATCTGGTGCAAATCCTCCTTCATCTCCAACTGCTACACTATATCCATTTTCTTTTAATACTTTCTTTAAATTATTATATACAGTCACTCCCATTTGCATTGCTTCTCTAAAAGTTGTTGCTCCTACTGGAACAATCATAAATTCTTGTATATTAATGTTATTATCTGCATGCTTTCCTCCATTTAGTATATTCATCATAGGTCGAGGTAATCTATTTGCATTTACTCCCCCTATATAATTATATAAGCTCATTCCTAATGAATTTGCTGCAGCTTTTGCAACTGCTAAAGATACTCCTAAAGTTGCATTTGCACCTAGTTTTGATTTATTAGGTGTACCATCTAATTCTATTAGCATTTTATCAATCTTTTGTTGTTCATATACATTTGCATCTTCTAATTCTTTTGCTATCTTTTTATTTACATTTTCTACAGCTTGTAAAACCCCTTTTCCAAAATATCTTTCTTTATCCCCATCACGAAGTTCTACTGCTTCAAAACTTCCTGTAGATGCACCAGATGGCACCATACTTACACCCCTAAATCCACCTTCTGTTACAACTTCTACTTGTACTGTTGGGTTTCCTCTAGAATCTAATACCTCCATTGCTTTAATACTCTTAATTCCTAAATAGTCTTTCATACAACTACCTCCTTATATCTTTTCTATAATTATGTAGTAGTTATTTATAAAATATTCTTACAAATACTAGTATTTTTTCTAAAGTTGTGCTAGTATATAAGAGGCTTATTTATATTGGGATATCGCCAAGCTGCTGAAGCTGTTCGAAGGCGAAGCCTGAGTTACAGCTTCAGTATGTGGTAACATTGTAGTAATTTTATATTGGGGTATCGCCAAGCGGTAAGGCATCGGACTCTGACTCCGACATTCCTGTGTTCGAATCACAGTACCCCAGCCAAATTTTTTATAACAACTTTTTATTGTACTATATCTATTGCATTATCTGAGTTTAGCCCTTCTAAATTATAGTATGATTCTGGTATTTTTCCTACAATTACATTTTCAGCAATTAGTACTTGGTTTGATATTTTTTCTTCTGTAATGTTATATGGTGTTAATATACTAATTCTGCAATCTATTTGTAAATAAATTCTATGTATCGTTTGATTAATTCCTTGTGATTTAAATTCACTTCGTAAATCTGTTTCTACATTTCCTACTAAAGATAATTTTATAGGAATATTAGGTCCTAATCCTGAAAGTAGTTTACTACCTGTAAATCCTCCTAAATTTACATATATATTATCACTTTTAGTTTCATCTATTCTCTTTTGTACCTTTTCACCGACATCTGAAATAATATAGTTTATAGGCACTATATTAGATTGTATCATAGTTATGTTGTTGTTATTATCTCTGTGGATTGTAATTAAATCTTCATACTTATAATTTGTAATAATTTTTGTAGATTCTTCATTGCAAATTACTGTTGCTATACTTTTGGCTTTGTCCTTGCATAATGCATCTACAATCGGCTCTACAGAGCTTAAAATTCCATAAAAAGTTATTAGCATAACTAGTACTATAATTAGAAATTTACTAATTTTTCTTGCTTTTTTAGGTTCCATACCTCCAAATTTTTTAAATATTATTTTAGGCAAATGTATTCGTGTTCTTCTATATATGCTGTCCATATGTCCTCCTATAATAAAAAAGGGCACAGTGGTGTCTGTCTCACGGGTATTCCCACAAACGATGCCCCTACATTTTATATTGTCTTTTCCATATAAAATGACCAAAAGGTGTGTACTCCTCTTGGTCATTTTCCTTACTTTAAATTATGCAGTTTCTTCTCTTTTTGTGAATACATATTTAGGAATAAATAATTGTTGCCCTGGATATATTTTGTTTTCATCTTCAATTTTATTTACTCTTACTATATCACATACTGTACTACCAAATTTTTTCGCTATATTCCATAAAGTGTCTCCTTGTTTTACAAAATAAATTACCATACTATATATTTCTTTATTTCTTGTTTCATCAATATTTACTTCATCAATAATGTTTATACTAATAGTATTTGAAACATCTAATATAAAGCATAAATCTACTCCTGCCTCTATCATCCCATCTGTTCCTACAATAAAATTTTGGCTTGTAATTTCAATTTCTGCACTAATATTTGTATTTGCTGTAATATTTGTTACTTGCATTTCATAATCAAATGGAATTTTCATTTCTTTTGTGCCAATTCCACAAGTTTGATTAGTAGCATATATAAATTTAACTTCTAATTCTCCTTGGAACATTACCTTAGAATTAGCAATGTTTCTTTCTAATATTACTGGTTTTACTTCTACATCATAAATTTGATTTCCGTACAATTTCTGGAGCAGATATTTTTTCTCTTATATTGCATGCACTTTGCATGCAGTTTTTATCTGACATTGTATTAATACTTCTTTGGTTAAATATTAGTTGTTTACTTGGACTATATAAATCCCCTATTACATTTATTTCCTTATTTTGATATACTCTTGCATATAACTCTATTTGTGCTTCTATATAAATAGAATGTTCTTCTACTGAATTTGGTTTTACTAACATATTTTTTAGTTTATATTTCATGTCACAAATATCTTCTTCTGTTACATTTTCAATATCTACAAACCCCATAATAGGAACTGTGCTTTCTACTAATTTAACACGGTTATCTTCTGTTAAATACAACATTTTTACACATACATCTGCTTTTGCTAGTACTTTATTATAGCTAATTTTTATATCTCTATTCTTAATGGCTACTTCTGTCTTTAATATTTCTGCTAAATTATCTATATTGTCTATTACAATTGTATCCTTTGCAAATGCTTTTGAAGTTCCCTCTCCTACCAATGAATTTACAGTTAAATTTCTTTCTAATGATTGAATATCTTTTACATTATTTACTTGCTTTACTATTTCTACAGTTTCATTTGAATATAATGTTCCCTCAAATTGTAAGTTTGCTTTTACATTAATTTTTCTACCATTTAGAATTCTACATTCTAAGTTTCCAATAGAAACAACTTCATCTAAACTCATACTAGAATCGCAGTTTTCAAAGTCAATTACTTGTGTGAAATCTACTGATGTATTTAAGCTTCTAGTTTCTCCATTTTCATTATCTGCAAGATAAATAACATATACTTGTACTTCACCATCTATTCTTATTTTTCCTTCTAATACTTCTTTTTTGTATATACATACTTGGCCAGTTGTACTAATAGTATTTAAAATATCTGGTTTTACATCTGGTACAATCATATCTCCTTCTACCATGATGTATTCTGTCTTTTGTCCTATTATTTTATTGATACATAGACTCTCTTTCGTCATATCTACTTGCATGCTTTTCCCCTCTTTCTTGTTTTAATTTATTAATATATATGAGAGGGACAAAAAAAAATTCCTAAAACTTAGGAATTTATAAATTTTTATTCTTTTTTGTTTCTACTGGTGGAGGAATAATTGGATTAAAACTTTCTCCATCAAATAGTTTTACTTCTACTGTTCTTGTTAATACATCTGTATAACTATAAGTAACATTTCTATCATTTTCATCGTATTTTACAATAAATAAATTAGGATATGCTTTTTCAATTGTAGCTTCTTTCTCAAAATATTTACTTCTTCCCAATGTACCTTTTACTATTATTTTTTGTCCTATGTTTTCTGCAATGTCTGTTTTTAAACTGGTAAAATCATCTCTGTAAATCATTTTATCACCTACTTCATTATTATGAAATTGATTATATCATTTGTAGCATAAAATGTCAAAAAAGAAATGCTTATGTCGCAAGCCGTTTTTACTATAATTTCAATGTTTTTACAGTTTTATTACAATATTGTGTTATTAATGTTACAGAAATATTACAAGCAATAAATAACTGCATTTTAATACTATTATAGAACAAATTGGAAAGCCTTAATATTTAGCACAATTTTAACTTTTTTATTTGGCTTTTAAGTTAATTTGTTCTGTGCCAAATTTTTGAAAAAAATTTGTGTACAATGTTAGCGAAGCTTTTTATACAATAGGTAAAGTCAGTATGACTTTCCTATTGTATAAAATATAATTAATATCTAAAATTCACAAAATCTTAAAATTCGACATAAACTATGTATAGGCAAGAGGTGGTAATTATGGCAAAAGTGAAAAAAGGTGATATTGTAGGTAGAAAATCTTATGGAAAAGACATCTTATTTACTGTAGAAAAAATTATTAAAAGGAAAAATGAACAACCAGTAGCTATTTTAAAAGGATTAATTATTAGAATTGAGGCAGATGCACTTTTAGATGATCTAGTTATTATTGAATCAAAACAAGTAGATGGTCATATGAGAAGTTTAGAGGAAAAATTAGAAGAAAAACTAGAAAAATGTTCTAAAAATTTAAAGCAAAATTCAAATACATTTTTTAAAAGGAGCTTTTTAAAACGAGAAACTAGAAGTGAAGAAAATGGCAAAATACTCCATTTAGATGGTGATAAAAGATATACTGATAAATCAGCAAGATATTATAAAAAATTAAATCTAAACGCAATTGTTCGAAATGTTCCAGAAAGCAAACAAGAATATGTTGTATACGATTTGTTAAATAGATACAATCCAGATGTATTAGTTATTACTGGTCATGATGGTATGATTAAAAATGGAACAGGATATAATGATATATATAATTATAGAAATTCAAAATATTTTATTAATACTGTAAGAGAAGCAAAGAAATGGGTAAATAATACAGGAAAAGATTTAGTTATTTTTGCGGGAGCATGTCAAAGTTATTATGAAGCTTTAGTTACAGCAGGAGCAAATTTTGCATCATCACCTGCAAGAGTACTGATAGATTTCATGGATCCCTTAATAGTAGCTGAAAAAGTAGCTACTACTGAGGATTATAAGTATATCACAATTAATGATATAGCAAGTGAACTTAGAGATGGTACAAGAGGAATAAGTGGAATTGGAGCAAGAGGTAAACGTTATACAAAAGTAAAAATATGATTATTTTCCAATTTTATCTTGTTTATTTTATTTTTATGTGTTATAGTAAGCTTTGGTTATTAAACCATTATAACTATTTTATTATTTTGAATCATTTGTCTTCTTTTTAGAGTGTGTCATATGTATCAAGAAAATTAAAATAGAATTCTAAAAAGGAGGTCTAAATACATGGAAGAATTACAAGACAAAACATTAGTATGTAAAGACTGTGGTGCTGAATTCGTATTTACTGTTGGAGAACAACAATTCTATGCTGAAAAAGGTTTTGAAAACGAACCACAAAGATGCCCTGAGTGCAGAAAAGCTAGAAAACAACAACGTAATAATTTTAATCACTAAAAGCAAAAAATGAAACTACTTTAAAGTAGTTTCATTTTTTGTTATCCTACATTTTGTTCTTTATCATGACTATATTTCATTTTAGTAGCCATTCCTCCTCGAATGTGCCTTTCAGCTTTATTTTCATCTAATATTTTCCTAACCTCTAATGCTAAAACAGGGTTTATCTTTTGTAATCTTTCACTAACATCTTTGTGTACTGTACTTTTACTAATTCCAAATTTTTTAGCTGCTCCTCTTACTGTATCTCCACTATCTATAATATACTGTGCTAAATTTACTGCACGTTCTTCTATGTATATTTTTCCCAAATGAAAGACCCCCTTATGAATACGTTGTTTTGTACATTGTATTCATATGAAGGTTGTATTAGAACAATTTTCCTATCCTTCTATATATTCTTTATTAAACTTTTCTTCTCTTGCTCGTTGTATGGTTTATAGTTTTGTATTTGTTGCTTTATGTTGCTTTAGTTTTATCATTTTTTACTCTTATTTAACAATATTAAATTAAAATTCCCTTTTCATATAAATCATTAAATATAAGCTTATCTACTGGTGAAATTATATCTATATCTTTATAATTTAGCCATCTTATTTCTTGAATTTCTGAACTAGGTTTGAGTTCTCCTATAAATTCTGCTGTATAACAAGTCATTTTGACTATTATCCCTTCTGCTTTTCCATGTGCTTGTGCCTTAAATGTTCCATAATATTTTATTGTATCTTCTTTTATATCAATAGTTAGTTCTTCTTTGCATTCTCTAATTAGTGTTTGTTCATCTGTTTCATTTAGTTCTCTTTTCCCACCTGGTAAGTAATATGTATCTCTTCCCTTTGATAATGTACTTAATATTTGTCCATCTTTTAGATATAATAATGCAATTTTATCAATCTCTTTCATCAGTTATCCTCCAATTCATTTTTAATATAATTTAACATTTCGTTATAATCTTTAAACCTATATTGTGATAGTTTGTTAATTTCTTCTCTATTACAGTCTGAATATTTATCATATATTACTGCTACTTCTATATCTGCATTATTTGCTGCTTCTACCCCTATAAGTGAGTCTTCTATTATTAAACATTCTTTTTTATCTACATTTAATTCTTTTAATATTTTATAATATATTTCTGGATTTGGCTTTAATTCTTTAACTGTATTTTTTGAATATATTAGTGAAAATATATCTTTAATATTGGCTTTATTTATTATATTTTCGTTTTCATTCTCATATATTTCTATTGTATGCTCATTTGTTGTACTTGCAATAGCTAATATAAATCCTTTTTGTTTTAGATATTTTAGTACTATTTCTGCATTGGGTTTATAATCAATTGATTTTCTTAAATAATTATTTGCTATTTCATATCTTAATTTTTTTATTTCTGCTATTTCCATATTTGAACCATATTTTTCTTTTAAAAACTTGCAATATTCTAAATAAGCATCTTCACATTTACTATAATGTTTTAATTTTTCATCTCTTTGTTTTGCTATATCTGTATCGCCAATTTTCCCGTTTCCTATTCTTTTTATTAGCTCTCTATCAATCTCATTCCATATTCCTATTGAATCAATCAGTGTTCCATCAATATCAAATATAATTACTTTTTTATCTTTTATCACTATTTTTCTCCTTTAAACAACTTTTCTATTTATTGTTATCTCACTTACTTCAATCATTTTAGGTAGTTTTAATATATATATCATTAAGTCTGCAATATCTGTTGGATTCATCCATTCTTCTGGATGTTTTATCTCTTTTCCTGTCCATTTTGCATGCATTCTAGTATTCATGCCACCAACATTAAATTGTATTACTCTACAATTATATTTCTTTAATTCTAATTGTAAATTATAACTAGTTCCACGTATTGCCCATTTTGAAGTTGTATAAGCAATTTGATCTGTATAACCTGCTTTTGTTCCAACAGTTGATCCTACATTTAAAATATCTGCTTCACTTTCTTTTATTAAAGTTATTAACTGTGTAATTAAATAAATTGGTGCAAGTACATTTACTTTCATTAAATCATCTAATACCTCATAAGTAACTCCTTCTAGTTTTTGTACTCCTGGTAAACCTGCACAATTTATTACTGCATATATTTTCTTATATTTTTCTTTTATGATATTGCAAGTATATTCTATTGATTTTTCATCTGTTAAATCTGTTTTTATAAAATCACATTCATAATTAGGTTTTGTTCTGCATATTGCAATTATATTTATATCTTTTTCTTTTAAACACTTTAAAGCAAATTCTTTTCCTAATCCATCACTTGCTCCTGTTAAAATAATATTTTTCATTTATTTTCCTACTTTCTTATCATAAAATCTTTAATAATATCTCTAACATATTCCCATTTAAGCTAATATCAATTTCTTCTTTGTTTTCTCTTTCAATTGTTTGTAAACTCGTTTCTCTTTTTATAGCGCTTCCACCTGTCATCGCCCATATATTTGGTTAATTTTTCTTTTGTGGAGAACGTTTTTGTATTAAAATTTTATTTTGTAAATTTATTATCCACACATCTGCCCCTTGATTATAAAATCCTTATGGCACTATTCCTTTATTCATTATTCTTCCTGTCTTATTTCCTTTTTCATCTAATATATACCATATTTCTTCCATTATATACTTCTCCTAACTGTTTTGACTAGTTAATTTTCATAATAAAAAACTTATTCCTCTATCAATTTATGTTGTTCTGGATACCAAGCTGGTATACATGGCATAGCAATTGTACATTTTCCATCCCAATAATATACTTCACCTTTATCAATTAAAATTACATCGCCTTTATTAAATTCAATTACTTTATCTTTTTTATTTAGTGTTCCTTTTCCTTCTATAACATAGATTAGCTCTTTGCATTCTTCATTTACACAATATCCCTTGTCTGGATATCTTCCATTTATAATTGCTGTAGAAAAATTAATATCTACATCATCTAATGGATATTCCAATCCCTTACATCTATCACTATTTGAAAACTCCTGCGCTTGTTCTAGTTTTACTAACTTCATAATTTATATCCCTCCATATATTCTTTACATATTTAATTAGATGTCCAGATTCCTTATAGTCATTTTCAACATCTAATTCTATTCCTGGTCATACTTGAAAACTCCCATTAGCTTCATTTACGAATTGCTCGTATTGTTCTTTATCAATATTTCTTTTCTCTAATTCCCCTTTTTTAACTTTTAATGTATAGCAATGTAAATCTATCTTCATAATTCTCCTCTGTTTGCCATATTTTATCATAAAAAGTCAAAAAAAGAAAGTGCTTTTCTCCAAACACTTCCAATTAAGTTTTATCTCCAAACATTCATATATTTTTAATAAACAATTTATTACAATATTAAGACAATGTACTGCAACAAGTTGCAACATTCTCTAAATATTGCATAAGTAATCTGTAACTCACTTCGTTCGAACAGCTTACTTAACTACTCCGCACACCATATCAACCTCTATCATTACTTTAATTTTATTATTTTCAACTCTTTTAACCTTATTTTTGCCTTTTCTTTCAAAACTACAAAAATCCTCAAAAGCAGTAAATTGGGCTATTGTATCGAATCTTTTAGATATAGCACTGCTACGCACTCCACATGGCTCACACATAGGATGTAGATAGTTTTCGCTTACCTCGTATGATGACTGTTGATTTTCTTGTTCTTTCTTATCATCTTGACATTTAATTTCGTTTCCAGATTTTAGGATAAATGTTATTACTCTTGGATTTTTATTTCCGTTTTCTTCTTTTTCTCCTATTATAACTTTTTCTATCATCAATTCAAAAACATCTTTATCAAATTCTGACATGATTTCATTGTCTTTAAACAGATTTTTAAACTTATTTAATCCTTGATTTAAACTCATTGAATCTTCTAATTCTAGTTGCAAATGCTCTTGTTCTTTCTCTATGCTATTTATTTTGTTCTGCAATTTTGCTTTCTTTTCTTGTAGAGTTTCTAATGATATTGTCCCATTCAAGTTTAAATCAATTAGTTTGTCTATCTTTTCCTTTAATATTTGTTTTTCTTCCTCTAGTCTTTTAATAGCACTTTCGTTACTTTCTTCTTGTATAATTTCTCCCATTTCGTTTAAGAATGTTTGGATTAATTCTTTGTTATTATTACATAGCAGTTTATAACTTTCTGTAAATGTTTCTTCTATAATATTTTCTTTCATTGCTTTACAATGTGGGCAATTTTCTTTTCCATGTTTTACAAATTCCATACAATGCCAAACTGTTATACTATTTTTAGTTCCTGAGTGCCAATTTCTTCTTGTTAATAAACTTCCACAAAAACCACAATATAATCTACTGCTAAAAGGATATTTTCTACTAAAATTTCCTTTTCTTCTTCCTAAGCCTCGTACTCCTCCTCGTTTTTGCAGAATTTCTTGTGCTTGATTAAACATTCTTTCAGAGATTATTGGCTCATGATGTTCTTGTATATAATACTGATTTTCTTCTCCCATATTGACTACTCTTCTATGTGAGATTGGATCTGTTGTATATGTTTTCCCTTGTAATACATCTCCTTTATATTTTTCATTTTTTAAGATTTCTCTTATTGTTGATTCGTGCCATTTCTTTTTGCCTGTTGGAGTTTTATATTTCATATTTGTAAGTTCTTTGGCAATAGTTGTGCAACCAACTCCTTGACAGTATCTTTCAAATATATATCTTACTATTTCTGCTTCTTCATAATTTATTGATATTTCTTTTGTGTCTTTATCATATACATATCCTAAACAACCATTATATCCAATTAGTTCTCCTCTTTTTTGTTTCATTTGCAGACCTAATTTTACATGAGAAGATATATTTTCGCTTTCTTGTTGTGCCATTGCACTTAATACTGTTAGCATGATTTCTCCTGATATTTCTAAAGTATTTATTCTTTCTTCTTCAAAGTAAATAGCAATTCCTTTTTCTTTTAGTAGCCTTACATATTTTAGAGTATCTACTGTATTTCTTCCAAATCTTGATATTGATTTTGTGATTATCATATCAAATTTGTTTTGTGTTGCATCTTGCATCATTTTCATAAAGCCATCTCTTTTATAGTCTAGTGTTCCTGTTATTCCTTCATCTGCATAAATGCCAACATATTTCCAATCACTATTACTTTTTATTTTTTCTTCATAATACTTTAGCTGAGAATTATAACTGTTTATTTGTTCTTCCTTTTCTGTACTTACTCTTGCATAGGCACATACTCTTAAATTTCCTTTTATTTCTTCTCCTGTTGTTCTATTAATTCGACCTTTTTTCTTCTCTATAACTTGTACTTTCAAAATTAACCTTCCTTTCTCAAGTTTAGAGAATCTTTATGTGCTTATTATACATCAAAAGTTAAATTTTTCAAATACCTATATGAGTTAAATTATATTCTTGTAAGATATTTTGTTTTAGTTCTAGATATCTCTTTTCTTTGATTAGTCCTGCACCAAATGTTTTGTTTAGTATTGCTATTTTTATACTGCAATTAAAAATATTTTCATTTAATTTAATGTTTTTCGTATTATCAAAATTGATTTCGTACAACATAAAAATCCTCCTCCTTGAATATTTTAAATTTCAAAAAAGGCACTGACAAATCTCGCTTTGCAAGACCTTTTGCTATAACTTGAATTTTTACAATATTTATTTAAGGTCTTAAAAAGCGTAAAGATTTGTCGACGCGAAAATTTACAAAGTAAATTTTCTGTGCAATGTAACTCTTTTAATTTGTAGAAAATATAATTTTCTACAAATTAAAAGCCAGTCGGCTAGCTTCGACTGACTTGATTGTTTTACATTTTTTGATAATACGATTATATTATGCTGTTCTATAAAGTTCAATTCCCGTTTTTTTCCCTTTTTTCTATTTTCCTGCATTTACTTTTGTATTAAGCATTTTTACTTTATTAGTTCCATTTTCATTTATTAATAATATTGTACCATTCATATCTGTCCTATAAATTTGGCATTCTTTATTTTGTAATCTTTTCATTACTATTTCAGATGGATGTCCATATGAATTTGTATTACTATTAACAGATATTACTGCCATTTCTGGTAACACTTTATTTATAAATTGTTCTGTACTGCTTGTATCTGAACCATGATGCCCAACTTTTAAAACATCTATATCTTCCCATGTAATTTTACTATTGGTTTCTACATCATCTTCAGCATCTCCCATAAATAAATATTTGTTGCTATTTGCTTCCATTTGTATGACAATTGAAGTTGAATTTATTTTGCTAGAGCTTGTTGGATCTGAATTGTCTATACTTTTAATTTCACATTTTGCCTCTCCTAATTCAAATTTATCTCCTACTTTTTTATAATTAATTGATAATTCCTTTTGCTTTACTTCATTAATTACATCTTCATAGAATTTTCTTTTTGACTTATTGGTTGTATAAGGAATATAAATTTCTCCTATATCAAATTCCTTTATAATATTATCCATGCCTCCTATATGGTCTTCATGAACATGTGTTCCTATTAAATAATCTATTTTGTTTATTCCCAATTTTTTTATGTATTTTACTAATAATGGACCATCTTCATTATCTCCTGCATCAATAAGCATATTTTTGCCATTATTTCTTACTAAAATACAATCAGCTTGACCTACATTAAAAAAATATATTTGAAGTTCTTCACTCTTTATAATATCTTCTGTAGGTAATTCTCCAACATAACTATTATCTCTTGTTGCTACATATACTAAACTTATTAGCATTACTGTTATAATTATTGTATAGATAATCTGTTTCAAATTCTTCTTATTATTTTTCACAATATTTTACCTCTAAAAAGATTATAATGTAAAAATAGCTTTTTTGAAATAGTTTCTTATATTTTTTCTAAATTTCTATTGTTTTTTTATACTTACCATTATATAATAATTTTGCTTTATTCTTAAAATATATATTTTCTATATATTTTTCCCATAACAATTTAAACAGAAAGGACTGATTTTTTATGAATCTAAATTTTTTTAATTCTTTAGAACATAATCATTCTAACAATATTTCAAACAATTTTATTGATTCTTTTATTAAAGAATTACAAAATTATCTATCAAATTGTTTTTCTCCTGATTTAAATAAAACAGACTTATATACTATAGACAGATTTGAAGGTGATAACGAAGTTTTTGCTGTATGTGAAAATAGAAGAACAGGTAAAATAGTAGACATCCCTATTTCCCAAGTTTCTCCTAATGCTGTTGAAGATGATATTATTAGATATAAAGATGGTATTTATTCCGTTGATGAAGAGCAAAATCGCATTATTGGTGATAAGATGAAAAAACTTTCTGAAGAAGTATTTAAAAAATAATTTTGGATTTAAAATTATAAGTACACTAAGTGTACTAGAGCATCTATTCTAGTTCACTCGGTGTACTTTTCTTTTAAATTTTAGCTAAATTCAAGTACACTTGGTGAACTAACTTTCATATTTTTATAAAATTTAGTTCATTTAGTGAACTTTAGCACTCTGATAGGCATTTTTTAGTAGTTCATTCGGTGAATTTTTACATCAAATCTGCTTAAAATTTTTGTTCTTTTATTAACTCTTGAAGGCTTGTCCTTCAATGTATGTAGGCGATGTGTGAACACTCGCTTTCCTGCCCTCATTTTTAATGAGGTATTTTGGATTCCATATGTATTTATATCTGCTTAATTAAATATACTTATCCTTAATTCCTCTTATAAAAAATAATGTGCTTTTTAAATTTAGTCAAGGTTTGTGCTACAGCACATTAATTTTAACCTTGATTTTCTCTTATTTTTTGTAAAGTCCTATCCGCAACTTCTTTTAATGTTCTATTTACTTCTGATGCAATTTCCGAAAGTTTTTTATTTTTACTGATACTATTTTCATTTTCTTCTCCATTCTATAAATTATAATTTTTTATTTATTTCATCTATCCAACTTTCATCATCATTTTCAAAATGTTCAACAAACTTCAATATGTTGGTACTAGAAGTTATATTGTCATCTGTTGATAACTTAGCTACATTTTCCTTCATTTTTTCATAATTACTTCTTTTAATTTTGCTAAATAATTCTTTTCTTTGCTCATCTGTAGCTTTATAGTTATCAATGCCAACATACTCCTTTATATACTTACTATTTATAACTTTGCTTTGACTTGTTAATTTTATTTCAGCAAAATGTGAAAGTATTATTTGCATTGTACATGGATTTCCAAATATTACTATGTCATCTGCTACATCTTCTCCATGAAAGTCATTTATTTTTTGTTTAATTTCTTTATATTTTTGTGATGGTCCTTTATCTGTATCACAGAATATTAAAACCAAAGAATATGAATCTGATTGATATTTTTCTTGATACCTTGCTATTATTGTGTTTATTGATTTTGCATTTACTGTGATAAAATCATATTTGTTGGAAAATATGGCTTTACTTTTTAAAGTCTCAATATAATCTAATTCTTCATATCCTTCACATATAATGCATATTTTCTTTCCTTTATATTTCCTCATTATCCACCTCCAATAAGGTAGATATTAAGTCTGGTTCAGGTATTGCTCCAAATTCACCTTTAATATATTTTTCTTGTATATTTGATGTATCTCTTACTCCATTTTCTGCATAACTAAATTCTTTTAGTGAATATAAATCTGTTCCATTTTCATCTTTGTCTGTAAACCATATTTGCTCTTTTCTAAACATTCTCTTACAGTCTAACAAACTTATATCATGAAGTGTAGCTATTAATTGTGCTTTTTTATTTATTTCATTATTAAACATACTGATTATTGCTCTTGTAATTTTAAAATGCAAACTACTATCTAATTCATCAATTACTAATGTTTTGCCTTGTTCAATTGCTTCTATTACATAACTTGCAAGAGCTGCAAATTTTCTTGTTCCTAATGAATCAAATATAATGCTTGGTACTGCTTGCCCTTTATAAACTGATACTATTTTGATTTGATCCATAAAGTTTTGATTTTTTAAGATTTTTTCATCTACAACTTTTCCATCTATCTCCACATTCAAGTCTTCAATATACATATAATCTTCCAAATATAAATCGGCATTTTTAATAAACTCAACAACTTTTTTTGTTTCATCATCTTTATTTTTTAACATTTGTATTGTTTTTGAATTTGGTATTTTATTCATATCTACTATTTCAATACTATTTGCTATACCTGTTAATATGGTTTTTATTTTTTCTAGTATTGGGAATTTTTCAATTTGTACTGTATATATTAAAATATTGTTATTAGAAGCTATATTTAATACTTTTGCTAATTCTTCATCTTGTGGACATTCATATTTTTCATCAATTGTATCTTTTAAAAATATTAGTTTTTCTTTTTCATTATTATATTGGTCTTTAACTATCTCACACATTTTTTCATATATATACATCATTTTTTTATCATCAAATTTATATTCATATGAATACTCTTTGTTATCATATATAAATGAAATAGCTTCTTCGCAAATATCACTGCCTGTAAATATATTTGAATCTAAGTGAATTTCCTTATTTAGTAAAGTTCCTTTAATTGCTTTAATACAGTTTATTAAAGTAGTTTTTCCTGTATTGTTTGGACCATAAATAGCTGTGGATTTCAATATATTTAGGTTATCACTTATATTGGTTACATTTGATGTAAACTTTTTTGTTCTCATATCTGCTTTTAAACTCATTTCTATAGTATTATTAAAAGCAAAGCAATTATTAAATTTTAAACTTGTTATCATAATAAAACCTCCAATTTGTTATTAGTATATCATATTTCCATTTTTTATGCAATAATAATGCATGAAAAATATTATTTATTATATAATATGCCCATTTTCAATTAAAATACACTTATGTATAAAAAAATTACCATTTTAATTCGTAAATCCTATTTACGAGTCAAAACAGTAATTTATTAAAATTTCATACTTCTATATTATTTCTTATATTCATTTCATTTTTAATAATATCTTCAAAACCTTGCTGTAAAAAATCTGCAACTAATATATTTTGTGGTTCTGTCTTATATATCTGATTTAACATTTCAATTGTTGCATTTTTTCTTATATTGACTATTCCTGAATCTTGATTTTCTTCTCCTTTTATTATTTTTAAAATAGTAGATTTTCCTGCTCCATTTGAACCAATTAAAGCAATTCTTTCTCCTGTTTTTACTTCAAAATTCACTCCATCTAATACATTTTTTAATCCATAATTTTTCTTTATATTATTTAACTCTATTTCTATCATTCTTATATCTCCTTATTTTCTTATTTTTGTATAATCATAACGAGATATAATTGCTATATACTTACTATTTATAATTTACTATTACAACATCTGCTATATAGCATTATCTCGTTGTAATAGTTTCACAGCCGAAA
Organism: uncultured Clostridia bacterium; assembly: GCA_948777935.1. Taxonomy (GTDB): domain Bacteria; phylum Bacillota; class Clostridia; order TANB77; family CAG-508; genus RGIG8482. Next base: position 58,774 of record CAQDYY010000007.1, on the reverse strand, counting down.
TCTCTGTATTTTACTTTATCCTCAAATTCTTTTTCTTACTCAATTTTATTTACCTCTCTTTTATCTTTAATTTATATAATATCATAAAATCCTTAATTTATCAACGAATTTGCTAATATTTCAGTTATTTTTCCAAAACATATTTATCCTTACATTTGCTTAATTGTTATAAAATCTCCAATAGAAATAATGTCAAGAGCGAACAATAGTGAGTGCATTTACTCTTGATGTTATTTCTATTGAAGATTAAAATTGGATTGCAAATGTTATAGGGCAAAAAAATAAGTATCAGCACATATCTACTGACACCCATTTAATAAAGATTCTCTATAACTCATTTTAATAAATTTTCTCTAACACTTGAAATACCTAGCTTTACATCATATCTACACCCCCACATAACCTATATCTGTTATGCTTACCATAGATACAATCGTAAATTTTTCAGTATTTCAAACACTTTTCTCGATTTTCTAAAATTCAATTTATGTGTTTCCACTTACCACTTAAGCAACCACTTTAACTTTTATACCTAAATTTTGATGTTTTTCTTTTCCAAATCTGCCTTTTTCTTCAAAAGTTATAATCTCTGAAACCATATCAAAATCAAGTATTACCTGTCTTGTCTTAGTTGTAGCACTGCCACGCACTCCACGTGTGTTGGTTCTCTCTGGTTGCAGTATTATTTGAATGTTGTTTATTGCTCATAGCAGTAAATTTATCTTTGCAATTTATTTCTGTTCCATTTTTACAAATAAATCTTATTGTATATGGATTTATTGTTCCATCTTCTAATTTTTCTCCTATTACTACTTTATCTATTAAACATTCAAACACATCTTTATCAAATTTTGGTATTATATCTATATTTTTAAATAAACTTTTAAACTTGTTTAATCTTTGTTTAATGCTTTCTGTTCTGTTTGTTTCTTTTAGTAGGCTTTCTATTTTTTGTTCTATTTTTAATAATTCTACATTTAAGTTATCAAATTTTTCTGTATATTGCTCTTTATTGATTTTGCCTTCTAAATTTAACTCTAATAGATTAGCAAGTTTTTTGTTTATTTTTTCTTTGTCTTTTTCTAGTTTTGTTACTATTTGTTCTGTAGTATTTTCTTTTAAGATATTTTCTATTTTTTCTAAAAAATCTTCTACTACTTTTCTGTTATCATTACAGAGTATTCTATATCCTTGTACAAAACAATCTTCTAGTATTTCTTCTGGAATTGCTTTACAATAAGGACATTCTTCTTTTCCATGTTTTGCTCTTTTGATACATTGCCATACTGGCTTTTCACATTTTCTATTTGTATTCCAATTTCTTCTTGTGAGTAATCCTCCACAAAAGCCACAATATAATTTACTGCTAAAAGGATATTTCTTGCTATAGTTATCGTTTCTTCTTCCTATTTCTCTGTTGCCTGCTCTTTTAGTTCTTATTTCTTGCACTCTATCAAATAACTCTTTGCTGATAATTGGCTCGTGATGTTCTTTTAAATAATGCTTGTCTGCTTCTCCTAGATTACTTAATCTTTTATGTGATATTGGATCTATTGTAAATGTTTTTCCCATTAGCACATCTCCAATATATTTCTCGTTTTTTAGAATACCTCTTATTGTTGATTCACACCATTTTGTTCCACCTTTTGGAGTTTTGAATCCTTTCGCTGTTAATTCTTTTGCTATTGTACTTGAGCCAAATCCTTCAACATATCTTTCAAACATATATCTTACAATATTTGCTTCTTCTTCATTAACTGTTATTTCCTTTGTTTCAAGATTATAATTATATCCATAGCAACCATTATATCCAATAAGTTCTCCTCTGTCCTTCTTCATTTTTAATCCTAGTAAGACATGTGAAGATATGTTTTCACTTTCTTGTTGTGCCATAGCACTTAGTAATGTTAATACTAATTCTCCTTGTCCTGAACCTGTATTGATGTTTTCTTCTTCAAAAAGAATAGCAACATTTTTCTCCTTTAGCATTCTTACATATTTTAAAGTATCTAATGTATTTCTAGCAAATCTTGATATTGATTTTGTTAGTATCATATCAATTTTTCCTTGCATGGCATCTTGTATCATATTCATAAAGTTTGTTCTTTTAAAATCTAGTGTCCCACTTATAGCTTCATCTGCATATATTCCAGCAAATTGCCATTCTGATTTACCATTTATCTTTTCATCATAATACTTTAATTGTGATTGATAACTATTTAATTGTTCTTCATTGTCTGTGCTTACTCTACAATAGGCACATACTCTTAGTCTTTCTTTAATTGTTGTCCCTGTTACTCTGTTAATTCTTCCGTTTATTTTCTCTATGACTTGAATTTCCATCTTTCCTCCATTCCGCCTAGAGATAAAACTTAATAATTTTATATCATTTTTTAGGTAAAAAGTAAATTGAAATTACAAAAGTTTGTAATCTTTTAGGATTTTTCTTTTAATTTCTTGATGTTCCACTTCTGTTATTAAATTTTCTCTAAACACATTACTTAAAAGTGATAATTCCATGCTACAATTTAGCATAGTATTATCTTTTAATAGTTTAGAGTTATCCACTTCTATTTCATAATCATGTAGCATGAAATTACTCCTTTTCTTTAAATTTGAAAAAGAAAAAAGAGCTAAGAAAAATTAGTTTTAATTTCTAACTTTTCTTGCTCCACTTTTCATGCTATCATTATATTATCACAGTTTTATAAAATCAATTCCCTTTTTATTCCCTATTTTCTATTTTTGTTATGTTAATTTTCAAAGTACACTTAGTGAACTAATTATCATATGTATTAAAATGCACTACATCTTTATATCTTCTTAGTTCTTTCATAGGCATTTCTTCATTATCATCTTTATATCCCAATGTTAGTAGTGCTACTAATTCTATATTGTCTGGTAAATTTAATGTTTCTCTAGAGATTTTTTTATCTTCAATATGTTTTTGATAATTTATAAAACAACTTAAAACACAAGTACCAATTCCAAAACTCTCTGCTACTATTATCATATTTTCAATAGATAAAGCAGAACTTAATATATATTCTTCATATTTAGGATCATTATTTTTGTTAGCTAATATTGCAATAATAACAGGAGCATTTTTTATAAATTGTCTGTCCTCATAATTTAATGATAACTTTTCTTTAATTTCTTCATCTCTTATTATAATGTACTCTGTTACTTGGCAATCTGGTTTAGGTTTACCTCCAAATGGAGCATTTCTTCCACAATTTATTATATTTTCTATTATATCATCTGAAATATTTTTATTTAGATATTTTCTATGACTTCTTCTATTAATCACTAAATTTACAATGTCATTATTATCTTCATACATATATATCAACCTCCTCAAAATATTTATATCATATTTCATTATATTTTTCTAGTAGTACACTAAGTGAACTTTTTTATAAAAGTCAAGTACACTCGGTGAACTTTTGCTTAAAAATAGTGAACTTTTTGATTTTTTAGTTCACCTTTTTCAATTTTAACGAAGAATAGCGGGGTTGAGTCAGTTCACCGAGTGAATTTCTGCATCATATTTGCTTAAAATTTTTGTTTCTTTATTAACTCTTGAAGGCTTGCCCTTCAATGTGTATAGGCATTGCGTTAAGCATGCTTTCCTGCCTTTAGTATTCACTCAAGTTCACTTGTGTAAAATAGATTTATGTCCACTTAATTAGATATACTTATCCTTAAATCCTCTTAATTGAAAAACAATGTGCTTTATAAAAATAAGTCAAGGTTGTGCGATAGCACATACATTTTAACCTTGACTTATTTTTATAAAGCACATTACAATTAGTGTCTAGGATTTATACAAAAAATTTTTTATCTTCATTAAGAAATATTGCATGTTCATCCTCAGGAATAGTTTTACTTTTTTCATATATATTTAATAACAATTTTTCATCTTCTGTAAGATTTCTTTTTATACTTTTTAAAATATTATCAACTTCATCTAAACTAGAAAACTCTTCTATATTTCCTTTTCTAACACTATATCCATAACCACTACCTACTGATCTACCAAGCATGTCATTTAAAAATCTAAAAATATTTTCTTTATTCAAAATATTTTTTATATATTTTTTTCTTTCTTGCTCTCTTTCTTTCGTTTCATGATAAATCCCCCATAAATTTTTCTCTATATAATACTTTTCATCTAATATATCTATATTATTATTAATTATATTTTCAACTAATTTTTTTCCTACTATGTTCAATCTATCTAATTTTTGATCATATTCTTCTTTCAAATGATTTTTATTATTTTCTATCCAATACTTTAATTCCTTAATACAATATATCTTTGAATAATCATTTCCTATTACCTCTAAAAATTCTTCAAATTCTTTTTGAGAGATTTCTATAATTATTTCAGACATAATTATATATATTCTTTGTAAAGCACTTAACCCTAAAAATAGCATAGCATCATTATATTCTTTCACATGTTTATACATAATTTTTAATAGTACAATCTTTTTATCTTTATTTATCTCACTTACATAATATTCTAGAGTTTCAAAAGTATACTTCTGTATCCAATTGGAATATAAGTTCATTAAATCTATGAATTTTTCTTCTACTACTTTCATATCATTGACACTATTAATTATTCTTATAAATTCTTCTATATTTTTATTAATATTTGTAAATTCATTATCACATTGTGAAAAATACAAATCGAAATATCTAGCATTAAATATTCTTTTACTTTTTACATTTGTCTTGTAGTCTCCATTATTGTTCTGTCCTATCATATAACTGCCATATTCTGGTTTTATAGGTCTATCTTTTTTATAATTTTCTACATAAGGAAACATTAAAGATAGTATTTCTTCATACTCTTTGTGTTTTTTATTATTAATACTAAATAAATTATCAAAATATTCTTTTGCTTTATTATTAAATCCTTTTGTATCTAAAGTATATAATTCACTAAACATATGTGTATCTTCTGAAATAAAATATTGCTTATTTCGCCATATTTCTTCATATAATTCTATATCATTACCTTTTATTAATTCCAATAGTAATGTATCTTGAAAATTCAAATAATTATTTAATTTATAATTAAAGCTGATTACAGAATTTAAATATATTTTTAGTTCTCTTAAATCGGTAATATCACTTGCTAACAGTCTTATGACTTTTTCGCATTCTTTTTCATAAGGATTCATTCCATATAAAGACATTAAATTTCTCATACATTTATTCACGATGTTATACATAACAGATTCATGTACTTTTGGAATTTTTATTTCTAGTTGAATTATCTTCTTCAAATATTCATAATCAATATTTAAATCTTTTTCAAATATTTTTTTCATCCTTTCATCATCAAAAGATAATAAATAAATTGTATTATTAAAATTTAATATATTGTTTATCAGTTTAAATAGGAATATAATATTATCTTTATCCGCTCTTTCAATATTATCAATTATAAATAGTATTTTTTTGTTATTATTCTTTAGATATGCATTTATAATTTTCTTTAATTTATTGTTTTTATCGTAATCAGTATAATATTTTCTTATAATATTATATGTGCTTTCATATTTTGTAACATTAAATATTGTATTCATATAAGTTCTTAAAAAATTACTTATATCTTTTATACTAAAATTAATTCCTATTTTGTTCATAATGGAATCAAACATTCCTCTAAACATTGCTTTTTCATCTTCATAAGACCAAGGATCAAAGTCATCAATAACAATTATATTTTTTTCCTTTTTTATAATCTTTTTTAAATTATTAATTATTGTAGTTTTACCACTTCCCCATTTTCCTTGTAATGCTAATACAAATTTTTCTCCGTTGTAACAATTCGACACTAATTCGTATAATTTATTAATGATATCTCCCCTTTCTAATAAATCATAATCTACCTCTTTTTCTTTTATAAGTATCAAATTATTGTTTTCTTTTTTTATATTTCCATCATATAAATTTTTTAAATCATATACATTAGTATCTATTTCTTTGTTTTTTATTTTATTAATTTTTCTCACTCGATTTAGTTCTAACATAGATAGTATAATTATTATTGTAGAACATATGATTATTTTTAATGACATTCCGCTACTATATATATATATTATAATGTCATAACAAAATAGTGAAATTATTGAACTGACTAAAAAAGAATCTACATAATTTACTGTTTGCAATTTGTATAAATTCCAAGGTTTAAATTCAAATATTTTTATTAATATCAATACTGCTACAATAGCATATAAGAATATAAATTCTTTTCTATCTATTAATTTAGTAAAAATATTTAAGTAATCTATTATAAATACCATAAGTAACATTAATAATGCTTTTTTTAATATATCTGAACATGTATATAACTCATTAAATAATTGTTGATATTTAGTATTCATTGTATCTTTCAATTTCTGTTTTAATTTTCCCATTATATTTACTCCACTTATTTTATTATCTCTTCTATTTTACATTTAGTTTATATTTTCTATTCCTATTTGCTCCTTCTGCTATAATTATTTCTTCTTTTGCCATTTTTGATAAAATTGCTCTGGTTCTTTGTGATGATAAATTTAATAATTCACTTGCTATAGCTGTTGTTATAAATCCATTTTGTTTTAAATAGTTTAAAATTTTATCGCTTGTTTTATCGCTTGTTTTATCGCTTGTTTTTATTTTATTTGAAATTTCATTTTCAAATCCATCATGCATAAATATTGTTGTAATAAAATAATCTCTTGTTTCATTTGTTTCAAACTCTGGCTCTTTTGAACCATTATTCTTTAATGCTCTTTTTATTTTTGGAACACCTGTATTTCTACCTTCTGTTAGTTTTAATTCTTTTAGAAATTCTCCAATTCTACGATTTCTAAATTTTCTTGCTATCATATTTTTATCTTCAATTGATTTTTCGCTTATTGAACGATCTGGTCCTGGATAGCTCACAATATGAATTCTATCTTCCATAATTCTAACTTCTACTGGTTCTCTTACATCATATCCTCTGTGATAAACTGCATTTACTAAAGCCTCTTCTATTGCTTGATATGGATAATTAAAAAATCTTACCGCTTCTGCTTGTCCATCTATCTTTAATATCTTTTCTACAATAACCGTATTTTTAATATATGTTAATGCACTCTTTATCATACTATCTATTGGTCCTTTAAATATTTGCTCTGTCATATCATCACCTTCTGGACCATTTCTTAAATCCACTACTTCTATTTGCGAATATGGAAAGAATTTTTGTGGTTCATCATTGAAGAACATTAAGCCAACATTCAAAGGTTTCATATATTCTGGTGTACCATCTACAATTCTCATACTTTTGCATAAATCCATAAAATTCATTGTTTCAGATTCTTTTAGTAAATCACTTTTGATTTCATATAGATAATTTTGAATTAATGGTAATTTCAAATCTCTAATTTCCGCTTCGTGATTCATTCTATCATCAAAAGGTATTGTTCTTGCCATATCATATAATTCTTTTTGCTCTGTTTCTGTTGCTTTTACTGTACTTGACATCTTTCTTATATAATATGAATATCCTTTTGAAAAATCTTTATCTAATGTTGTTGGACATTTATATGGTCTTGTTTGTCCTCCGAAACACCATACTACTAATATATTTTTGCCTTTATACTGAGCGACATCTACTATCGGTGTATATGAAGGTTGAATTAACTTACATTTTGCTAATAGTTCCTTTTGAATTTTATCTATTTCTGATAATTCAAGTCCTGTTATTGGCATTTTAGGTCTACCATTTTCTTCTTCAACACCGATTAGTATATACCCTCCACCCCAGTTATCTATATCATTTGCAAATGCACAAATTGTATGTAATATTGGTTCTGGATTCCAATTTTTCTTTAATTCTAGTCTTGCATTTTCTACAATGTTTTCATTTAGTATATTTTCTATACTTGTAGGTAATTTCATTCTTTCACCTCACTCCTATTTTATCTTTTTATAATAATATACCACACATAAATCTTCAAAACCAAATTTCTTATACATTTTATTAGGATAAAATCCTAATTCTGTTTGTAAATATGCGATATTAATATTCTTAGTTTTACACATTTGCAATTGTTGTTTTAACACTTCTTTGCCAATTCCTTTATTTCTGTGTTCTTTCTTTAGAGCCAAACTATAAATTCCATAAATTTTATTATTATAGACACTTTGTGTAGTTCCTACTATTTTATCATCTACTTTTATATAATAAAATTCACTTTCTATGTCATTATAAATCTTTTTATAATTCATATAACCTTGTCTATATCCCTCATCTAAATCTCCATAAGGATCATCTTCATCATCTGTTTGATAACAAGACATTACACAATCAGCATATTCTTTCATATCCGTTGCTAATTCTAGCTTTACATTTAAATTGCAGTTTGTATTTATATAATCTATTTTTGAAAAATCATTATAAATTTGCCATGCTTCTGTCGAAATCAATTCATATTCATCTGTTTCAAAATATTTATCTCTGTTATCATACAATTCCTTCATAGATGGAATTAAATATACTGCTGTAGCTCTATTTATTTTACTAAATGCTTTTTTTGCTTCATTTATAATACTTTCAAATTCTTGTTTATCCTTAACATCAAAATTTGAAATAAAATTACTATAGCAATCATTTATCTTTTTATTGTAGGTAATTTCATAATTATCTCTATGAATAACATCAAAATCTAATCCTTCAAATCCCTTGATATGTAAATTATATATATCTTTAACTACTTCTAAATCCATTTTTTGTATTTTCCTTTCTCATTTTTCAACATAGTTATCTCCACAAATTTCTAACAAATTTCCTTCTGGATCTTTTACTGTAAAATAATAATATGGCTCTGTAATATTCACATACATTATTTCTGAAACTTCTCCAATATGTAATTTTTTTATCCTTGTATATTCCTGATTTAAATCTTCTGTATAAAAATTTAGTGTTATAATGTTATTAACTCTTTTCTCTTGTTTTTTATTGAAATCTCTTATATATGCCTCATTGTAATACACATTATTGTCATTATTTATTTTTTCCTCATCAAATTTTTTATTGTAAATTGATAGTTTATTTCCACATTCAAATTCTATCCATCTATTTTTAGTATAGACATTAGGTTTAATCTGCAATATTTTTTCATAGAAAGATACAACTTCTTCAAATTTATTTGTTTCAATATAAGTGCAACATAACTCCATAACTTTTCTCCTAACATTGCTATTTATTTTAATCAATAGCATTTTACCATAAAAAGGTCAAAAAAGAAAGCCTTTTGCCAAAGACTTCCAATTAAGTTTTATCTCCAAACATTCATATTTTTTATTATCAAATTATACCGCTCCGCACACCATATCAACCTCTATCGTTACCTTAATTTTATTATTTTCTACTCGTTTAACCTTATTTTTGCCTTTTCTCTCAAAACTAATAAAATCCTCAAATGCAGTAAATTGGGCTATTGTATCGAATCTTTTAGATATAGCACCGAGCAGCATTCCACATGGCTTGTAAATGGAAACATATTTACACTATTTTTATAATCTCTTTCTAATATTTTTATTGACCTTTCTGTTCGCTCTAATCCATATTCATAACTATCTCTAAATATTCTAGGAAGTTTTTTAAGTCTAAAATTTAAATCATACAAATCACATTTTGCTAAATCTAATTCATCTTTACCTAGCCAATTAGAATACATTTCATAATCTTCACCTTTTTTTATTTCAAAAGCTTTATTAACATCTTCTAATCCCATTACACCACCACAATCTTCAATTATTCCAAAGCCTTCTCCTTCAATTACTTTTGGTAATTCTTTTCCAATAATATTTTCATCTTGAAATATTCTTTCTAATACTACATTAAATCTCCAGTTATCTCAAAATCATATTGAAATTCCATTTTTTATTTTCTTTATCTAATATATTTTCAAATAATAATTCATCATCTAATACTTCTGTTGAAGCAAAGTTGCTTAAAGTATTATCAATAATATTTTTATTATAATTTGTATTCTGTAACATCCTTAACATTATTCTTTCCTTTTAATCGTAATTTAAATTCATTCTCTTTTGCAAAAATTTGAATGTGCCAATGACCTTTTTTAGATTGATTTAAGTTTTTTCTAAGTTTTTCTATATGTTCTATAGGAATTAGTAATATATCATCTATTCCCTCACATATATAAGCTATATATCCATTTTTATAATCTTTTAAATTCTCATAATAATACTCCTTATATGCAAACCAATAATATTCTTTTTTTCCTTGAATATATTTGTGAGATATACATGCTATAATTCCTGTTTCGCTATCTTCTGTTACATATAAACTTTTTAATTTTTTGTTTAAACTCTTATTTAGTTTCTTTTCTAACCTCTTTATCCCTTCTTCTTTTCTTTCTCGTTCATTTTTTGATATAGCTATTGTTGTTTCTTCCGCTTCTCCTAGTTCTTCTATTTCTTCTAACCTTGAATCATTTGCTGTAAAGAAAATTAGATCTATTAATTTATCTATTTTTAAGTATTCGTGTGGCTTCAATATTTCATATATCTGTTTTAATGTATTTTTATCATTTAGTTCTTTCTTAATTTGTAATAAATTTAATAAAGCCTTTACTTCTACTCCCCTAGTATTCCATAGAAATTCAGATCCTCTTATTTGATATTCTATTGACTTACACTTTTCTTTTCCTAGCACTATTAAAATAGATGATTTTTCTCTTTCTACTTTTTTCTCTTCAATAAGTTGCTCTCTATATTTGTAAGGAGTTTCTAATTGAAAAGTATATGTATCTGTTTTCTTACTTTCTATAATAAATGAATATCCGTCCTCAGTAGTCCATACTCCATCATAGCCTATAATATCTGGCTTTTTACTGCCTCTATATACTCCATATTCAACTTTAAATTCTAACCTTCTTCCAATTTCATTTATAAGTTCTTGTAATATAAACCCAGATATCTCCTCGTTTTCATATTTTATTGTACTGTTTATTGTTTCCTTAACAAATTTAGCTAGTAATTCATCGTTTTTTTCATTCTTTTGCAAAAATTCTCTTAACTCCTTACATCTTTCTTCAGTATTTCCATTTGCTATATTTATTATTTCTTTAATATTCATTTCTTCTACTTCTTCTGGATTACTATTCCAAAATTTTATTAACCTATTTTCTTTTATCATATCTTTCTCCTTAATTTTATCAATAACATTATCTTACCTATATTGATTATATTATTATCATAAAATAAACTTTTTGTTACTGTATCTCCACTATCTATAATATACTGTGCTAAATTTACTGCACGTTTTTCTATGTATATTTTTCCTAAATGAAAGACCCCCTTATGAATACGTTGTTTTCTATATTGTATTCATATGAGGGTTGTATTCATTTATTTTACTAGCATTTCTTTTATTTTCATAAGCCTTGATGTTGATGCTCTTTCATCTTCTGATAGTTTTAACCCAATATATTTTATTGTATCAATATAATTAGGAATTGTAACATTTTCTATTGCATTTACTCTTCTTCTTGTTTTCTCAATTTCTGCTGAAATTAGCTCTATTGCTTTTTCGTTTTGTGCAAGTTCTAATAAGCTTTCTGAAACTTCTGAAAAGTTTTCAATTGCTTTATCTAATTCTGATGTAGTATATGCAAAACCATATAATACTTTACTTTCCTCTTCATCATTTAAATTTGTTAATTTCTTAAAATTAAACTCTGGAATCTTTACACTCATTATACTTTTTTCGCTAATATCTACTGAAACTGATTGGTTTGGAATGACTAATGCTTCTTCTATGTATTGCTCTCCTATTACTGCTTTTGCAAGCATAAAATTTTGATATGCATTTTGTAGCATTTCATCAGTTTTTTTACGAAGCTTTTGGTTTTCTCTTACAAGTTCAAGCAGTTTTTTTACAAGTTCATCTAATTTATCTTTTAAAAGCTTATGCCCTCTTTGTGCTGTTTTTAAAGATTTTTTCATATTGATACTCTCTATACGAGTTAAATTTACATTTAATACTGCCATATATACATTTCCTTTCTCTTTTTAAATTTTATATAGAATAATACAAATAGTGCTATGTAGGGGCGTCTAGTAGACGCCCGCTCTTCGAAGAAATTACTAAAATATTTAATGCTTTAGTAATTTCTTAGTAGTTTCGGTCGATTAATAATCGCCCCTACAATCGTTGTTCTCCATATTATAGCTTTATATTGTACTTAAAGGTTCTATTTTTCTATATAATATTTATCAATATAAATATCTTTAATACGTTTTAATTCTTGTTTTGGTAAATTTGATAATAATTTCCAACCAATATTTAAAGTTTCTTCTATACTTCTATCTGTGTCAAAACCTTGTGCAATAAATTCCCTTTCAAAATCATCTGCAAAACTTGCATATATTCTATCAAGTTCTGAAAGCGCACTTTCTCCTAATATTGCCATTAATTCTTTTGCATCTTTTCCACGTGCATATGCTGCAAATAATTGATTTAGTACACCAGAATGGTCTTCTCTTGTTTTATCTTTTCCTATACCTTCGTTTTTCAAACGAGATAATGAAAGAAGTACATCTACTGGTGGTGTCATTCCTCTTTTATTTAAGTCTCTATTTAGAACTATTTGTCCTTCTGTTATATATCCTGTTAAATCTGGTACTGGGTGTGTTTTATCATCTTCTGGCATTGTTAGGATAGGTATCATTGTTATAGACCCCTCTTTACCTTTTATCTTTCCAGCACGTTCATAAATTGTAGATAAATCTGTATATAAATACCCTGGATATGCTCTTCTTCCTGGAATTTCTTTTCTAGCAGCAGATACTTCACGTAAAGATTCTGCATAATTTGTCATATCTGTCATAATTACTAAAACTTGCATATCTTGCTCATATGCTAAATATTCAGCTGCTGTTAATGCCATACGAGGTGTCGAAATACGCTCTACTGCTGGATCATTTGCAAGGTTAATAAACATTACAGATCTATTAATTGCACCTGTTTGTTTTAAACTGTTTTTAAAAAATTCTGCATCTTCAAAAGGAATTCCCATAGCAGCAAATACTACAGCAAATTTTGAATCTTTTTTTAATACTTTTGCTTGTCTTGCAATTTGAACTGCAAGTTCTGCATGTGGAAGTCCTGAACCAGAAAATATAGGCAATTTTTGCCCAATTACAAGCGTATTTAATCCATCTATAGAAGATACCCCTGTTTGAATAAATTCTGATGGAAATATTCTTGCTGCTGGGTTTATTGGTTTTCCATTTATATCTACTTTTTTATCTGGTATTACATTAGGTATTCCATCTATTGGTTTACCCATACCATTAAATACTCTACCTAAAATATCTTTAGATACTCCAAATTCTAAGCCTTTTCCTAAAAATCTAACTTTTGACTCTTTTAAGTTGATTCCAGAACTGCTTTCAAATAATTGAACAAGTGCTGCATCTTCTCTTACTTCTAGCACTTTGCATAACCTTGTTTCTCCATTTTGAAGTTTTATTTCTCCAATTTCATCATATTTTACATTTTCTACATGTTCAACAAGCATTAAAGGTCCTTGTGTTTCTTTTATGGTTTTATATTCTTTTATCATTTAAACTAGACCTCCTTTACTCATTATCTCATCAGTTTCTGTAACCATTGCTCTTTCAATATCATCAAATTCTTTATCTGCTATAGATTCTTCTACAAATTTTACTTTACCAATTCTTGAAACATATGGTAATTTTATGTATTCTTCTACATTTACTCCAACCTCAGTTGCTTTTGCAATATTATCATAAAATTTAAAGATTAGTTTTAATATTCTTTCTTGTTTGTGGCTTGATGTATAGCTATCTACTTCATCAAAAGCATCTTGTGCTAAGTAATCTTCTCTTAAAATTCTTGCAACTTCAAGTGTTACTCTATCTTTAGTAGAAACTGCATCTATACCAACTAATTGTACAATTTCTTGAAGTTTTGATTCTTCTTGTAATATTGACATTGCTTCATTTTTTAAGCTAACAAATTCATCACTTATATTATTTCTCTCCCATTCCTCTGCTTGTTCTTTATATAATGAATAACTTGTAAGCCAGTTTATAGATGGGAAATGTCTTTTTGCTGCAAGTGATGCATCTAGCCCCCAAAATACTTTTACTATTCTTAATGAACTTTGGCTAACTGGTTCTGATATATCTCCTCCTGCTGGTGATACTGCTCCTATTACTGTAAGAGTTCCTATTCTTTCATCATTTCCAAGGGCAAGTACTTTTCCTGCTCTTTCATAAAATTCTGCTATTCTTGAACCTAAATAAGCAGGGTATCCTTCTTCTCCTGGCATTTCCTCTAACCTACCACTCATTTCTCTTAAAGCTTCTGCCCATCTTGAAGTAGAATCTGCCATAAGTGCTACATTATATCCCATATCTCTATAAAATTCTGCTATTGTAATTCCTGTATAAATTGATGCTTCCCTTGCTGCAACTGGCATGTCTGATGTATTTGCAATTAATACAGTTCTATTCATTAAAGAGTCTTTTGTTCGTGGGTCTATTAAGTTTGGAAATTCTGTTAAAACTTCTGTCATTTCATTTCCACGTTCCCCACAACCTACATAAATAATTATATCTGCATCTGCCCATTTTGCAAGTTGATGTTGGATAACTGTTTTTCCACTACCAAAGGCTCCTGGTATTGCACATGTTCCACCTTTTGCAATTGGAAAAAATGTATCTATTGATCTTTGGCCTGTTACTAGCATATCATCTGGATTTAGTTTTTTTGCTACTGGTCTTGATTTTCTAACTGGCCATTTTTGTAACATTTGAATTTCATGTAATTTTCCTTTTTTGTCTTCTACAACACAAATAGTATCACATACTGTATATTCGCCAGATTTAATATCTTTAATAATTCCCTCTATTCCATAAGGAACCATTATTTTACATTCTATTACTTTTGTTTCTTGTACTCCACCTATAATATCTCCTGAAACTACTGTATCTCCTACATTTTTCTTAGGTTTAAATGTCCATTTTTTGTCTCTATCTATACTATTTACTTCAATACCTCTTTCGATATTTTTACCTGACTTTTTATATATCTTTTCAAGAGGTCTTTGAATTCCATCATATATTGATGTTAACATACCAGGACCTAATTCTACACTAAGTGGCATACCAGTTTTTGCTATTTTTTCTCCTGCTCCAATACCAGATGTTTCTTCATATACTTGTATTGATGCATATTCACCATTCATACCAATAATTTCACCAATCAAGTTTTTGTCTGATACTTTTACAACATCAAACATATTTGCATCTTCCATATCTTTTGCTATAACTAATGGTCCTGATACTTTTGTTATGATACCTTCTTTCAATGTATTTCCTTCCTTTCTTTTTTAGTCTTTAAAATTGATTTCAATTCCAACTGCTTTTTGTACCATTTCTTTTATTCTTTTACCACCATATCCCATACTTCCAGAATTACTTGGTATTGTTACTATTGCTGGAATCTTATTATTTTTCAATTTTTCTAAATATTTTTCAGCTTTTATACTTACATTTTCTGTTATATATATAATTGCATAGTTTTCTTCTATTAATTTTGGTATAATTTTTTTTATGTCTTCTTCCTCGTATGCTGGGTACATGTCCATACCTATAGCAGAAAATCCAAGTATAGATTCTTTATCTCCTACTACTGCTATTTTATACATAACTTTCCCTTAACCTTTCTTTTATCTTTTCAGGGCTTATACCATTAAGTTTTCCTGTAAAAATAATTCTTATATTTTTAAATTCTGTTTTTTTAGCATATATATATGCTACTATAGGTTCTATTGTAAGTGATTTTAGCTTTGCTTCTTTCATATAGTTCATCATGTAATTATCACAAAATATATCTAAGTTTTTGTAATTATATATAGCTTGCTCTATAGTATCAGAAAATCCCATAAACTTATATTTTAGGTTTTGTTCATCTTCGTTAAAATTCTCCATAAATGTAGCTAAACTAATTTTTCCACCTTCTATATATGAAATTTCAAATATTTCAGGCTTTTTGTACATTTTTCTTACTCTAAAAAATGCCTGTATGTTGGTTATATCTATTAATTTTGTAATGTAGTTTAATATAAATTCATTGTCTATCATTTTGCTTAAATTTCTCATTTTGTTAAAACATGCTCTATCTAATATTGCATCTATTACAAATGGCATTTTTGTTTTTTCGTACATTTTTCTTGCTTCATCTATGGCACTTTTTGTTGTATCATCTAACCTATCATATTCTTCATTTTCCATTATTCTTGCTATATCTTCTTTTGATATACTTCCAGTATCAACTAAATTTTCTTTATAATCTTTATTTTCTATTTGGTTTTTTAAAATAAGCTTTATATTGTAATAATCGTTTTTACTTAAAAATATATCTACAACATCTTTTTCGTCTATTATTTCTTTTACAAGTTTATATAAATCTTCTTGAGTTTTTCTTAGAACAGTTCCATAATCTTCATATCTTGAAACTATATCGAAGTCATATCCTCTTTCTCTTAAAACTGATACTATTCTATCTATACTTTTTTCAGAAGCTAAATTTTCTAAGTTTGCTTTTGTTAATAACCTGCCTTCTTTTACTCTTATTTTTGCTACCGCATAAGGATATATTTTTTCCATATAAACCTCCTACATCTTGCTAAATAAAATAGTATCAATTTCTTTTTCTATTTCTTCATCCATAAATTTCATATTTTCTTCAAAATCGTAGTTGTACTCTATTTTTCCACATTTAACTATAGCACCTTCTTCAAACTCTTCTGTTAATTCTGCTTTCATTCCATAACTAATAGCTAATTTACTAATTTGTTCATAACATCTTTTTGGTAATAATAATTCTACTTCATTTTCGTTTTTATGTCTTTTTATTTTCTCATCTATTAAATCTATGTATTTTGCATCATCTAAATCTTTAATTTTTTGTTTTACTTTTTCTTTTACTATTTCAATTATTCTCTTTTTCTCTGTAAGTTCACTTTTTTTTGCTTCAAATTCAGCTTTTTCAATTTCAGAAGTAGATTCTAATAAAACTTTTTGTTTCATTATTTCAAATTGGTCTTCTGCTTGTTTTGCTTGTTTTTTAGTATTTTCATCTTCTAAACTTTTTGCTTTTTGCTCTGCTTCAGCTATTACTGAATTTGCCTCACTGTTTGCTTCTTCAATAATTTTGTTTAAGATAACTTCTTCTTCCAATTTCAATTCTCCTTTCTTAAGATTACTATATAAATCAAACTGTATACTATATTTCAATGTGTAAGAACCCTCCGTCAGGCTTCGCCTGCCAACTATGCATAAAATATCTGTAACGCTCACTTACATTCGCTAACAGCTATTTTAACCTCTCCTTATATAAAGGAGGCTTTTCTCTACATTTCAAAATTACTGTGCTAGTCTAAAAATTGTAGAGTAAAGGCCCCTTTACCTAAGGGGGCTGTCACCGATAGGTGACTGGGGGTTTTGGAGGTTTTATCCTACTACTACTCCGTTATATGCTAAGAATGAAATTAATAATCCTAATAATGCATATGTTTCAACAATAGCTGCTAATGTAATAGCTTTTCCTAAGTCATCAGCATTTTTTGCAACAACTCCAACACCTGCTGCAGCTGCTTTTCCTTGTGCTATACCAGAAACAAGACCTGTTATTCCTATTGCCAAACCTGAAGCTAATAATTGGAAACCTTGTCCTGTTGTAAGTGCAACACTTGCACCAAGTAATCCTGCTTTAGATAAAATTAAGAATGCTATAATAAAACCATAAAGGCCTTGTGTTCCTGGTAATAATTGTAATACTAATAATTTACCAAATTTACTTGAATCCTCTGAAACAGCTCCTGCTGCTGCTTGTCCTGCTATTGATGTTCCTCTTGCTGACCCCATACCTGCAAATATAATTGCGATTGATGCTCCTAATATTGCTAAAAATCTTCCATCTGCTAATCCTGCTAAAAATTCCATAATTAAAATTCCTCCTTAATTTTTGTATATTTATTTTTATATCTAAATGGTGTGAATTCTTTTCCTCCACCTTCATAGAATTTACCAAAAAATTCTACGTATTGTAATCTACTTGTATGTACATATGAACCTAATGCACTATTTGCAAGATTAAAACCATGTCCTATTATTCCAACTAAAATTGCTGGAATTGGTCCTACAAGACCTCCTAATAGGTTTACAACTTGTGCTATAACTCCTGTTGATAAGCATAGTGCCATTAGCCTTGAATATGACAAAACATCAGATAAATAACTTGTTATATCATATAAACTACTAACACCTTTTGTACATTTTTTTATAATATTTTTTTCTTTTCTTCCTCCAGTTAATATAACTCCTATAACACCTATAATTGCTAAGTATTTTCCTATTTCACTAAATATTCCAATATCTCCTGCAACAATTGGAATTACTAGTAAAAATACTCCTGTTAAAAGTAAATACCAAAATCCTATATCACATATAGCATCAAATATTTTCTTTTCTCTTATAAGTTGGATAGCTTTCATAAGCATACCTGTATAAATATGTACTATTCCTAGTAGTAATGCAAGCCCCATAAGTGGCATTACATCTTTTAGTGGGTTTAATACCCCTTTTATTGGTATTAAGTCTCCAAAAAAGCTTCCAAAGAAAAATCCCCAAGCTACAGATGCTATTCCACAATATGTTAATAATTTAACAAGTTTTCCTTCTCCTCTTGCATATTTTTTCTTTCTTATTAAGAATAAACATCCTAGTGTTAGAAGTAGTCCATATCCTACATCACTTAGCATTAATCCAAAGAATAGTATGTAGAAAATTGCCATTACTGGGTTAGGGTCTAATTCTCGTTTGTTTGGTACACTATACATATTTGTAATAGATTGAAATGGCTCTACTATTCTGTTGTCTTCTACTAATACTGGCACTTCTTCATTTTCTTCTTCTGGTCTTACTTTAATAATAAATTCTTTATTATTGTTTATTTTACAGCCTTCTGGCATCCAACCCTCAAGATAAAATGTATTGTTTGTTGTAACTATGTTTCTTTCTATTAGTTTTAAATCTTTTTGTGCTAAGTAATAATCATATAAGTTTTCGTAATCCTTTATTTTGTCTGGTTTAATCTTTGCTTTATTTTCTTCTATCACATTTTGTAATTTTAAAATTTCTTCTTCTATTCTTTGTATTTTTTCAGTAACAGTCTCATTTTCTAAAGAAATATCTTTTTCATTAAAATCAAATTTTTTTAATATTCTTTTTACATGATTAATCTCTTCATTTTTAGTTGTTATTGATAAATATAAATTATGTTTGTCTTTATTGATTATATTTATAGAATATTCTACTTTTTCCTTATTTAAAGCATTTTCAATTTCTTCCTTTGAGTATTTTAAAGTAATTGTTCCTAAAATGATTTTAATATAATTGATTTTTTCTAAATCTGCTGAAATTGAAAAGTTTGTCCATGGTTCTAATTCTACTTTTTGTGTATTTAGTGTATTAACTTTTTGTATATCTTCTTCAATTAAATTAGAAATTTCGTTTACATTTTGTACTTTACTATATAAATCATCTGCATCTTTAGTAGATAGTTCATTATAGTATTCCTTTCCTGCAAACATAGACTTTTTTACTTTATAATATTTTTTTACATTTGCAATTGCTTTTTCAGTATTTACTAGTTTTTGGTTTATGCTAGATATTTCTTCATTTTTATCTTGTTTATTAAAAATGTCTTTAAATTCTTCGTCTTGAGCAAGATGTGACATGTCTTCTACTTGAAAAAAGCCAAATTTTTGCAACTTCTTTAAAATTTCTTCTTGTTTATCTTTAGTTCCTATAATTGTCACTTTGTTCATTTTTGCAATAGACATTTGTTTTTAAACTCTCCTTTCATCTTAGTTTTAAAGGTTTTTTACTTTATATTTTAATGATTTGTTCAAATATTTTATCTACAGCTTTTGCAATATTTTCATTCAAACCACTATTTATTTTTCTAACCTTTTCCTCTGATGCTACTTTAATGTTACTAATTAGCTGTTTATTTGCTTCTTTTTGTTCTTTTTTTAAGTCATTAATTCTATTTTCTAGCTGTCCTTTAAAATAAACTCTATTGTTTTCTTTAGTTTCTTCTACCTTTTCTAAGATGCTTTTCGCCTTTTTGCAAGCCTCTTCTTTTATAATCTGTGCTTGTTTCTCAGTTTCTACAATTTTTTTAATACTCTCAAACTCCATTTTCACACCCCTTTCAATGAAAAAAAAGTATAAAATTACATTATTTTAGAATTTTACATAATGATTTTATACCTTTTTTAGCTATTCGTCAATAGTTTAGCTTGTTTTCGTATAATTGTATATGATTAGTACACTTAGTGTACTAATCATAATATAATTTAAAGTTACAAGTTCACTCGGTGAATTTCTGTATCATATCTGCTTAAAATTTTTGTTTCTTTATTAACTCTTGAAGGCTTGACCTTCAATGTGTATAGGCGATATGTTAATACCGCTTTCCTGCCTTCATTTCTAATGAGGTATAATTGTTCTATAATGCATTTATGTTTATTTGATTAGACTATTTAAAATTTAATTGCTTCTTCTATATTCACTAAAAGACCTCCATTTGTAGTATATTTGATAAATTCATATCATTTTTAAATAATGATAGATATTCTTCTATTTTATACATATCTAATTCATCTACAATTGCCCTGTAATTGTAATTAGATATAATTTCTTTATAATAGTCAAAAAAAGGAATTTTCTTCTTTTTTCTTATTAATTCAATTAATAATCTTTCTCTATCATAAATATTTATTACTCCATCATTTGTTTGCAAGTTTATCCTTCCTTTATACAATATATCCTTTGACATAAATGTCTGAACAATTTTCTCATTATTTATTTTATCAGTATTTCTATCTGTCGCTAAATACACTTTACTTGGTATTATATCTGTTAAATTATAATAGTAATACGCACTATCCATTGTAATAACACTATTGGGATATTCCTTTGAGTATATTACTAATGGACTAACTATTTTTTTATTTGAATATATCCCTTTGTCTAGTTTAAAAATTTCTTTTTTATTTAATGCTTTAATTCTTCTGTACTACCAAATCCAACATCTCCCAAATGATAGATAAGATCATTTTCAGTAACAACAGAATTCCATTTATTTACTATATATTCATTCATTTCTTTTGAATTTTTGAATGGTGTATTACAATATTTAATTATATTTTCATGATTAAAATGTGTATCTGCTATAAAATATTTCATGACATCCTCCTATCATACCTACTACGTATTGCAAACATTTGTATTGTACCATGTTTCTTAGTAACATTCAATGTTTTTAGCAAAATTTGTAAAATTTTATTGATACTATAGATAAATTATATTATAATAATTTTACATTTAGTGTTGCACACTTTGGTGTGGAGTTTGTTTCATCTTTTATAAAGATGCTTAAAAGCCTTCCATCAAAAGAAGGCTTTACTATATTAAACTATAAATAACTTGCTATATCTTCAAATGTATCATATCCACTTTCACTATTAATATGTCCTGCATTTGGTATTAAGATTTGCTCTGTTGCAATCTTATCTGCAAAATCCTTTTCCACTTCATATTTTACATATGGATCATTATCTGAATAAAAACATATTATTTCATTTGCATATTGTTTTACATCTTCTAAGTTATCAAAATACATTGATTTGTTTACTGCATCATATTCTTCGTTTATTCCTAAATAGTTATTAAATCCACATACAAATATTAGTTTTTTAACTTTTACTTTATTTTCAGTTAAAAATTTTGATATAAATACTGGTGCAATACTATGACCTATTATTGTTGTATTTTCATTTATTAATCCCAAATCCAAATAATATTTAAGTAATTTACCCCAATTCTCATAATTTTGATATCCTACTCCAATAGGAAAATCTGGTACATATACTTGTTTTCCTTCATCTTCTATAAAATCATGTAACCATCCTATCCAATTTGAATATGGGCTACTAAATGACCCATGTATTATAAAATAATTTTCCATTTACTTTTCCTCCATTTTTTTATAATAAAATTTTAAATTTATCTCATGTCCACCATAGTATTTTAATATTTTTTGCATTCTCTTATTCTCATCTCCAGTAGCACATGATACTATTTTTATATCTTTATTTTCTTCTCTTAATTTCTCTATTAATTTAAAAAATACACCACATTTTCTATATTCTTGTTCAACAAACATTTGTGAAATCCATAATACTTCTCCATCACTTGCCCAATAGAAATATGAATGTAAGATCATACCAACTGGTTTATTATCCATTTCTGCAACTAGACATTGAAATTTTGGTCTATCACAAAAATAATCTTTATCTATATTTAGTTCTAACCCATTGGTTTGCTCTGTTTCATTAGTATTATTAATAATTCTATTAGCATATATCAAAAAGTCTTTGTGTGATTTATTTGCATGAATTACCTTAATATCGTTCATATATTTTCTCCTATATTTTTATTTTATTACACTATAATGAACTTGTACTATATCTTCTTTTTCTTTTACTATTTTTTCTAGTCTCAGTTTGTTTTCAAAGTAGTTTCCTTTAAATAGTGGTATTCCTTTGTTCAATACAAATGGATTATAGTTTAGAATTATATTATCTACTATACCTTTTTCCATAAAAGCATTATTTATAGTTGCTCCACCAGAAATAAATAATTTTTCATATTTCAATTTTTTTCACATACCTTTAAGCAATTTTCTATTGAACTACAGTATGTAACATTTGAAAATTCATTTTGTTGCTTATTTGTTTCACTTAAGATAATTATATCTATTTCTTTTAAATCATTTGGATAGTCCTCTCCCCATGACAATATAGCTTCCCAAGTTTTTCTTCCCCATATAAGTACATCATATTCTTTTAAAAATTCTAGCATTATCTCCCAACCTCTATAAGATAGAAAGTCTTCATTCCCATCTTCTGTAGCAATTAGTCCATTAATAGAGCATGCCATTTCAATTGTTATCTTTCTCATATTCATCTCCTATAAATCTAACAACTTGCATTGTTCCTTATACCATGCTGGAGTACATATCATCATTATTTTGCAATTTCCATTCCAATAGTAGATTTCTCCTTTTTCTATTAGAATTACATCACCTTGTTCAAAATTGATACTTTCATCTTTTTTATTAAAAGCTCCTTTCCCCTCTAGTATATAACAAATTTCTTTACATTTTTCATTAGTACAATAGCCCTTTTCTGGATACCTTCCATTAATTGTATTTATACAAAAATCAATATCTTTATCATGTAAACTTATTGAATATTCTAACAATTTACTTGTATTGCTATTTTTTATTATTTGTGCATCATTAGATTTTACTATCTTCAAATTATTTCCTCCTTAAAATATTTCTTTTATAAAATAAACTGTCTTATCAACTGCATCTTTTAATGCTTGATTATCAGTATCAAATGTATGACTTCCATATCATATCCTTTCCATGCTCTTTGATATTCTCAATAAGGTTCTTTCTCTGTCCATGATGTCAAGTATAATAGTAGTAATGTTAATTATTTAATTTGTTCTTCCATTATTTACTCTCTCTTTCTACAAATTCTATAAATGCTGGAACAGTTTCTAGTAAATATTTATAATCTTTAACTACTAAGTATGCTTCTGCCTCTGAGCCCCATGAATATGTTCCTTCATTCTCAATATTATCTATCTTTGCCTTTGTAAACTTAATTTCCTGTTTCAAATATCCTAAAATATATTCATTATTTTCTTGTATCCATTTAAGAATTTTTTTACATTTTCTATAATCTCCTTTTTTGTAATACATTATAGAAAGTGGAAATAACATAAAAGTAGATGCATCTATATTATTAGGATTTATTTCTAGTGCTTGCTTTGCTAATTTTATTGCTTTTGATTTTATTGGCTCATCATATGCTTCAAATAATAAATCATCTGACTGTTCTCTTTTTATAAATTCTTCATCCTCAAAATCCATTTTTTACCTCCTCCTTATAACAATTTACCTTGTTATATATTTTTGATTCTTTGTGTTTGGTTTATCTGGTACTGTCATCTGTAATTTTCCACTATCTAATAATGGTCTCATGTATTTTATATAAAAATTTCTTCTATCTTTTAAACCTAAATATGCCATGATTTCTTTAGTAGTTTTAGGTTCATTACAAAATTCTAATATTTCATCTTGGTGGGTATCTTGGTTGGTATCTTGGTGGGGTCTTGGTTGGTCTTTTATTTCATTTTCAAATCCATCATGCATAAATATTGTTGTAATAAAATAATCTCTTGTTTCATTTGTTTCAAACTCTGGCTCTTTTGAACCATTATTCTTTAATGCTCTTTTTATTTTTGGAACACCTGTATTTCTACCTTCTGTTAGTTTTAATTCTTTTAGAAATTCTCCAATTCTACGATTTCTAAATTTTCTTGCTATCATATTTTTATCTTCAATTGATTTTTCGCTTATTGAACGATCTGGTCCTGGGTAGCTTACAATATGAATTCTGTCTTCCATTATTCTTACTTCTACTGGCTCTCTTACATCATATCCTCTATGATAAACTGCATTTACTAATGCTTCTTCTATAATGTTTTCTTTCATAGCTTTACAATGTGGACAATTTTCTTTTCCATGTTTTACAAATTCCATACAATGCCAAACTGTTATACTATTTTTAGTTCCTGAGTGCCAATTTCTTCTTGTTAATAAACTTCCACAAAAACCACAATATAATCTACTGCTAAAAGGATATTTTCTACTAAAATTTCCTTTTCTTCTTCCTAAGCCTCGTACTCCTCCTCGTTTTTGCAGAATTTCTTGTGCTTGATTAAACATTCTTTCAGAGATTATTGGCTCATGATGTTCTTGTATATAATACTGATTTTCTTCTCCCATATTGACTACTCTTCTATGTGAGATTGGATCTGTTGTATATGTTTTCCCTTGTAATACATCTCCTTTATATTTTTCATTTTTTAAGATTTCTCTTATTGTTGATTCGTGCCATTTCTTTTTGCCTGTTGGAGTTTTATATTTCATATTTGTAAGTTCTTTGGCAATAGTTGTGCAACCAACTCCTTGACAGTATCTTTCAAATATATATCTTACTATTTCTGCTTCTTCATAATTTATTGATATTTCTTTTGTGTCTTTATCATATACATATCCTAAACAACCATTATATCCAATTAGTTCTCCTCTTTTTTGTTTCATTTGCAGACCTAATTTTACATGAGAAGATATATTTTCGCTTTCTTGTTGTGCCATTGCACTTAATACTGTTAGCATGATTTCTCCTGATATTTCTAAAGTATTTATTCTTTCTTCTTCAAAGTAAATAGCAATTCCTTTTTCTTTTAGCAATCTTACATATTTTAGAGTATCCACTGTATTTCTTCCAAACCTTGATATTGATTTTGTAATTATCATATCAAATTTATTATTTGTTGCATCTTGCATCATTTTCATAAATCCATCTCTTTTATAGTCTAGTGTTCCAGTTATTCCTTCATCTGCATAAATGCCAACATATTTCCAATCACTATTTGCTTTTATTTTTTCTTCATAATACTTTAACTGAGAATTATAACTGTTTATTTGCTCCTCTTTTTCTGTACTTACTCTTGCATAGGCACATACTCTTAAATTTCCTTTTATTTCTTCTCCTGTTGTTCTATTAATTCGACCTTTTTTCTTCTCTATAACTTGTACTTTCAAAATTAACCTTCCTTTCTCAAGTTTAGAGAATCTTTATGTGCTTATTATACATCAAAAGTTAAATTTTTCAAATACCTATATGAGTTAAATTATATTCTTGTAAAATATTTTGTTTTAATTCTAAATATCTCTTTTCTTTAATTAGTCTTGCACTAAATGTTTTATTTAGTATTGCAATTTTTATACTGCAATTAAAAATATTTTCATTTAGTTTGATGTTTTTCGTATTATCAAAGTTGATTTCATACAACATAAAAATCCTCCTTAACTTGAATTAAATTTCAAAAAAGAGAACAAAAAAAGCCAGTCGGCTAGCTTCGACTGACTTAATTGTTTTAGATTTTTTGATAATACGATTATATTATGCTGTTCTATAAAGTTCAATTCCCGTTTTTTTCCCTTTTTTCTATTAAGATTTATAAAGTGTTGATTTTTAGGTAAGTACACTAAGTGTACTTGTATAAAATTTTTTTAAATTTATTTTTATAATCTATATTTATGGGTTCACTTAGTGTACTTTTGCTCATTTTAATTTTAGTAATTTTTAGTTCACTCGGTATACTTTTCTTTTAAATTTTAGTCAAATACAAGTACACTTGGTGAACTAATCTCTATGTTTTTATAAAATTTAGTACATTTAGTGAACTTTATCATTCTAATAGGCATTTTTTAGTGGTTCATTTGGTGAATTTTTACATCAAATTTGCTTAAAATTTTTGTTCTTTTATTAACTCTTGAAGGCTTGTCCTTCAACGTGTATAGGCGATGTGTGAATACTCGCTTTCCTGCCCTCATTTTTAATGAGAGATGTAAAACAATCAAACTAATAGATTATATTTTAAACTACTGTTAGTACATCAGTTAGATTTAACTCTTTCTTTTTAAAAATTTGTGTTAAATTTGTTTGAAATATATTAGCATTATAATTATTAAACTTAACAATTATTAATTTATTCTTCGCTCTTGTGGTTGCTACATAATGATTATATATACTTGATTCATCTTGTAATCTATAATCTTCAGCAAATATTATAACTTGATTAAATTCTAATCCTTTAGATGAATGAAATGTGATTGAGATATTATTATAACTTTCCATATTAAAAGCAACATGAAACTTTTCATCTTTTATAGTATTCCACAATTTTTCAATATGATTGTCTTTAGTCATATATCCAAAATATTGTGCAAAATTTTGGATACATTTTGTAAACTCTTTTATATCATTTAAATTTTTCTTTATATTATTTACATGTTTTTTAATTTCTGATACTTTACTTCTAGACACGCTTTCTTCTGTTGGTATTTCTGAAATCAAATCATATACAGAATATTTATCTAAAATAAATATTTTTGCTAATGTATTGTATATCCATGCTGACTCTGTGGTTATATCTACAATAGGAATTTGTGGTATATATACCATATCCATACCATTATTATTTAATACTTCTGCACCATTTTGTGCATTATTATTACTAAACCTTAATAATGCACAGTTTGACGATTTATCTACATATTTTAAAACATCATTACACCAATTCTCCTCAGATGTATTTACTAAGAAAACTTGATCTAACTTTTCAATCGGAGAATATAAATGACTAGTTTCATTACATAGTAAATTAGAGTAATTTTGTATTTGTTTA
This sequence comes from uncultured Clostridia bacterium, assembly GCA_948777935.1. Lineage (GTDB taxonomy): Bacteria > Bacillota > Clostridia > TANB77 > CAG-508 > RGIG8482. The sequence continues at coordinate 31,249 of CAQDYY010000007.1, read as the reverse complement.
CAAGAACGAAAATTATCTCCCATAAATATATTTTTAAAATTCTCCTTATTTTTAATACTTTTAAATGCTTCTGGATATGCTCCTCTCCACATATATATAGATTGTTTTTCATCTCCAACAATGAAAGTTTCAATCTTTAAATTATCACATAAAAACATAAAGAAATTATGCATACTTTTATCACAGTCTTGATACTCATCTATGTAAATTTTAAAATACTTGGACTTCAAATATAATTGACATGCTTTAGATTTCTTCACTATCTCATTGGCTAAGTCAAATATAAAATTTCCTTTGTTGTCTCTATATGAACATAGGGTTGCAAAACTTTCTATTCTATTCAGTCCTTCATTGAAATCTTTTATCTTAATTAAATAATCTGTATCCATATCAATATTATACTTTTCGCCATAAATATCTTTCATAAATGGTTTTATAATTTCATTTATAGCAAAACTATTGTTAGTCCCTATAAAATGCTCATATGTATCTATAGAAAGTCTATCTTTTATTTCTTCTGCTGCTTTGATTGTAAAAGTAATTGCCGCTATTACTTTATGGCTTTTATTTTCCTCTATTTCCTTTTCAATTTTATTTACCATAGTGTGAGTTTTTCCAGTTCCAGCACTAGCCATCACAACCAAATTTCCTTTTGTATTAATTATCTCATTTTGAATTGGTGATAAATTCATTTCAATACCTCTTTCAAACATTCAAAGTTATAATGTTCCTTAATATTTACGCAATCTTCATATGTTAATTTTTCAATCAGTTCTACAATATTATATAATTTTGATTGTTGCAAATATTCAACTACCTTTTCTGTACCTAAATATTCCACTATTTTATCATGTAATACTTCATCTAAATCATTTTCTAAATCAACTTTTGATAAATAAACATTATAATTCTTTCTTATATCATTTAATTTTTGTATATTTTTTATATATAAATCTATCTTATCTTTTATAGATTTTCCTTCTATAGGAGTAACTGGTAAAATATTTTTATCGATAATGCCATTACATCTGCTAAAACCAACTACACTATACTTTCCATGATTGTTGCTCCTAAGATCATTATCAGTTTTTACAAATATCTTTATTTTTAATGGTTTCAATATTTCTATATATTTTTTAAATTTAATACCTCCTGTATCTATAATCGATATTCCATCAGATTCATAAAAAGGTTGCAATGTAAATAATACTTTTTCAAAAAGCACCAATTCTGAAGGACCTTCTACTAATAAAACTTTATTGGCAAAAATTGCTTCTGATAATCTTCTATTTAATATCTTTTTATATTTCTCATATTCTTTAGGTACTTTATAAAATATACTTGAACTATCAATTTGATTTTTATTATAGATTCTTACTAGATTAACTTTGTCCATTTCATACAATATAAATGGAGAATGCGTAGTTACAAATAAATATTTGTATTTTTCATCAGTAAATAATATTTGTGATAATGCAATTTGCATTGATTTATGCAAATGGTTTTCTGGCTCTTCTATTAAAAATAAATTAATTTTTCTTTCTGATGATTCATCTGCAATAATATCAAAAATAGAATATGATAATAATTTTTTTCTACCTTCACCAGACGTAGGGTACAAGTTAGTTGTATTTTCTTGTTTTATATATGGTATTAAATTAGAATATAAGCCTTTTACTGCTATTTCAGATTTAACAGTAATTTCAATGCTATCATTTCTAAACTTTTTATATTCAGGTGTTATTTTGTCTTCAAAATTTTTTATTCCTGACAATGTAGATATTTCATTATTTAAGTTTGTAACAGATTGTTGAATTTTTTCTAGTACATCTTTATCTTGTTCATTTTCATTTTTAACTAATATATTAATATTTTTTTTAAACAAATTGTACATATCAATATAGGCATCTATATAAAACACATTAAAAACATAATCAATCTCATATAAATATCCATGCATCTTCATTTCTTGTAAACTTTTTAAATTTCCGCCCCAGTATAATATTGGTTGTCCTACTAATTCTTTTTTATCATACATGGCTTCTAATTTTATATATACACTATTGTCTGAACTCATTATTGCTCCTTTTAAATGTGCTCTTAATTTTTGATTATCTTCACACTTTTCATCACTAATATCAACTTTAATAACTATTTGTATAGGTTCACTAATATTTTTGTTATGATAATCTGAATCTATTAGATTAAGTTTTCTTATATCTTTATCAAAAACATATCTTAGTGCATATAAAAAATTGGTTTTTCCAACATCATTTAATCCAAAAAATACATTCTTATTATTTAAATTCATTTCTATATCTTTAAAATTTCTAAAATTTTTAATTGTAATTGATTCAAATTTCATATTCAATTCCCCCATAGTATTACATTTAATCATTATATAATAATTTTACCATTTCTTCTAATACCCTAATCGTATCTTCATAACTAATATCTTCTGCATAACTAAACTTACTCTGATAATTCTTCCAATGTTCTTTTAGAGTTTCACTTTCTTTTATAACTTCCATTATCTCATCTATATTATTTAGTTTGTCGATTGAACCCCTGTATTCAAATTTCTTTACAATAGCTTGTCCTAACAATTCTTTATCAAAGTTTTGTTGTTGTGTAGTCCAAAGTATATAAATATCATAAAAATCCCTTGCTCTTGTTGTATCAACATTTCTTGATATAATTGTTTCAAATTTATCTGCTATTACTGTCTCCATATTATATGCAAGTATTTCTATAGAACGATCTTCAAACATTAAACCAAACTTATAGTTTACTTCTTTTGGAATAATTACATCACCTGTTGTTATATCTAATTTCATTGGTACAACTAACTTATCAAATTTTGCATCTAATGATACTCTATATCCTCCATATTCATCTTCTTGTCTTATTTCTTTTATATTTCTAAATTCAAAAGTTACTCCATCATCTAAGTCTATACTAAATATTTCGTTTAATATATTTTCAAGGTTATCTTTTTCTAAATTAAAACCTTTTATTGTTGCATCCATATCTAGTGTATTTCTCATATCTATTCCAACTATAGCTGTTATCAACATTCCACCTTTTAATACAAATTTATATTTATAGTTTGATACTGAAATTCTTTCTAATAATCTCTCTAGCATATAGTTTTGTAAGATAATATTTTCATTTACATCAACTTTTGCTGACATGTTTTTTATCCATGATTTTAATTGTGCTCTATTTTTTGCTATCACAATAACACCTCCAAGTATTTTCTTAAATCATCTTCTATATTAAATAGTTTTGCATATTTATGTAGCTTTATTGAATTTCTATCTTTTCTTTCTGCATATCTTTTCATACTATCAGCAAATAATGCAATTTCTATTTTCTTCTTGTTTCTAATAATATCGCAAATTGTCCTCTCTAAATCGTATACTTTAACTTTATTTCCATAAGGTGTTTTCATTTCTGTTATACCTATTTCATATAGATCATCTTTTAAATAAAAGAATTGATAATTTTTATCTTTAATCAATACATTATTATAGTAACTTGGTATTGTTAATTGATATTTTATAGGTGTTCTATCACATAAGTCATGAAAATATAAAGCTGTCTCATGTGAGAATATTCCTCGCTTACAAATAGCTTGTGTAATAAAATATTTATCTTCTAATGTATCTGTACTTATATAAACACCTCTTGAAACTCTTTCTATTATTCCTTTTTCAATCATTCTAGTTAAAATTTTGCTATTAATTCCTAAATCTTCTACCTCTTTTGTTGTTATTATCCCATTATTTTTCTCTAATAATTTTTTTATTATATTTATATTTTCCATCTTTTTCTCTCCTTTGCCGGAAACTCTCGTAAATATTGTATCATTTACGAGAGTTTCCGGCAAGTATTTATATAAAATTTGTTAAAAAATATTGTTTTTTGTTAAAATTTCTATTATACTTTTATTAGATGATTGAAAAGGCTTATTTCGGTAAGCAGTTATGATTTAGAATGTAGCTTATATAGAAATATATAAGCTACAGTTTTTTGTTTTAAAATTTATTTAAAAATGTTGCTTTTTTCTAAAATACCTATTATAAATTTATTACATTTAATATTGCACACTTCGATGTGGATTGTTCGCTTGTAAAAGTGCTTAAAAGCCCTCTTCACGAGGGCTTTTTCAATTATAAAATTTCTATATTGCCAGTATCTAAATCTATTTTTATATTATCTCCATCTTTTAATGAACGAGAAGCATGTACTGTTCCAACTATGCAAGGAATACCTAATTCTCTACTTACTATTGCAGCATGTGAAAGCATACCTCCCATATCAGTTACAATAGCTTTTGCTTTAGTACAAGCAACCATTAATTCTGGTGCTGTTGATTCTGATACAAGAATTTCTCCTTTATTCATTTCTTCAATAGCTTTTTCCATTTCTGAAAAATCAGAATAATTTACATTAATAATTCTAACTTTTCCTCTTACTTCATTTTCATTTTCATTTCCTTTATTTGCTACTTGCCCAGAAAGTTCATTTTTCAATTGTGATTGTTCAATCTTTTTGACATTTCTTATATATTCAACTGCTTTTTCTCCACATACATATTTAATATTTTGTCCATCATACATTACTATAGCAGCCATTTGTCTTTCATCAATTATATCTTGACCTACTATTTTATTATTCGCTAAATCAACTATCTCATCTATCTTATATAAATTTAGAATATCCATATCAATTCCAAATTCGTAAGATAGTCTCTCCAATAATCTATTTAAAAGGCACTTATCATCTGTAGCAACATCATTTATCCATACTCTTGCATAATCCTTAAATGCTGATAATTTCTGTAGATTTTCTGATATAATAGGATTTTTATCTGCATATAAATATGTAGTATTAGTAAACTGAAAATCATTCTTTGAGTAAAATATAAAATACTGATAAATTATCTCAAAAAATTGCTTAATCTTTTCACTTGTTATTTCACTTTCTAAAATTTCTTCTAATATTTTAAAAGAACTTTCATGAAATTTTGTAAATTCTTTTTTATATTCATCATATCCGTTCTTAGCACTTAACCAATCATATCCATAGCTTGCAGCATATTGCATTTTTTCATTGGTAAAGTATTGAAGGAAATATCCATCACGACATATAAATAATGGGTGCAAATATCCAAAACCTCTACATAGTAAGTCTGCAAACATAAAGTCTAATCCTGTTACTTTAAATGTCAATTGATAGTTTTGTATACTTGGTAATAGTTCTTTTTTCTCTTCGGACTTACTTTCAAAAGTAATCGCTCTTGCTTGTAAAATATATAGTTTATCGTTTTCAATTGCCCATTCAATGTCTGTACCTCCAAAACCTAAAGAATTATCGATTCGCAATGATACTTCTATTAATTCTTGAATTTCTTTATTAGTTAATTTTTTAGAATTTCTTTCATTAAATGGTACTTCTTCATATTCTTTATTTTTTAGCATAACATTTTGATATCCTATAGAAGTATCATCTACTCCTAAAGTATCTTTATCAATAATATAATTATCAGGTGTAACTCTACCACTAACCAATGCCTCTCCAAGTCCTAAACAAGCTTCTATCATCATTGTTTTATTAGATTCTGGTGTTCTAGTAAAGCATACTCCAGATACTCTTGAAGTAACCATTTTTTGAATAACAATTCTCATACCAACTTTAGAATAATCTATACCTTTTGTTTTACAATATTCTATAACTCTATTTCCTTTGACAGATTTTATTACTTCTTGTAAAGCATCTATTAAATTAGTCTCATTTACATTTAGAACACTATCAAACATACCAGCAAAACTTGCTTGTTTTGAATCTTCTACTGTTGCAGAACTTCTGACAGAAACTAGATCAAATTGTTTTTCTTTATAGTAATTCAATATTTCTTTTTGTATTTCTTCATCTTCAATTTCTTCAAAGTTATCAAATTTAATTACAAAAAATTCTGGTACATCACATATATCTTTTAATAAATTTAAGTTATAACCTTTTCCACCTAAATTATCTAAAGTAGATTTTGGATTAATTTCCATATATATTCCTCCCATTATTTATTATAGTATTAGTTAATAATTATATTCTCAAAAAATCTTTCTTGAAATTCTGTTAATGCTCGAATTTCAAGATTTGTATAATTTTTATCTTTTGGTACTAAAACTAATTTATCATCATTATCATTTAATCTATGTATTATTGCTATACATTTTCCTGTAAAACTTTCTATTGGTTCAAAAACTCCTAATATATAACAGTCTAGTTCTTCTCCATCTCCGCTTATTGTATTTGGTATATATCCATAATTAATTGGATATATAAATCCATATTTTGGATGCTTAGAACCCATTTGTCTATCTATTCTTGCTGTAACTGTTTTTCCTATGTATGATTTTATATCAAATTTATCAATATCTTTTAAATATAAAGTATATTCACTAGGATCAAATTCATCTCCATGTCCTTTATCTATTGCATTGGTAAATCCTAGTTTAAAATATATATGTTTCGCTATTTCATTATCATCTTCTACACCTATTGTATATTCAATATATCCTCTATTTGCTAAATAGTCTGTACAATAATTTATTAATTTTTGTCCTAAACCTTTACCTTGATATTTTTTATCTACTCTAAATGCTTCTAAATATACTCTTCTATTTGGTATTGTTTCTGTTGCTAATTGATGGCTTTTATAATTAACTGTTATTTCCCCAATAATGTTTTCATTATTTTCAATTATAAACACATCTATTTCTTGTTTTTCAAATTGTTCTAATCTTTTTTTTTTATACTTACTCCACATTTTTTCATTATCTGGAAACAAGTTTTTTAATTTTTCAAATTCTTCTACTTTTATTTTTCTAAATTCCATTATTTCTCCAATCTTTACTATATCTAGTAATTCACTTTATTTATATCACAAATTAACAATTTTTCATAGTGTTTTGCCAATATTTACAAAACATATTTATCCTTACATTCGCTTAAATGCTACAAAATCCCCAATAGAAATAATGTCAAGAGCGAACGATAGTGAGTTTATTTACTCTTGATATTATTTTTATTGGAGATTAGAATTGAGTTGCAAATGTTATAGGACAATTTTTCTCGTTTTTTCGTCCTATGAATTTTTATAAGCCAAATTTTATTAAATTTTCGTCCTATAAAAAATAGACATCAGCACATATCTACTGACACCTATTTAATAAAGATTCTCTATAACTCATTTTAATAAATTTCTTCTATTCCTTGAAATACCTAGCTTTACATCATATCTACAAACCGACTCAACCTATATCTGTTATGCTTACCATAGATACAATTGTAAATTTCTCAGTATTTCAAACACTTTGCTCTATTTTATAAAAAAGTTATTTATGTGTTTCCACTTACCACTTAAGCAACTACTTTAACTCTCACACCTAAATTTTGATGTTTTTCTTTTCCAAATCTGCCTTTCTCCTCAAAAGATATAATCTCTGAAACCATATCAAAATCAAGCATTACATGTCTTGTTTTAATTGTAGCACTGCCACACATTCCACGTGGCTAGTAAATGGAAACATATCTAAGGCTTGAATTTCTTTTATTTCATATGTTTCTTCGAGTTTTCTTAAATCGCGTACTAATGTTGCAGGATTGCAACTAATATAAATAAGTCTTTGTGGCTTTATTCTTATTATATTTTCTATTGTGTTTTCATCTAATCCTTTTCTTGGTGGGTCTACAAATACTACATTTGGCATTACCTTTTTCTTTTCTAATACTGTTTCTAAAATTTCCTCCACATCCCCACAATAAAATTCTATGTTTTTAATATTATTTTGCTTTGCGTTTTCTTTTGCATCTATAATTGCTTGTTCTACTATTTCAATTCCATAAACTTGTTTTACATATGGTGATGCAAAACTTCCTATTGTTCCTATTCCACAATATAAGTCTAGAACTATATCTTTTTTAGTTAAATTTGCTTTTTGAATTGCTAAATTATATAATTTTTCTGTTTGAATTGGATTTATTTGATAAAAAGATTGTGCAGATATGTTAAATATAAAATTTCCTAGTTTATCCTTAATATATCCTGTTCCATATAGAATTTGGTTTTCCTTTCCCATAATTACGTTTGTATCTTTTTGATTAATGTTTTTAACTATTGTTGTAATATTGGGAAAATTATTTCTTAATTCTTCTACTAATTCCTTTTCATGTGGAATTTTTTTCTCATTTGTTACAAGAATACACATTATTTCATTTGTATAAATTCCTACTTTTACAACAATATGACGAATTGCTCCTATTCTTTCCTTTTCGTTATATGCTAGTATTTTGTTTTCTTTCATGAATCGTATAATAAATTTTGATATTTCTTGTGATATTGGCATTTGTATTGCACATGATTCTATTGGAACTATTTCATGTGTTCTTGCTGCATATATTCCTGTTACTATTTCTCCATTTTTATTATAACTTACTGGATATTGTGCCTTGTTACGATAAAAAAATGGCTTTTCCATTCCTATAGTTTCTCTTACTGTTACCTTTTGTTCTAACGATTTATTAATTAAATTTTGTACAATATCTCTTTTTATTTTTAATGTTTCTTCATACTTCATATGTCTTAAATTACAACCACCACATCTTTTATATGTATTACAATCTAACTTTTGTCTATTATTAGATGAATCGATTATCTCTAGTACCTTTCCGAAATGCATGTGATGAATTTACTTTTACAATTAATATTTTTACTTTTTCTCCTTTCATTGCATCCTTAATAAATATAGTAAAATTATTAATTTTAGCAATTCCTTCTCCTTCATAACCATAGTCTATAATATCTACAATATATTCTGTATTCTTTTCAATTACTAATTCTTCCTTCATTTAGCCTCCTACTTTATTTCAGTTCCTCCCCATTCAATTGCTACAAATCCGCTTTCTTTCTGTATTATCTAGTTTTTGTTCCTCAATCTCTATTGCATTTTCTAATCCTTTATAAGTCATTAAAATTCTAATTACAGTATCTGGGCTAGGATTTATCTCTAATGGCATATTTTGATGTATTTCATCACTTGTAGCAAATCTTATATAGTTATATTTATTACTTTCTAATTTAGGTAACCAATATATTATAAATTCTTCAGTTTCTCTTTCATTCAATCCTAAAATAGCCAATTTTTCTTCTAAAAAAGTAGCTACATCTTCACTTTTTACTATAAATCCATCTCTTTTCACATCAAATTTTATATCACTTTTATTTTCATAATATAGGGAATATAAATATCTACCAGTATATAAGTCTTTTAAATCTCCATTAGGATTTGCTAATACATACCATTTACTATTATATTTTGGATAAGAACAAGTTAAATTTTCTTCTTTTAATAATTTTACTGATACTTTTGTTTCTTTTGAAGGATATAAATAAATTATAGGTTTATATACTGTTATTTCTGGAATAACATTTCGCATTTCATTTGTACTTATATAATAAGTTTTGCTAAATTTAATAATTATAAAACAGCTGCTAACTAATATTATTATAGTTGTACAGAATAATATAATTATTCCTAATTTTAAACTGATTTTAATTTGCTTTTTTCCCTCCATATTTGTAATCTCCTTTAGAATGGCTCATTTTTACTATATCTAATGTAACATAACTTTTTATGATTTGCAATATCTAAAATTAAAGTAAACATTATAATCTTGCACATTTTCTATACATTGTAGTTCAAATGTATATTTTTGCCCATTTTTATTAACTTCATATAAAAACATATCATAATACAATCATTTTTTTCTATTTCACTATTATAAAGCTCTATGTAATAAGATATCTTAATGAATAAAGAAAAAAGATTAATGCAAAATATGGTTTAAAAAAATGTTCCTATAAGACGTTAAATCCTATAAGAACACTCAAACTGGTGCCTCGAACTGGAATCGAACCAGTGACACAGGGATTTTCAGTCCCTTGCTCTACCAACTGAGCTATCGAGGCGTATATAAAAAAATGGCGACCTGGAACGGGCTCGAACCGTCGACCTCTAGCGTGACAGGCTAGCGTTCTAACCAACTGAACTACCAGGCCGTAAAAAATGGTGGTCGCTATAGGGCTCGAACCTATGACCCCCTGCTTGTAAGGCAGATGCTCTCCCAGCTGAGCTAAGCGACCGTCTATCTTTTCGACATTGCTTAGTATACTAAATTTTAATACAGTTGTCAATACCTATTTTCTATTTTTTTTAAATTTTTATTACTCGTAAATTTTAAAAGTAACTTCCAAATAGTATATATAAATATGGAAATAAACTTTACACAAAGTTAAATTTGTAAGATTAAGTTCTAAATAGTATAATATAATATAGATGTTTCTAGGGTTAGATGGAGGTCGTTATGAAAAATTCACACTTAACTTTAGATGATAGAAAAAAGATTCAAGAAGGTCTTGAAAAAGAATTATCTAGAACTGAAATAGCAAAAAATATTAATAAAGATATTTCAACTGTTGCTAAAGAAATTAAAAACAGAAGAAAATTAAAACCAAGGATCCTTTTAATAATCCAGTTACTTGCACTAAATTTAAACAATGTGGTGTATGTCATGGAAAATGCTCTAAATATGAAGAAATTAAATGTTCAAGAAGAGATAGAAAAGTAGGTGTATGTAATCTTTGTCCAGATATTTCTAAATGTAGATTAGATAAATACTTCTACTATGCTAAACAAGCTCATGAAAATAAAGGATTCTAGAGAAGGTGTTAACCTAAATACTAAAGAAATGCTTGAAATTGTAGATATTATTAAACCACTTCTTAAAAAGGGACAATCTGTATATCAAATTTTAGAGAATCATCCTGAACTTAAAATGTGTTCTAAAACCTTGTATATGTATATTGAAAGTGGAATATTTCAAGATTATGGAATTAATAATTTTTCTTTACGCAGACAAGTATCTATGAGAAAAAGAAAAAAATTGAAGAAACGTAAAGAACCTGCTAACTATGAAGGAAGAAGATACAAAGACTATTTAGATTTTGTAGAAAAGAATCCTACTATTCCAACAACTCAAATGGATACAGTGTACAATCAACAAGATGGTCCATATATTCAAACATTCATATTTCAAAATACTGGATTAATGATAGGTTTTCTACATACAGAGAAGACCTCTGAATCTATGGCTAGTACATTAGATAATCTACAAGACATTTTAAAAGAAGACTATTGTAAATTGTTTTCTTTGCTTTTAACTGATAGAGGCACAGAATTTGAGAAATATGAGTTATTTGAAGTAAATATTGAAACAGGAGAAATACGAAGCAATATCTTTTATTGCGACCCACAAACACCTAGTCAAAAGCCACATGTGGAAAACAATCACAATTATGTTAGGGATATTATTCCTAATGGAAAATCACTAAAAAATTTAACACAAGAGGATTTAGATTTAATGTTTTCACATATTAATTCAGCACCAAGAAAATCTTTAAATGGAAGAACACCTTATGAAACTTTTGAGTTTTTATATGGAGATACAATACTAAAAAAACTTAATGTACAAAAGATAGAAAAAGATATGGTCACACTACAGCCATATCTTTTAAAAATTAAATAAATATTTAACTTTATTCGATAGAAAAATCGAACAACCTTAGAAACATCTTTTAATTGAATATGGATACTAAGCAAATGGATTTTAATCTTACACGAAAAAAAAATTAATTTCTTTTTGCTTGTTTGCCATGCTCAATTTCTCGTTTCTGTAATTTAATATTACACTATTTTATGAAAAAAAGCAAATTTTATGCAAAAAGAAATGCCTACAAATTGACGTTTCTATTACATTTGGATTTTACTTTTTCTTTTGGAAGTTACTTTTACAACTCACCAATTTTTATTACTATTTTAATATTTCTTAAAAGCTACCATATATGGCAGCTTTTAATTCTTCTATTACTAACTTGCCTTTTGGAAATATATACATTTTCCATCTTCTAACGTCATTCTAATAATATCACTACTTCCTTCTAAATATTCTACTATTTTTGTTTCACCATTATTATTAGTTAATAATGCATTTTCTCCATTTCCATATACTTTGTATTTTCCTATTAATCCATGTTCTGTCTCTTTTGAATAAACACCTATAAGCTCTGAAAATGTTCCATTATTTTTTAATATTAGTTCTCCACCTTCTGATATTCCAGAACCATATATTTCTCTTAAATTTATTTCTTTTCCATTTTCTTCTGCCATATATGGTCTCCAGTGCCCTACAAATCTATTTTGATAATCTATATAAGCTGAATTAATAGTATTTGTTGCCGTATAATCTGGTGTTTTATTACTAGCATTATTATTTAAATATTGATAATATTTTTGTGCTTCTTTTTCAATTTTTTCTTCACTAACTTCTTCTCTACTTTTCTCTATTTTGTCTACTATTTGTTTTGGGAATATCTCATTAATAGAACTTTCATATCTTTCTCCATCTTCTGGTATTTGATATTCTCTTATTTCATTGTCTTTTATTCTAAACTTATATGGCATTGAACTTCCACTGCTTTGTAATTCTCCATTTTCTACATAGTATGTTTTAATTAATGCCCAAACATATGCAATAATTTCTTCATCCTCTTTTTTTGTTCCCATCCTTTGTATATCTGCATAAACTTTAAAATCATCACTTTTATTTTCACTATTTACTTGACGATTTTTTTCTTCTAAATTAATAAGATATTTTTCTATTTTTTTATATATGTTTTCCTCTTCTACGCTACTTATTTTAATTGGTTTTAATATAAATGGAATGCTTGCACAAATCACTACTAATAAAATTAAAATCATTATCGATATTCTATATTTATTTGATGTTGCTAATGCTTTTATTTTCTTTATTCTTCTTTCCATATTTTTACTATCATCTGTTACACATAGTGTTTTTGCTACAGTTCTTGGGGTTTCGTATGTCTGCAATAAATTTATTAATGTTAAACCATATTTTTTCTTTTCTTCTTTATCCATTTTCCCTAATGCTATTTCATCTGTTGCAAGTTCCATTTCTTGTCTCATTTTTCTAAAAAACCTATATACAAATGGATTAAACCAATGTATAGATGTCATGATTAGTAGAATATAGTTTGTTATCATATCTTTTCTTTTATAATGTGATAATTCGTGCATAAATACGTTTTCTATTACTTGTGCATCTTTTTTTATGAATTCATTTGATACCAATATTTTAGGTTTCATTATTCCATAAATGCATGGAGATACATCTTTATTTTGTATTCTTATTTGTATCTTTTTGTTAATTCCTAGCTTTCTTTTACATTTGATTAGTATTACTTTTATAGTGCTATCTTCTAGTTTTTTTGATTTACCAATTCTATATATTAGGTTTATGTTTCCTATAATAAATATTGACATACTTATTATTATTCCTATTAACCAAATTATTGGTATAACAGTATAAAATGTAATACTTTCTTTACTATTTGTGTTTTTTCTTTCTTCTTGTTTAATAGAACTTCCTTTTTCCATAGCCTTTTTTGCATTAGCTATTTTTTCTTCTTCTATACTTATGTTATCATAAGTTAATGTATGGACATTATTTAAAGTTGTTTCTACTTTATCTATTGCCAAAGTTAATGCAAAATTGTTTTCTATATTAACTTGAATTCTGCTTACTGGTATCATAAGAAAAAGTATAGGAATTAGTAACATATAAAATTTCCATTTTGCACAAAGCTTATTATCTAATAACTTTGTTAACCCCAATATTATTATTCCTAATACGCTTCCAACAATTGACATATATAGTATTTTGTAAAAAATTGGAGCTATGAAGTTACTTATATTTATTAGTGCTTCTACCATAGCTAGTCCTCACTTTCTAATATGTCAATTAATTTTTGTAATTCTTGTTTTGATACTTTTTGGTTTTCTACAAAGTTTAATAATAAATTATTTGTCTTCCCATTATATAGTTTTTTTAAAAAACTTTCATTTTGAGTTTCTAAAAATTTATTTTTACTTACCATAGGAATATAAATAGTATCTTTTAAACCTACTTTTTTAGATTTAACTGAGCCTTTTAATATTAATCTTCTTAGTAATGTTTTTATTGTATTTCTATTTTTATCTTCCTTGTTATTTAGCTCTTGCATAATTGTATTTAAATCGCATTGTTCATTTTCCCATAATACTTGCATAATTTCTAGTTCTGCATCTGTTATATCATATTTATCTTGCATAGGCTCCTCCTTTTAGATTACATATGTAACCACACAAATAGATTACTCTACTTTACTTGTTTTGTCAAGAGATACAATGGGAAAGTTTAGAAAACCTTCCCATTATATAAATTATTCTACACAAAATTTCTAAAGCAATTTTGGCAGACGAACAAAGACGGGGCATGTAATTAATCTAAAATGTTAAAGTATTTAAAGAATGCCCCTTTTGTTCTGATGTGTCTAAAAAGAAAATCTCATACCACTTTATAAAGCAATATACTGCCCATACTTTCTTATAGTTATCTTTTTTATTATTTTTGTGTTCTTCTAATAGTTTAATTACATATTTTTGATTAAAAAATTCTTTCACAAAGTCCTTATTTATTGTTTGTTTAATTTCATTATATACATCTTCTTCTTTCATCCATTCTCTAAGGGGAACAGGAAAACCTAGCTTTTTCTTTTTATATGATTCATTTGGTATATCTAGTTTTGCTGCATCTCGTAAGGCAATTTTTGTATTATCTTTTGATACTTTATATTTAAGTGGTAATTCACTTGCTATTTTAAATACTTCTTTATCTATAAAAGGTGTTCTTGCTTCTAGTGAATTTGCCATTGTCATTCTATCTACCTTTAAAAGAATATCTTTTACAAGCCAATATTTTATATCAATCATTTGCATTTTAACTATGTTACTTTGTTCTTTATATTTATCAAATACTGGTTTCGTAATTTCTCTATTTCTTATTGTATCTTTAAAATTTAGAACCTTTTTTCTTTCTTTTTCACTAAATATTTTGTTTACTCCTACATATTCATTTTCAAGTTTTTGTCCTCTTCTTACAATAAAGTTTCGGCCTCTATATTCTGGTAATTTTTCAAATAAAATTGATACTATATGTCTTAATATAAATGGTAATTTATTATACAATTTGAATTTTACTTCTTCTTTATATGTATTATATCCGCCAAAAAATTCATCTGCGCCTTCTCCAGACATGACAACTTTTACATCTTCACTTGCAATTTTTGATAAATAGTATAATGATGTAATAGAAGCATCAGGTGATGGCTCGTCCATATGATATAAAACATTAGGTAATGCTTGCATATATTCTTTTTTTGTTATTTTTTTACTTGTGTTACTAATTTTTAATTTACTAGCTAAGTTTTGGGCATAGCTTATTTCACTATATTTAGGTAAATCATATCCTATTGTAAATGTTTTTTTCGGCTTTGCTATACTTGCAATATATGATGAGTCTATGCCACTAGATAAAAATGATCCAACTTCTACATCACTTATAGTATGATGACTTACAGAATCTTTTACCTTTTTACTTATTTGCTCTAGTGTATGTGAGTAATCTGTATGTTTTTCTCTAAATTCTAGATTATAGTATGTTTCTAATGTTATTTTGTTTTCTTTTAAATATAAGTTTGTCCCTGGTTCTAATGCATATACTCCTTTAAAAAATGTTTGTGCAGTAGGTGTAAAACTAAACGATAAATATGGACCAATTAAGTCTTTATTTAAAACTTTTTCAAATTTTGGATGTTCTAAAAAGGCTTTTATTTCAGATGCAAACATAAAAGTGTTACCATTTTGATAATAATATAGTGGTTTTATTCCAAAATTATCTCTTGAGCAAAATAGATATTTATTTTGCTTGTCCCAAATAGCAAAAGCAAACATTCCTCTTAGTTTTTTAGGTAAGTTTTTTCCCCATGCTTCATACCCATGTAGTAGCACTTCTGTATCACTATTTGTTATAAATTTATAGTTTTTCTTTTCTAATTCCTCTTTTAGTTCAATATAGTTATAGATTTCTCCATTAAATACTAAAACTAAATTATTATCTTTGCTAAACATAGGTTGTGTACCATTATCTAAATCTATAATAGATAATCTCCTATGCCCTAGTGCTATATGTTCATCTATATAATACCCTTCTTGGTCTGGCCCTCTATGAATTATTCTATCTGCCATTTTCTTTATAGTTATTCCTTTATTCTCTTCTTCACTACAAAATCCAACTATTCCACACATATTACTCCTCCTAACACTACATATACTATTTAAGATTACGGTTGTAATCCGTATTAAAAGATTACACCTGTAATCCAATTTTGTCAAGTACCTTAATAATATTTTAATTTTTTCACATAATGCTATGTAATTCAAGGATTTACGGCATTTTTACTATTCATTAGTTTTCGTAAAATGTTTTTTAATCGTGCAATATGTAAAAGAAGTAAAAGTTCATTGTGCATGGACTTTTACTTCTTTTAATTGTATTAATTTATTTAAATCGTTTTCTAATTTATATTCTTTATTAATCTATAATTCCATCTTCTTTCATCATTAGTACACTTTTCTCATGAGAATCTTCATCTTCTGATATATTTATAAATTTATTGTCCCATAATTCTACTTTTTCATCACATAAGCTTATACTAAATATCTTTGGCTTTCCTTCGAATATATCTTTATGTTCTTTTTCATTATAATAATATTCTCCTAAATCCATATTTCTTTTGTAAAATTCCTGTGCTTCATTATTCCAAATTTCAAAAGTATATAATCTCAAATATTTCTTGTTTAGAGCCTTTGCCATTTCAATTGTATAATCAAGTATTTGCTTTCCATATCCTAGTCTTCTATATTCCTTCTTTATTCCAAACCAACTTAACCACACAGTATCTGTATATTCTGGTATTTCATAAATTCCTGTTACTCCAACTGGCATATTTTCCATATAAGCTATGTAGCCAATATATAAACCTTTTCTTTTTCCTGTAATTTTCGCTTTATATACTGAATATGCACTTGATTTTGGAAAAATTTCGTATTGTAATTTTGCTGCTACTTCTATATTGTCTTTATTTATTTCTTCAAATTATAATTGTTTTACTACTTTACAGTTTTGTTCTATTCTTTGTTTTCCTGATATTGCTTCATAAATATTAAATATATCTTCAATAATAACATCTTCATTATCATATTTATTTGAAAACAAATATGGTGTATATATAACATTAAATAGAATTAAGTCAAAATTTAATTTCTTAAATCCTATTTTTTCATAGAAGTTTTTTCTCTTTTCTCTTAGCAAATTTTCCTCTTCGCTATTACCTAATCCGAGTTTTTCAATTTCTATAAAAATACCTCTACTTTCTTTTTCTTGTTCTAATAAAATTTGTAATGCTTTTGTTCCAAATTTACTATTTCTATATTGTGGTAATATTGCTAAATAATCTAATATTGCATAACCTTTATCCTTAATTCTATTTAATAGCATAAATCCTACCATTTCACTTTTATATAAAATTTCTATAATTTTTGTATAGTGTTTTTCATAAGATGACTTTATTAATTCTAATGGCTTTTTCTCATCTTCAGGAAATATTTCTAAATAATATGAATATACTTCTTTTTTAAATTCTTCTACATCAATATTTTTTAACTTTATATCTTCCATATAATTCCCTCACTTTAAATTTTGCAACATTGTGCTGCAAATTTTATATTATACTTATACCATAAATTATGTATAAATACAATATTTAGCTCTACTAAAATAAACAAAAATAAGGCGATTTTATGGATAATCGCCTTATTTTTGTTTATTTTTTATGGCTCCTTTGCGTAGGACGTATTCGAAAATTCTATCGCAAAAAAGTTACTTATTTCCGTTTCAAATGTAGTTATAGCAATAGTTTGCAAGAAATGTACCCACAAATCCATTTTTTTTGCTATTAACTATGTTTTTAATTTAACATAAAATTTTAGGTTTGGCAATACTTTTTGAAAATTTTTTATTTGCTTATATAATCCAATACGTCTGCTACATTTTCAAAAATCATACTAGCAACTTCCTTTGCTCCTTCTTCTGCAGTCATCATTGAAAAGCCATTATATTCTTTTATCATTGAAATATCGTTTCTTCCATCTCCTATTGTAGCAACATACTTCTTATCTATTTTTAACATTTCTATTAACTTCTTTATAGCATTATCTTTTCCTGCATCTTTTGAAACAACATCTACAATTACGAAATCATGATTATCGTAATACATTCCTGGAAACGCTGAATGTGCTTTTACATACTCTTTAAATATATCATTTATTTCATCTTCAATAGTTTGAGCTAATTCATAATTTGATGTTCTTATTCGTATCTTCAATAATTCTTGATTTTTGTATTCTACTTTATCTTCATCATCATAAAAAAATACTTCTATAGTTTCCTTTGTTTTTAGATATTCTATTATTTTATTGGAAACTTGTGGTTTAATTGATTGTTCATATATTTTTTCATTATTTTTATTAAAAATTACTGCACCATTATTTGAAATAATATAATCATATAGAATTTTATATTGTTTTATTACATTACTAACACTAGTTTTACTTCTTCCTGTAACGATAACAAATTTTCCACCATTGTTTCTATATTCTTCAATAGCTTTCACATTTTTGCACATATTTTCTTCTGTAATATATATTGTTCCATCATAATCACTAAATACTATTTGCTTTTTTAGTTTATCTACCATTATTTGAAGTCTCCTTAATTTTTATTTTTTTCACATTGATTATATTTTATTAAAGCTTGTTTCAACCATTCATATACTCTTTTTGTTGATGATATGCTTACTCTTTCATTTATCGAATGGCAATTTTCGATAGTCGGTGCAATTGTACATATATCTAAATCTTGTATATTATTAGATAATATTCCACCTTCCATACAAGCATGAACTTTCTTTATAGTAGTTTCTTTATTATATAATTCTTTATAAGTTTCTGCCAAAATATTTCTTATAATAGATTTGCCTTTATATGGAAAGAAAGGTTTATTTGCATCAACTGTTAATTCAAAACCATATTCACTTGATAATACTCTAATTTGTTTTAATAGTTCTTCCTCTTTTAATAAATCAGAACTTCTAATACTATATTTTACTTCTACCTTATTGTCTTTTATCGATATTTTACCAATATTGGTTGATAATAAAGGAAATTCATCATCTTTATAAACTTCTAATAGTCCATCTTTTATTTTTGAAATAAATTCAATAATCCTTTTACTTTCTTTTATAACTGTTTTATCTTCATAATTTTCTATCTTTAATTTCAAAGAATACTTTTCATCATTTAAGTTAAAATCAATCTTTCCTATTTTTTCATTTATACTCTCTATATTTTCCTTTGATGAAAATATAACATAACCTTCACTTGGAATAACATTATCTCGTTTACCAAAATTTATATCTGCTATGCTTTTATAATTTAATTTTTCTAATAATCTTGTTGCTAACTTTATTGCATTACATCTATTTTTATCTATATCATCGCCAGAATGTCCTCCCATTAAACCACTAATTGATAGTTTATAACAGTTTTCTTTTGATATCTCATAGTCAATATTTTTATTCAACGTTATTGAACACATTCCTGCACTTGATGACTCTATATCTGCTTCTTTAATTCCATCTAAGCTAATTAAAGTTTTTCCTTTTATCAATGAATAATCAAAATTACTTGCTCCTAACATAGTGGTTTCTTCTTGGGTAGTTATTATTACTTCAATATTAGGCATATTTTTACTTTCTTGTAAAATAGCAAGAATAATTGCAATTCCAATACCATCATCAGCACCCAATGATGTGTTTTTAGATTTATAGTAATCTCCATCTATATAAAATGGTATTCCTTTATTATCAAAATCATAGCTTTCAGTAGATACACAAACCATATCAGAATGAGCTTGCAATATTATTGTTTTATTTGAATTATTGTTTTTTCTTAAGTATACAGTATTATATTTACCTACTTTATATTCAAGATTATTTTCTCTAGCAAATTTAACTAAATATTCAGCAATCTTTTCTTCTTTCCCAGATTCTCTTGGAATTTGCATTATTTCTTCAAAATATTCTAATACACCTTTCATCATTATTTCTCCATAACTTTTTAATTTCTCTCAATTATAATATCTGCTACTGTTAAATTAGTTTCATTTGTAATATTATCTATAATTGTTTTAGCAACATCACAAGGTTTCATAAATGTAGACTGTTTTTCTTCTGATACATAATCTCTACTATTTTTATAAAATTCTGTATTTATTCCACCTGGATATACTCCTATTACTTTTACACTTGTACCTTTATATGCTACTTTTAAACTTTCTGTATATCCTCTTTCTCCCCATTTTGTAGCACAATATACCACTTCTTGTTTATTCCCTCTTAATGCTGCAGATGACATTATATTTACTATTTTTAAGTCTTTTTCTTCTTTTACTTTTAAAGTTTCTGTTGAAAACAAAATCATACCTTGCAAACCTTTAAAGCATTTATCTATATCCTCTTTTTCATATTTTGTAGGTAACTTAAATGATGGCTCTCCTGCATTATTAATTAATATTTTTATATTTCCTAAATTTGATATTTCATTAATAACAGATTTTACAAATACACTATCTGAAATATCACCTATAAATCCTTTGTAATTATCTTTATATGTATCACTTAATGCTTTCATTTTCTCAAAATCTCTATCTATGTTGCATACAAAATAATTCTTCTCTATAAATTGTTTAACAAGTTCAAGTCCTAATCCACTTGCTCCACCTGTTATAATTACTATTTTTTTATTCATGTTATTTATTCTCCTCTCTGTTTTAAAATCTCTACTGCTTTATCCCTATGTAATTCTTTCACTATTTCAATTTTATTTTTAGCATATTTTGCTAATATATCTATATCTGTAATCATTTCTGGGCAATAGTTATCATTGCTATCTTGTAATGTTGCAACATAAACAATTTTTGAAAATTCTTCATATAATATAGCCCCCATACACATCATACAAGGCTCACATGATACATATAATGTTGCACCTTTCAAATCTCCATATAAATTTTTGTTTTTAGATGCACTTTCTATTGCCTCTAGTTCTGCATGAGAATACATGCTTGTTTCCATTAATGTCTTATCATCACTTCTACCAATTATTTCGCCATCTTTTACTACAATAGCACCACAAGGATATTTAACTTTTCTACTAATTTCAATTGCTATATCTATAAATTTTTCATCCATAATTACATTCCCCTACTCTTATAAATTTGCTTTTTCTTTACTCTTTCCAAACTTTATACCTTCTGGTTCATTTTGCTCTCTATAATAATTAATATAATTGACTGTAGCCTCTGGATTTATAGTAAAGTAATATCTACACAGTCTTCTAAATGCTAGCAAACTATCTTCATTTTCATAAAATAATAATATATCTAAAAGTTCATCTAGTCTTCTTTGTATATATTTTTCATCTTTAATTTTATTTTTTATCATGTTTTCTATTTCACTCTTTAATATTATGAAATTCTGTTTATGTATGTCTATAATAGACCTAAATATATCATACATTTCTTCTTTTTCCATATTATACCTCTTCATATATATAAGTGAATCTATTGTTATTTTTCAAATGTAATATCCTCTTCTGCTTTATTATATAAATCGATTTGATTATCTAGTTCTACTTTTTCAACAAACCATTGATTAAAAAAGCACCTTTGAATAAATTCATCAATTCTGTTTTCTCCATTAATCTCTTTTAATGTTACTACTAAAGCAAACTTTATTTTATCTCTATTTTTTTTACTATAAAATCTATTAGTTTTTATAATATTTATTCCCCACAACTTATTCTTATAAGAATCTCTTTCACCATTTTTCGGACTATATTTCTCTTTAATACTTTTCGAGTTATCCCATTTTCTAAATTCATTTCTTGATCTCTTCTCATTAACATATGTTCCAATTTCTCCTTGTCCATCTTTATTGATTGATTTTATACTTTCATTATCTTGTATTCTTCCAATTTTTAAATCTAGCTCTTCATTAGTATAATCTACCCCTTGTAATCTATTGCATGTAGAAAAATAGCACATTGTAGCTTTTGCTATAAAAGGGTATTTATCATTATGTATTGGAATAGGTAAAGTCAAATTATATGTCTCATACTTTTCTGCATATGTTGAAATAACAAATCTAATCTCATCATTTCTAGATTTTATTATATCATTTATATCAATTGGAACTACTCCATGTCCTATTAGTTCTATTTGTTCCTCTGTGTATTTGTTTCCCCACTTTTCAGCTGAATCAATTATTAAAGCCTTTGCTTCCTCTTTTGAAAATCCTAGTATATGTATCAAATATGCTATCTTTCTTGCAATCCAAGGTGCTGCATATGATGTTCCAGATACAAAATCCTCATTATTATTAATTCCTATAGTATTTATGCATTCTTCAAAGCTCGTTGAATCTCCTCCATAATAACTAACATCTGGTTTTATATAAAAGGATAAAACTGGTCCCCTCCTTGAATATGTAGTTGGATTATTCAAATTATTTACAGAATTTACTACTAATGCATTAACTGAATCTGCTGGCGATGCTATTTTCAATTCATTTTTTGTTCCTCTTCTATCATTAGTTCCTGCAATAACAAATATTACATCATTATCTACTTGTATCTTATCTAGTAAATAAGCTATTGGTGAGATAAAGTTTTCCTCGATTTCTGTATCAGATCCTAAAGATAAATTCCAAACCTTTATATCTTTATTTTCTAATACTATATTTTTAATCTGTTTTATTATACTAAAAGCACTAAAGCCATTATATAATGCTACTCCAAAATGTCTAACTTTAAATCTTCCACAATTATCATTTAATCTAGGATTTAATTGTGGTCCATCTACTATAATTGAAGATACTCTAGTTCCATGTTGATAATTTCTTTCATCCTCAAGATCTGGTATATCAGAACTTAACATATTCCTAAAATCTACCCATTCAGAAAAATATGCATTTGTATCAAATAAAGTATCTATTACTCCAATGGTCGGTTCTATAGATGGAGAAGGAATATCCCTTGTAAATGTATTGTTATTTCTTTTTATTTCATCTGGCATAATTTCTGCAAAATCTTTCATAGACATTGATATTAGATATGGTGCTTTTAATTTTATTAATTCTATTTCATCTTTATCTAAAAGTACGGTATTATTCTCTATAATTCTATTTTCTAGCACATTAATATTTAAACTTTTTAATAAACTTATCGTTTCAGTATTGGTATCAAAAAGTGATATTATACTTCGTTCAGTATAATTGTTCTCATTATTATCAATTCCAAAATACTCAACATAATATGAATCTACTATTATATTTTTAAATCTACTACAACTTAATTTATATTTTGCTGGGAATGTTTTTGACTTTATCCCAAGTATTTCGTCATGTGATAATACTCCCTTGTATTCTCCTTTTAGAATTTCGATTGCATAATTTAACTCTTTAATTGAATTACTTATAGTTTCTTTTTTTATATAATGCGTGATAATATGTTTCTTATCTTTTGAAAACCTCGCACCCACAATAGATTCATTTGGTGGTGTTCCTTTTTCATATAAAATTCCTGCTATTCTATTTGTTTTAGCTATTAGCCTGTTATAATGTACACTTATCAATGCTCCTTCAAAATAATTTTGAGTAGCCCAAAATTTCTTCAACAATTCTAATTCTTTAATTCTTTCTTCTAATATATCAACAGAAACACTTGAGTTTAATGGTATATTTCTACTTCCAGATTCTTTATCGTATTTTTTATTTGTAAATTTTCCCTTTAATTTTAAAATACTATTCATTTATTGATCTCCTTTAACTTTTTTGCTACATTACTTTTCGAAACTCCTGTTAATATCTCAATTTCCCTTACTGTAAATCCATATTTTTTTAAATCTTCTAAATTAACTTTTTGTTCTTTTATTTCTGTTAAAGAATAAAATAATCTTTTTAAATAATCATATGGATTGGTAGTATCACTAAAAGCAACTGCTGTCTTTATTATATTTTTAAGTTCTCCTGGGTATGGTACTATCTCTGCCATATTTAATATTTTATTAAATAACTTGCTATTTTTTCGTACACTAGGATAATTAACTATATACTTATCTAACATTAATTCAGCTATTTTTATTAAGTCTTCTCTCTCATATTCATTAAAAGAAATTATAGTATCAAATCTTCTAGATAGTGCCTTATCTAAAGAACTATATAAATTAGTCGTTGCTATTAATACAATATTATCGTTTAATTTATCTAATTCTTTTATAATTGAAGATGTAACTCTTCCCATTTCCCTTAAATCGTTCGAATTAATCCTATCTAATGCTATTGAATCGATTTCATCAAAAAGAATAATTGCTCTTTTCGGATTTGGCAAAGAATTTATCTCTATAAATAACTCTTTAATATTTTTTGAAGTTTGTCCTAACTTACTATCTATAACATAGTTAAACTCCACTCCAAATAAGTCTCTTTCTAATAAACGTGCTATCTGTTTTACTGTTTCAGTTTTTCCTGTACCAGGTGCACCTTGAAATAAAAATTTGTGCATTTTTAGATTACTATTTATTGCATTAATTATTCCTATAGTTTCTTCTTCCAATTTCTTTGGCAAAAATAGACTATCATTTATAATATTTATTTTTTCTAAAAAATTAGAATTATATCCAAATTCTTGAGGTAACAAAACATTAGTATTGGAAACAAGCCCTAACACATATTCTGCCAATTGATAATCTCCCTCTTTTTCGAAATCTTTAGCAATTACATTAGCTTGTTTTGAAAAACCTTCATTATCATTTTCAAAATGCAATTTTATTAAATTTAAAATATCTTTTTTCTTCATATGTATTACCTCCTAAATAATAATATCATCGCATTGGACAAAAATCAATATAATTGGACAATTTTTTATAATAAATTTAAAAGATTATTACTTTTATATGTAATAATCCTTTACTTTAGTATCTTGTCTCTCTATCTTTATTCTTTTTATTTGTTTTATTAATATCTCCTAGTTCTGTCTTTTTCATTTGCATTTCAATTTTTATAACTTCTTTAACATTTGGTACATCTTCTAAAATATAATTTGCTGTTTTTAGATTTTTTCTGTACTTATTTAGAATTGTAGTGCATTCATTTCGCTTTTCTTTGTATTCATCTATTAAGTTATCATCTGTGCAGTTTCTTAGCTTATTTCTGTATTTTTGTCTTACATTAGTAGTATTTTCAATATCTTTTTCAGTTTGTGAAATATAGTTTTTTACATCATCTGTTGTTTTTAGTTTTTCGCTTACAATAAGTCTAATTTCATTAGAATATCGTTCCATTTTTCTTACTTCTTGTTTCATTTCTGGAGATAGTGGCTGATAGTTCTCTCGTTTTGGTAATAGTCCTAATAAATGAAATAGTAATAAAAACAATACATCTATTCCGTTCATTTTACTAATATCTTTGAATTCGCCTTTATATTTATAAACTTTATATCTTTGTTTTTTCTTTTTAGGGTGTATAAATTTCATATATCTATTTTGATAATAATATGGATTGTGTTCAACTTTATTTGCAATATTCTTTGGTAAATACTGTTCTCCTAAATGATACATCCTTATTGCTTTTTTATCATTTATTGAGCGAATTGTTGGATATTTTCTGTTATAATCATCATTGATAATATAACCCTTTTTAAGCAATATCTTTTTAAATTGTCCATAATTTATACACATTTCCATTGCTTCATTAATAGTTTGTCTTATTACATTATACTTTGTTGGCTCTCCTCGTTTTTCTGCAAAATATATACTTCTAGGTGTTTTTCCTGTTGGTTTCTCTATAACTGTTAGTCCATATTCTCTGCATAGATTATCTGATAATTCTCTGAAATGATAATATGCTCCTTTATTACAATTAAACTTTTTGCCTGTAAACATATTAACGGAATTTACTACAAAATGATTATGATATGTGCCTGTATTAAAGTGTGTTGCAACTACTACTTGATATTCACTCCACATCTTTTCTGCTAGTTCTACTCCAATTTTATGTGCAAGTTCTGATGATACTTCTCCTGTTTTAAAACTTTGGTATGCGTGATATGCAATATTTCCTGTAGTCTTATCAAATCTATTTTGTACTGCCCACATTTCTTCATAAGCTGTTTCTGCTCTACAATTTACTCCTGTTACATACATAGTTTTTTCATTTTTATCAATAGTTTTCTCATCGTTTTCTGCATATTTTAATACTTGTTTTAAGTCTGCAAATGTTGTTTTCTCTGGATTTTTTGCATAGCTTATTACTCGTGATATACTATCTTTAATTGCCCATATTTTCGTTGTTGCCACCCACATCACCATCTTTTTTATAATTGTAAATATCTAAAAAATCACTTTGCATTGTTGTTATTTTCTCTTTTATTTCTTCATCACTCATATAAGGAAATTCATTTTTTAGTTCAACAATTCCATTGTAAATTTTACGAAGTTCTTCATCTGGCATTGAATAAATTTCTTTTTGTAATCCAGATTTTCTTAAATAAGATGACAAATTTAAGTTACTCTTTTTAGCATTTCTTTGTAATTTTTTCTTCTCATTTTCACTCACTCTAACATTGATTCCTATTGTTCTATTTCTCATAATTTTTCACTTCCTCTTTGATAAATTTTCGCTCCATTTTTTACAAAATCTTTCTAAAAATTTTTAATTTTTTGTTCGACTTTTTGTTTCATAAGGTAGGGGTTATAGGGGAATATTTTCCCCTTTCAACGTAAGTTGTCGGTTTTGTGGCAATACAAAACCTATGCTCGCTACACTTATAGACATTAAATATGGCAATACATTTGTCTATTTACTCCTACCAGTAATTTCTTATACATATATTAGTTCATTTACTACCATTTCTTCTGCTGTACTTTTAAAATTATTCATCATACTAACCCAATAAAGTTGGGCTGTATTTTTCATTTCTTCTGTTAGATTATTTTGCTGTTTTAGTTGTTCGATTATAATGTCAATTCTCTTTTCTGCTATTTCTTGAATCTCTTTTAAATGTTTATTCAAAGTTCCATTCAAAAACATGATTGTATATTCTGCTTTTTTATTTTCTTTTAAAAATTTTAGTCTCATTTTTCCATATTTGTTCAATATAATTTTTTCTTTTTCTAATACTAAATTTGGCATATAATAATCGCCTTGTTTTGTGTATTCAATTCCATATTTATTTTCCATTTTCAATTCCTCCATTTATAAAATTTTTTAACTAACTTTTTCTCGTTCTTTTATTCTGATTTCTCCTAAAATTCTATTTTCTTCTTTTTGTGGAAATTGTTTATCATCACTTATTAGTTCCACTAATTTAAAAAGTTGTTCTCCATTTCTATTTACTTCTTCTATTGTAAGATATTTTTTTTGGTAACCTTTTTTAGGCTTGTCCAACTGATTTAATTCATAATAAGAAACTTCGTAGTATTCATTTAATCTGTCCATATATTCTTTTAATTCTTTTTTGTCCATTAACACAGTGGTATTTACTATTCTTTCTTTTTTACCTTGCTCAAATGGTAATGCTATATCAAACATTCCTAAATCCATCAATTTAGAAATTTGTTCTATATAACTACTTCTAAACTTTATATTGATTAAGTTATAATAGCCTTTCCTATCTTTTTCGATTACAATATTCTCTACAAATTTAGAAATAAATTCTTGCTTTTCTTCTTTTGTTTTACTTTTCCATTCTGCCATAAGCATATCTTGAAACTTATTAGAACGAATTAACTTTTCCTTTTCTACATCTCTATCTGCCATTATAGATTGTGGACTAAATGATTGTTTATTTATATCAATAGCTTGTATTCTTTTTTCTTCCAACATATTTAATTTTTCTTCAATTACCCTATAATCTTCTGAAAAATCTTCTACTTCTACAATTCCTTTTAGATATGCTTCTTTAATTCTGTTTTTTTGATTTTGCAAACTAGATATCTCTTTATCTAATTTATCTGTATTTCGTTCTTTTTTATCTGCTAAAACAGGAAAGAAATATTTTTTTACTGTCATATCATATTCAATTAAATTTATTATTAAAAACATAACTGAATCTTCAACTAAATCCTCTCTTAAATAAGTTTTACAGTCTGAACAATGGTAATACATATACTTTTTCTTTTGACCACCAGAGCCTTTACATTGCATTATCTTTCCACATTTAGGACATAATAGTTTTTGCATAAATATATAAACTCTATCTCTACAAAATGCCCTTTGATTTTTTTCTTTCTGTAGCTGTACATCTTCGTACATTGCTCTAGATATAATCGGTTCTACAACATTCATATAAACAACTGGCTCTTTTCCTTGTTTATTCTTATATTGTTCAAAATCTCCTACATAAATTTTATTATTAATTATTTTAGATACTGTTGCATCTTTCCATTGCTTGTTTGTTAGTGTAGGTATTTTTTCTGTATTTAAGATATTAGCTATTGTTTGATAACTTTTGCCTTGTAAATACATATTAAATATTCTTATAACTAAATCTTTTGTAGTTTCATCTATTACCATTTTCTTATTTTCTCTTTTGTAACCTAATGGGCAAGTTCCGAGGTACATGTCCAGATTTTATTGCTCCTGTCATTCCAAACTTTGTTCTCTCTGATACTATCTCAATTTCTAGTTGTGAAAGAACTGTTAGCATTCTTACGAAAAATCTTCCATTAGCACTGCTAGTATTGACATCATCTCTATCGCAAATGAGATAACAATTATGCTTTTCTAACTCTGATATTAATACTTCTAAATCTCTAACAGACCTTGTAACTCTATCTAATTTATAAGCTACAATATAATTGATTTTACCTGCTTTCATATCTTCTAACATTTGCTGAAATGCTGGTCTGTTTGCCATATCTTTTGCTGATATTCCTGCATCTTTGTAAACTTTATATATTTTATAATCTTTATATTTACAAAGTGCTTTTAATTTCTCCTCCTGTTCTCCTAAACTAAATCCGTTCCCTTGCTTGATCTTCTGTGCTTACACGAATATAAATTCCTGCTACTTTCCTTTCTTCATTCATTTTTACATATCCTCCTTCCAAATTGCTAAGACTGTTAAGGCTTTGCCTGTTACAGTGTTAGTATGAATAGAAAGGCAACAAAAAAGTGCCACATAGCATAGTTTTAGCTATTAGCACTTTTAGAGTTTTTATATTTATTATTACTATCTCTTTATAATTTCTTTTTAATAACACAAATAAACCAATATAGTATAATTTTTTAAAAACTCTAAAATGCTTTGCCGTTCTATGTTATGTATTTCCGCTGATATGTTCTTGTAATTTGGATAACGGATACTTTGTACTTAAATCATTTACATAGAAATAATCGTGTTCATTAAAGAATAGGTACAAACTATCTTTAATAATTACTCTATGGGGCTCTACATACGCTAAATTGGTATGCTCAATTATTCTTAGACAACCATTTACTATTTGTGGCTGTTCCTTTCCTTTAAATTTTAAACGGCACGCCCATTCGATTTTAGAGAGTAATTCTTTACTCATATTGATTTCTTGTTTAATTATATGTAACATAATACCACAAAAACCTCCTTTTTTCAATATTTTTGGTCAAAAAAAGACCGTTTCTTTTGAAACGGTTTAAGTTTTTGTGTTCATCAAACTTTTTGATGGTCTTGAAATTTAGTTATATCAAGCTTTTCAAAAAGTTCGACGAAACTTCTTATTGGCTCCTCTTGTTGGACTCGAACCAACGACCTATCGGTTAACAGCCGAGCGCTCTACCAACTGAGCTAAAGAGGAATGTTTTGTTTAACATTATAACCATATAATAACATTTCTATACTTTTTTGTAAATATATTTTTCTATTTTTATACTATTTTTTGTACTCATATTTAAAGGCTACCCTTATGGATAGCCTTTTACTTTATTTTAACCTAGAATGAATTGTTACTTCATTCCCATTTTCATCTTTTGTTTTTTCTGATTTCCACTCTCTTTTCCATGGGTAAAAACACTCTATTATTCCACCCATGAGAGCCAAAATCAAGAGACAACTCGATTCAGCTCGAGTAATCTCTAATGCGTATGAAATAGCATCAACAAAGAAGTTC
Source organism: uncultured Clostridia bacterium (assembly GCA_948777935.1). Classification (GTDB taxonomy): domain Bacteria; phylum Bacillota; class Clostridia; order TANB77; family CAG-508; genus RGIG8482. The sequence goes on along the minus strand of CAQDYY010000007.1, from coordinate 907 downwards.
CATGCATTCATACGTTTTACCTCCAACTTAAGAATCTCTTATATTATACATTTGTTTTAAAATTATGTCAATCTTATGCTTGTCTCCAGATGAACTTCCCGTTTTCTAATTTTGTTATCTCTATATTTTCTTTATTCTCATAAATTCTCGTTTTTTCTTTTAGTTCTTCACTAATTGCATCCCAATGTGGAAAAATTCTTTCTTTTACTAAACTTAATCCTTCAAATGTTTTTGGTAATATATCATATTTAGGTTTTGTTCCTTTTTTTATATCCCATACCCATTTTAAATTGTCACAAAGTACCATAGAGCCTGCGCTTTCACCAATATAAATTCCCTTTTCTAAAAATTTAATTAAATATTGTTTAAAATTGTACTCCCAAAAATCCTCTAGTAGAATTCTTGGATCTCCTCCCATAGTATATATTACATCATATTTAAAAATTTCTGCTACATTTTCTTTATTAATCATAAGTAAATCTACAATATTTGCTCCTACCTTTTGAAAATTTGATTTTACATCATTTATATTTTGAACATTAGAGCCTTCTTTTGTAGCATTTAAAATAATAACTACACTTTTATTCTTTGCAATTTTTTCAAATTCCTCATCTATTTCTTTGCTTCTTTTGGTTTCATTATGAAATCCATTTGATGTTAATAAAATGTTCATGTGTTTTTACCTTTCTTTTATTTACTTTATATTATAACTGATTTTAACTAGAAAAGAAAGAGAATATACAAAAAAAGCTAATCATTACGATTAGCCTTGGCTCCTCTTGTTGGACTCGAACCAACGACCTATCGGTTAACAGCCGAGCGCTCTACCAACTGAGCTAAAGAGGAATATATAAACCTGGCGATAACCTATCTTACCAACGGGGTAACCCACAAGTATTGTCGGCAC
>CAQDYY010000006.1 GCA_948777935.1 uncultured Clostridia bacterium | reverse complement strand
TCTAGCTTTTCTAATATTTCACTTATTTTATATTGTTCTCCTGCTTGCTGTGCCTGTTTTAATATTCCATGTTCTCCTAGCGTTAGGTTTAATACTACTCCTGCTAAGATCAATAAAAGTATGATTGTTATTACAAGTGCAATCAAGGTGATTCCGTTTTTGTTTTTCCATTTTCTTTTTCTCCTTCTCGTTTGTATTTATTCTTCTTTTAGTATTCCTTTTTTGCTATCCCGTATACATATTATATCTACTTATATTACTTTGTCAATCTTTTTTATATTACATTTCTATTACATAATCAAGTATTTTTGTATATTTTACTAATAGCTGATTTGCATAATATAACTTTAAACAACATACTTCCTATGTACCTAAAAAGAAGTATTGGATATTTCCAATACTTCTATCTATATTTCTATTTTAATTTTTCTTCTGCTAATGCCCAAATATCATTTGTTTCTCTATCTTTCTCCCAGAATGCTCCTCCTGCTAGTTCATATTTATTTATTAAATTTAGCTTTTCTTCAATTGATTTTACATCTTCAATCCACATTTGATATTTAGTACCACTTTTTTCCCATTCTACATAGTTTTGTTTTGTATTTTCATCCCATGTTTTTTCTACATTTTCCGGGATTGCACTTGAAACTTTATTCATATTTACTACACTGCTTGTTATTTTTCCAGTAGAATCTGTTTTCCATAGCCTTGTATACAATGGCATTGCTAAAATTATTTTCTCTTTTTTTACTGCTTCTTGGTTTAAGAATTTCTTTATATTTACTTCTACCCAATCACATCCTGCTACTGTTCCTGTTTTTGGACTTGATGTACTATGTTGATCATATGCCATAAATACCATGTAATCTACTGCATCTGCTAATACATCTCTATCAAAACATAATGACCAATTTTCACTTCCATCTGGTGCTGTAACATCAACACTTGTTACTATTCCATATTCTCTTAAACGTGGTGCAAGTTCTATTATAAACCTTGAATACATATCTTTATCTGCCATATTCATGTTTTCAAAATCCACATTAATTCCATCAAGTTTATATTTTGTAGCAAGTTCTACAATTTGTTCAATCATTTCTGTTCTTAGGTTATAGTCATTTAAAATTTTTGAAGTAGGTTCTCTTAATGAATTATTTGAAAACATTGCCCATATTTTATATCCATTTGATTTTGCCCATGTAATGTAGTCTTCTCCACCTCTTTTAGTATTATCTATTATTGTTACTCCCTCTGCATTTTTTAGTGAGAAAAATGATGGACTTACTACATTAATTCCTTGTATAGTACCTGTTCTTTCTGGGGCATTTACATATTCTGAATAATAATCCCATACAAGATTTACTTTTCCTGTAATTTGAGGCTCTGTTACCATTTTTTCTCTTACTTTAAATTTGTTAGTTAATTTATCAGATTTTATATATCCTATTTTTCCATTTTCAGTTCTAATTCTGCTATATCCATCTTTTTCTGAAATAATAATTACTTTTGAACCTTGTTTTAGCTTGTCTACTGTTCTTGTAATGAATTTTGTATTATATTTTACACTTATATTTTTAGTTACATCAGCTTTTACTAGCTCTCTATCTAGAGAATCTAATGTAATTACTTTATTACCAATATTTTCTATTTCAACATTATATATTTTTGACATTTCTGAAATTGGTAAATAATATATTCCATCTTTTTTTACTGCTCCAGACACTAATTTTACTTCTGAACCATTTACTAGCATTTTCTTTTCTTTTAGTGAAAGCACTGCCACTTTTGTATCTGATGTAGTGATAATTTGATTATTTTTCTTATCATGATAGATTTGTCCATCAAAGTAATTTTCTAAATCTTCCATAGATGCATAAACTACATTGTTTTCATTTATCCATATATCATGTTTTAATTTTCCAGTTACATTATTGTTATTAATAATAAAATTGATTTTACCCTCATTTGGGTCTTTCTTAAAATTTGGAGATACTAATAATATTCCTCCTGCAATTATTAATAGTATTAGCACAATTACTACCTTTTTCCAGTGTTTTTTGATTATTTCCATGAAAATTCTCCTTTTTCTTTTTTAGTATGCTAATACTATATCATAAAATACATTTTTCGCAAATATTTTTAAAAGAATTTTAAGAAATTTATTTAAGAATGCCAAAAGGCACGGATCAAAAACAATTTCCGTGCCCTTGGCATTTTATTTATGGTATATTCTGTTCTTTGAATACTTTTGATGGTGCTTTAGCTTTTTATCAATACGTCTGTTGTATAACAAGGAATTTATTTTTCCCCTACACAGAATTGTTCCGTATTCATCGTATATATGATAATATACATACGGTTCGAACTCATCGCTATAATAAGCAACTATACATTTGCCTTTAAATAGCAATCTATCGTAGATAAACCCCATAGATAGACAATGCTTACCTATTATAGCAAAGTGCCCTGATGTCTCTTGTGCTATTTGTAGTTTCCGCCACCTTTTAATTTTTGCCACCCTATATCTGCTTCCACAAATATCTGTAAGCCAAAAATATGTACCATCACTTTCTATTGTTTCTAAAAACTTCATATGCCTCTCCTCTCTGTGCTGAAACTTTTAATTCATTCCTACTAGGCTTTATTGCCATTAATATCATTATATACCGTTTTACATAATTCGTCAATTGAGAAATCTCCTAGCTTTTCTTTAAAATATTACAAAACTATTTCTTTTTTCCATATTTTGTAGTATAATTGTAATGTAGGTTTTAAAGGAGGGATTTTTATGTGGCAAGTTTGGTTAATTATTTCAGGTGTATTTTTTGTATTAGAAATGATGACAGTTGGTTTTTTAGTATTTTGGTTTGGCATTGGAGCATTACTTACTGCAATTGTTAGTCTTTTTACAGATAATATTATTATTCAAACATCAGTATTTGTAATTAGCTCTACTTTACTATTATTCTTAACAAAGCCACTTGTAAAAAAACTTTCACGTACCGATAAAGTTCAAACAAATGCTTATTCAGTTATTGGTAAAACTGGAATTGTAACAAGAGAAATCAATTCTAAAAAAGGAATTGGTCAAGTAAAAGTTGGTAGTGAAATTTGGACAGCAAAATCAAGCTCCCCTATATTAGAAGGAACTGAGGTTATTATAAAAGAAATTGATGGCGTAAAAGCTATTGTAGAACCTTTAGTGGAACCTATTTTAAAATAGTTTTTAATATTTATATATAATATAAAAGGAGGATTTATTATGGTATTTTTACTTATACTATTAGTCATTATATTAATTATAGCATTTAAATCAATTAAAATCGTTAAACAAGCTGAGGTGTACATTATTGAAAGACTTGGTAAATATCACAAAATAGCAGACGCTGGTCTTACTATTATTGTACCATTTATTGACCACGTAAGAAGTGTTGTTAGCTTAAAACAACAAACAATGGATATTCCACCTCAAGGAGTTATTACAAAAGATAATGTTACTATCACAATAGATACTGTTGTGTTCTATAAAATTACAGACCCTGCAAAAGCAGTATATGAAATCCAAAGTTTAAAAAAAGGTATTGAATACTTAGCTATTACAACAATTCGTGATATTGTTGGTAAAATGGACTTAGATGCAACATTTAGCTCTAGAGATGCAATTAATGATCAACTACGTGTTATACTAGATGAAGCAACAGACCAATGGGGATGTAAAGTTGACCGTGTTGAAATAAAAGATATTACACCACCTGCTGATATCCGTGATGCAATGGAAAAACAAATGAATGCAGAACGTAATAAAAGAGCTTTGATTCTACAAGCAGAAGGTGAAAGACAATCTGCCATTACTATTGCAGAAGGACAAAAAGAAGCTGCTATTTTACAAGCAGAAGCCGATCGTGAATCTAAAATAAGACGCGCTGCCGGTGAGGCTGAGGCTATTAAACAAGTTGCTGAAGCTAAAGCAAAAGAAGTAGAAATGATTTATAGTGCAATGAAAAATGCAGATCCAAATGATAAGTTAGTACAATTAAAATCTTTAGAATCATTAGAAAAAATTGCAGATGGAGAAGCAAACAAAGTGTTTATTCCTTTTGATGCAACATCTGCATTAGGTAGCTTAGGTGCTATAAAAGAAGTTTTTAAAGATGATGATAAAAAATCTAAAAAAACAGATAAATAAGATTTCAAAAAAGAACGGATTTATCCGTTCTTTTTAATTTATCTTCATTAATTTAAAATCTAAATAATCTGCACTGATCAGTTTAAGTTCTATTCCTTCTATATTTCCCTCTATTGCATCTTTGTGTGAATGACTATGTAAATGACCATAAAAACATTTTTCTACATTGTATCTTTTCATAGTTTCTATAAATGTAAGTTCTAATTTATTAAGAATTGCTGAGTTTGTAATTGGTGGATAATGCATAAATACATAAATTGGCTTATCTTCCCCATATTTATTTATTCCTTCATTAAGAGATAATTCTAGTCTTCCTAGTTCGCGGTTTAGTATTTTTCCTTCTCCTTCTAAATCATGTAATGACCACCCTCTAGTTCCTGTTAATATAATTCCTTCATATAGAAAACTGTTGTTAAATAAGAAGTCTATTGTATTAAAGTTATTTTCTTTTATATAGTTTCTCATTTTGGTCATAGTTGTCCACCAATAGTCATGGTTTCCCTTTAATAATATTTTCTTTCCTGGTAACTCATTTAAGTATTTAAAGTCTAAATATGCATCATTTAAACTCATTGCCCAAGAAAAATCTCCTGGTAATACTACTATATCATCTTCTTTTACTTTTTCTATCCAATCTTTTTTTATCTTTTCTTCATGGTTATCCCAATTATCTCCAAATATGTTCATTGGTTTTGGAGATTTAAAAGATAAGTGTAAATCTGCTATTACATATATAGCCATATTTCTCCCTTTCTATATTTTCAAATTTGGAATGGCATTTAGTGATAAATCTGAAAAGTTTCCTTTTAAGAAATTATAGTATCCAGCAGAAGCAATCATTGCTGCATTATCTGTACAAAGCTTTAAATCTGGATAATATATCTTTACTCCCTCTTCTTCACCCATTTTAAAGAAAGCATTTCTTATGTGTAAATTTGCGGAAACTCCTCCTGCTAATGCTATTTTCTTTATATTCAATTGCTTTAAAGCCTTTTTAGTATTTGTAAGTAACATATCTATTACAGTACTTTCAAAGCTTGCACATAAATCTGCTTTATTTATCTCTGGATTTTTATGATGTAAATTTAAAACTGCTGTTTTTATTCCACTAAAACTAAAATCTAAACTATCTTCAAAATATGTATGTGGTAGTTCAATATTGGGCTTACCTTCTTTTGCAAGTTTGTCTATTTTAGGTCCTCCTGGATATTCTAAACCTATTACCCTTGCTACTTTATCGAATGCTTCACCAATTGCATCATCACGTGTACGAGCTAATATTTCAAGTTCTGTGTAATCTTTAATATGAATAAGATGTGTATGTCCTCCTGAAATAACCAAACATAAAAATGGTGGTTCTAGCTCTAAGTTTGTAATATAATTTGCTGCAATATGTCCTTCTATATGGTTTACACCTACTAATGGTTTTGAAATAGCATATGAAAGTGCTTTTGCATATGCAACACCTACTAGTAATGCTCCCACAAGGCCTGGCCCATAAGTAGGACATATTGCATCTATATCACAAAAATCTATTTTTGCTTCTTTTAGTGCTTCTTTTGTTACAGTTGAAATTGCTTCTACATGGTTTCTAGATGCAATCTCTGGAACTACTCCACCAAACTGCTTATGAATATCAATTTGAGAATGAATTACATTAGAAAGAACCTCTCTACCATTTTTTACAACAGATACAGAAGTTTCATCACAACTTGATTCAATTCCTAAAGTATATATATCTTTTTCCATTTTCTTTTCCTTTTCCTAAATCATTGGAACTCTAAATATTAATCCTATTAATTTAAATAATCCATCAGTTATAAAACTAATAATTGGAGATATTATATCTCCTGCAAGCCCTGTTACCCATAATATTAAAAATGCTATATAAAAGTATTGTTCATATCTATCTAGCCATTCTTTTACCTTATATGACATAAAATTTCTAAAAATTTTGCTACCATCTAATGGTGGAAGTGGTATTAAATTAAATACTCCAAGCCCTACGTTTACAATCGCTGCATATTTTATTATTATCATAACATAAAATCCAATTTCAGATATTGCAAACATTGGTGCAAATTTAGCAATTATTGCATAAATAAGAGTAAATACAATTGCAAGTACAAAGTTCATAGCTGGTCCTGCTACAGAAACTATTGCTTCTCCTGCTGACATAGAGTATTTTCTATCAAAATTTCTTGGGTTAATTTGTACAGGTTTTCCCCATCCAATATGTGCAAATATAAGTAAAACAAATCCGAATAGGGTCTAGATGGCTTGCTGGGTTTAAGTTTAACCTACCTTGCATTTTAGGAGTGTCATCTCCTAATTTATATGCTGCATATGCATGTGCAAACTCATGAAAAGTGATTGCAACAATAACTCCTGGAAGTGTTAATAATAACCCTAACCATTCCAATTTTGTCATTCCCATTAATCCCCATAATACACTAATTCCTAAAATAATATATAGAAATCTTTTATCAAATGAAAAATTAAACATATACTCTCTCCTTTGTTTTAATTTTATAGTTCTTCTGTTTTAAATGCTAAATAGCCTTCATATAAATAACTATTGTCTATCCCTTTCATATATATTTGCCTATCATTTACCTTATTAGTCAAACTTTGTTTTAACAGTTCTTTTATTTCTGTATCTTTTATAGGGCTACGTTCCATTGCAAGTAAGTAATCTGTTTTATCTACTTTACTCCAATCAACTACTACATTTAACTCCTTTTTTAAAATTAAGTCTACCCATATTCTTGTACTTCTTCCATTTCCTTCTCTAAATGGATGTGCAATATTCATTTCAACATATTTTTCTATTATCTCATCATATGTTGATTGTGGCATTTTTTCAATGTTTTTTACTGCTTCTTCAAGATAAGCAAGAGGTGTAAATCTAAAGTTTCCTTTTGCTATATTTACTTTCCTAAGACTTCCTGCAAATTCATATATTTCTTCAAATAAGAATTTATGGATTTTTTTTAAACTTTCAAATGTTCCTACTTCTAATGTATCTAAATATCCTGTTTCAAACATTTCTTTTGCACATATTTTACTAATTCTTTCTTCTTCCCTTGCAAGTTCTGCTTGGTCTGTAATATGTAACTTATTTTCTAAAATCATTTTTACCCCCTAAGGTATTTTTGTTAACACTAAACTAATTAATTTCCTCTTCTACTTGTTTTATTATTTGTATACAATTAGATAGCTTTTCATCAAGTCTTATTTGGCATTTTTTAAAAATCTCAATTAATGGTTCTATATCTTCTGCTGTTTGTGCTTTATATAATGCTTCTCTATATTCTTTGTTATATTCATCATCAATAGTAATAAGGTCAACCTCATTTTCTATACACTGCTTTAGCATAATAAATCTTCCTATTCTTCCATTTCCATCTTGAAAAGGATGTATATGTTCAAACTTTTGATGAAAATCAGCTATATCTTTTAAAGTTTCTATTTTTTTCTCTAATAACCTTTCTATTTGCTCTAAAACTTCATATGGTTGTGATAATTCAATATTTACTGATCTTAATTTATTTGGTATTTTTTTATATACTCCAACAAATCCATAATTTGCATCACTTGTATTCTTCTTTAAAATTGAATGATATTCTCTAAGTAACATAGGGGTTAACTGCTCATTTAAAGTATTTATTACAAAATCAAACAATTCTAAAGAATTAATAGTTTCTTGTACATCATCGATAGAATGTTCACCTATTACTACTTTTTGTTCTAATAGAATATTTAATTGCTCAACATTGAAAGTACTTCCTTCAAGTTTGTTTGAATGGTATAAGTATTCTATTTTTATATCATCATATACTGAATTTTTTATTTTAGATAATTTTTGCATTGTATTAATAGATACTTTCATAGTTAACCTCCTTCCTTTTTATTGCTAAAAAATACTAATTTAGTGGTTTCATTGTTGGGAATAATAGTACATCTCTTATTGAGCTAGAATCTGTTAATAACATAATAAGTCTATCTATTCCCATTCCTAATCCTCCTGTTGGAGGTAAACCAATTTCTAAGCTTTGTACAAAGTCTTCATCCATCATATTTGCTTCTTCGTCTCCTGCTTCTCTTGCTTCTACTTGCTTTTTAAATCTTTCATATTGGTCTATTGGGTCATTTAACTCTGAATATGCATTTCCATATTCTCTTCCACCTATAAATAGTTCAAATCTTTCTGTTAAGCGTGGATCAGATTGTTTTCTTTTTGTTAATGGTGATACTTCTACTGGATAATCACATACAAATGTTGGTTGTATTAATGTTTCTTCAACATATTCTTCAAAGAATATATTAATAATATTTCCTCTTGTTTTCTTTATATCATCTACTTCCAATTTTCTTTCTTCTGCAAGTTTTATAGCTTCTTCATCTGTTGTAATTTTATTAAAGTCTATTCCTGTTACTTCTCGAATTGCATCTATCATTGTAATTCTTTTCCATGATGGTGTTAAGTCTATTTCTACTCCTTGATATGTAATTTTGGTTGTTCCTAATATGTTTTTAGTAATAGTAGATACCATTTCTTCTGTTATATTCATCATGTCATTATAGTCTTCATATGCTGCATATAATTCCATAGATGTAAACTCTGGATTATGTTTTAAATCCATTCCTTCATTTCTAAATAACCTACCTATTTCATATACTTTATCAAAACCACCTACTATAAGTCTTTTTAAATATAATTCTGGTGCAATTCTTAAATACATATCGATATCTAGCGCATTATGATGTGTTACAAATGGTTTTGCTGTTGCTCCACCTGCAATAGTATTTAATATAGGTGTTTCTACTTCCATATATCCTTTACTATCTAAGAAGTTTCTCATTTCTTTTATAATTCTACTTCTTAATTCAAATGTTTTCTTTACTTCTGGATTTACTATTAAATCTGTATATCTCTGACGATAACGTAAATCTGGGTCTTTTAACCCATGGAACTTTTCTGGAAGTGGTCTTAATGATTTTGAAAGTAATGTTACACTTTTAGCATGTACAGAAATTTCTTCTGTTCTTGTTTTAAATACAAAACCAGTAATTCCAATAATGTCTCCTATATCATATGTTTTAAACTCTTTATAGCTTTCTTCACCTAAATCGTTAATACTTACATAACTTTGTATTTTTTCATCGCAATCTTGAATTGTACAAAAAGAAGCTTTTCCCATAATTCTTTTTGCAATAATTCTTCCTGCTACTGTAACATCTTTTTCTTCAAAATTTTCAAAGTTTTCCTTTATTTCTCCCGCTGTATTTGTTCTATTAAATTTTGTAATTTCAAATGGATTTTTCCCATTTTTCTGTAATTCTTCTAACTTTTCTCTTCTTACTTGCATTAGATGGTTAATATCTAATTCTTCCTCTACTTGATTATTTTCATTTTCGCTCATTTTATTCCCTACTTTCTTCTCTTTTATATTATCCTATTATACCTTAGAATTAGCATAATGTAAACCTTTATTAATAGTATTTTCAATTTTATTCCAACAAAAGGAGAAGCAAGGGATAACACTGCTCTCCCCTGCATTAATTATAAATCATACATTCATAATTATGCCTCCCGAACTGTAATGCTTCTTGATGATCTTCAAAATATACGTCTAAGTGGCTATCATCAATCTTGCCACCCCTGTCTTCTACTACAAACCAGCCACCTGATGGTGTATTTTCTAAAGCAGAAATGTATATCTTTGTACCAAATTTGTAGTTTGATCCTGCTGCTACGGTATGCCACTGCTGTGCTTTTGTATTAGATGCAGTAATTCCATCCGTTTTTCCACAGCATTGTTCACATGCACAGTAAGCTGATACATTAAGCTCTTTTAGTCCATCTTTCTTTTCTTCGATGATTGGCTTAACTATATCTCCCTGTATTACTACAGGATCTTCTTGAATACGTGGTACATCGCTCATATCAGGTAATGGTAAGCTTTGGATGTAGCTTTTTACTTCTTCTACAGATTTTTCTGTTCCCAAAATGGTGTCCCACTCTATACGTCTCGGCTGTTCCATATTCTTAATTCTTATATCACCTATAATGATAATCGTAATTAAGATTACAGATAGAAGCATTAACCCTTGTGTTAACCGTGCTAAGAACCAATAAAGAACTTCTTGTGTTTCAATTTTCTTTGTCATCATGTGTTTTTCTCCTTCTCTAACTCCCCTATATTAGGGTTTTTATTTTTTACTTTGGTAACTACTTATATTATACCACTTTATTAACATAATGTCTAATTGGTTTACATTTTGCATTATGTATTTTAATATTTCTATTTATTTCGTAATTGCTTTGCATGTTCTAATGTTACTTCATTTACCTCTCCACTTGCAATTCTTGCAATCTCACCGAAGTACCTCTTCTTCATTTAATTTATTTACACTAGTTTTCGTTGTTTCGTTTATTACTGATTTACTAATATAATAGTTATAGTCTCCTTTTGCTGCAATTGGTGCTAAATGCGTTACACATAATACTTGATGATGACTTGCTATTTGTTTCATTTTCTCTGCTACTTTGTTTGCAGCAACTCCACTAATTCCTGTATCAATTTCATCAAATATAAGTACTGGTACTTTATCTATACTTGCAAGCACATTTTTAATTGCTAGCATTATTCTTGACATTTCTCCACCAGATGCAATTTTAATTAATGGCTTAAAATCTTCTCCTGTGTTTGTTTTAATGAAAAATTCTACTTTATCTAATCCATTTTTGTTAAACTCTCCACCTTCATCAAATGTAACAACTACATTAAAACTTGCATTTCTCATTTCTAAATCTTGCAATTCTTCACTAATTTTGCTAGATAATACCTTTGCCTTTTCATTTCTTACATCATCCATTTTTTTAGCTAAAGAAAACATATTAGTTTCTAACCCTTCTAATGTTTTCTTTAGGTTATTTCTATATTCTTCTAAATTTTCTATTTGGTTAATTTCTTCTTGTGTTTCTTCTTTATATTTTAAAATCTCTTCTATTGTATTTCCATATTTTCTTTTTAAAGAAAATATTAAATCTAACCTTTCTTCTATTTTTTGCCTTTCCTCTTCATCAAAATCCACATCATCTTTTAATCCATTTATATCTCTTTCTAACTCTTGTAAATCGTAATAAATGCTTTTTAAATTATTTAATTTTTCTTCATATGTACTATCCAAATTTTCAATTTTCTCTAATGCTCTTACTGCTTTTGAAATTGAATCTATAGCATTAGTTCCAATTTCCTCATCTACTTCATTTAGTCCTTCTGAAATTTTTTCTGAATTTAGAATTATAACTCTTGTTCCATCTAGTGTTTCTTCTTCTCCTATTTTTAAGTTTGCTTCTTCTATTTCATTTACTTGATATTTTAATAAATCTAGTTTTCTTTGTTTTTCTTTATCATCACCATAGTTTTCTTTTAATTTAAGCTTCACATCACAATACTGTTCATATAGTATTTGATAATCATTTTTTAATTTTTCTATTTCTTTTCCGTGAAAATCCATCTAAGTATTGTATATGTGATGATGGCTCTAATATTGTTTGGTTATCTTGTTGCCCATGTATATCTATAATATCTTGCATAAATTCTTTTAGTTCATTTACTGTTACCATTCTTCCATTAATTTTACACAAGTTTCTGCCATTACTAAATACTTCTCTTGATATAATAATATTTCCATCTATCGAATCTTTGTGGTTTGGTAAATATAGGCATAATTCTACAAAGGACTGGTCTTGTCCTTTTCTTATCATTTCTTTTGAAAATCTTCCTCCTGCAATAATTGATAAAGAATCTATTATTAAAGTTTTTCCTGCCCCTGTTTCTCCTGTTAATACATTAAAGCCTTGGTCTAAGTTAATACTTATATCATCAATAATTCCTATATTTTTAATATGTAAATTTGATATCATATCTTCTACTCCTTTTTCAATTCATTATGTGCTTTTTCTACTGTTTGTTTTATAGTATTTCTCGCACTAAAAAGCTCTAAATTTGATGTAGTCTTTTTTAAATATAATAAATATTCTATATTTCCTGCAGGACCCTTTATTGGTGAATATTCTAAACCTAATATTTCAAACTGCAAGCTACTTGCAAATAGCATTACTTTTTCTATTACTTTTAAATGTACTTTTTTATCTTTTACTACCCCATTTTTGTTAATATACTCTGTTCCTGCTTCAAATTGTGGTTTTATTAGAACTACTATTTCTCCATTTTGTTTTAATATCTCATATGCTTTATCTAATACTGCTGTTAATGAAATAAAAGAAACATCTATTGATATAAAATCTACTTTTTCAAATTCGTCTATCCTTATTTCTTTAATGTTAGTTCCTTCTAAATTGATTACCCTATTGTCTTGTTTTAAACTTTCATCTAATTGGTCATGCCCTACATCTATTGCATATACTTTTTTTGCTCCATTTTGTAACATGCAGTCTGTAAAACCTCCTGTTGATGCTCCTATATCTATACATACTTTTTCTTTTAAATCTATTGTAAATACTTTTATTGCTTTATCTAGTTTTAACCCTCCGCGACTTACAAACTTTAGAGTTTCACCTTTTACTTCTATTTTACTTTGTTCATCTATTACTTTACTAGCCTTAGTAATTAGCTTATCTTCTACAAAAATACAGTTATTTTCAATAGCATATTTTGCTTTTTGTCTTGTAGGAAAATATTGTAATTTTACTAGTATATTATCTATCCTATCTTTCATAATTACTCCTTAAAATATTGCAAATCTTTGTTCGTATATATTATATCGTATTTTTAAACTTTGTCAAGAGATTTACACAGTTTTTTAATATGTGTAGAAAAATAATTGACAGAAATAGAAAAACATGTTATTCTATGTAAGTATTAATGTGGCCCCTTGGTCAAGCGGTTAAGACGCAGCCCTCTCAAGGCTGAATCATGGGTTCGATTCCCGTAGGGGTCACCAGAACCATAAAGCCTAGAAATACTTATTTAAAAGCATTTCTAGGCTTTTTATGTTTAAGAATTAATTCAGTAATAATGCAGTAGACTTTCTATAGTCCTTTTGCTTCACAATAGTTTAAAACTTTTTCACTCCTTATTTTATATGCATTTTTCTAAAATTTCTTTTAATCTTTCTTCTTCCCCTATTAAATATAAATACCCTATTAATCCCTCAAATGCTGTTGCATGTGTGTAGTCTGCTACACTTGCATTTTTCGCTATATGGTGGTTTCCGTGTATTTCTTGCTCTTCTTACTATGTTCTTTTCTTCCTCAGTTAAACTAGGCATTAGCTTTTCTAATATGTTTGCTTGTGCACTTGCTTTTACATATGAAATTGATTTTATATGTAATTTGTGAGCATTTAATTTTGTTGTATTTATAAAGTAATTACGAATATATAGCTCATATACTGCATCTCCTACATATGCCCATACTAAAGGTGACATTAAATTTACCTCTTCTTTTTCTTTCTTTTTAAAAGAATTTAAAATTGTTTCCAAAACTTCCTCCTTGCTGCTATTTAAATTATTATATTAAAATCCGCTCCATCACTACGCATAACTTATCCGTACGCATTAAAAATGCTACGGCTAAGAAATTGCTACCGGTTAGGCATTTTCTTTTCTCTCAGGTTTCGAAAAGAAAAGCGTAACCGACACGTGGAGCTACTTTTTGCCATGTAAGATAAAATAGTAATCCTAATTTGCTTTTTCAAGTGTTATTCTTCCCATTTTTCCAGTTCTAAAATCGTCTATAATAATTCCTGCTGCTTTTTCTTCATCAATATGCCCTCCTGAAATAATAGCACCTCTTTTTTTTGCAATTAAATTCATGATTTCTCCAATTTGTTCATTACTGTTTTGCACATTTTGTCTTATATTGTTAATATCTTCTTTTGTTAGCTTGTATCTTTCCAATAGTTTTTCTTCTTCATTTTCTAATAAATACTTTACTAAATAAAATGCAATTTCTGTTTTTTCTAATACTTCATCTTTAATTGTTCCTGTAAAAGATAAGTTTAGAGCTACTTCATTAGATTCAAATTTTGGCCATAAAACTCCTGGTGTGTCTAGTAATTCAATATTATCTGATAAACGTATCCATTGTGTTTGTTTTGTAAAACCTGGTTTATTTCCTACTCCTGCTGAAGTTTTTTTTGATATCCTATTGATTAAAGAGGATTTTCCTACATTTGGAATACCTAAAATTATAACTCTAATAGACTTTCCTACTCTCCCTTTTTTAGCCATTTCGCTTAAGTCTTCTTTTGCTATTTCTTTTATTTTTCTTACTAATTCTTGAACTCCTGCTCCAGAATTAGAATCGGTTAAAATTGCTCTTGTACCTTCTTTTTCAAAGTATTTTATCCATTTTGCATTTTCTTTTTCATCTGCTAAGTCACTTTTATTTAGAAGTACAATTTTCTTTTTATTTCCTACCATTTCTCTTATATCTGGGTTTTGACTTGAAATTGGTATGCGAGCATCTATTAACTCAATTACAATATCAATAAGTTTTAAATCTTCTATAATTTGTTTTTTAGTTTTCGCCATATGCCCTGGATACCAGTTGATATTAGTTTTATTTTGTTCATTTTCCATTTATATCACTTCCTTTTACTATCTTTGTCATCTTAAAATACTTAATAAATCCTTAATATTATCAATTTTATAATCATATTGGTTAACAATTCCAAATCCATAAGATGAATATACAAATGGAATATTCGCAAAATCCGCTGCTTCTTTATCACTTATTGTATCTCCAATATATATAGCGTGTTCTATTTTATTTCTTTCAATAATAAGTCTAATATTTTCTCCTTTGTTTAATCTAGTCTTTCCATTACTCTCATAATCTTGAAAACAATCTTGTAGCCTACTTGTATTAAAAAAAGACTCAATGTATCCTTCAACACAATTGCTAACTATATATAATTTATATTTTTTACTTAATTCTAATATTGTATCTTTAGTATTAGTATATAAAATCCCACCATATTCAAGTAAGTTTTCTATATTTTTATTAAATGCTTCTCTAGCATAATTAATAGCCTTATCTTTAGGCAAATAACCATAATATAGTTCCACAATTTCATCAAATGGTTTACCCATTGAACATTTAACTTGTTCTCTTGTTATTTTTTTAGTAATATCTGGATACTTACTCTCTATGTGTTCCAATGATTTCATACAACTATCAATCGTGTCCCATAGAGTTCCATCCAAATCAAATATTATGGCATCATAATTTTTATCTAAATTCATTCTTATTCTCCTATATCAAAAATATCATCATTTACTATCTTCTAACAGTTTTATCTTTTCAGCATTTCTTAGTATATCTAACTGATATTTAGCAATTCCACTTAATATCTCAAATCTTTCTTCTTTACTTTTTCCTTCTTTAATCAACTCTGCATTATGTGATTCTAAATTAGATAATACTGTTAGTTCATTTATTGATGCATAATCTCTAACGTTAGACATTTTTGCTAAATCTGGATTAAGTTCTCTCCATTTTTTAGCAGTTGTATTAAAAATAGCAACATTTAAAATATCTGCCTCTTCTGCATACTTTAGCCATTCTCGATCTTTATAATAATCATTATGTGGAAGTATATAATTTTTTATTGCATCAGTATGTATTAAATAATTATTCTTAGTTAATATTCTCTTAACATCCCATTCTGTATTTTGATTTTCTAGCTCTTTTAATCGTTCAAATTCGTTTATTAAATATAATTTAAATACTGGACTTATTGCAGATGCAAATTCAAATGCAATATCTTTATGCGCATAAGTTCCACCATATTTGCCTAATTTAGAGTACATACCAATTGCATTTGTTTTCTCACACCATTCTGTAACACTTGGTGTAAATGTTAATAACCCTACTTGTTTTCTAAAGTGTTCAGATTCGAACACTTTAAAATTCGGATTATATAATTGTTCCCAAGCAGTTAAAAAATCTAATGTACTCCTATTACGCAACCAATTTCTTATAATATCAGCAGCTCGTGATTTATCACTTTTGGCTTTTGCAATATCAGAAATACAGATATAATCTCTTGAATTCATATTTGTTACATTTATGCTTATATCTTGAACTTCAATAATTTTATTTTTCATCATCATTCACCTCGCTTTTTATTGAAATATGTAAAAACTTATTTTTCTTGATTTCAGACACTTCAAAATTTTTGCTACATGATTTATATCGTTGTTTTAAAACTTTCTTACTCCTTTACCTTTACTACTTTTTCTAATTCTTCTTTTTTTATTTTTCCTTCTCTTATAATAATAACTTCTTCTCCTTCTACTTGTACAATTGTAGATACTTCGTCATTTTCTATATCTCCATAATCTAGTATATAATCTACTTTTTCACCTAATTCATTAATAATGTTTTCTATTTTTGTTCCTGTTACACTTCCTGAAAGATTTGCACTAGGAGCAACAAGTGGAACTCCTGATACATCAATAAGTTTAGAAGCAATACCTTTATTTACAAGTCGAACTCTTACATAATTATCTCCTGCAGATACAATATTAGGGAAAACTCCATTTTTCTTCTTAAATTTTATAGTTAATGGACCTGGCCAAAAAGTATCTATTAACTTTTGTTCTACAGGATTTATTTCATCTACCATTTCTTTTAACATATGAATATTTGAAATTAAAACAGTTAAAGGTTTAAATTCTGGTCTTCCTTTTATTTCATAAATTCTCTTACAAGCTTCTTCATTATATGAATTAGTTCCAATCCCATAAACTGTATCTGTTGGAAAAACCACAATTTTACCTTTTTTTAAATCATCTGCTATTTTTAGAATAATGTTAACATTTATTTCTTCTTTTAAATATTTTGTCATTCTACTTCTCCTAAAATATTAGTAATTACGATATTGATTTTGATCTGCTCTTTCATCTAATTTTCTATCAAATTCTTCGTTTTTATAAAACCAATCTGTTTTCTTATCTACTGGATGGTTTGTCCTATTTTTATCTATTAACATATTGAAAAATACTGAAACTGGTAATACAACACCAATAAAAGATACAATAGCGTTAGAATAGCTAGCAATTGTATTCGAACCTGCTAATATACCAATAACAATATTATATAAATCTACTCCAAAATAAAAGCCATATGATACTAAATAAAGAATAGCTCCTATTAACTTTCTTTTTCCTACTAATGCAATTGAAACTAATGTAATAAATAATAAAACTATTTCTACATTTATGTTCATTGGTGCAAAACCTATATCTTGTCCTATACTTGAGGTAAATGATACTATTAACCTAAATACCCAAAACATTACCATAAATATTAATAATAAATAACTTGCCATACTTCTCATTTTAAAATCCTCCTTTGTAATGTATTAATTTTAGCATATTTAACTTGTTTTAGCAATATAATAGACTTTTTTTGTATTATCATAAATATTTTTTATATTTTATGAAAAAATATTAGTAAATATCTTATGGAGGAAAGTAAATGAATCAAATTCTATCTTCTAGTGAAAATAATAGAAATACTTCTACAAATAAAAAAACAAGAAAAAAAATACATCCTAATTTCTTTAAATTTCAATTTATTTTTTGCTTAGTTTTATCTATTTTAGTTTCTGGTTATTACTTTTATTTACAATATGATAAAAAAGTAAATGAAAACCTGTCAGAAGGAATTATAAACAATTTTAGTATAACAAGTTTGTATGAAAACTATACTCCAGATTATTCTACATCTCTTGTACAAAATAGCAATTCCTATCAGGCTAACTCTCTTGCATTTTCTGTAGTTGGCTTAATTGAAATAAAGGCACTTGGAATAAATTATCCTATTATAAATGAATTTAGCTATGCTTTATTAAAAATTGCTCCTTGTAAATTTTACGGTCCTAATCCTAATGAGGTACGGAAACCTTTGTATTGCTGGACATAATTACAACAACTATCAATTCTTTAGTAGGCTAAAAAAATTACAGATTGGAGATATTATTTCAATTTATGATTTACATCGGAGCAAAAGTAAATTATGAGGTCTACTTAAGTACAGAAATAGCTGCAGATGATTTATCTTGTACTAACCAAAATACAAATGGAAAAAGAGAAATTACTTTAATAACTTGTAATAATGTAAAAAATAGACGAAGACTCATAAAAGCTATAGAACAAACAGGTGAATAAGCATAAACCTATCCACCTGTTTGTTCTATAAAATCCGCATTCCAATTTGCCATTTATTTTTAGATATCTTTATAATCATTAATCTTTTTAAATGCATAAACACCTGCTATACCTAAAACTGCAACTACTGATATAATTAAATAATCATCAGCACCTGTCTTTGGTAAATCTGTTGTGTTTGTTGAATTTTTATAAGTGCTTGTATTTGGAGTTGTTGGTATAGTATTTACAGTATTTTTTTGTGTTGTATTACCATCCCCTCCTATTGTTGTTCCTTGTGTATCAATATTAATTGTACTACCTGTTGCATAAACAACTGTTACACTTAATAAAAATACAACTACCATTAATAAACATACTTTTTTAAATTTTTTCATTTGAAATCCCTCACTTATTAATTATTTTACTATTATTATTCTTAATCTATTAATATTTATACTATATATTTTTTCTAATTACAATACTTTTTTCCAACTTTTACAAAATGTATTTAAATTGTAATATTTCTGTAGTATAATAGTAACATTAGAAAGGAAATTAGATTTTATGAATTTAAAATGTATTGAAAAATTAGAATATCTTACTATTTTAGACAAGCTTAGTACTTTTTGTGTAACTGATCTTGGTAAAACATTATGTTATAATTTAAAACCAAATTGTAATAGAGATACTGTTTTAAAATTATTGCAAGAAACACTTGAAGCTACTCTATTACTTACGGAAAACGCGCCTTATTTTGTAAATATAGGTAATATTGACTATATATTAAAAATTTTACAAAGCGACGGTTCCCTAAATATTGCATCTATTCTGCAATTGACACAAATTTTAAAAACTAGCGCTGATTTAAAAAACTATTTTTATAATGAACGAGATATAAATAAGTTTCCTACTAGTGATTCTTATTTTTCAAAATTATATACTAATCCTTCTATTATAAAAGCAGTAGAAAATTCTATTTTAGATGAAAATACTATTTTAGATTCAGCTTCATCAAAATTATCTTCTATTCGTAAAGAAAAGAAAAAATTAGAAGATACTATTAAGGACAAACTAAATGGTTTTATTCATTCTTCTACATATTCTAAATATGTTCAAGAAAGTGTTATTACTATTAGAAATAATCGTTATGTGGTCCCTATTAAAGACGAATATAGAAGTATGGTAAAGGGATTTATTCATGATGTTTCTGCAAGCCGGTTCTACTGTTTTTATTGAGCCTATGGTAATATTTGACTTAAATAATGAATTACATGTTTTACAGTCTGAAGAAATGCTTGAAATAGAACGAATTTTATCTCATATTTCTTCTTTATTTGCACCATATGTTAATGAATTAAGAGAAGATTATATAACAATTGGTACTATAGATTTTATTTTTGCAAAAGCAAAATATGCTATAAGTTTAGATGGAGTTTATCCTAAAATTAATGATAATAAAGAAATTTCACTAATAGGTGCTCGTCATCCTCTTATCTCTAACGATAGAGTAGTTCCTATTAATATCGAACTTGGCAAAACATTTTCATCTCTTATTATTACAGGTCCAAATACTGGCGGAAAAACTGTTACATTAAAAACTGTAGGTTTACTTTGTTTAATGGCATGTAGTGGTTTATTTATTCCTGCAAAAGATGAAAGTAGTATTTGTATTTTTGATAGCATTTATGCGGATATTGGTGATGAACAAAGTATTATGGAATCTTTAAGTACTTTTTCTTCTCATATGAGTAATATTGTTCAAATTTTAAGTAATTGCACTGATAAAAGTCTTGTTCTTTTAGACGAATTAGGTTCTGGAACTGATCCTGTTGAAGGAAGTAGCTTAGCTATTAGTGTTCTAGAAACTTTAAAAAATAAAGGCTGTCTTACTGTTTCTACTTCCCATTATTCAGAGTTAAAGAACTATGCTCTTGTATCTAATGGATTTGAAAATGCAAGTGTAGGATTTGATTTAGAAACTTTAAAGCCTACTTATAAGCTACTAATTGGTATTCCTCGGAAGAAGTAATGCATTTGCTATTAGTAAAAAATTAGGTTTAGATGATAATATTATAAAAAGAGCACAATCTTTCTTAGATGCTGATCAAATTCATATTGAAGAATTATTGAAAAATATATATGATGATAAATTGTGGATTGAAAATGAAAAAGAACAAATTCAAAAAAGTTCAAGCCAAATTACATTACTTCGTAAATCTTTAGAAGAAAAAGAAAAATCTCTTAATGAAACGCGACTTTCCTATATTGATAAGGCAAAGCAAGAAGCAAGAAAAATTTTACTTGATGCAAAAGAAGAAGCAAGCCATTATATTTCTAAAATGAATGAAATATATGAAAATGCAAGCTCTTCTTCTATAAAGGATTTAAATCAAATCCGCAATAAATTAAATGAAAGTTTAAAGAAAACTTCTAGTAATATTATAAATAGTAAAGATTTTGCTTCTTCTATAAAAAAAGAAGATTTAAAAGTTGGCACAACTGTTTATATTGGTCATTTAAACCAACAAGGTATTGTTTTAAATATTCCAAATAAGTCGGATAAAGTGCAAATACAGCTTGGTAGTGCAAAACTAATGTTGCCTATTTCTAGTATAACCAATATCGTTTCTTTTAATGAAAAGGCTTTTAACGGTTCTTCTAATTATAAAACAAATAAAACAAAATCTGCAACAACTGAAATTAATGTAATTGGTTATAATGTAGATGAAGCAGTTTTTGTAGTTGATAAATATTTAGATGACTGTGTACTTGCAAAACTAAGCAATGTACGTATTGTTCATGGAAAAGGAACTGGTGCACTTATGAGGGGAATTCATAATTTTTTAAAGACAAACTCACATGTAAAAAGTTTTCGCTTAGGAACTTTTGGTGAAGGTGAAATGGGTGTAACTGTTGTAGAGTTAAAATAGAAGAAACCTCCATATTAATTGAGGTTTCTTCTATTTCTAAAAATGTTTTCCTTTTGATTTTGCTTTTCTTTTTGTTTTTTCTTCTTCATATTCTGGTGTATACATTTCTTCTAGTTCATTTTCTTTTTCAAGAGTAATTCCTGGAAAAGAGGCTTCTCCTATTTCATCATCTTCTTCAAAGCTTATTTGTTCTTCATTTTTGCCATATTTATATTCAATTATTGCAAATATAATACCTAAAATTGCTACCCCACTAGTAAATGCAACTATTATAATTTTTAATGTACTTTTAGTAAAAAAACTATTTTCTTCTTGTTTAGGTTCTTCATCTGTATTAGCTATAACTGGTTCCGTCTCAGCACATTTTGTAACAAAAATTTTATAAGTTTTTGTAATTTTTCCATCTTTTGATTTTACTGTAATTGTAACTATATTTTCTCCATCTTGTATTTCTTCATTTCCCTGTATTTCTATTGTACAATCATCTTTATTAGCAACAGCTTCAATATCTAGTTTTGTAATATTAGACATTGTTTCATCTAAAATTATTTCATATTCATATATTTCTGCAATAAATTCTGGTGCTAAAGGTAGTTCTATTTTTTCTTCTTCTAGTGTCACTCCTTTTACCATTAAACTCTTTAAAAATATATTTTCCTCTTCTTTAGGTTTTGGTTCTTCATCTATAATATTAGGAGTATCATCTACTTTAGCTGCTCTTCTAATATATATTTTATATGTATTTCCTGATGCTAACTTAATATTAACAGTGTTTGTACCTTCTTCTAATTTTACTGTATTATCTGTTCCTCCATTAATTGTATATGATTCTCCATTACTAATTGTAGGTACTACCTTAATACTTGTAACGTTGTTTTCTACTTTTACTGTAAATCCGCTTTTAGTATATGTTTTATCTCCTACTTTTACTTTTGTCATTGTTGCTTTTTCTGGTGTAGATGAACCTGTGCTTTCTCCATTGTTTCCCCCACTATTTGCTACTTTTTTGACAGTTACTGTTGCTGTTGCACTAGATGATGCTACTGCATTTCCATTTTCATCTGCCATATCTTGAGAAGAAAATACTATTTTATATTTTTTATCTTCATTTACTTCTGGTGCTGTAAAAGTATATGTAGCAATATTAGCTGTTTCATTATTTGTTTTCGAAAATGCAACTAAATTACCATTTACAGTTCCTCCTGATGCACTTTTAAATATTAATCCATCATTAGATGTTATTTTTATAGCTCCTGATGCAACTGGTTCATCACTACGTATTGTTATTGTCACAGTTCCTCCTGAATTAACTGTAGGATCATTTGTTTTAATTCTTGCAAATGAATGTGTACATATAACTATCCAAAAAATTATACCTAATAAAAGTGTAATTTTAAGTTTCTTTATCATTATTATCAGCTCCTAACTTATATATTTACTTGAGTTAACCCAACATATGCTCTTAAAATTATAGTTGAATCTGCTGGTGTAATTTTTCCATCTCCATTTACATCCCCTGCTAGTTTTACATCGTCTCCTGTTTGGTTTAAACCAACATATGATCTTAGGGCTACTGTTGAATCTGCTGGCGTCATCTTTCCATCACCATTCATATCACCTAATACAGATATTACATATTCTTTGTTATTAGATTTATCTTTTAATATATCTCCTGTTCCTACTAGATCTGTATCTGCCTTTTTAGTTCCATTTCTTACTACTTCATAATTTGTTATTTTCAATTCATTTACTAAGGATTTTACATTAATATTTGATATGGCTTTCACTTTATTATTTACTATTTTTGCCTTATTTGAATTTGTATTGTTATTTGTGTTACTATTTCCACATGGTGCTAAATATTTACTTGCCATATATCCTGTTTTTCCATTTGCTAATTTTACTTTGTCCCAATATAATCCATTGTTATATGCTGTTTGTCTTTCAAGTACTGTTACTATTGTATCTTTTGCTGTAATACAATCTACTCTAGCTCCACTTGTTTTTGGTTCACTACGTACCATAATGTCTGTTCCAGTAGTATAATATAAATCACCTTCTAAATTATCTAATGAACTTGGTAATTTATTTGAGTCTGGCATATCATTATATACTGGTATTACAAAGTTTAGTGCCTCTTCTAAAATATCATTATCTGAATATGTATTGTATAATCTGCTAGATTGACTGTTTGGATCTTGAATATTGGTCATATATTGGTGCCTAAATAATTGATTTGAAGATGTACTACTTGCTATTACTGTTTGTGTTTGTCCTGGTTTTAAAATTTTAGTTCCTACTACATCCCATTTAGTAAAATAAATTGTATTTTGTCCTTTTGCGTTATAATCTGCACCATATTTTTCTGCTCCTTCAATTATTGCTTTATATGGTGTGTCCCATCCCCTATCTTTTGCATAACATAAGCCATTTGTAACAGCACTACCTGTGTCATATGCTCCATAATTAAAGAAATTGTAATATCCTGAATATTGTTTTCCATCTGTATATGTAAAAGTATATGTTCCTGTTACAGAATTGCTTCCATTAGTTCCTACTTCTTGTAATATTTTAATCGCAATTGCATATGGACTCATTTGGCTTTTACTTGCTGCATCCATAATAATCTGCGCATATGACATTGTTACATCTTTTCCATCTTTTTTAAATGTAACATTTCCTTTCATAAATGAATTTTTAATAATACTTTGTACTACCTCTACTTTATAGTTATTATTATATGAACTTTCTAAGAATTGGAACATTTTTTTATCACTATCTAAGAAATTTCTTGGATCCATGTAATATTTAATAATTCCTGCTGATGCACATGCATACCCACTTGCTACATTTCCACAACTACATTTCCATAAAGGATCTGCTGTATTTATAACTCTGTTATGACCATGATCTGTTTCATATGTTACTAAATCATTCCAACTAATACCTGTATAATATGCATCAAAAGTCCATTTAGGATGTTGTTCTTGTATTGCTCTTAAATATGTTTTATAACTTTCTGGAAATGCATCTATTCCACTTTTTACTGTTTGAGTATAATTAATAGAGTATGCTTGTGATGTTTGAAATACACTAAAAATACTACAAAAACATATTAGTAATATTATAATTATTGTTATCTTTTGTTTTATTTTTCTGGATTTTTGTATATTTGTAAACATTTTTTCCTCCAATTTCATTTGTAAATTTCCCCATTTTTGTCATAAATAGTATATCATTGTTGTAAAATGTAAGTCAATGAAATTTGAGCAAGTAATAAAAATGTAATATATGACCTATTTTGTTCTCTAGTTTGTTTACTTTTACCTATTTTTGTGATATATTATAGTTACTTTATAGAGTTGGAGGTAAAAGAAGATGAAAAATTTAGTAAATTATTATCGGGGAAATTCTAAGGCATTAAATATTTTAGACTCTTTAGAAATGGTTTCCAAGAAGTGGGACAATAATCTTCCCACTAGTTTCTACATTGCAGATTGTGATACAGAAACACTTTTGGAGATTTTAACTAAGTTAGGCTATTTATCACCAAAAATAGACCGTCAGCCTACTGGTCGTAACGTCTTTGCTATCTTAGTTCGTCCTATGGGATAGTACTTTCCTGTCTTACAAACTGGTCATATCGTGTTTTTGATATGACCAGTTTGTCTTTTCTATATTTTTCTTCCTTATTCTATTTTCTTCTTTTTTTCAACATTATTTTTCTTTTATATGTTATCCTATTTAAGTTGTATACAAAAGAAGGAGGTATTTAGTATGAAAGAATTGGGTACTATTACAATTAGAGTAACAAAAGATAGCACAAATAACTATTCTTTTAACGTTTATGAAGATAACGAAGATTTATGCTATATTCGTTATGTCATCGAAGATACTTTAAAAAAGTATTAAAATGAAATAAAATAATAGGGTATTTTATTGAAAATACTCTATTATTACTTTTATAATTTCTTTTTCTTTAAAAACTCTTCAAATTCTTTTAGTGTTCCCTTAGAAAATGCCTCCTTTTTAACTGCAACCCATAACTTTGCTTTACTTATAAAAATATAATAATTTTTAGTTTTTATAACTCTTTCTATATTTACAAATTCTAAATTAGTATTTTTATTTGGTATTGTATATATATTTATACTATTTTCTGAAATTAGCAACTTTATTTGTATTGGATTTCCTTGATTTCTTTCTAAGTCTCTTCTATATGCAAGGTTTTCATTTTTTATATACATATATATTGGATAAAATAATATAACTATATCTAAAAAAACATTTAACCTTGTTGTATAGTTATTCAATTGCGTAACTTTAAAAAGAACTATATCTAATATTATACTAATAAAATTTAATCCAAAAAGTAAATATAGTATAATTATACTAGGCTTTCTAAGGCAAAGAGTTTTATAACATTCTTTATAATACTGTTTTGTACATATATATTGATTTTCAAAAATACTCTCCATAAAGCTAACCTCCATAAATTTTGTTCATTTCACCTTATAAATTATATTGTTTAACATTGTAATGAACCTAGTTTTATTAGTATGCAGGAGCTTCATTAAAACTAAAGTTTGTTGCACTAGCACCATTTAGTAATAATGAACCTATTCCCCAACCATTTAAGCTTGAATTTGCATATGCTGATTCATAAATATTCTCAAATATTTGCTTTTCAAATTCTTCTTCAAATCCTATCTGTAGCTTAGTAATATCCATTTTTAATGATGTACTTCTTGTTATATCACCTTTTTTAGATATAACTGTTGTTGTGTTAGCTCCAATTTTGCAGATATAAATGGTTCAAATAGTGATGCAGAATATACTGTTTTATCTGCTGAAAGCAAAACTTGTGATGATGCACCAAATATTCCTGTTATTGCATTTACAACACCTTGAAAATTTCTCATATAGTTTCATAGCTAAAACACAAGAGTACAATTACTCTTGTATTTTAGCTTTATTTTGAATTATTACTACAACTATCATATTTAATAGCTTAAAATGTTATCCTTTAAACCCATTTGTTCAGTCAATCTAACTTATATATATATCCTTCATAGTCTTCTAGCTCTTTTTCTCTACTCCTCATAAATATGTTTATATCTTTTTCGCTGTATCCAATAGAGCTTAAATATTCTTCTATTGTCTCATATTTTCTTTCTGTATTATTCTTTACTTGTATAATTCTTATAATTCTATTACTGCAGATAACAGCAGAATATTCTGGTTCTAACAAATCATCACTCATAACTCTATCTATAAATTTTATTGTATCTCCTTCAAACCACTGAATTATATCTTTTATTACATCATCATTCATTATATATTAATTCCTTTTCTATTTTTATATTATATACCAAATGCAGGAATAAGTCCCATTGAAAAACTTGGTAACATTGGAGTATTTCCTAATATAGGAAAAAAGTATAAATTATCATTTAAACTTGAATTTCCTATACTCGGTGGTACATCTGTTAAACATTTTTTTCCATTTATAGTTACTTCATATAAATTGTAACCTCCTGCATCCCAACATATTTCTAAACTGTATTGATGGGCTCTTATTTTTCCATTTGGATACACATGCCTATGTTCTCCATTTGGAGAATGAACTCTCCAACCTGCTCCACCATGCATATCAAGATCTGGAACCCAAATATCTCCTTTTTTGTCTGGCCAACCTTTTTCTCCTGTTTTTGAACCTGGTGCAGGTTGTTTCTTTACAGGACTTTTACTTTTAGGAGCTTTATATCCTGTTTCAGGAGGTGGTGGTTCATTTGTATTAATAGTTACAATATTATTTTGGACTTTCACCGATGCTGTTATTATACTTCCAATAGTTGTAGTTAATCCTATTAATGCCCCATTCAAAATAGCACTATTTCCATTTATATCACACATATTAATTAGATTATTATAGCAATATACATACATATTATGGCTTAGTAAGCCTTGTCCTGTGCTTACTAGTCCATCCGCATTTATAAATCTACCCCATTCTGGGTTATAGTAACGTGAGTTTAGGTAGTACAACCCTGTTTCTGTGTCATATCTATAACTTCTATATCTGTATGGGTTTATTATTCCTATATTGCTACTGTCTGTTATGTCGTTTCCATTTGCGTCTTTTATGCTTATGGTGTTTCCCCAACTGTCGTATTCATAGCTTACTACTTGGTTTAGGTTGTTATCTAGTATTCCTATTACATCATTTTGTCCATTTCTTATGTAGTAGTATTGTGTATTGTTGTAGTTTAGCCCTATTATGTTTCCATTTTCATCATATGTATAGTATCATATTCATACTTTTTTGTAAACACATTTGTATTACTTTCTTTTACTAATTTGTATGTTAAGTTATATGTGATTTTAAAAAGTAGAAAGCAACTCTTAGTTAGTTAAACTTTCTACTTCTTAAAATTGGATTTTTCTATTATTTTCTCCAATCGTGCCTATCTTTATGTATATTTAAAGTATGCCCATTTATTTCAACTATATCTTCATTTATCCATTTGATATCTGCTGCACTCTCTGGATATCCCCAATAAATATTTTTTCTTTTTGATGTTTTATTATTTATTAGTTCAACTCTAATTGCATCAGCACTTAATGAATTTCTTACTAAATACGAATTAATTACATATTTATTCGTTGGAGATTTTATACTTTCTAATAAATCTCCTTTTGGAAGTGAATTCCAATTGTAAAAGAAATTATATATAAGATATATGATTACGATCGATATAATAGTTATAATAATTATTAGAATTTTGCTTTTAATATTCGCCATCATATGCCATCACTTCCATTTTAATTTTATTACATTAATATTTAACTATACTATTTAAGATTAATTACATCTCCATCTATAATCAAGTAATATCCATTAGTTATATTTTTAATGATTGAATAATATAACTTTGTATATGTATATTCATCCGAAAAACATATATTTTGAAACTCTGAATTTATAGAATCTTTAACGATTACTTCATTTTTATCTTCCTTAAGAAACAGTCCTTGTATAACAATTAATGCATCTTCTTTATTTGTTCTTTCAACTGCTATTGTATATTCTTTATATGTATATAATTTAGTAAATCCTTTTGTTGGAGATTGAAATTTAAATTCTTTACCAGCTTTTTCAAAATGTGTATGGCTTGTCTTGTATTGGTCTTTTCCATACATTATAAACATATAATTCTCGTTTTCTATTTCTTGTAAGATTTTATTTCCTGGAAAGCTATAATTCATTGCTGATTCAACTGAATTAAATTTCAAAAATACCTTCTCAGGTTGTATATAAAATATTAACTGGTATATAATTATAAAATAAATTACAATTACTATTGCTTTTTTCTTAGTTATTGTATTCGTTACTCTTCTTATAATTATCATTGTTACAACAAAAATAACTATAAATATTATTACTCTTATAGTATAAAAATTCAATTTATTTCTCCTTCTTATATATTTTCTATGGTTATAAATAAGTTTTTAGCAAATTCTATATTAATCTTATTTGTTTCAGCTTTTGCAAAGTTTAGTTAGCAAATTAAAAATAAATTTTGTCTAACATACTTATACGCATTTTCTTATGAATTTCATATATTATTATATTCCTTGTTGTAGAAGTATACGTGTTGGTCCAAACTTAATTAGTGATGGAGCATAATAAATAGTTATTGGGATTAAGGGACTTATGCTACTTTTAACATAAGTTTCATTTTCAGTACGATTATATGATGACGTACTTGTAGCGCTAAAATATACATTAGCCCAGTCTTTAGGTGCTATACCTATTTGTGCACTATTCACTACATCCCCTGATTTTA
Source organism: uncultured Clostridia bacterium (assembly GCA_948777935.1). GTDB lineage: Bacteria > Bacillota > Clostridia > TANB77 > CAG-508 > RGIG8482. Next base: position 106,856 of record CAQDYY010000006.1, on the reverse strand, counting down.
TCCCATAACTTAAAGATATATCTTCTACCCCCACATTGAATGTCAGAGAAGTTCGTAATATATTTAGTTTTATTCCTACACTAGAATTTGAAATTTTATTATTGTTGTTAACATAAACTGATATTGGCTTATCTGAACTACCAACTTTGGCAATATTTACACTTGCACTTGCTCCAACTTCAGTTTTTATTATACCGTCATTTATTATTTCACTTTGAGAGGTTTTTATAGATTTTGTATACTCAAACCCAAATACTAAATTTAGAGCATTTCCTATTGTATTCCATATTGATATTATTGGATTTATAAACTTCATTCCAGTTGGATCAAATCCATTCACAGGATTATTACTACAATATATGTATAAATTATATCTTAGTATATCTTCATTAGCACCTATTATCCCATCTGCATTTATAAATCTACCCCATTCTGGGTTATAGTAACGTGAATTTAGGTAGTACAACCCTGTTTCTGTGTCATATCTATAACTTCTGTATCTGTATGGGTTTATTATTCCTATGTTGCTACTGCTTGTTATGTTATTTCCATTTGCGTCTTTTATGCTTATGGTGTTTCCCCAACTGTCGTATTCATAGCTTACTACTTGGTTTAGGTTACTATCTAGTATTCCTATTACATCATTTTGTCCGTTTCTTATGTAGTAGTATTGTGTATTATTGTAGTTTAACCCTATTATGTTTCCATTTTCATTATATGTATAATAAATTACATTACTTCCTGTTTTTTCATATATTACTTTGTTTCCATCTACATAATAGTTTGTTGTTGTTCCATTTATTGTTTTTTGTGTTCTTATTCCATTGTCGTTATATTTGTATGTTATTGTACTACCACTATTTCTTATTCCTGCTAGTTGCCTTCCATTTTGCCATGTGTATGTGTTTCCATCATATGTCACTATGTTTCCTATTTCATCATATGTTATAGCTTTTCCATTGTAACTTGTTAATTGGTCTCTCCAGTTTGTATTTCCATATGTGTATGTGATTGTTTCTGATGGTCTACTTGATGCATTTCCTCCATAATAGAAATATTCCTCCTTGTTTTGTATATTTCCACCTTCATCATATTCATATGTTATCATTTTGTATTCTAGAATATTTATTTCTTTTACTAATTGATTTAGTTCATCATAGTAATATTGGTTTGTTATTTCATTTCCTTTTTTAATTGTTTCTATATTTCCTATTGCATCATATGTATATGATATACTTTCATTATTTCCATTTTGTATTGTATTTAATTGTGTTGTTGTTTTGTTTTTTACGTTTTCAACATCTTTATATGTATATGTTGTTGTATAATTCTTACTTCCACTTACTATTTTTTTAGAACTTACTCTTGATAAGCTATCATAGTTATTTTCCCATGTTATATTGTCATTTAATTTTATATTGTTTAGCCTATTTACATTATCATAGTTGTATTTAACTCTGTTTACTTTATTTGATAATGTATACTTAATTCCATTTGTATTATTATTTATATCATATTCATACTCTCTTGTAAACCCATTTGTATTGCTTTCTTTTACTAACCTGTCTGCTAAATCATATGTATATGTTTGTGTATTACTATTTGCACTATCTACTATTGTTTTTACATTAGATTTTGCATCATATGTATATTCATATTGTCCATTTGTTCCTTCTGTTTTGATTAATCTATTAAATCTATCATAGTTATATGCTACAGATTGATTATTTCCATATGCTATGCTTTCTAAGTTTCCATTGTTTGATTCATAATGATTTGTTGCTAATACTTGGTTTCCTACTTTTGTTTCTTTTACATTTCCAAAAGTATCATATGAAAATGTATATTTAAACCTGTTATGAGTAATTGTTTCTATCATGTCATTTTTGTATGTATATTCATTTTTATATTCTTTTCCATTTGCTTGTTTCGTTACTTTTGTTACTCTATCAAACATATCATAATTGTAATTAGTTTCGTTATTTTTAGCATCTGTTATTTTAGTTACATTTCCTGTATGTTCATCATACTCATATTGCGTAGCATTTCCTGTTTCATCTATCAATTTTGTTTGGTAATTTCCATTGCTTGAATATTCTGCTTGTGCTTGATTATATTTATTATTATCATTTTCTAGTTTAATTTGAATAGCACATATTTTTTTTGATTCCCATAATGTTCCTGCTATCATGCCATCTTGTGTCCAATTTTGCCAACCTATACCTTCAACATATGCTCTATATTTTATAGAATAATTTGGAAGATTTACAAGTCTAATTCTTATTGCTTCCATTCGTAATTCTTCTCCAACAGTTCCCGCCATTGTTCCATCTTGTACCCAGTTCATCCAACCATAATTTTGAACATGTGCTTCATATTCTACATGTGCTCCTTCTGGAGCTCCTTCAAGATAAATTTTTAATGCTTCTAGTCGTTTCTCTTCTTCAAATTTTCCTGTTATAGCTCCATTTGAAACAGTTTCTAGCCAGCCATAGTCTTGTACTTGTGACGTATATTTTACATTTACATTTTCATTACTTGCTTTTACTTTTGCACTAGTCATATTACCTTTGCTATCATAATCAAATGTATATTGATTTCCTAAAGAGTTTGTTGCACCTACTAATTTTTTAGGATTTGATTTGTCATATTCATAATCAAACTTTCCTCCCATAGGATTTATAGCTGAAATTAAATTATTATTATTAGGGTCATATTTAAATGTTTGTTCACTTTTAGTGTTATCTTTTGTAGACACAACATTTCCTTCACCATCATATGTGTAGCTCTGTCCAAATTCTTCTTTAAATAATCCTATATTATCAAAGTATGTTTCATTTGCATTATTTGTACATACTAGATACACAGCCATATATGAATAATCGCTATCCGCTATTACTACTTCAGATTTAAACTGCCATCCACTACCATCAACATTAATATTTTTGTCTACTATTTGTCTTGTGTTGTCTGGACGTACAAAATGTATGCTTATAGAGATTTTTCTTACTTTTTCAAAGTCGTTTTGGACAGCCCTACTATTTACCCATCCTGCTAGATTATATATGTCTCCTTTTTTTCCACTTATATCTATTGTTTGTCCAATATTTTTATCTACATCACTATTTCCTATAAATCGAAATTTTCCATCTACATATGTATCATTATTATCACAATTGCTTTTATCCCAATATGATAACCCCATACTAAAATTTCCATTTTTTATTAAATTGTTTTCTTTTTCTTTTATACAAAATAGGCTTCCATCTAAAGTTAGTCTGTTTTTATTACCTTTTCCGTTCTCCATATTGGTACATTTTACCGTAGGCATTATCTATATCATTTGAATCTTTACCAAAATCTGATATGCTTATTGTGTTTCCGCTATTATTGAAAGTATATGTGTTACTATAGCCTTTGTTATCTGTAAATTTTGTTACATTATCACCATACGATATATCTAGTGTATTTCCTAATTCGCCATATTTACCATATTCCTTTACGCTTTTTACTCTGTTAGATTTCTCGTTATAGTATTCATAATCTATACGTGAATTATCTATATTTCTAACCGAAGTCAGTAAATTTAACCAATTGTATGTATATATAGACTTTTGTCCATCCCAGTATATTATTTCTGACAAATTATTATTTGAATTATATGTTATTCTTATAGACCTTCCATTTTTATCTTGCATTGCACATAGTCTTGATCCATCATACATAAATTGGATACTGTCTCCTGCTGCATCTGTAACTTTATGTATTCTAAAATCTGCTTGATTGTTTGAATTTAACTCTAATATTATCTTATTTCCAAATGGATTTTGTGCTTCTTTTAGATGCCATTTTTGCCCTATTGTTCCGTTTTCTCTTTTTTGAAATATTAAAACATTGTGTTCTTTATCCATTATCCTAAAATCGTTATTACCATCTAATGCTGCCGTTAAACTTAATCCATCTTCATCCTTATAATTATTTCCCTCTTTTTTTAGATAATGTGCTGTTCCATCTTCATCTATATATTTTGCATATTCTATACCACTTATTGTTTCTAAATTTATTGTTTGTGATAGATTTAATCTAAATCCTTTTCCATAACCTATGTCTATATCTTTATCATTTGTATTATATACATGGTTAACACTAACTGGCATTAAGTTTCCCGGTGTTGAAAGATCTCCATGCTTTAATACTACATTTCCATTATAATCATTGGTATAAACTGTTCCTGCTCGCCCAACTAATTGTGTATGGTATGTTTGGTATGTTTCTAACCCTGTTTGATTTCTGTATACTATTTGTATCATAGGTCTTGCATTTGCATATGCTCCACTTACATCAGATGCACAGAAATATGCGTCTGAATGTGGTGCATTATATATTTCTGTATGGTCTTTTAATACTAATCCATAATTGTTTCCTGTTACATACCAATCTTTTACAATAGCTGTTATATCAAAATAATAAAACTTAGTTTGGTTATTATAATCGAACTTATATTTATTATAATCTACTATTCTAGAATCATATTTATTATTTAAATCATTCCAATTTGCACTTCTACTATCCCAATCTTGTGTCATTTTATGTACATCTATTTGTATCGTATCTGATGGTGGATTCCATTCATTTGTATCAGGATATGTACATATATCTAACATAGCTGCTATTACTTGGTCTCCTGTATTTAGCTGTGGTAAATCAAATTTTAATAAACTCCTTGTTGGATTTTTACTGCTTAATTTATTATTGCTTCCTACTCTTAATATGTGTGAATTATATCTATTTGGATATCCACTATCCCCATTAAAAATATATGTGTCTTGTATATTTTGATAGTTTAATGAGGTTTGTACTGTTGGGTCAATAGTTATAGGATACTCTCTTTCTTCACTCTCTAACCACTCTTTATTAGGTTTTAATATCATAGTATATTTATTATTTTTATTTGTTAGTTCTATATGTATATCATTAGATACTTCTCCTTTTGCATCATACATATATGGTACTTCTAAAAAGAATTCTATTTCTTCTTTATTTTTTTCATATAATATTATTCTTCCATCTTCTGTTCTTTCCATTTTCAACTTATCTGTATCATATTCAAATGATATTTCTTGGTTTATTGCTGATTTATCTTTTAAAATAATATTTTCTTTTATTTTGCTAGAAACTACATTATACTCTATGTCTATATTGTCTAATATGTTTTCATATTTTACTGTTCCTGATGATATATTTTTTAAGTCAAATTTACCTTCTTCTTTATTTCCATTATCATCTAATTTGATGGCATTTACTTTGTTACTATTTTGTAAAGACCATTTTATATTATGATTATTAATTTTTAGTTTTACTAAGTTGTTTTTGTTTGCTTTTTTAGAAAATTTTACTTTAAATGCATTTGTTTTATTTTCAAGTTCTCCGCCATTTTTCTTCTAACGAATTATTAATGTCGTCTAGTTTCCCATTTAATTCATAGTGTACATTCATTGGATAAACTGATGCCACTATACTTCCATCTTTTTGTAGAAAGTGTTTTTCATTAAGTTTTCTCTTTTCTACAATCTCTTTTGTATCTTGTACTTGAAGACCTGTTCTGTTATTTGCTTCTTGTTCTATTTCTACTTGTTCCGTTTTCTCCTCTGTTTCCTCTTGTTTTGTTTCTTCTTGTTCTGTTTCTATTTCTTCTTTCGTTTCTTCTTTCTTTGTATCTTCTTGTAATTCATTTTTTGTTTCTTCTTCTACTGTTTCTTCTGTAATAATATTTTCTTCTTGCAATTCATTTGATTGCTGAATACCAAAAACTATTGAAGGAAATAGTTGTGATAACATAACACAAACTATTGCTAATGCAATTATTTTCATTAGTAATTGGATGTCTGTTTTTTTCATTTTGTCCATAACATACAGTCCCCCTTTCTTTTTATAACTACTAATATATCACTATTTTCGACATTTTAGTAGTCTCTATTTTTTCCATTTTTTTCAACTCTAAAATTCATATTGATATATTCTACTGGTATTTTTTGGTTTGTATGATTTTACATAATGTTTAATTCTTTAGTTATACTACTTATATGCTATTTTAATAGCGTGTAGTCTATTATGTTGTGCTAAATTTAATTATAAAATTTGTATATATTTTTCTTAGGAGTAGATATGAAATTCAATAAATACAATAATTCTTATAATATTATAGGAAGTAATATAAAGAATTATAGAATATATAATCACTATACGCAAAATGAACTTTTTGAAAAACTTACTATATATGGTTTAAACCTATATCATTCTAATATATATCTTATTGAGCAATAAAAGGTTAGTTAGAGATTATGAAGCCCTAGCCTTTGCTAAAGTTTTTAATATAACACTCGAAGAATTATATTTAGGAACAGATAAAGAACTTGTATCAAACAAAAATAAACCATAGCTTTGCTATGATTTATTTTTGTGGTTGGGCTGGCTAGATTCGAACTAGCGCATGCCAGAGTCAAAGTCTGGTGCCTTACCGCTTGGCTACAGCCCAATATTATTTTATTTATAGTCACGAATAAGTTTTACTTACCAGCGACTCGCTTTCGCTCACTGCATACTGACACTGTAACTCACTTCGTTCGAACAGTCTCAGCAGCTTGGCTACAGCCCAATATACTTGTAATATATTATGGGGTGGAAGATGGGACTCGAACCCACGGTCTCCAGTGCCACAAACTGGCGCGTTAACCAACTACGCCACATCCACCATTTGTTTGCACTGTTACTTATTGCTTCGTAACAGTGCAATTTATATTTTACCTAAATTTGGTTTGTTTGTCAATATCTTGACTTAAATTTTTTCATTTAAGATTCTCTAGCCCAAATAATTAATCTTCCTTTACTGTCGTCTGTACACGTTGTTAATGATATTTCTCTTTTTCCTGCTGTGTCTCTTGTTAAGTATTCTCCATCATTTGGTGTTGTTGTATATATGTTATATATTGTATATTTTACTTCATTTCCAGAATTATCTTTTATATATATAACATCTCCATTTGCAAGCTTTTTATTCTTTCCAAAAAATGCACCATTACGATAGTTGTGACCTGCAATTGTGGTATTTCCTACTTCATTTAAGCCTGGTCCAAAATAATAACATACTGATGTTTCTAATCCTTTTGGTGTATATGTATTTAGTACTGGATAATTAATACCTGTTTTAGGAATTTTAATTGTTCCTAATACTCCAAATCCTTTATACGTATATTTATTTTTGTTAGAGCTACTTCCTCCCGATGAATTATTTACTCCTGAAATCTCCCCTGGATCTATATATGTATTTGTTACTTGATTATTACCTGTATCTCCTATAATGTCTGTATTATTACCAATTTGATTTTCATATTGTTCTATAAATGTTTCTGCATCTTTATCTATATAATATTTCCTATAAATATCGTATCCTAAAAACCCAATTAATCCTATAATTGCAATAATTACTATAACTAATATAACTGTTAATACATTACTATATTTACTATTAAACATAATATCGCCTCCATTTTTTCGTTTGTTTTACATGGCTAATATTATTATAACACATTTTTGCTTATTTTTATATAGTTTATACAATTTTTTCTCCAAGTTTTTTTCCTGCTAATAAATGAAAATGTAAATGCCCTACTTCTTGTCCTCCATCTTCTCCACAATTTACAATAACTCTATATCCTTTTTCTTTTACTCCTTGCCCTTTAGCTACTTCATTAATAACTGTATAAATCTTTCCAATTAATGCTTCATCTTCATTTTGTAGATAAGCAAGTGATGGTATATGTTTTTTTGGTATTACTAAAATATGAATTGGTGCTGCTGGTTGAATATCTTTAAATGCAATAATCTCTTCATCTTCATATACAATATCTGCTGGTATCTCTTTTTTTATAATTTTGCAAAATATACAATCTTCCATAATTAAAATCTCCTTTTACTCAAGTACTGCTTTTATACGTCTTACTCCTGCAGAACTTGCCTCTTCTTTCTTAATTTTAAATATACCAAGTTCACTAGTATTTTTTACATGTGGTCCACCACATAATTCTTTTGATACATCTCCAATTGAATATACTGTAACAATATCAGGATATTTTTCAATAAACATACATTCTGCACCTGATGAAATGGCATCTTCTTTTTTCATCTCTTCTACAGTAACTGGTAATGCCTGTTTAATCCATTCATTTACTAAATCTTCTGCTTTTTTCTTTTCTTCATCTGTTAGCTTATGATCACAAGAAAAGTCAAAACGCATTCTTTCAGGTGTTATATTAGAACCTTTTTGATGTACATCTTTTCCTATAACAATTTTTAATGCTGCATTTAGTAAGTGTGTTGCCGTATGATAGCAAATAGTTTCTGGGCTTTGGTCTGCTAGACCTCCTTTAAATTTTTGGTCTGATCCCATTCTAGATTTTTCTTGATGTTCTTTAAATAACTTTTCAAATCCATTCATGTCAATTTCTAGCCCTTGCTCATGTGCTAAATCAGATGTTACTTCTGGTGGAAATCCATAAGTATCATATAATTTAAATACAACTTGTCCATCTATTTTTTGCAAATTTTCATTTTTTATTCTTGTAATTACTTTTTCAAACTCTTTTTCACCATGTGTAAGTGTTTTTACAAACTTATCTTTTTCTTCTACTATTACTTGTTTAATTGTGTCTCTATTTTTTTCTAATTCTGGATACATTTCACTTAAGATATTAATATTTAGATCAATTAAATTTGGCAATTCATTTAAATCGATTTGTAATTTATTTAAATGTCTTGTCATTCTACGAATTAATCTTCTTAATACATATCCACGATCAACATTGCTAGGTCTTCCTCCATCAGATATAATCATCATACTAGAGCGTAAGTGTTCTGCAACTATTCTTCTACTTGATATATCATCATTTTTTGCAAGTTCACTTAGTTTTTTCATGATTGGTTCAAATATTTCAGTATCATATGGTGTTTCTTTTCCTTGTAATAACATATTCATTCTTTCAAGACCTAAACCTGTATCAACATTTCTTTGCTTTAGTTTAGAATACACACCATCTTTTGTTTTATAGTATTCCATAAATACATTATTCCATACCTCAACATATTTTCCACATCCACATGATGGGTTACATTCTTTACTACATGGCTCTTTTCCAGTATCATAAAACATTTCTGTATCTGGTCCACATGGTCCTTCTTCTCCTGCAATCCACCAATTATCATCTTTTCCAAAATAGTAAATATGATCTTCTGGCATACCAGCTTCTTTCCAAATTCTTGCTGATTCTTCATCACGGGGTGCATCTTCATCACCTGCAAATACTGTTACAGATAGTTTTTCTACTGGAATACCTAATTCTTTAGTTAGAAAATCAAAACTCATTTTTATAGATTCTTCTTTAAAATAATCTCCTAATGACCAGTTCCCTAGCATTTCAAAATATGTTAAATGACGATTATCTCCTACTTCATCTATATCTACTGTTCTTACACATTTTTGGTAATCTGTAAGACGTGTTCCTTCTGGATGCTTTTCTCCTAAAAGATATGGTACAAGTGGTTGCATTCCTGCTGTTGTAAATAGAACAGATGGGTCATTTTCTGGTATAAGTGGTGCACTAGGTATTACCTTATGTCCATGGCTTTCAAAAAATTTTAAGTATTTATTACGTATATCAATTGCTTTCATTTAATCTCTCTCCTCTTTTTATTTATGTGCAAAATTATATTACAATATACCAAAAAAAGCAAGAGTTCTCTTGCTTTTTTAGTCTTTCTTTTCATGAAAAAATGGTTTTATTAATTTTGATACAATCCATACAATGCCACCACTTTTTTGCTTTGCAAACCCCTTTCCTAAGGCTTTTCCCCCAACTGTTAATGATGCAACAAATGCACTTATTAAAAACTGAATTGGAAATGATATATTATAACTCTCGGTTATTTTCATTGCAATGATTGCACTTATTGCTCCACTTAGTACCCCACAAATATCTCCAATAACATCTGCACAAATATTTGCTACTATTGATGAATTTCTAATTAATTTTACTGCGGTTTTTGCTCCTGCTATCTTTTTACTTGCTTTTGCATGAAATTCCTCTTCTCCTGCAACAGTTACTGCTACTCCTACAATATCAAAAATAATTCCAAATAGTATTACAGCAAGTAATATTATAATTGCTGGTATCATTGGTATATCGTTAATCGCTGTTGTTGATATGTACGAAAAAAATAGCGATAATATAAATGTAATAATAAATACTTCAATAAACCATTTTATATTTTCGTTACTTTTCTTTTCTTTATTTTCTTTCAATTTTTTCTCCTCTTTATTTAAGTATATATTTATATAGATGGTAAAAGTCTAAGTAAACTTTGTAGTATAGGTCTAGTTGAATTTCTCTATTTTCTACTAAACATTGCTGTTTAGCTGTTTCCATTTAAAGAAAATACCCTTTTATCTGGAATAAAGAGATAAAAGAATACCAGACAGCCACTAAAATCTACACCTTAATCCTTAGACTCTCTCGTACTAAAAAGTACAAACATTCTAGAAGTTTTCCTTGAAATATTGGCTCTATTACTAGTCTTTTTTGCAGTAATAATTTCATAGCCATAATTTCTTTATTACTTAGCTATTGTAGTAAAGAAACCGTTTAAGCTAATCCCAAATTTACCACTCGAGACAGGCTACTCTATATATTGTGTCTTGGCACTTTATATAGGTTTTACTTAAAAATTGCTCTGTTGAACATGAGTTTTAAGCCTCCGCGATAACAGGGGAAATGCTATGTATGCCATTACATATTTCCCTACTATCTTTACTCCCTGAAAGCACACAGAACTGGGCGTTACCGCGCACAAACAAGAAACTTCATCGATATGCCCTTTAGTGGATTTTTAGCCCCACCCTCGTAATAGACAATATTACTAGAATAATGCACCATCATTTGGTATTATAGCATAATTTTGGAAGTTCAGTCAAAACCATTTTTAGCTTAATTTTAAATACTTAAGATTAACTTAAGTTTCTTTTAGTTCAAAACTTAAATAAAATGTTTCATTTGATACTTTATCTTCGTTTTTCTCTGTTTTTCTTCATTTTTTAAAAGAGCAAGAATTTTTCTTGCCCTTTTACCTAAATATCCATTTGACTACTTAAAAAACCAGCTGCTGATTGTACTACTTTTAACTCTGAATCTCCCATTTTTGTATTGTTATCTTTTGATAAAAGAATAACACTTCCTATAACATCTCCTTGTGAAATAATAGGATATATAACTTGAGAATTATATTTTCTTTCTTTATTATCGTTTTTTGTAATTGGAATAGCTATTTCATTATTTTCTTTACTTGTATACACTTCTTTGTCTTCTAATAATTGCTCTAGCTCACCACTTAAATCTTGTTCTAAAAATTCCTTTTTAGAACCGCCAGAAACAGCAATAACTGTATCTTTATCTGTAATACAAGCAATATGCCCTGTTGTTTTTGCTAAAGTCTCTGCATACCCTGTGGCAAATTCAGAAAGTTCTCCAATTGGAGAATATTTCTTTAAAATAACTTCTCCTTCTTTATCAGTAAATATTTCTAGAGGGTCCCCCTCTTTAATTCTAAGTGTTTTTCTAATTTCTTTTGGAATAACAATTCTTCCTAAATCATCAATACGTCTTACGACTCCTGTTGCTTTCAATTTTTTCCCTCCTTTTTGTTTTTAGTTTATTTTAGTATTTGATTTAAGAAAAATTTTTATGCATATTTTTGACATTTTTTTGAATTTTGTCATAACTAAAAAGAGATTATCTTACGACAACCTCTTTTAACAATTATTCTTCATCAATAAAATTAAATTCATCTTTAAATTTCTCTTTAAACATTTCGAATACTTTATTTAGTACTTCTTCATCATCAACACTAACATAAGATTCCTCTTCTTCATCTTCTAAAGCTTCTACTTTTAATATAACAACTTCTCCTGCTTCTTCTTCATTTTCAGCTTCATCTGCTGGTAATAATACTACATATTCTTCTCCATCTAATTCTACTAAATCTAAAAACTCAAATTTAACTTCTGCTCCTGTTTCATCATTTAGAACTATAATATTATCTAATTCTTCCTCTGGAATATTATTTTCATCCATTTTTTCTTTCTCCTTTCAAATATTTATATATAAGTGTATTTCTACAACATTGATAACAATATTTTTATTATTTACAGTTTTTTATAGGTTATACTACAATTCATTTTTCTTTTTATTCATATACATTTCAAGTATGTATACAGCTGAAATTGTATCTACTATATCTCTTTTCTTATTTTTGTTTACATCTAAAAAATTCATAGTTTTATGAGCTGCAACTGTAGTTAATCTCTCATCTATTTCTACTACTTTTACTTTGTTGAATTTACAGTTTAATTTATGAATAAATTGTTTTGTAACTTCTACTCTAGTAGAGCTACTTCCATTCATATTATAAGGCATTCCTATTGCAATTATATCAACTTCATATTTCGTAATTATTTCTTCTAATCGCTTTAATACTACCTTATCATTTCCATTATGATGAATTGTTTCTAGTCCTTGTGCAGTAATTCCGAAGTGGATCTGATATTGCTATTCCTACTCTTGCATCTCCATAATCAATTCCTAATATTCGCATATTATTCATCTAACCCTATATAATTTTTTACCATTTTTTCTAGTAATTCATCTCTTTCTAGTAAACGAATTAAATTTCTTGCATCTTTATGTGATGTAATATATGTTGGATCACCTGATAATATATACCCAACAATTTGATTAATTGGATTATATCCTTTTTCTAAAAGTGCTTGGTATACTGTTTTTAAAATTTCTCTTGCTCTTACATTCTTGTCTTTTTCTACTGTAAAATTCATAGTTTTGTCCATATCCATAGCAATTACCTCCTTTATATATTATTAATATCACTTTCATTTTTATCTGCATTATCTAAATATTCTTCTAGTTTTTTTGTTACATTTTCAATAGCTGTTCCTTTATAATAAGTTGTTAATACAAAATTTAATTTTGCACTTACATATTGCTTTTTCTTTTTCTTACTTTCTTTTAAAAGCACTTCTTCAATTTCAATATCTTCTATATTATTTTTTAAGTCTTGAACAAATTCAGCAACACTTTGTAAATCTATACCAGAAAATACAATAGCAAACTTAGGTCCCATATATCTAACAAAAATATATTCTAATGATATGCTTTCTTTTATATAAGAACTTACTTCTGTAATAATTTCATTTCCTGTCTCTCTATTATATTTTTTGTTTATTTCTTCTAAGTTAATAATTTTAAACATACACACTGTTGAAGTTTCGTACTTGTCAATTATTTGTTTTCCTTTTCCATATATATATTCTGCTGAATTAAGTTCTGAAAATTTATCTTTTCTTGCAATATTTTCAACAGTATTTTGATATGAAACTGTTTTATATACAGATACAATATTTTCTTTTACAACTTCTAGTATCGTAGTATCTATCTTATCAAATGCATGAGGTTCGCCACTTTCAATAATCCAGTATCCAATATATATATTATCAATATATAGTGGAAAAAACATTGCAGATTTTGCTCTTCCAAATTCCATTGTTTGGTATGGTAGTCTTTCTCCTTCTTGATTTACTGTAACATATTTAGTGCTTGCTGTTTGTATACTGTCTTTAAATATATCTTGATTATGAAGATTTCTTAGAGCTTCCCAATGTTGCTGTTGTACATTAGTAGCTTTTATTACATACTCTGTTCCATCAAACATAACAATTGTAGAATATTTAATACCATATTTTTCTATAACAATTTCATTGATTTTTTCAATTTTTTCTTCTACAGTAGAATAATTTCCTATCGTATTCATAAAATCTTGTAATACTTTTAATCCTGTAATTTCTTGATTAATATTATCAAAATTACGTATACGTTTATAAATTAGTATATTATATACCATTAATACTATAATAATGATTACAAGTACTATTATTATATATGCCATTTTTTCACCTCATTTAATAATTAATTTTTACTTATACTACTATAGATTTATTTTGTAAACAAGTTAGGTTTGTTTGTATTATTTTTCATTGTCTTATTTTTACTATTTAATAGTGGATATACTACCTTTGCTAATTCCTTTAATGATCCCATAAAGTTTTTATCATATCCATTTAATGATATTTTACAATTTACTAATCCTTCTATATATTTTGCATATACCACTTCACTAAATGGAATATTTGTGTATTTTATTGCATCTTTATTAAATAGTTCTGTCATAAACGTCATAGATGGATCATTATAAAATGCCATTCCTCCTATAATAACTTTAGAGCTTAGCCCTCTAATTCTCGCTTCTTTATTTACAACAACTTTTAGTTTTTCATGTATTACTGCATTTTTTGCTTTTAATTCTCTTAAAAATGCCGTTAATGGTTGAATAGTTAAAATATCCATACTTTGTACTAAATAAATTTCTTGTGCATATTCAAACACTTCAAATGGTGTTTCAAAATCACAATCAATTAAAACTAAAGAATAGCTTTTTACAAGTGTTGATATTATAGTTCCTACATCTTCATATTCTTGATTTGATGGAAGTGTTGTATATACTGTTAAATCATCATTTACTTTAATTCCTTCTGCCACACCATTTGCAAGATTTGTAATACAATTAGCTGCTATTCTTCTTAATGGTTCTTCATTTTTTGTATAAATAAAGTATGAATTTTTATTCTTTGTCATGTCTAAAATGGCTGTACTTATTCCCATTGACGAAAGTAATTCAGCTAGGTTATTAACCAAGAATGATGTTCCATTTTTAGTAGTCCCCACAAAAGAAACAATTTTTTTCTCTTGCGTTAATAAACTTTCAATGTCAATATGTTGTACATTTGTCTTTAAGAATGATTTATTTTGTGTTTCATTATGTACATTTTGATTTGTTACATTTTCTTTTACTTCTTCATAATCATTTAGTTCATCAAATCCTGGTAATATTGCACCTTTAGTTTCTTCTTGTGGTTCATCAAATCCTGGTAAAATATTACTTTGTGTACTTGAATTTTCCTCTTCTAAATCAAATAAATTTATAAATTCATCATTTTGTTTTGGTTCTACAACCTTTTTAGGTCTTCCTCTTCCTCTTTTAGGTGTTTGTGCTTGTATCATTTTTTCTTCTTCAGTAAGAACCTTTTTAGGTCTTCCTCTTCCTCTTTTTACTGGTTCTACAGTTGGTTCTGTTTCTTGTGTTGCTTCTTCTTGTTCATCTAGCTCAAATATATTAAGTGGTGTTTGTGTTGCTTCTTTTACTTCATTTTCATTATCTAATTTTTCTACTGGTTTCATATTTATCTTTTTTGCACTTTGTGAATTTACAGCTGATGGAACTATAACTGGTTTTGTTATTTTAGATTTATTTATTTGATTTTCAATAAGATCCATTTTTAATCCATCATCTTTTTTAGATTGCATTTTTTTATCCTCAACCTTTGCTGATTGTCCTGAAAAAGCCATTATGCTTTGATATTTAGAAGAATCTCTTTCTAGAACTGCCTTTACATTTATTGGTAAAAATTTCACAATTACTTTTAATTGAGAATCTGTATATTGTGCAGCTATATTATTAAAGCTTTCAACATATGCCTCTTCATTTTTTCCAAGTTTACGATAATGTGCACGAATATTTTGTATTTCAACTTCACTTACAGTATCTTCTGATTCTGCTTGATAACTAACATCATCTGATTCTATTTTATAATATATTTTAGCTTCTTTCTTAGTACGTGGCTTTTTAATTAATTTACATACTTCTTCTATACTTCTATCTTGTCCTAATAAAGCACTATAAACTCCAATTCCAAATAATTTTACTAGTAATTGCTCGCCTTTAGCACGTCTATCAGAGCAAATTAGAATAATAGGAGTATCTTCTCCTTTATTATCTATTGCTTCATCACTAATACTATCTAATTTATCAAATATAAAACGATCAATTGCTTCATAATCATTATTAGCAAATGGTTCTAAATCTTCGCTTATGATGATTCTATCATAAGTTTTATCTCTTTGTATTTCTTTTAATATCGCATTAAAGTAATAAACATTTTTGTAAGAAATAATCTCCTTATAATCCTTTTGATATTTTTTTACTATTGAATCTGATATTTTTTCATTACTAACTGCAAATAATACTTTCATTTGTTATTCCTCCAAATCAATTAATTTCTAAATCCTTTTACAACAATGGCAAATATTAATGGTAAAACTTGGCAAATTACAAATACTGTAACAAAACCGACAATTAAAAACAAACCTCTATCATGAACATCTAACTTACGAATACCAATTACATATTGCCAAATAGCACCTACAGCAATTCCAACAAAACATAATGGAATACTATAAATACGAACTTTGTTTAGTAAATATGCTGTAAATCCATATGTTTCTGAACCATAACTCTCTGTATAATCTTGCAATTCACTCAATTGTTTTTCTTTTATCTGTATAATTTGTCCTGCTGCTGATTCTCCTAATACATTATCATTACTAGCATTTACTACTCCTATACTAAATATACTTAGCACTATAAATAAAGCAAGTATAACTTTTTTCATTTCCGTTTATTGCCCCTTTCAAAATTAGAAGAATTTTGTACTCTTCACTTTTAACTTTTTACTTTAATATCATACAATACAATTCATAAAATAGCAAGAATTTATTGTAAACTTTTTTATTTTATAAATTGCAATATGAAGTGTCGCACTTTTTATTACAAATTTTAACAATATTGTTTTGGCATTTCTATATATTCTAAACTTCTTGTATCATCTCGCATTATGGTTTGAAAAAAATCAAATTTTTTATAATGCATGGCTAAAAAACACTTTAAAAACTCTGTATTTCCTAATTTATTTAAATCAATTTCCATTATATTCTCCAATCTATAATTTTTAGTAAAGAGTAATTTACATTTAGTTAATAATTTCAATAATATAATCTACAATTTTCTTATGTCCATTATGATTTGGATGTAATCCATCAATAAAATCAGCTTTTTCTAATATTTCTTGCATTGAAATATACTTAATTTTATTATTCTTACATAATTCTTTTAATTCAGCATCATAATCTAAAATAAGTTTCAAATCTCTATCATATTCCAAAATAATCTTATTATCATAATATTTATTTGGTTTCCACAAGAATTTTTCATCGCTTTCTATTCTTGTTAGTCCTAAAATTATTAAATTACATCCATTGTCTGTAACAAGTTTTGCAATTTTTTCTATATTTAATTTGTACTGTTCTATGTTATTTTTAGGTTCTCCATTGAAAACTTGAGTATCATTAACACCAATAGAAAGTATCACTGTATTTATAAATTCTTTATGCATAAATGACTGTAATATACTATTAATTTTATTTAATATATCTAAACTTGTAGCACCTGGAAAACCTGCAATATGAACATAGTTATTACATACTTTGGAATCATCTTTATTTATAATGTAATTTTTAAACATTGTAGCCCATCCACCGTTTTCAAAATCTCCAATTCCATATGTAATGCTATCGCCTATAATAATATAATTTGTATTCATTAATAAGTTCCTCCATATATATTTCTATCTTTTACCAAAGAAATTATTTTAATATTTTCCAATTTCCTTTTTTAGTTGAGCCTTCTCTTACAACTATACCTAATTCTTTTAAAACATTCATATTATATTTTACGCCATCTCTTGTTATATTTAATTCTTTCGCTATTTCTTTTTGTGTTATTGATGGTTGATTTTTTATTAATTTTATAATATTCTGTTGAGTTTCATTTAAGATTGTATAATTTTCTTGGGTAGTTTTTAGGGTAGTTTCTTGGGTAGTTTCTTGGTCGTATTCAAATGGATTTTCTTTATATTTAAACGAAACTCTCAAAAAATGATTCATAAATTTAAAACAACTTTTATCATAAGCATCTAAAATTCTTAAAACTCCAGAGCCAATATTTTCAATTAAATCTACATCTTTAAATACTCTAATAAGTTCTTTATTTCTTGGAGCAGTAACACCTTCTAAAAATTCTTCTTGTGATAATTCTTGAGGAAGACCACCTGCAGAAGTTATTTCAACTCTGTCTGAATACAATTCAATAATAGGAGAATTACCATAAGAATAATCATTATGTACAATAGCATTTATGACAGCTTCTTTTAATGCTTTGCTATCAATTTTTTCTTGCTCTTTTCTTCCAAAATATTCTATTTTAGCATATGTAGTATTTTCAACATCAAGCCTATCTAGTATTTTTTGTGTAGCTGTAATTAAACAACGATTCTCATATTCTAAATTTTCTAAAAGTTCAAGTTTATTATTACCTAAATATCTTACAAGTTTTATAGAAACAGTATTTTCATCTGCTAATAAGAAAGCATTATAATTATATTTTCCTTCGCTTGTTAATAAATCAAGATTTTGTAAAAAGTTATCATTTAACTTTAATCCATGTTCTTCATAATATATTTTAATTGATTAAATGTTAATTCTTGTCTTGGAGAGTCTATTTCTTTTAATGTGTGTTTTACTCTTTTTGCATACATATCATCAATCATTATTTCTGTCATTCGCTCTTTGCTACTACCAACCCTAACATAACAACCTTCAGGAGTTCTTCCTTTTTTCCTTAAATAATAAGGCTTTTCTGTTCCACTTGAAATAATAACTTTTATAACATCTTTATCATCTATTGTTTCCACAACTACATCAAATAATCCTAAAGTAGAAGGTTGTATATTGTTTTTTATTCTGTCTTTAATTTGTAATTGTGTTAAATCGACATCTTCAATTCCAACAACTTCACCATTTTTTCTAATTCCAACATATATAGTTCCACCTTCTCTATAATTAAGAAAGGCAATAACTTCTTGCTCAAAATCTTCATTAAGTAGTTCTTTATTTTCTATACGATTTGTTTCAATATTCTTCATATAGGTAATCCTCCTAACATTTAAAATTATAAAATAAATTTTACTTAAAATCAACAAATGTTATAATTAAATTTGTACAATTACCAAAATTAACTGACAAAGAGAAATATTGTATTCAATATTATATTGAATTGACAAAGCATATCCAAGAAATTGAACAATTATTTTCTGTTTTTAGGTTCAACTTAAATAATATGCAAAACTATTACATTATGAATAATGACGATACAATTAATCGTAGAATTGTATTTGAATTTGAAGTAGATGATGATATAGGCATAAATGCACTTGTTATTAATTATTTAAGCTCAGCAAAAACGCTAATAGAATCTATAGAAACTTTTATGAAAGAAAATATTGGAGAAAACTCTAACAAATATCAAGATTTCAAAAATAATTGCTTAAGTAATATTTATGATGAAAACTTTTCTTATCGTTTGTTAATTCATCTTAGAGATTTTGCACAGCATGGTCATTTACCCGTGAATAGAGATTTTAATAGTGATAAATACTGCTTTGATTTAGATACAATAATATTAACTCCACATTTTAATCATAACAAAAAATTAAGGGATGAGATGGAAAAATATAGAATAGAAAAATATAATAAATATACTGATAATCCTAGAATAATGTTCACAAAATCAATAGCAGAATTTAATATATGCATTTTAAAAATCTATGTAAAAGTTCTTAATGAAATAGAAAATATACTATTAAATTCAATAAAAGAATTAGAAATAATTTTAGATACTAGACCTGATATAGTCTATAATTCTAATGACTGTTTTAATGGTTGGGCTTTTTATAATATTTTTGAAGTTAGCAACTATGATTGCTTTAATCCAAAAGATGATCCTATGAAAATGTTTATGAATTTTAAGAAAAATACAGAAGATATATTGAATAAAGAACAAATTGAATTGAATTTATTTAATAATAGTTTTAAACAAATTTAATTATATATTTTTCAAATATTTTTCTAACTCTGATAATTTAATCTTTTTAGTTAAGTTGGAGATATACGCATCATTAGAATAATTGAAAACTAAAAAAGTAATGTTTTTAATTATCACTCTATGTGGTTCAATATATGTAAGATTAGTTCTCTCTAATTTTCTAATGCTACCATTTATAAAAATAGGAGTAACTTTTGAAAACTCACATATAAACTCAAGTCGTTGTTTTAGACATTCCTCAAATTCTAGTTCTTGCTTAATTATCTTCATTTCAAACACCATCCTTTCTTGGATGACATTTTTAAGCAAACAAAAAAATCATCCATTTTACTGAATGATTTTTGTATCAATCTGTTCAATTTAGTTCGAACAGATACGTCGTTGGTGCAGATGAGCATATTATTGTATTCTCAATGCTTTCACATGATTTTAAACATATTTGATTTATCATATTTTTAATACTTTTGTATGTTATCTTAAATTTAAAATTTATACAAAGTATTTTCAAAAATACTTGTATTGCATTATTTATTGCATTACTTTTTATACATATAATTTATCTCTCTACTTGCTGTTCTTGTCTTTGTTTAATTTTAGATAGAATTTCTTCTGCAATTTCTGATGGTTGTCTATTATTCCCATATACTGTCATAGTTGCTAATTCAGTATTACAAGAACTTTCGATGAATTTTTTATTTTCTCTTGTATCTCCTGTTGCTCTTCCTTCCATTATTGACAAAGATTTTTTAGTATCTTTATCTGGAAGCAATAAAACAATATTTTTAAAAGGTTTTAGTAATTGTCTAACTCTTGCAAAAATTTCCACATCATCATAAACGGAATGACCTGCACCAAAATCCACAATTCCATATAAATTTTCATCTTTTGCTTTTTTTAATACTTCAGAAATCATATAATGATTAAATTCGTCGGCATTTCTAAATCTTTTCATAAAACCTGTATCTCTTGCTCTATTTGCAATTCTATCTAAACATAATCTTTGCATATTGGTTCTCCTGCAAAGTTCTTCGGCTGTTGTTGATTTTCCAGCTCCAGAAGGTCCTATTAAAATAATACTTTCTTCATATAATCTTTTATACATTTAAAATTTATCTCCTCTATAATTTACTAGCTATTTTCTAGTTTATTATAGCATAAAGGCATATTTTCGTAAATAAAGAAGAAGAAAATTAAATTTCTACTGCATTATTATTGCATTAAATTTATAAAATAAAACCGCATAATATATTGATAATTCAATACTTATACGGTTTTATCATAATGGTGCAGATGGCCGGAATCGAACCGGCACGGTTTATTCAACCGCAGGATTTTAAGTCCTGTGCGTCTACCAGTTCCGCCACATCTGCGTTTTTTGAACTGATATTGTCTTCTAACGACAAAAGTAATTATAATATGTAATTAAGAGTATTGTCAATACTTTTTATAAAATTTTTCTAGGTTTTCTTTTCTTTTATGATTATACTCCAATTACATATTATTATTTTACGTATTTAATCTATTTTACATGTGATATTGGGGACAATATAGTGTATCTTCTATGCATACTATATTTCCATATTCTAAATTGTTTTCTATAATATATTTTCTATATATGTTTTCACTTTCTTTGTTTAGTCCTATATATTCAAAATCTCTTTTTAAATAGTATTGTAAAACACCAGAATATCCATAGTAATGTCTTATATTATTATATGTAATAATTGCTCTTCTTTTTGTTTGCTCAAAATATCCTCTTTCCGATTGATTTTGAATTAATATTGGCACTACTTTATTTATTTGAATACCACTTTCATTTTCATATTGATATATCAAATTTTCTATTCGAATACATTCTTCTTTTTCTAATTTATTTGCAATTTTATGCTCTGTTGTAAGCTTAGCTGTATTAGCACAATTTAATATTGCATAACTCAATAGTATTACTAAAAATATGTTTCTCCATATTTTTTTATCTTTTATATTAGTCATACAGTATATGTATAATAGACTAATTCCTATTAAACTTCCTATGCAAAAATGTACTCTTCCTGTAAATATACTCCCTCTTTGAATAATAAACATAATAAATGAACTTACTATTGTTACTAATATTAGTGCCAATAATTTCATTACTTTATCTTCTTTTTCTTTATAAGAAATTAGCAAAGTAAATCCTATTACAATTTCTATATATATTAATAATAGATTTTTAGGAAATAGTCCACAGCTATTTTGTAAAACTGGATAAACACTCTTTATATTTAAATATATATTTTGTTTAATTATATTAAAATTTAAGCTAAAGGCTTTATTTTGTACTAAATGTAAAAATAATGCTATTAGTTTTATAAATACTAGATTTATACTTGCTACTATTATTCCCATTAACGTCATTTTACATATATCAATAAAAACTGCTTTTCCTATTTTTCCATTTTTAAAAACTGAAAATACAAATGCACATACTATAAAAAATCCAATAGTTCCTTGGTAGCAAAAAATTCCTATTATTAATATAAATAAACTTCTTATATATTTTCTTTGTATAAGGTATTTGGCTGATATTATATAGCACAAAATGCTAGAAACCATAATACAACATTCTGGAAAATACATAATTTCAACCATCATAAAATTAAAAATAATACAATAACAAATTCCCCATACTATCAATTCTTGTTTCTTTGTTAATTTTACTAATTGAATAATATAATTTTTTAAATATAATATAGCAACTGTGGCAATTATAATTGCACTTAATGTAGAAATACTTATAAGTGTTAAAATTGGAATTTCTAGTTTATCAGCTAGTATAATAAATAAAAATGAAAAAAACCTTCCATCTGCCAAATATGCATTAATGGCATAGTTTTTATAACCTAATGAAATTGCATATGTCTCTGCTGCAAAATGCCCAATCAAATAATTCCAATATAAAATACAACTTATAATAATTGTAATTATAAATAGAATATAGTTTCTATATTTTATTACCCAATCTTTCAAGCCTATACTCCCTTTCTTTGTCTTTTGTTATTTATATTAGTTCTTTTAGCAAATTATATTATATAAAAATTATATTTGCAATACGTAATTATACATACAAAAATAGAGAACATAGTTTAAACTACATTCTCTATTTTCATATGAATTCATATATTTATTTAAATATATACAAATCTTATTTTTTGTTAACTAAATCTTTTAAAGCTTTTCCTGCCTTGAATACTGGAGCTTTAGAAGCTGGTATTTTAATTTCTTCTTTAGTTTGTGGGTTTCTTCCTTTTCTAGCTGCTCTTTTTCTTACTTCAAAAGAACCAAATCCAACTAATTGTACTTTGTCTCCTTTTACTAAAGATTCTGTTACAACGTCAACGAAAGCATTAACAGCTGTTTCAGCACTTTTTTTTGTTTCTCCTGTTTTAGCAGCTATGGCTGCGATTAAATCTGATTTGTTCATTTAAATTACCTCCTAAAAGTTTCATTTATGTAGTATTTTTTCAACTACATTATAATTATTCGCCAAAATTCTATAAAATCCCTCTTTTTTATTTTATTTTTTTGTTTTAATCCTTGATTTTTCTATATTTTTAGTTTTATTTGCTAATTTGATAAACTTTTCAAAACTGGTTCTCTGTTTTATAAATCCCCATTTTTGTAAGAATTCTATAAACCTTTTGTCCAAAAGGAATCATATAGATTTCTTCTTTTGTAAATACTTTTAAACTTACAATTGCAAGTGCATAAATTGCTATTGCTAAACATATTGCAATGATAGCTGCTATTTTTAATGAAACAATTTTTAATAGTATTATATAAATAGCATATGAGCAAATTGACATTATAAATGTAGCTATTATTGGTTTTATTATATATTTAGAAAATTTGAATTGTATATTCATATTTTTCTTTAATACTATAAATCCAATTACACATGCTATCATGTTACAAGCTATTGTTCCTATTGCTGCTCCATTTACTCCTATTTCTGGGATTGGTACTAATACTACATTAATAATAAATTTTGCTATAACTCCTACTGTAAAAGCCATTGCTGGAACCATCACTTTTCCTAAACCTTGTAATGCTCCATTAATTGTTTGTGCAAGAACTGTAAATATAATTGCTAATGAACTAATTTGTAATAAAAGAGTTCCTGAAGATTGTGCTGGAAATAGCAGTTTCAATATAGGTTCTGCAAATATATACATTCCAGCTGTGCATGGAAGTCCTATTAATATAGTAACTAAAATAGAAAAACTAACTCTTTTGTTGGCAGTAGTCATATCTTTTTTAGCTCTTGCAAATGAAAGAGCTGGAACCAGTGCTGTTGCAAATGCAATGTTAAAAGATAGTGGTAATGATGTTAATGTATCCACTTTTCCACTTAATATACCATATTGTATTTTAGCAGCTCCTTCATCCATAAAATTCTTAAGTCCTCTAACCACTGTTGTTGAATCTATATTTTTATTAATAGAAGATAAAATTGCACTAAGTGAAATTGGAATAGATACTTTTAGTATGTTCTTTATTACTTTTAATATACTTTCTTTTCCTGTTGTAACTCCTACTGCATTTACATTTAACGTTCTATTATTTTTATAAAATACAAACAAGTATATAAAACTTCCTATTGTTGCAATTGTTGTTGCAAGGTTTGCTCCTGCTGCCATTACTTTTGTATTTATTCCCATAGCTATTGCTACAAGTTCAACAAGCAATATTGTAAAAACTGCTTTAAAAATTTGCTCTAATGTTTGTGAATTTGCTGTTACTTTTAATGTTCCATTTCCATTAAAATATCCTCTTATAACACATATTAAAGCTACAAAGAAAATAGATGGAGATAGTGCAACTAATGTTAGTTCTGCTTCTGGTATTTGTATTATGAAGTTTGATATATAATGTGCTCCAAAAAATAGAATACAAGTTCCTATAAATCCTAATAATCCAAATGTAAAAAATGCAATTTTGAATATACGGTTAGCTCCTTTATTATCACCTACTGCAATTCTTTCTGATACTAATTTTGAAATTGCATTTGGAATTCCTACTGAAGAAAGAGTTAAAAGAAGCGAATATATGTAAAATCCAGAACTATAAATTGCATTTCCTTCGTCTCCAAATCCTTCTCTATTAGTTAAATATAGTCTATATACAAGTCCAATCAATTTTATTAATACTTGTGAAAACATCATTGCAAAAACACCTTGCATAAAGCTTTCTTTTACTTGTTTTTTTCTTTCCTTTTGCATAATTACCTCTCTTTTTTATTTTTATATTGTATCATTATATTCAAACTTTTATTAACATTCAAGTATTTTAGAAATTTTTTGTATAATTTTAGTTTTGCTTTAGACTTTTTTAAGAACATCTTGCAAGCCTTTGTGAGATGTTCTCTGTAAATTTAGTCTAACATTAATTTCTAAAATTGTAAATATTACATTTTTGTAATAAATGATGAAATGACCATGTTCGTAATATTTTATGAAATTTCCATTATCATTTATATATGTTCTTGTATAATAAAATCTTAAATCATTTTCCTCTGTAAATTGACTTAATCTACCTTGCTATCTTTTGTCTTTTTATGTAATTTCTTTTATGTTTAATTAACTAGTTTAAATACATCTTATGTTAGAGTTAAACAATTGATTACAGATCCATCATATTTCAATAATCTTTAAATACATCTCATGTTAAAGTTAAACTTAGGGTTTGCACATATTATACATATATCTACTTCCTTTTCCTGTCAATTACTTTTGTAAAATTTTGTAAAACTTTGTCGAATCTTCTATATAATAATAAAAGTGGCTTCGTGACTTGGACGAGCAATGCTCGCCCTTACGTTTTAACTTAAAATAGCGTACATGGTTCTAATAAAGAGACTAACTGTTTAAAGTTAGTCTACATATATTATTCTACTTTTCCAAATAAATCAAATGGCCAAAAACGAATCCATACTTTGCTTTCTATTTTTTCTAATGGTATACATCCAAATCTTCTAGAATCTGTACTTTGTGGACGATTATCTCCCATAACAAATAAGCAATTCTCAGGTACTGTAATGTCTGTAAATACACCTTCTAATGAAGTTGTTACAACACCTTCTTGTAAATAGCTTTCATCTAGTTTTTCTCCATTTATAAATACTTTTCCATTTTCTATTTGTACACGCTCCCCTGGAAGCCCAATTACACGTTTAATATAACTTGTTTTTCCTATTTCTAATACATAATAGCGAAATTTTGAAAATATATTTGTAATATTATAATCGTAAATAGCAACTGGATTTTCTAAGTTTGCTTCTACTGCTGATACATATGACTTGCTAGGTGCTTCAAATGTTACTATATCTCCTCTTTTAGGCATACTTTTTGTTGTTCTTATTGTTCTATTTAAAATTAGCCTTTGTCCTTGTTTTAGTGTTGGATACATAGACGGTTGTTGAACTATTGTTGGTGTTCCTATAAAATATCGCACTAATAATGCTAAAACAATAGCAATTATAATACAATACACCCATTCTAATATTTCTTTTATATTTACTTTTTTCTCTTCGTTCATCTTTTTTCCTTCTTTCTAGCATATGTATATAATTATATATCTATTTTTGGTTTTTATCAATATATAAGGCTTATTTTATGGTTAATTTACTTGAATATGTAGTAATATAAAATTAAAAACGAGTTCGACCTGTTAGCCAAAGGCGTCATATTTCTTTTTCTGGGAGTATAGTGTGTATCTTTCTTGTTAAAACCAATTATACTAAAACGCCGTGGAGAACGGAATTTTTAATTTTATATTACTACATATTCTTTATAATAACTTACTATTTTGTTGGTATTCTTATAACTACTTCTGTTCCTTTTCCTTGCTCACTTTTTATATCTATACTTCCATTATTTCTATCTAGTATTTCTTTTGCAATAGAAAGACCAAGCCCTGTTCCTCCCATTTCTCTTGTACGTGCCTTATCTACACGATAAAATCTCTCAAAAATTCTAGATAAATCCTCTTCTGGAATACCAATTCCATTGTCTATTACTTTTATATATGCATCATTATATACAAAACCTACATATATTTTAATATGCCCATTATCTCCGTGTATATTTAATGCTATTTGTTAATATGTTTAAAACTACTCTTTCTATACCATCTTTATCTGCATAAACTGGTGGTACATTTGCTGTTACAAAACATTCTACTTGATGATTTTTTTGCTTAATTTGCATTTGTACTTTTTCTTGGCATTTTTTAACAAGCTCTCCTAAATCAAATTCTTCTTTTTCTTGTTTTACTTGGTTATTATCAAACCTAGATAATGCTAATAAGTCTGTTACAAGTTTTGCCATTCTTCTTGCTTCACTTGCAATAACACCTAAAAATTTATCTTGTGTTTTTTTATCATATTCTCCTTCTAGTAAAGTATCTGCATATCCCATAATAGATGTAATTGGTGTTTTTAATTCGTGTGATACATCTGCTACAAATTCTTTTCTCATATTATCTAGTTTTACATGTTCTGTAATATCTTGAATTACAACCATTACTCCTGCTGGTCTTTCATTTTCTTCTTTTAATGGCGCAAAAAATAAGTTAATGTTCTTATCTCCTAAAGATACTCTTTCTTCTGATGATGTCCAATTATCTAGATATATTACTTTTTCCATGTTTATTTCAACATTTAGTTTTTCAAATATTTTTTCAAATGTGTCTTCTTCTGGCATAATCCTTAAAAGCCTTGTTGCTGCTGGATTTACTAATATAATTTTTCCTTCCATATTAAATGCAATAATTCCATCTGTCATATGTAGTAATATAGTTTCAATTTGATTTTTCTGCCTTGAAACTTCATTTAAATTATCCTTTAGTTCTGTAGTCATAAGCCCAAATGCTCCTACTAACTCACTTACTTCTTTATCTTCCTTTTTTGTAATTTGTTTAATTTCTACCTCTTCTCCTGCTGCAATTCGTTTTGCACTACTAATTAGTTTGTTAATTGGATTTGTAACTTTTTTTGTAATAAATATTGCTATCACTGTTGCAATAATGCAAAATGCTACTATTGCAAATACTGTAAAAATAGTTCCTTTGTCTATTACTTGTTTTGTGCTATTTACTAATTGTTCTGCATTTTCTATTGCTGATGCTTGTGTATGTATATTTTGCAGATTAGTTAAAAAGTATACAGTAAATCCTGTTATTAAGATTACTGTTATTATTGTAAAAATTAATATGATTTTTAATTGAATATTTTTTATCATGATTATATCCCCTTGTATTCCATTTAAAAGACCAAAACTACAATAAAAAAGCCTGTATGATATACAAGCTCCTATTGTTTATTTTGATGCTATGTAATAGCCAACTCCTCTTTTTGTAATTAAAATTTTTGGAGCAGATGTGTCTTTTTCTATCTTTTCACGAATTCTTCTTACAGTAACATCAACAGTTCTAATATCACCATAGTATTCATATCCCCATACTTTTTCTAGTAATACTTCTCTTGTAATAACTTGTCCTGGTTGGTTTGCTAGATATTTTAAAACTTCAAATTCTCTTAATGTTAAGTCTATAACTTCTCCTTTTACTTGAACCTCAAATTTATCTAAATCTAAGCTTAAATCACCTACTACAATTTTATTAGTATTTTCCTTTTTTTCATCTACAGAACCTTCAGCAGATACTTCTACTTTTCTTAAGTTAGCTTTTATTCTTGCCATTAATTCTCTTACACTAAATGGTTTTGTAACATAGTCATCTGCACCTAATTCTAATCCTAAAATTTTGTCTATTTCTTCATCTTTTGCTGTTAACATTAGAATTGGTACATTTAATGTATGACGAATTCTTTTACAAACTGCTAGTCCATCCATTTTTGGAAGCATTATATCTAGTAGAATTAAATCTGGCTTCTGGCTTAGTGCTATATCAACTGCAGTTAATCCATCATTTGCTTGCAACGTTTTGTATCCTTCTTTTTCTAAGTTATATACTAAGATATCTACAATGTGTTGCTCATCATCTACTATTAATATTGTTTTTTGATCTCTATTTGTAATTTCGTTTTCCATAAGGTTACACCTCTACTTTAAATAAATATATCAACAATATATCATAGATATTATTTTTGTACAAGTATTTTTTATACATTTTCTCCTAAAACCATATTAATTAATGCCATTCTTACAAATACTCCATTTTGTACTTGTTTAAAAATGCGTGATTTTTCACATTCTACAACATCATCTGCAATTTCTACATTTCTATTAAATGGTGCTGGATGCATTATAATACTGCGATCCTTCATTTGTTCCACACGTTTTTTATTTAATCCATATGCATTATGGTATTCTTCTATAGTTTCACTCATTTTTTCACTATGTCTTTCATGTTGCACACGAAGAAGCATAACTACGTCTACTTTACCTATTATTTCATCAAATTCTACAAAATTAAATCCTTCTTCTCTATATTCTTCTGGTCCTGATGTATATACTTCCATTCCTAACCTTTGCATTACTTTAAAGTTTGTATGTGCTACTCTTGAATGTTTAATATCTCCCACTATTACTACTTTTAGTCCTTCAAATTTTCCAAATTCTTGCCTTATCGTTAATAAATCTAAAAGTGATTGTGTTGGGTGGTTTCCTGTTCCATCTCCTGCATTTAGTATTGGAATATTAACTTTTCCTACTAATTGGTTATAGTATTCATTTTCTGTATGTCTTATAACAACTGCATCTACACCAAACATTTCAAATGTTTTTACAGTATCATATAAACTTTCACCTTTTTTTAAGCTTGAATTACCAGCATCAAAATTTTGTGTTTTACAACCTAATTTTAGTTCTGCCATATCAAAACTATAATGTGTTCTAGTAGATGGCTCAAAAAATAAATTTGCTACTACTTTTTCTCCTTTATAATCTACTTTTTTACCATTTTTAAATTCTTCTGCTAAATCTAATATTTCATTAATTTCTTTGGTACTAAAATCATCTAAATTTAATACATTCATACTCTCTCTCCTTTTTAGACATTTTTTCTATTTTAGCACTACTTATTAAAATGTACAAGCATTTTTCTTTATTTTTGTTGTATATTTTTTAATAATATGCTATTATAAATTATATTAATTAAAGGAGGAATATAAATGGGTTGGATTATATTAGCTGTTGTTATTGTTTTAGTCCTTATCATAATTAGCCTATATAACAATTTAGTAAGATTAAGACAGAAAGTAAGAAATGCATGGAGTCAGATTGATGTTCAGTTACAAAGAAGATTTGATTTAATTCCAAACTTAGTAGATACTGTAAAAGGATATATGAATCATGAAGAAGGTACTTTAACTAAAATTGCTGAGCTTAGAACTTCTTGGGCAAATGCTTCTAGTGTTGCTGAAAAAGCTGAATTAGATAACCAGTTATCTGGTGCTTTAAAAACTATTATGGCTGTTTCTGAAAGCTATCCAGATTTGAAAGCAAATACAAACTTCTCTGAATTACAAGAAGAATTACAAAACACAGAAAACAAACTATCTTTTTCAAGACAATTTTACAATGATACAGTTACAATGTACAATACAAAATTAGAAGTTATACCTTCTAACATTATTGCTTCTATGTTCCATTTTGAACTAGCTGAATTATTTAAAGTAGATTCAGATGAAGCAAGAAAAAATGTAAAAGTAGATTTTGGAAAATAAAACGATAGAGTAGTTAAACCTACTCTATCATTTTTGCAAATTTTCCTTCTGCGTCATCTGTACGAGCGCCTGCTGCCAGAATTACATCCATGATGTCTTGTAAGAACATTTCAGCTATCCTAATTCTGTTTTGTTCTTCTCGACGAGCCTTTGCTATTTCTATCTGTCTTAGGCGCTCATCTTTGTCTGGACTTACATACTTATCGAGGCTGTAATCGTAGTTATCTTCCATGATGTACCTCCACCTAGCTCCAATTTCATACTTCCTTGTACTAGGATTTTTTTTGCTCGGTTTCTTTGTTACACTTTTATTATATCACTTTATGTAATCTTTTGCAAATTTTGGGAATTTTATTACTAAATCTCAAAAATTCTACAAGTATTGTCATATGTTATTTTTGCAACTTTTTCTAAAGTATATCCTTTTACATTTGCTATTTTTTGCGCTACATATCTTACATTTGTAGAATCATTTCTTTTTCCTCTATTTGGTTCTGGAGATAAGTATGGACTATCTGTTTCAATTAACATTCTATCATCTGGTACTAATTTAATTATTTCTTCTGCATTTTTAGAGTTTTTAAATGTTATTGGTCCTGCAAATGAAATGTAGAATCCTAATTTTAAAGCTTCTTTTACAAGTTCTACATTTAATGGGCAACAGTGAAACACACCTTTTTTATTTACTAAATATTTTTTTAGTATTTCTAATGTATCCATTACTGCTTCTCTTGTGTGTATTACAATTGGTAAATTTAACCTATTAGCAATTTCAATTTGCTTTATAAATGCAAATTTTTGTAGCTCTTTATTTTCTTTATTCCAATAATAATCTAAGCCAATTTCTCCTATTCCTACTACTTTTTCATTTTTAGCTAAAATTTCAATTTCATCTATTTCTTCTTGGATGTTTTCCACATTTTCTCCTATATCGTTTGGTGATATTCCACTTACTGTGTATATTTGTGGATATTTTTTTGTAAGTTCTAATGCTTTATTTGAACTTTCTAAACTATATCCTGCACTAATTAGTTTTGTAATATTTGATGAAAAGATGTTAGAGATAACATCTTCTCTATCTTCATTAAATTTTTCGTCATCTAAATGGCAGTGTGAATCAAACAATTCCATAAATCTAACCTTCTTTATATTGTATTTTTAAAATGGGCACAGTGGTGTCATGTCCTACGATGTATTCCCACAAACGGTGCCCCTACATTTATTTATTTTAGTAGTATTGTAACATTTGCTACTGCATAGTTTTTACAATGTGAAATGCTTATATCTATACTTTCTAAATTTAGTATTTCTTTGTTTAAAATTTCAACTTTAGGTCTTCCTTTTTCATTAGTTGTTATTTCTATATCTTTCCATGTTATTTCGTATTTATCAAACTCTTCTGAAATAGCTTTAAAAGCTGCTTCTTTTGCTGCAAATCTTGCTGCATAATGCTGATATTTCATGTTATTTTTGGATTCGCAATATTGTATTTCATTTTCTGTGTATACTCTGTTTATAAATTCTCCTTTAGTAGTTTCAATTGCTTCTTTTATTCTATCTATTTCTATTATGTCTATTCCACATTTAACTTGCATAGTTTGTCTCCTTACTATTATTTCAGTATACAGCAAAGGGCACAGTGGTGTCATGTCCTACGATGTATTCCCACAAACGATGCCCCTACATTTAATTTTTATTGCATCTACATCATCTTTAATAAAGTAACAAAGTTTATAATATTTAGCATTAATGAAATTCCTAATATTACCAAAATAATCTTATTTACTTTACTTACCTTTTCAATGTTTAGCTCTTTATATGCTACATCAAATTTATTTTTTACTTCTTCATACAATTTTGAAACTTCACATACCCCTCTTGTTTTTTTATAGATGTTTGTTCCAACATCATCATTTGTTACTTCTCCTATCCATAGCTCTTTAGTAAATTTAATAAATTTGTCTCTTGTAGATACAGTCATACTTTTTTGTTTTGCTTCTTTTTCTAGCTTCTTTAAGTAAATTTTTTGATATTGTACAAGTATATATGTATATAAATATTGATTTTCATATACATATGGTAGTTTTGTATAATTGTGTATATCAATTCCAGATGTCAATAACCCTACTCCTTCTTTTGTAAAACCTGTACGAATAAATTTCCATTTTGAAAGTATTTCCATATGCCTTTTATCAAAGTTTGATTTATATGAACTTGGAAATATGTTTGCATATTTAAAAAATTCAAATTCAATATCTTTAAACTTTTCATCATCACTCCATGCATCTTGTTCAATACATGTATATGCATATGTTAAAAATCTGTTGGTATCTATGTTTAAAGCTTTTGCATCTTCTATTTTTCCTGTTAGTTCTTTTATTAAATCTGTTAGTTTTCGTACATCACTAAATATAGCTGTTTGTAAACGAATATTCTCGTATTTTTTTAAACCATTTAATTCAGATTTAATATCACGAAATTTGTAATTAAAATCTAATACATCTCTAAAATCTTTACTATCTTCAATATTGGTTTTCATTACTAAAAAGCAAATACCTGTATTAAAACATATTAGCTCCATTTTTTGCATGTGAAAGAAAATTCCTTCTTCTTCTCCTGCTTTTCCTTGCATGTCATTTCCTAAATTATATTCGAATATAGTTACTGGATATTTTGAAAGAATACTCGCTTGCATTTCTTTATTAAACCCTTCAAAACTTCGAATTTTTTCTTTGTTAAATTCGAAGTTTTGAAACATAAATTCCTTTATTTTGGGTAAAAAATATGTGTATAAGTCAAAGTCTTTTTCTTTTTCGAAAAATTTTACCATACAATTTTTATTGCTTAGTAATTTATACAAATATTTATTATATTTGTTTTCAGAAATTACGTATGGATAAATGAAGTATGTATATTGATATTTTATCTTTAGTTCCATAATCTCTCCTATTCATAGAACCCCCAGTCACCTTTAATAAAGGGACCTTTACTCTACTTTTCCAAATTAGCACAGTAAAAGGTTCTCTTTTATTAATCTGTATAGTAGTATGAATTTAAGTCTACACTTAGGTGCCACTTACCAATAAAATCTATTAGTAGATTTTCTTGTAAATCATAGCTACAACTCACTACAACTGCTCCTGTTTTGTCAATTGCTCCCCATTTGCCATCTTTTTTTACTGCGGCATATCCGTATTCATTTAGTTCTTGTGCATCTTCGTAAATGTAATCTATTACAATATTTCCATCACGGTTTATATATCCATATCTTCCATCTTTTTTACTTAAAAGTAAATTATTGTTTTGTAAGCATTCAACAGCTGTTTTTTCATCAAAGTTTAAGTTATAATATTTATATTCATTTCCTACATAAACGCGAATATAACCTTTTTCAGCATTTATATTTGAAACAATTCCATCAAGCTTTTTTTCAAATTTGTTATTATAGATTTCTCCCATTGCTACATTTTCTTTTTCTGCTACTACAAATTCTGCATCTTTTTTATATGTTATTTTGCTATATTGGAATGGTAATATTGGCTCATTTGCACTATTTATAATACCATATTTTCCACTTTTCTTTGCTAAATAATAGTCATTAAAAACATTAGAAAGTTCTTCATATTCTGGTTTTATTTTTTCTTCTCCCGAAGCTTGTAATACTCCATATTTGTTATCTTTTTTAATTACAATTTTGTCTTCTAATATTTGTGTTACTTCATTAACATCTTCTATTAATGTTTCTTTTTTAGAGTTTATTAATTTCCATTTTCCGTCTTGTTTTATAACATACATGTGGTTACCAGTTATTTGCTTAATATCTTCATAACTTGCATCTATAATAACTTGTGAAGTGAAATCTATTATTCCATACTTATTATCTTGGTCTACAACTATATATCCATTTTGGTAATTTTCTTGTATGGATTTAATTTCCTTATATTCTGGTTCTATTATGACATTTCCCTTATTATCTGATAAACCTAATTTATCATTTTGCTTTATTATTAAGCTATTTTTTGTTCCCTTTAAAGAATTAATTTCTTGGTATTTAGGCTTTAGAATTTCTTTTCCTGATAAATCAATTAGGCCATAAAGCTCGCCTTTTCTTACTTTTAGTACATTTTCCTCATACCACATATTGTTACTATTATCTATATTTTCTATTGCCTCTACTAAATCATATTCAGTAAAAACTTCTTTATTTTTTGAGTTTAATACTTTTACATTATATGTATTTTCGTCATAATTTACATTTTCCATACAAATAAATATATCTTTATTTTTATTGGGAATAGTAATCATTTCATCAAATTTTGGCTCTATAACGATATCTCCTTTTTCATTTATTACACCCCATTTTTCATTTGTAAAAACTGGATAATAGCTACTAACAGAAGTAGTTTTTTCATTCGTATTGGTTGTTAATAATGTTTTAATTCCAATTATAAACATTATTACTACTGCAAATGCTATAATTACAGCAAGTACTTTTTTCATGTTTAATTTTGGTTCTTTATCATATCGTCTTCCGTCTACTCATAACTTTCCCTCCACAGTTTATTTTACATACATACTATATCATTTTTGCCTTAAAATGTAAAGAGGATTTTAGGGCTATCCCTAAAATCCTTCGTAATTATCTCTTTATCATTTTTGCAACAATAATCGTCATATCATCTTTTACTTGTCCATAGCAATTGTCTATTGCTTCTTTTGTTATTATATCTGCTATTTTTTGAACATTATCTGTTTCAATACTTTCTAATATATCTCTTACCCATAATTCTTTATTTTGATATTCTAAGTTTGATTCCATTATTCCATCTGAACACATTACTAAAATATCGTTTCCTTCTATGTCTTTATCATATACTACAAGGCTTATATTATCTAATATTCCTGCTGGTAATGATAATGCTTTTATTATTTGTACTTTTCTGTTTTGTTTTATATATGTTGGACATGCTCCATTTTTTATAAATTCTATAGTCCCTGCATATAAGTCTAATATCGCTATATCTAATGTTGCATATGTTTCTTCATCTCCGTGATGATGCTGATGATATTGTTGAGTTTATTAGTTCAATTGATGTATCTTTATCAAACCCACTACTTAGTAATCTTTCTAGCATTTTTATTGCAATTTTACTACTTTGTCTTGCTTTTGGGCCTGTTCCCATACCATCACTTATTGCAAGTAAATATTTGCCGTCTTCTAATTTTAAACTTGTACTTGTGTCTCCAGAAATTGGTGATCCTTCTTTGGTTTTTCTTGAAAAACCAAGCTGTAATAAGTATTTATCTTGTGATGTGTATGTATTAATACATAAGTTTGTCTCCTTTTTTTGCCCACAATTGCTTTTTTGAATTACTATTTTATCATTTAATACTTTTGATAAAATTTTCTCAACTATTTCTATTGTACATCCTCTTTTTTCGTTTTCTTCACAACATGTATCTACATATACATTTATAATATATCTACCAGTTTTTTCTCTTCTTATTTTTAAATCTTTTATATCAACTTTTCTTTCTTTTGCAATTTTAAAAATTTCTTCTTTTTCAACAACAAATTCATTTTTATGGTTTTCATTTTCTTCTAAATCACTTGCAAGAGAAGATATTACTCTTGATACACCATCTAATTGATTTACCATATTTTTTTTATTTTCATCTATTTTAGCTTTAAATATAAAGTTTGCTTTGCTAATTCTATATGCTTCATTAATTATATTTACTACTTTTCCAATATCTTGTTCTATTTCTAAACTTATTTGTACATTATCAAAACCTATAATATAGTTATTGTGGTCTGCAAATATATCTATTAATTCTTTTCTAGTAATTTTTTGATTTTCTTGTAGAACTTTAAATATATCTTCTGTTATATTTGAATTTTCTAAATTTATAATATCCTCATATAAAATGTTATTTTCTAAGCCTTCTGTATTATTTAGCAATTCATCTACAAATATTTTTCTGTTTTCTTTTTCTCTAATGTCTTCATCTTCTATAATTGTTGCAGCTGCTTCTTTATATGTGTCTGCAATATCTGCTATTGTTTCAGATACATTGTTTAGTTTGTAAATTGCTTCTCTATTTTCTTCTATTCTACCTACTGAACCAGGTTGTAATAACTTTGATTTTCCAAATAGTTCTTCAATATCAATTTCAATACTTGTTGGTACAAGTAATAATCCTAGTGATGCTATTAGTATTTCTTTAAAGTATATAATAGCGCCTGCGTTTCCATTTGTTACATATGTTAGTATTGCATTTCCTAGTATAAAACCAACAATAACGCCAAATTTTCCAAACCTTGAAAATATACCTGCTATCATTCCAGATAGTGCATATGATGCTATAATAATTGGCTCATCTTGTCCTATTAAGCCTAATATGGTTCCTATTGTAACTCCTGTTGTTGCTCCTACTAAAACTCCGTTTTTCCAACCTAATACTAATACTACTAATATGCTTAGTATTGTTCTTATTTCAAAGCTAAATATACTAAAACCTCTAAAGCTTGATGCACAAACTGCAAGTAAAATACTTGCTCCTATTACTTCTTCTATTGCAAATACTTTCTTTTTTCCACATTGTTCTATTACAATTATTGAATTTGCAAATATTTTATAAAATATGTATGAAGCTATTCCCATAGTTACACTCATAAGTAAGTCATATACTAAGAAGCCTCCAAAGAACATTTTGCTTGCTTGTACTAAAAAGCAAGATAGAAATACATATTTTCCTAGTTTTAGCTTTTCATTTTCAAAATCTTCACCTTCTTTGGGTTTTATAATAAGTGTCATTACTATAAATACAAGTGAAGTTAGTAAATAGGTAAGAGCATAGTTTCCTCCTAAACCTACTAAAGTTCCTATAAGTGATATTATATAAACAATTAATGTGGGAATTCGGTTTGAAATGCAAGCTGCAAATATCGCTAATGCAAATGGTGCTACCCCTCCTATACATTCTATGCTAGATAGCATAAAACACGCTATATATATTAATATTCTTCCGTGGCGTAAATGCTACTTTTAAAAATTTTCGTATTTTATTTTCTTTATAATTTGTTTCTTCATATTCTTCTTCTGGTATATCTTGTCCCTGTATATTTTGAAACATTTTTATCACCTCTTACTTTTTTAAATATCAGTATCTATTTTAATCTTAATCTTTTGAATAGTTTGTCATATTTAGTACTTTATTTAAAAAAGTTTTCGACTTTTTGTGATACTGTTTTTTAAGATATGACTTTTCTCTTTTGTTTGCACCATTATTTTATAACATTTTGGCACTTTTTTCAATGGGTAACCAAAAAAAAATAAACACACTTTTTAAAGTATGTTTATTTTTTGAAGTTCTATAATAAATGTTGTTGTAGGTTAAACTGCTTTAGTAATTTTCTGTATAGTTTTCTGTATGTTTTTGTGTATAGTCTTTTGTATAGTTATGTATTTATAAAATTAGGCGATTGCTTCAAATATATTTTTGACTGCTAGTGAAGTAGGTGTTACTTTAAAAGATGGTTACAATGGTAACATTTCAGCTAAAGACGCTGGAAAAATAGGTGGTAACATGGTAAGAAAAATGATTCAACAAGCTGAAAACAACATGATTGGTAGATAGTTTTTATACTAGTTTTTAAACCTTGGTAGGAATTTATTTTTTGTTTTTTTACGTAGTAATACATAAAAAGGCAGGAAATGAATTCCTGCCTTTTTTTAGTTGATAACGCAAAAAAGGCGGGAAACAAATCCCGCCTCTTCTTGAGAACTGACACGCGCTTACTATTTTCTGCCCATACGAATGTTGTCTGCAATCAATGCTATGAACTCAGAGTTTGTAGGTTTTCCTTTGCCAAGATTGATTGTATCGCCGAATATACCGTGCAACGTTTCTATCTTCCCCCGAGACCATGCAACCTCAATCGCATGCCGGATGGCACGTTCCACACGCGACGGTATGGTTTGGTATTTCTTTGCTATGGCCGGATAGAGAATTTTTGTAATAGAGTTAATCATTTCTGGGTCTTCTACTACCATAATAATTGCATCACGCAGATATCCATACCCTTTGATATGTGCAGGCACACCAATCTCATGGATGAAGTCTGTTACAACAATATCCAGATCTTTTGTATTTATCGGATCTAATGCTAGCGTTGGTGTTGGTGCCGTTGACATTTCCGCTGATGTATTAGATGAATTCGCTAAAATTAGATTCACCAACAGCTCCAACAACTGATTTTGCTTTACCATCATTTGCCGCATTAATTCCCATTCTTTCTGTTCCATTTTGTCTTTTCCTCTCTTTACATTATTTTTTCAGTTTATCCTGAATACTTTAATTATACGCTAAATTCTACATAACGTCAAGTCTGTTTCCAATTTTTGTATAATTTTCTACATTTTTCCTATTCTGGTTCTACTATTCCATAGTTTTTTGAGTTTTTTAATTTAAATATTACGTTTACTTTGTTTGTATCTATATTTATGAATGTATAGAAAATATCTTGTGGTTTTTCTTGTAATTTCAAAATTGCATCTTCTATAGACATTGGTTTTGCTTCATAATATAGTGTTTTTATAACTTCGTTTTCTATTTCTTTTGTGTTTCCTAAATTAAGAAGTTCTTTTTGTTTAATAGAATCGTCTTTATTCATTTTATCTCTTTTAGTTTTTGTTTTTCTAATTTGTCCTTCTAAAATATCAATATCTTTATCAATTGCAGCATATAAGTCTTTGTGAGCTGTTACTGCTTTATATGTATCTGTTTGTACTGATACTAATATTTCTGCTATTTGTTCATTTTTTTCGCATTTGATTGTTGCTGTAACATCAAAGTCTTCTCCAAAATATTTTACTAATCTTTCTACTTTTTTTTCTACATAATCTTTAATTGCATCTGTAGCTTTTAAATCTTTTCCTGTTATT
This sequence comes from uncultured Clostridia bacterium, assembly GCA_948777935.1. GTDB lineage: Bacteria > Bacillota > Clostridia > TANB77 > CAG-508 > RGIG8482. The sequence continues at coordinate 67,172 of CAQDYY010000006.1, read as the reverse complement.
TTAATATTCATAACAATACTTCCTTTCTTTATTTTGTTTGTTCTTTCGTTTACAGTTTGATTATATACTATATTTATTTTTTTTGCAATTATGAAATTAATATTTGGTTAATATATTTACTAGATAATAGTTCTAAATATCTCTACAAACACAAATCTTCTATGAACCTACTCTAGAGCCCCTTTAATAAGGGAGCTGTCACCGATAGGTGACTGGGGGTTCTTAAAAAAGCATTTAGAAAGAACCCTCCGTCAAGGCTTCGCCTTGCCACCTCCCTTAAGTAAAGGAGGCTTTTCTCTACACCTCAAAATAAACTATTCTAGTCTAAAATAGTAGAGTAAAGGCCCCTTTATCTAAGGGGGCTGTCTGCGTAAGCAGACTGGGGGTTCTTATTTTATTAGAATATTAACTCTAAAGTAATTAAAATAACTCTTCTAGTTTATAATCTTTTTCTAGTTTTTGGTTTAAGTAAATTTTAGAAACTAATTCTAATTCTTTTATACATGTTTCACTAATGTTAAAAGAAAATAATTTTTTAGCTGGAGCCAATGCTATATACTGTATAGCATCTTTTGTAGCACCTGATATTTGCATAACACCTTTATCAAATTTTGCACAAATACCACATTTAAACCCACTATCTTTAAAACTAAAATACAATAAGTCCTCTTTTGTATGGCACTCTTTGCAATCTGAAATATGTGGTGTAAACCCTAGTATACACATTAATCTCATTTTAAATATGGCTAATACAAAGTCCATATTTTTGTCTGTTTCTGATAATGTATATAAAGTATTTAGAAACAATTGCAATATTTTGTAACTGTTTTCATTTTCATTAGTAACATCATAAACAATCTTAGTAATATGACTTGCATATTTTAACTTATCTAAATCTGTTCTTAAATTATAAAACATTTCAATAGTTTCACACGAATTAACATGATATGTACTTGCTCCTTGGTATAGCATATATTCTCCAAAGCATAAAAATTGACTGCCAGAGAGCAAAGCACTTTTAGTCCTTCTTGCTCCTTTGGCAGCACATGCAATTTTCCCAAGACCAGGTGTTAACATTGTTAACATCTTATCATAATCTCCCATATTACTTTCTAGTATTACTATCCCATTTGTTTTGAATGTCCCCATTACTTTCTTCACCATTGATACAATTTATATTTTTTTCTATGTTTTTTACTTCGACTAATTCTAGGAATGTATTGATGTCACCTGTATTTTTAAAAGTGTTCCATGCGATTTGTTTGATCACATCTATCATCTCCTTTATATATTATCTTTTGTTTTTTTAGAAATTTTATACATGAAAGGGCTTTAGTGGTGTGTGTCCTACGATGTATTCCCTTTAAACGACATGCCCCTACATTTTAAAATTCTTTACAATAGAATCTTTATCTTGCCAGTCTTCATTTACTTTTACCCAAGTTTTTAAGTTTACTTTTGTATCTAACATTTTTTCTAGATCTTGCCTTGCATATGTTCCAATTTTCTTAAGCATGATACCATTTTTTCCTATAATAATTCCTTTGTGTGAATTTCTTAGGCAATATATATTTGCTTCTATATCATATATTTCTTCTTTATCTTTTGTGCATCTTAATTTCATTTTTTCTATTTCTACATATAACCCATGTGGCACTTCATCATCTAATAGTTTTAAAGCTTTTTCACGAATCACTTCTTCTGCAAGTTGCCTCATTGTTTGGTCTGTATATTCATCTACATCATAATACTTAGGACCTGGTTTTAATAATTTTTCTATTTCATCTAATACTGTATTTACTTTATCTTGCTTTAATGCTGAAATTGGAATTACTGCACTAAAGTCATATTCTTTACGATATATTTCAATTAAATTAAGTAGTGTATCTCTTTTTACTAAATCTATTTTATTTATTATTAATATTGTTTTCTTTTTAGCTTCTTTTATTTTTTCTAAGATAATTCTATCTCCTCTACCTATTTCCTCACTTGTTGCTTCGATTAAGAACAATACTACATCAACATCTCCTACACTTCCAAATGCTGTTTCTACCATTGTATTTCCTAATTTTGTTTTTGGTTTGTGAATTCCCGGTGTATCTATAAATATAATTTGAGAATTTTCTCTATTTACAATTGCACGTATAGCTGTTCTTGTAGTTTGTGGCTTATTTGTCATTATTGCTACTTTCTCACCTACCAATGAGTTCATTAATGTTGATTTTCCAACATTGGTTCTTCCTAGCATCAACACAAATCCTGACTTAAATTCTTCCATAGCACTCTTCTTTCTTTACTTACTCAATTACTACTTTAGCATCTATTGGGCATATTTGAATAAATGTATTTCCATCATTTACTTTAATCTCATTTCCTTGTAAATCTTTGTAAACAGTTTTTGCTGTTCTTGATGATTTACTACATACAATTTCTATTGCTTTACCATTTGTAATGTAATATCCTTTTTTATCCCCTATATTCTTTAAATCTTGTCTATCTTTATTTTCCCCATCATTTAATTTATGATTCTCTGCAAATGTAATTATAATATTTTTTGTAGTAATGTCTTTCTTTGTTGTCCAATCTGTTTGTTTTGTATTTTTTGAATATCTAGTATATCTTTTACTTGTTTCATCATATGTATAGCTCACTACATTTGATGTTGAATATGGTATTACTACTCTACTTGCAGTTTTGCCTTCGTCTAAATTAACTTCATCTACTTGATAATTTAGTACACTTTTTTCATTAGATTGTGTTTTATATCCTTTGTCTCCTGCCATTTGTAAGATATTTTTTGTGCTTGTTACTGCATTATGTGGAGATTTTTTGTCTTTTACTCTCCAAAAATCTTTTGCACTTTGTGAAATTCCATTTATATTATTTACTTTTAGTTTTTTAATATCTGATTCTGCTTGTGGACTCCATCCATAGTGAACATATATTGCACCATTTTCTAATGCGTAATCTAAAAAGTAATGTCTTGAACTTCTAACTGGTCCTATCTTTTCTAAGTTTACCCCTTTAAATACTGGCATTAATCTTGATTCTCCACCTTCTACAATTATTTCATAAACAAGATATGCATCATTTAAACCTGCTTGTGGCCAAGCTGATTTATGGTTATCTATCATAACTGCTATAGGTCTATCATTTCCAGAATATATTTGTACCTTTTTTTCTTCTTCTTTTTTTGCTGTATCTGTTCCTAAAGATATTACTTCATTTGTTGGTTCTTCATTATTATTATTCCCTCCTACTACTTTCATAGCAAAAAGAACACCTGCTAATATTACTAAAACTACTAATATAACTACTAAAACTATAATTCCTTTATTTTTCACTTTAATTTCTCCTTTACTTTATAGTTAAACCATTAAAAATTTCTGAAATAGAACTAATAGATGTTATATGCAAATATAATATTGCTATTCCATATAAAAGTATAACTACTAATACTCCTATACAAGCTCCTATTATAATTTCTGTTTTTGTATGAGTTTTTGCTTGATATCTATTAATTGCAACTAATATTGCAAGTACTAATGATAATGTAAAAATAACTACATTTCTTGTTGTAAGCCATACAATTGTTAAGGCAGCAAATGCTACTGCTGTTTGACCACTTGGCATGAAACCTTTTTTTATAACTTTGTGTTCTTTTGTTGCCATAGCTTTTATACTAACTATTATAATTACAGTTAACAATACTGCTACAAATGCTAAATGCACTGGTGAATTTGCTATTTCATCTACCATTTTTAATCCTATTGTACTGATTTTTTCAAAAAATAGAAAGTATGCTACTATAATGGCATTTATTGCTGTAATTACTACTGCTCCTGCTGCTACATCTTTTGCAATTTTTGCTTTTGGATGGTATAGGTCTGTATATAAATCTACTACTGTTTCGATTGCTGTATTTACCATTTCTGCAACAATAATTAGTATTACTGTAAACATTAAGCATAAAAATTCTGCTTTAGATAAATCAAAAAATAAGCTAACTAACATAACTATAACTGCTATTACTAATTGTTTTTTTATATTACTTTGTGTTGTTATAGCATAAATAATACCATTTAGTGCGTTTTGACATGCATCTAAAAAATTACCATTTTTCATTTTATGCTGCTCTTCTTTTTTCATTTTACCCACCTATCTATATTCTTGTTATATTTAAATCTTGTAATATTTTCTCTTCCTTTGGTCTCATTTCTAATTTATCTTTTTCTTCTATATGGTCATATCCCATTAAGTGATAAAAACCATGAACTATCATATATGCTAATTCTCTTTCAAAACTATGTCCGTATTCATTTGCTTGTTCTTCTACTCTTTTTATAGAAATTACAATATCTCCTAGAGTATCTTCTACAATATGTTCTTTTTGTGAGATTATTTTTTTTATTTCTTCTTTTTCGAACATTGGAAATGATAATACATCAGTTTCTTTGTCTATATTTCTGTATTCTCTATTTAATTTTTGTATATTTTTTGGATTGGTTAAAGTGATAGCTATATATAAGTTTGTATTTTCTAGCTTTTCTTCTATAAAACATTGTTTTACCACTTTTTTTATTAGTTCTTCATATTCTTTTTGTTCTTCAATATCTAAATATTCGATTTGTACCATAATTCTTCTCCCATAGCACATTTACACTGCTTTTTTTATGCATCTTTGTTGTAGGGTTTTATAAGAATTTTTTAAGTTCTTCATTTCTCCCATTTCTACTAGTTTTTGTTTATAGAATTTTATAATCTTTTCATATTTTACTGCATTTGTACTAACTGCTTTTAAATCATTTTTTATAAATAGTATTTCTTTTTGTTTTACATATTCTTCTTGGTCTGTGTCTTTTAATTTGCTAATTTGTTTATACTGTTCCCAGAATTTTTTGTATTCTTCTCTTTTTGCAGGTTTGTCCCAATAAATTTTAGTAGATAATAAACGAACATTGTAATCTTCTATTAATTTGATTAACATTTCGTAATTTGCATTTTTCTTTTTTTCTATTTCTTCGTTTACAATTAGATTTCTTGTATCTTTTAATAATTTAATATAACATTGTTCTGCTACAATTAGTGGTAAACTATGTGTAAATAAACTTCTACTAATTCCTAATAATATTAGTTTCTTTTCTATTATATCTTTTTCATCTAGTTTGCCTGCAAGGAATGTACTAAATTTATCATATTCGCTAGTTATTTCTTTGTATGTGTCGTTTTTATCGATTTTCATTTTTAATGGTAATATTTCTACAATGTATTCTTCTAATGTTTGAAATATATTTTCATATATTTCATTTTTTCTTTCTTTTGTTGCAACTTGGTCTGCTAGTTGTATAGAATAATTTTTTAAAATTCCTTTATATAGTGTTTCCATTTTATTTACATAGAAAACTTCATAACGTTTTAATAATTTTTCTTTATTTTGTGTTTGTATACTTTCATAATCTAATTCTAGTAAATATTTTTGTTTTCTATATTTGTATTCCATGTACTGTGTTTCTTTTAAATGTACCACTGTATAATATTTTGATAAAGCATTTCTTTCAAATGGTGTTGCTGTATCATTTTTTACTTTTTTATATATAGAATCCATAATATATTTATCTATTGATTCTAAATATAGAGCAAACATATCTTCATATTTTTTTGATAGTACCTCTTGTTTGTTAGTTTCATCATGGTTTTCTTCATTTGTATAATTTTCAAACGCTTTTAGCATGTTGTTTCTTTTTGCATGTATTAACATTCCATTAATTCCTACCTTTGTTGGAATTAATAGTTTTGTAATAGTATTTGTTATCTTTCCAAAGAAAGTTTTATCTTGTTCTAATACTCGTAGCCCTCTTTCTGCCATGTTTCATCATCCTTTCAAAACAATATTTTTTCGTTTGTGCCTATATTTTCAAGTACTTCATATATTAATTCTACTTCTAAATTTTCCCCTTCTAGTTTAGAATTAATTTGTGTATTTACAATTTTTTCTTCATCTTGTATTTGTTCTTTTAATTCTTTTTCTAGTTTTTTTATTAATATACTCTTAGCCTCTTCTTCCGTATAGGTTACACTTGTTTTTTCTAATTCTTTATATGTTGTTTTTGCAAATTCTATAGGGAAATAGAAGTTTGAAAATATTTTTAATTTTTTTCTCTCACTTATTGTATCATAATTTTGAAAATATGGAACCCCTTTCGGTAAATTTATTTTGAAATTATTAATATTAATTTCATAGTTTGCTTTTTCTTTCCCTGTTTCTTTTTTTGTTTCCCCATGCAAACTCATTTTTTCTTTTTTAGTGTACCATACTTTTGCTTCTATTTCAGCTTTTGCATGTACATATCTTGTTCCTGTGTATTTTCCTTCAAGCCATCCGCCTACAATTGTGTTACCGTTTTGTTACAATATCCCCTACTTTTACTAGGGCAGTGCCGTTTTGCACGTTTATTTTTGTAATTATTCCTTCTTTATTTGAAACAATATTACAATATTCATTTTCATCAATAATATCTGGTTTCTTATCTGCTTCTACTATTTCTACAATAATGTTTGTTCCTTTTATTTTCATTCCTATCCAAGCTATATCATCTCTGTTTAACCTAATATTGTTAATAATTTCTTTTGTGTTTACCTTTGTTTTTAATATTCCTGTCTTTAATCCATACTCATTTAATTCGTTTAGTAATTCTTCTTTAGAAATGCTATTTTCACCCGTAATTTCTATATTCCATATAAAGTTTGATAGTCCAAAAATGATTAATGTAATTGCAATTAATAATCCTACAAAAATTTTTCTTTTTTTGTATTTATGTAATATAAATGGTAGCCCTTTCTTTTTTTCTATTTTGACATGACATTTTGTGGTTTTGGCAATTTGCCTTATTTTTTTGAAATCTTTTATTGCAATATTTGCAAATAAAAAACTGGATTTTTTTCTTTTCATATTCCATAAAAGTATATTTTTACTAATACAAATATTAATAAATCTTTCTATAAAATACCCTTCTACACTTATAGTTGCATATCCTAATATGTAATACATTATTATCTTAAAAAACACTTGCTTTTCTCCCTTCTCTAGGTTTCATCTGTTATACTTTCAAAATCTATACTATCAATACTGCCTAATACTATAATGTCATCACCTGTCATTTCTTTTAAGTGTAAGTTAAATCCATTAATATTTATTGCTCCAATATGTGTATTGATTTTTATGTAAAAGTCTTCATATTCTAGTATTGCTTTGTAATTTTCTATAAGAAGTTCACCAAATCCAACAAGTGTAAGTTTTGGTTTATTTGTTACTACTTCTTCTGGTAACTCTAACATTCTACTTAGCATTTTTGTTCTTTTACTATTTTTTATATGTTTCATTTTTCCCTTCCTTTCATAATGTTTTATATTACATATTAGCTTATATACATATATTTCATATTAATTTTATGTCTTAATAATAAATTTATTACATTTGTATAAAAATAAGTTAATTGCATTTATAATTGAGCCTTATATGATAGGGAAGTATAATTTTCATATCACATAAAAATAAAGGATCTAAATTAGACCCCCTATGTGTTCTACAACTCTGTTATTTTTGCTTTGCTTATTTGGAAATGAACTTCATATAATTCTTCATTATAATATATACTCTCTGCATGAATTATTTTAGTAAATTCTTCTCGATACTCTAATAGCCAATTTTGACCTTGGTATGCAATAATATGATTCTTCTTAAAATACTCTAACATACCCATTCCATAATCTGGATGTACTAATATAGAGCGACTAGCTTTGCACCGCTTAACAAAGTCGTTAAAGTACCTATCATGCAAATAAACACAATCTACTATATTTCTATTTAACATGTCTTTTACATCTCTCACCATATTTTTACAAAACTCTTCCCTCTTTATTTCTTCTTCAGTTATTATACGTTGGATAGTTCTTAGTTGATTATTATTCATAATATCGCAAGCAACTAAAACTTTCTGTTTTAATTCATCAAATTTCATATTATTCCTCCTTAATTGTGGTTGGTTTTTTATACTTGTTTATTGTAACATTAAATATTATATTATATTTTATTTACATAATTTTGTCAATACTGATTTTCTCTTTATTTTTTATCTTGCAAATTCGTCTAATGTTTTAAATTCATATCCCATATTTTTTATTTCTTTAATTACATAGTCTAACACATTTGTATTATCTTTAGAGTTTCCATGTAGTAAAATTACTGCTCCTGGATGAATATTATCTAATATCTTCTTTTTTGCATATTCCTCCCTGTCTTGCTTGTTTTCATCCCAATCATCATAAGCTAAACTCCACATAGCACTGGTATACCCTAAACTGTTTGTTATACTAATTGTCCTCTCACTAAATTCTCCTTTAGGTGGTCTTATATATTTCATTTCATAACCAAATTTTTGGTATACTGCTGTATGTAAATCCATTACTTCAGATTTTACTTTTTCATCTGTTAAATCTGGCATACTTTTATGGTTTACTGTATGGTTTCCTATTGTATGCCCCTCTTGTATCATTTGTTTTACTAAGCCTTCTTCTGTATTTACAAAATGTGCTGTTAAAAAGAAACATGCTTTTACATTGTTATCTTTTAAAACTTGCAAAATTCTTGGTGTATATCCTGCTTCATACCCTTCATCAAATGTTAGATAAACATATTTATCATTCTCATTTCCCATAGCAATTCCTTTATATTTATCCATTATTTCTTTGTTTTTACTTCCTAAATCTGGCTGTGTATGGTTATCAGCCCTTTTAATTCCCCAACCTATTTTTTTGTTGCTTAAATTCATTGTAGCTGATGTTGTAATAGCATTTTGCTCTATTTTATTTTCTTTTTGTTTTATTCCTACTACGCCTATGCAAGTTACAAATACTATAATACACACACATACAATTGCTTTTATTACACGCTTCATTTAAAAATCCCCCTTTATTTACTTAAATATTATGAGGAAGCTATATATAATATGAAAAAATATCTATGCAAATTATTTTACATAGATATTTTACTAATTTTAGCAATAGAATCTTACTTCTTGGTTTTTAAAATATTCTTTCCATTTTGATAATATAAGAAGTTTCAAATATATTAGGCACTTTCCATTCCTCCCTCTCGCGCTATTCTATAAAAATGGGGGGCACTACGTTCTACAACTGTTTTAAATATCTCTATTTCTTCGTCAGTATACTTCCCATCTTTTGTGATAATTCTATAACTTGGAAGTTCAAATATTATCGTATCAAATCCATATTCCATTGGTCTTTCAAAAATGACTCTTATTGTTTCCTCTCCGTTTTCATTTTTTATAATATCAGAAACAACCAATTCTGTTTCATCTGCATATTTGCAAAGTGTATGCATCATTTTTAATCACTCTCCTTTTTGATATTATTAGTATAGCATATTTATTCTAATTTTACTATACTGCTATAAAATTATTTTTTATTTTACATTTTTTGTCATTTTCTATTGACTTTCTACAAATTTTGCGTTATATTAATAAACGTTTTGGAATTTTTTTACATTTTTGTATATTAATTCCTTTTCTATAAGTTACATATGATAAAAAAAATTGGAGGTTTTTCAATATGAAATGTTTATATAATAAATTTTGCAAATTTATTAGTTCGAATTTAAACTTAGTTTATTCTATGGATAAAAAAACTAAAATTTTATTTATCGCAAATTCTGTTTTAGTATTTTCTGTAATCATATTACATCTTGTTATTACTTGTTTAAGTAATGTTTCATCTATTTTCTTAGTTGCTACTATATTCTTCTGCATTGTTTATTTTTTTGCCCTTTTAAATAGTGTTTACAAGTCTTGCAAAATACATGAGTTATCAAATAGTTTAAAACAAGCAAATTCACATAATCAACATTTGCAAGAATTATATGATAATACAAGAGCTTTCAAGCACGATTTTGGAAATATTGTACAAGCTATTGGTGGTTATATCGATAAAGACGATATGGATGGATTAAAAATTTACTATTCGCAATTATTTGGTGATTTTAAAAAGCTAAATAATCTTTGTTCTTTAAATCCTGATGTTGTTAATAATTCAGCTATTTATCAAATAATCTCTTCTAAATATAATAAATCTTCTAAATTAGGGATTGATTTTTATATAGATGTTTTTTTAGATTTAAATACTATTAATATGAAAATTTACGAATTTTCTAGAGTTCTTGGAATCCTTTTAGATAATGCTATTGAGGCTGCTTTTGAATGTAACAAAAAGGTTGTTCATGTAGAGTTAAGAAAAGATTTAAGCAAAAATCGTAAGTTGCTTATTGTGGAAAATACTTATAAAAATGAAAATATAGATATTGAACGTATTTTTGAAAAAGGCTTTTCTTCTAAAGCGCATAATACTGGTCTTGGTCTTTGGGAAGTAAGACAGATTTTAAAGAACAATAATAATTTAAATTTATATACTCATATAAATGATAACATGTTTATACAACAATTAGAAATATATGATGCAGTAATTAATACTGATAAAAAAGAACACAGTGGCATCTGTCCTTCAATATAATTTCTTTAAATGAAGTGCCTCTAATTTACATAACCTGATAGATGTTACATTTAAAAAAGTGCATATATTTATTTTATACATTTCGGATTATAACCTTCCCACTGATGCTGTAACAGGCAAAGCCTTAACAGCATTTAAGCGGTCCCCACGTGGTTAAATCCTTCATTTCTAAAATAAATATATGCACTTTTTTAAAATACTTCTACATCTTCTAATATTTTCCATGAACCTATTTTTTGTGGTAAACATTTAAAATTCATTTCTTCTTTTGTTACTGGATGAACAATTCCTAGTTCATATGCCCATAAACAAATTTGTTTTCCGTCCTCCTCTTGTTCCATATTTTTGGTCTCCGGTAAATACTATGTCCACGGCTAGATAATTGAACACGAATTTGATGATGTCTTCCTGTATGTAACTTGATTTTTAAAACTGATAAGTTTAACTCTTCATCATATTTTATTACTTCATAATCTAGGCTTGCAAATTTTGCATTTTTATTTTCTTTTGTTGTTACTTTACTTAAATTTGTTCTTTCATTTTTAATAAGGTAATCTTCAAGAGTTCCATTTGTTTTATCTAATTTTCCATCTACTATTGTTAAATATGCCTTTTTAAATACTTTACTACGTACTTCTTCACTTAGCCTTGCAGCTGCTTTAGATGTTCTTGCAAATACCATAACTCCACCAACTGGTCTATCTAAACGGTGTACTAGTCCTAAATACACGTCTCCTGGCTTGTTATACTTTTCTTTAATATATTGTTTTACCAATGTTAACATGTCTATATCTCCTGTTTTATCTTGTTGTGACGGAATATTTGGAATTTTTTGCACTACAATTATGTGATTGTCTTCATATATTACATTTAATTTCTCCATTTTTATTTCTCCCAACGTCCATAAATTCCACAAGGCAAAACAAGGTTTGAACCTGTCATAGGTAAACCAATTTCTCCTGATGAAAATGTACCTTTTGCTTGTTTTTTCATATTTAATTTTAATATATTTTCTAGTACTTTTGCCGAAATTCCTGTTGTGTATGAATTTATTAAGAAAAATAATGGATCATTACCTAATACTTTCATACATAATGAAACAAGATCAGATATGTTTTCTTCGAATTGCCATACTTCTCCATTTGCTCCTCTACCATAAGAAGGTGGATCCATAACAATAGCATCATATGTATTTCCTCTTCTAATTTCACGGTTTACAAATTTTACAACATCATCAACTATATATCGTACTTTTTTATCTTGTAAGCCTGATGATATTACATTTTCTTTTGCCCATGCTACCATTCCTTTTGAGCTATCTACATGGCATACAGATGCTCCAGCAGACAAGCAACTCACTGTTGCTCCTCCTGTATAAGCAAATAGATTTAATACTTTTATTTCTCTTTTTTCACTTTTAATTTTTTCTATCATCCAATCCCAGTTTACTGCTTGTTCTGGAAATAGACCTGTATGTTTAAAGCCCATTGGTTTTATATTAAATGTTAAGTTCTTGTATTTTACTTTCCAACTTTTGGGTAAGCTTTTTTTATAGTCCCATGCTCCTCCTCCCTGTTTACTCCTATTATATGTAGCATGAGCTGTTTTCCACATTTGTGGATTTTGTTTTTCTTTCCATATGATTTGTGGATCTGGTCTTACTAATATAATATTGTTCCATCTTTCTAGTTTTTCCCCATTTGCCATATCTAGTATTTCGTAATCTTTCCAATTATTTGCTATATTCATAATATCTCCCTTAGTTTATATTTTTCTACTCTTTAAAATATATTATTAAAAATCCGCTCCATCTTGCTGTCGGTTAGGCATTTTCTTTTCTCTCAGGTTTCGAAAAGAAAAGCGTAACCGACACGTGGAGCTACTTCGTTCTATATTTAGAGTAATAACTTATTTTTATATTTTGGTTAGTAGTGAGAAAAAATAAAATATAAATGTAATGTCAAGTATCATAAAAGTTATTCCCATTATAAAAAATAATGTTAATACTCTATGATTATGTATTTTTTCTCTTATTCTCTTTCGTATCGGATATTCAAGCTTGTCCTTTTTTACATTATAACGGATTGTGAATATTTCATCTTTTGCGTATTCCATAGTTTATATTTCCCCTTTCAAATATATTCTTGTAATATATATATGAAAGGAATTATATATTATGACTGTTTTTTATTAAATAATGCCATAACTTTTCGCTAATATTTACTATTTTTACTTATAAAGTAACATTAAAACATGTTTAGTACTAAAACATATTATATATAAGATTAAAAATTCCGTTCTCCACGGCGTTTTAGTATATTTGGTTTTAACAAATAACGTGACACACTATACCTTGAGAAAAAGAAATATGACGCCTTTGGCTTACAGGTCGAACTCGTTTTTAATCTTATATATAATATGTTTTTTAGCACTATTTAGAGTTCAGTATTAAATTTATAATAGTAGAGTAATTGTAGGGGCGATTATTAATCGCCCGTGCTGCAACGACTTTCTTACATTTCTTTTATTTTTTTAGCAAGTTCTTCATTTATTCCTTGTACTCCGCATTAAATCATCTAAGCTTGCTTCTTTTATTTTTTCTACACTTCCAAACTTTTTAAGTAATAACTGCTTTTTCTTTTCTCCAATGCCACTAACATCATCTAAACTAGACTTCGTAATTCTCTTTGCTCTTACTTTTCTATGGTATTCAATTGCAGTTTTATGAACTTCATCTTGAAAGTTTGTAATAACATTCATAAGCTCTTCTGATAATGGTATTTCTTGCCTATCTTCGTTAATTAATGCTCTTGTTCTATGTTTATCATTTTTTACCATTCCATATATTGGTATATTCAAATTATACTTTGCAAGAGCATTTTTTGCAGCTCTTTCTTGAGTAATTCCCCCATCTACAAATATTGCATCTGGAAGGCTACCAAATCCTCCTTTTGGGTTCTCTAGTGAATGTTTTAATCTTCTTGTAATTACTTCTTCCATACATTTTGGGTCATCTTGTGTTAAGACTGTCTTTATTTTAAATCTTCTTGATAACTTATGGTTAACTATACCATCTTGCAATACACACATACCAGCTACCATATCTGTTCCTGATATATTGGAAATATCATATGTTTCTATTTTTCTTGGCATTTTATCTAAATTTAAGACTTGTTTTAATTCCATTAGAACATCATACCTGTCTTTTTCTTTATTTTCTAATGTAACTCGTGCATTTTTTTCTGCCATTTCTACAAATCTTAATTTTTCGCCTTTTTGTGGAGATTTAAGCTCTACTTTTCTTCCTGCTTTATTAGTTAAAAATTCTTCTATTGCTTGTTTATCTTCTAAATTTTCTTTTAGCATTATTTTATGTGGTATTTCTTCTTTTGCCATATAATATTGCTTTACAAAACTTGATAAAATTTCTTCATTTGATATATCATTTGATTCTTTAAAAAAGTAGTGTTCTCTTCCTATCATTTTGCTTTTTCGCACAAAAAATATTTCTACACATGCTGTTATTTCATTTTTAGCAAGTCCTATAACATCAATATCATTTTCGGTAATATTAGATACCTTTTGTTTTTGATTAATTTGCTCTATTGCTATTTTTTTATCTCTTAAATATGCTGCTTCTTCATAATCTTGGTTTTCAGATGCTATTTTCATTTGCTGTTCTAGTTCTTTTAATATAGGATCTATTTTTCCTTCTAATAGCATTAAAATTTGATTAATTTGCATTCTATAATCTTCTTTTGAAATATATCCCATACATGGGGCGCTACATTTCTTTATATGATAATTTAAGCATGCTCTTTGGTTTGATTTAAAATTCTTGCACCTACGAATTTTAAATTTTTCTTTTATAAAGTTTACCATTTCTTTAGCACTTCCACTGTTAGCATACGGTCCAAAGTATTTTGCACCATCATTTAATATTGTTCTTGTAATTATAACATTTGGATAATCACTTTTTACATCTACTTTTATATATGGGTATGTTTTGTCATCTTTTAATAATACATTAAATTTAGGTCTATTTTCTTTAATTAGATTACATTCTAAAATTAGTGCTTCTGCTTCATTATCTACTACTATGTATTCAAAATGATCAATTAAAGAAACCATATTTTCAATTCTTTTTGTTTTATGGTTTTTTCTAAAATATTGTCTTACACGGTTTCTTAATATAACTGCCTTTCCTACATAAATAATGTTATCATGTTTATCTTTCATAATATATACGCCTGGTTTTTGTGGCAGTTTTTTTAATTCTTCTTCTATGTTAAACATAAATCTTACCCTACTTCTGCTATATATGGCAAGTTTCTATACATTTCGTTATAGTCTAAGCCATACCCTACAACAAATTTATCTGGAATTTCAAACCCAACATAATCTACCTTTACATCATATTCTCTACGTTCTGGTTTATCTAATAAAGTACATAACTTTATACTTGCTGGATTTTTTTCTTTTAAATATTTTATTAAATAACTTAAGGTTCTTCCGAGTATCTATAATATCTTCTACAATTAATAGATTTTCATTTTCCATATTATCTGGTAAATCTAGTTCTAAATTAATCTTTCCAGAACTAATCTTCCCTGCTCCATAACTAGAAATTTTCATAAATTGTAATTTTAGTTTTTTGTCTATTCTTTTTGCTAGGTCAACAGTAAAAAATGTAGAACCTTTTAAAATACACACTAATGTTAAATCTTTTCCTTCATAGTCTTTTTGTATTCTCTTTGCTAATTCATATACTTTTTCTTGAATTGTTTGTTCATCAATTAATACTTTTAATTCTTCCATAAATTATACCCCTATTATTTATTTTTCCTATTAAATATTAACTATTATTTATAAAATTTTCTAAACTATCTTTTGTATCTTTCCATACTTCAAACAAATTATCTACCAAAGGCTTCATTTTCTCCCAATTTAATTGAAATGAATATGCATGTCTATAAAAATGCCTAAAAGTGGCATAATCTCTCAGTTCCAGATATAATGCTTCATTAATAATTTCTTTTCGATAACTATTCTCACTTGCCATTTGGTGTAATAATTCTTGATGTGATTTATTTCCTGTTGGAATTTCTCTATCAATGTTCTTAGCAATAATTTCAAATATATTTTCTATGCCATTATAAAAAGAATGTAATACACTTCCTAGTATTGTTCTATCAAATAAATCTGGTTCTCCGGATTCTTGCTTTTTCAAATATTAGTTCATATTCTAAAAATAATTTTTCTATATCATTTATCTTAAATATTAATTGTTCTTTCACTAATTTATCCAACTTTTAATAGTCCTCCTACATTTAATAACATTTGAGAAAAGCGATTTTCTTTATCGTCTAAATCAATAAGATCAAACTCATTTTGTAATTCAAACATTAATATGCTTGCTACCTTATAAAATTTTTCTGCACATAATCCTTTTACTGCAATATCTATATCTGAATTTTCATTAAATTTTCCATTTGCAATTGACCCAAAAATAAAAACTTCTTTTGCCCCATTTTCTTTTAATATTTTAGTTGCTTTTTTAATATCTTCTTGATATTCATATGGTAAATTATTTAATTTTTCTTTTTGATTAAACATTTTATATCCCTCCTATCAAAGTTACTTACATACATATTATAACATAATTTATCAAAAATAACATATCTACTTTGATGTTTTCTTAATTTTTTCTTATTGTACTTGCTACTTTTTGCATTTTGGTGTAATATACTATTATTAATTGAAAGTTTGCTTTATATTTTTTTGAAGGGAGGATATTAATATTAAAAGCGCCTGGACAATTCATATTGTTGACGAGGATAGAACTTATCGAAATATTCGGCGGATGGTTCTATGGCATCTGTTACTGCCATTAAATACTAGCAAAACATAGTAGAAATATTATAACAAATCTAGTAGGGTAACATTTTTAGCATGCTTTCAATTCCATATTATTTTTTTAAGGAGGATTTACAATATGTGTGGAATTGTAGGTTATATTGGAACCAAAAAAGCAAGTCCTATTTTAATTAATGGCTTACTAAAATTAGAATACAGAGGATATGATTCTTCTGGTATTTCAACCATGGAAAATGGTTATATTTCAAATATGAAAGATAAAGGAAGAGTAAAAAATTTATATGATTTACCGGGAATTAATGATTTAAATGGAACTATTGGTATTGCTCACACAAGATGGGCAACACATGGTAAACCTTGTAAAGAAAATTCTCATCCTCATATGGATAATAGTAATACATTTAGTGTTGTACACAATGGAATTATTGAAAACTATGTAGAATTAAAACAATTTTTATTAGATAATGGATATCACTTTCTTTCCGAAACAGATACTGAAATTATACCAAATTTAATCCATTACTATTATACAAAAAATAGTGAAAATACAGATAGATTATTAAATTCGGTTTATTTAGCTTGTAAAGATTTAAAAGGAAGTTATGCAATTGAAGTTCTTTGTAAAGAAGAACCAGATTATATGATTGTTGCAAGAAAGGATAGCCCTCTTGTAATTGGTGTAGGTGAACAAGAAAATTATGTATGTTCAGATATTCCGGCAGTACTTTCTTATACAAAAAATTTCTATTTACTAAATGATGGAGATTTTGCAAAACTATCTAAAGATGATGTTTCTTTTTATGATAACAATTTATCTCCTATTACAAAGGAATTAAAAAATATTGATTGGGATGTTTCTTCTTGTGAAAAAGATGGATATGAAGATTTTATGCTAAAAGAAATATACGAACAACCAAAATCTGTAAGAGAAACTATTGGCTCAAGATTAAAGAAAGATGAAAAAATCAATTTTGATGATATTGGTTTTTCTAAAGAAGTTTTACAAAAATTTAATAGAATATATTTAGTAGCTTGTGGTACTGCTATGCATGCAGGTTTAGCTGTAAAACCACTTTTAGAAAAATTATGCCATATTACTACTATTGTAGATATTGCATCTGAATTTCGTTACCGTGAACCTTTAATAGATGAAAATACATTATGTATTTATATTAGTCAATCTGGTGAAACAGCAGATACTATTGCTGCATTAAAACTTGCAAAAAGCAAAGGTGCAACTACTATTGCCGTTTCAAATGTAATTGGAAGTTCTATTACAAGAGAAGCAGATTATACTATTTATACACATGCAGGACCAGAAATTGCAGTTGCTTCTACAAAAGCATATACTTCTCAAATTACACTTCTTACTCTTCTTGCTCTTTATTTTGCAGAAGTTTTAGAGTCTGTACCTGTAGATAAAATTAATAATATAAAAGAAGAATTATTGTTATTGCCAGAAAAATTGACAGAAGTGTTAAAAGATAGTGATAGAATAAAAGATTTTGCACATAAAGTTTATACTGAAAAAGATGTATTTTTCTTAGGTAGAGGAACAGATTATACCGTTGCCATGGAGGCTTCTTTAAAATTAAAAGAAATTTCATATATACATTCTGAGGCATATGCTTCTGGTGAGTTAAAGCATGGTCCTATTGCTTTAATTGAAAATGGTATAACTGTTATTGGTATTTTAACAGATCCATTTTTAGTAGAAAAATCTGTTAGCAATTTACAAGAAGTAATTACACGTGGAGCAAAAACTTTAATTATTACGAACCAAGAATTAAACACATCATCTTATGATGAAGTAATTAATATACCAAATACAAACCCACTAATATCACCAATCCTTTCAATTATACCTTTACAACTATTTTCTTACTATATATCAAAAGAAAAAGGATTAGATGTAGATAAGCCAAGAAACCTTGCAAAATCTGTAACTGTAGAATAATATAAAAAGAGACATCTTGCGTAAGATGCCTCTTTTCAACTTATTCCTCAAAAAGTACAAGGAATTTTGGTATTACTTATTGTTCTTTTTCTGACGTCTTTCGAGTCTCTTTGCCTGCTTAATTGCTTTCACTCTTGCAGAAAAAACTGCTTTTGGATACGCATCAATTGGATCACCCATCTTAACTTCATGGACATCTTTTTGATATTTAATCTCATTCTCAAGATTATCACTCT
The DNA here is from genome assembly GCA_948777935.1 of uncultured Clostridia bacterium. Lineage (GTDB taxonomy): Bacteria > Bacillota > Clostridia > TANB77 > CAG-508 > RGIG8482. The sequence continues at coordinate 48,521 of CAQDYY010000006.1, read as the reverse complement.
TGGCCATAGGCTTTTTGTATCTATTTGTTACTGTAGCCTTGTTCTCAGCAGAGTTTAACTTCTGCATAGCTTTCGCATATGCCCCCGCTTTTTCTGCCTTCATGTCTCTTCGTCTGCTACGAAGAGTGGGTTGCTCTACTGTCTCACTTTTCAGTTCGAAAGGACAATTTTCCTCACAACCTACCTCATAATATTCGCACTCGTTGCAACTCCGTATAAGATTTTCATTTTCTCTCATTGTAATACCTCCTGCATTTTTTTATTCGTTGCAATACCATTATATCATATGCATTTACATAATTCAACTTTTTTTTACCCACCTAGTACTAATTTTAAAATCACAAGCAAGATTACTCCGTGGTACGCCCAATATTCCTGTAAAAATTGCAGTTATATAGTTTAGTCCTATATGAAAATTCCATAATGTTCCTACTAAATTGATTATATATATCATTAAACCACCAATACAAGTATTTAAAACCAGTTTTAAGACACTTTTTATTGGTAGTATAAATATTCTTCCAAACAAAAATAAAAAGCAAATACATGCAATATATATAATAATGGTATTGTTATCCAAAACACTCACCTCGTCCTTTATACCATACTATGATACTGCATGTACAAATATTCTTTCTTTTTTATTTTTTATCCTGCTTGTATATCTTCATTATGCTGCTCTCTTCTAAGCTCTATTTCTTTTATCATGTCTATTACCAATCCCTTGTTTTTAGCCTTTTTTAATAGATAATTTAGTTTAGATTGATTTGCTTTTATTTGATATAAATAGTAATCTATTAATTCTCCTTCTGCAAATTCATAATTCCTATTAGAATCTAGCAAATCTTGTTTTGTTTTTATTATACTTTTTATTAGTTCAATATCAAGTTCTTCTTCTGTTCTTTCAAAAATCTCTTTTTCTTTAATATATTCTTCATGCATATACTTTGTCCTCCTACTCTTAAATTATTTAATAGTAGTATATACATTTTTTTCCATATTATACTTAAGCAAAAAGAGAATACAAAATAATTCCTATACTTTGAATAACAAATATGTTTAATATATTTGACGTTAGTAAATTGTTCGTTGCTTCAATTACTCCTAATCTTTCATTACTACTTGCTTTATGATGCCTTTGTGCTTCAAAAAATGTAATTAACTCTGGAAGGCTTGTTATAAAACCCAAGGCAATACCTATAACTATTTCTGGAACATTAAAACGTACACATAAACTTTGTAATGTCCCACTTAATAAATTTCCTATAATAAATAGTGCTATACCTGTTAATGTAAGATAAATACCATATTTTATCATAATATTTTTCTTACCTCTTATCCATTTTGTCTCTTCTTCTATTTCTTTTAATTCTAAGCTTTCCTCTTGCTGTAAATATAATTTATGAGTATTTCCATTAATATAATAACACAAAATAAATAATGCAATTAATAGAAATGCTACAAATATATTTGTCTCAAAATTAGTAATTACAAATATAATTGGAATTAGTATTGTAACTACAACCATTACAATATCTATTATTAATGCTTTATTTCTTAAAATTTTAGAATTATGATTTATCCCCACACTAATACTATATTGTACTAAGTTAATCACATTTGAACTTAAAATGTTAAATACGCTAGTTCCAATAAGTCCTGTTGCTGCTGCAAAACTAACACTTAAAAATTCTGGAACTGATGTTGCAATACCAGCTAAATTTCCTACTGTTTTTGCTTTTAGATTCATACTTTCTGCCAATTTTCTAAGTACTGGTACTAATATGTATTTTGAAATAGCAACAATTAATAATGAATAAATAATAAATAAACAACATTGCCACAATAAATCCATGTTTACCTCCTCTTTTTATTTAATTATTTACTTTTCTTATATATTTTATACAACTATAAATTATATATCAACTGTAAAAACAAAATTTTAGTCTCTTTTTGTCGAATTGTTTATGAATAGCTTATCCTTTTTCCGGAAATACTTTTACTACAGTAAAAGGGCTTAAGTGGTGTCATGTCCTACGAGGCATTCCCTTTAAACGGTGCCCCTACATCTATGTGGCAAAAGGAGGCTTTTTAAGTGATTCGAAAAGTAGAGATTAGTAATGTAAATACAAAAGAACTTCCTATACTTTCAAATGAAGAAAAAAATGAATTGTTTATAAAAATAAAACAAGGTGATATTGACGCAAGAGAGCGTTTTATTAATGGAAATTTAAGATTAGTGTTAAGTGTTCTACAAAGGTTTAGTGGAAGATGTGATAATATGGATGACTTATTTCAAGTAGGTTGTGTAGGTCTAATTAAATCTATTGATAATTTCGACCTTTCTTTAAATGTGCAATTTTCTACGTACGCTGTTCCTATGATTATTGGAGAAATTAGAAGATATCTAAGAGATAATAATCCTATTCGTGTTAGCCGTTCTATAAGAGATTTAGCCTATAAAGCTCTTCAGGCAAAGGAAAAACTTACAAAAGAATTTGGCAAAGAACCTACTGTTGAACAAATTGCAAAAGAAGTTGGTGTAGATAAAGAAGAAATTGTTTTTAGTTTTGAAGCAATTCAAGACCCTTTATCTTTACAAGAACCTGTATACAATGATGGTGGAGATAGTATTTATATAATGGATCAAGTAAGTGATTCTAAAGCAACTGATGAGCATTGGACAGATTCTCTTACTATCGAACAAGCTATGAAAAAATTGAATGAGCGCGAAAAAATGATTATACAAAAACGTTTTTTTGACGGAAGAACTCAAATGGAGGTAGCTTCTGAAATCGGCATTAGCCAAGCACAGGTTTCAAGGCTTGAAAAAGATGCAATTGTTAGAATAAAGAAATTGTATAAATAGGATTGATGTATCCTACTAAAAGCATATAATATATATAAAAATAATTTCTAACTCGCATCTTCCCAATGGCACTGTAATAATACTTCGTATTTAACAGTGCTCATCGGTCCCCACGTGATGCTCGAGATACGAAATTATTTTTATATATATTATATGCTTTTTATATTATTTTTCTAATTTACGTATATTTAACCAGTTTTACTCATAATGTCTTTTTTCATTTTATTAATAATCTTCTTTTCTAGCCTAGAAATATAACTTTGTGAAATTCCAAGCATATCTGCTACTTCTTTTTGTGTTTTTTCATTTCCAGAAATAAACCCAAAACGTAATTCCATTATATTCTTTTCCCTATTATTTAGCTTTTGCATTGATGCTCTTAATAGCTTTTTATCTACTTCATCCTCTATTGCTCTTGAAGTTACATCTCCATCTGTCCCTAAAATATCTGAAAGTAATAACTCATTTCCATCGCCATCTTGGTTTAATGGCTCATCAATAGAAATTTCTCCTTTTATTTTATTACTTCTTCGTAAATACATTAAAATTTCATTTTCAATACAACGTGATGCATATGTTGCAAGTTTAATGTTTTTATCTGTATTAAATGTATTAATCGCTTTCATAAGCCCAATTGTACCAATAGAAATTAAATCTTCTATTCCTATTCCTGTATTTTCAAATTTTTTAGCAATATATACAACTAACCTTAAATTTCTTTCTACTAATATTTTTCTTACAGATTCATCACCATTTGCAAGTTTCGATAATATTTCTTCTTCCTCTTCTGGCTCTAATGGTGGTGGTAATGTTTGGCTTCCTCCTATATAAAATATCGGAATTTGCTCTATCTCCTCTATATTTTTATCAATATATTTTACATATATTGTATTAATACTTTTACTTAACATTTGCAAAATGTTCATATTCACCACACCTTTCTATAATATCAATACCAACTAGCCCTGTATAAAGTCCATTTTTGGTTAAGTTTTTTTCATAAATTCCAATAATAATATTGGATAGTTCCGCTTTTGTTTCTTCTAAATTTATTATTACTTTATCTGCTATAAAGCCTAATAATAAACCGTTTTGCTTTCCTAAAGAAGAAAATGGAATAATTCTAAATTTTAGTTTGTAATCTTCTGGAATTTCTGTTAATACTTTTGTATCTTTTCCTTGTAAAATTTCATTTAGGTTTTCTACGATTTCTTTTGGTATCATTTCTTCTAATTCACTTACTTCTACTACAATTACTGGAATACCACTAATCGGATCTTTTAGAAGATTTCCTGTATCTATAAAAGCTTTTATCTCTTTTTCTTTTCCATTTATAAAAATACTTATATTGCAAAACATATCTTTTTTAGATAGCTTTCCTTTTACTACTTTGAATGCAATATTTACTATTACAAATCCTACAATTCCTCCAAGTAATGCAATTTTAATTGGGTATGTACCTGTTAATACACCATTTCTTGCCAAAATATCCTGTGGCCTTATAAAATACAATAGTGCAAATGCACACCCTCCAAAAGCAAATGATACTAAATAAAAAATAATTAATTCTTTAAATAATTGTTTTACATTTTGTGGATGAAACGAAATATAAACCATAACAACTGATAATATTACTTTAAAAAGAAAATTCGTATATATTTCTAGTACTGGTGCAAAAGATAAAATAGAATATATTCCACCAATAAGGCTTGCTACAAAAAGTTTCCATGCTTTTATCTTTACTTTATGAATTAAACCAGTTGCAAATAATATAATGTAGTTCATACATAAATTTTCTAGTAAGATAACATCTAGGTAAATGGTCAATATGCTTCTCCTTCCTTTTTTCCTATTGTACAACTTTATAATTTAAAAGTATGTCAAAACGTGGTGTAGAAAAAAAGAAATAATCGAGCACTTTCGATTATTTCTTTTTAGTTATTTTATTAAATTCAATTTTAAAACAATAATTTCTTATTTACTTAATCCTTTATTTTTTCTTAAGAAAGATGGTATGTCTAAATCATTATTATTTGATGTGCTTTCTGTAGATGATGGAATAGAATTTATCTTTTTATCCCATGCTTTTGTTACTTTATCTGCAACTCCTATTGTTGTTATAGGTGATTCTTTTTCAAATCCTGTTGCTATAACTGTAATAGAAATTTCATCTCCCATTGATTCATCTATAACAGCACCAAATATGATATTTGCCTCTGGATCAACACTTCTTTGTACAAGTTCTGCTGCTGTATTAACTTCATGTAATCCAAGGTCATTTCCACCTGTAATGTTAATAATAACTCCTCTTGCTCCTTCAATTGAGCTTTCTAGCATTGGGCTTTGAATAGCTTGTTTTGCTGCATCTTCTGCTCTATTTTCACCAGATGCTCTACCAACACCCATATGTGCCATACCAGTATTTAGCATAATCGTTTTAACATCAGCAAAATCTAAGTTTACAAGTCCTGGAACTGCAATTAAATCTGAAATACCTTGTACACCTTGTCTTAATACATCATCTGCCATTTTAAATGCATCTACTATTGATGTTTTTCTATCTATAATTTGTAGTAATTTATCATTTGGTATTACAACTAATGTATCTACTTTTCCTTTTAGGCTTTCTATTCCACGTTCTGCTTGTGAAAGTCTTTTCTTTCCTTCAAATGTGAATGGTTTTGTAACAACACCAATTGTTAATATCCCCATTTCTTTAGCAGCAGCGGCAACGATAGGTGCGGCACCTGTTCCTGTTCCACCACCCATACCAGCTGTTACAAATACCATATCTGCTCCACGTAGTACTTCTGCAATTTCAGATTTATTTTCTTCTGCTGATTGTGCTCCTATATCTGGGTTTGCTCCTGCTCCTAATCCTCTTGTAATTTTTTCTCCTATTTGAATTTTTGTTCCTGCTTTCGATTCTTGAAGAGCTTGTCTATCTGTATTAACTGAAATAAATTCTACTCCTCTAATTCCAGATTCTACCATTCTATTTACAGCGTTGTTTCCTGCTCCTCCGACACCAATTACTTTTATTGTTGCTGTTCCATCCATCATTCTTTCATTTTCTTCATAGTCTACTTTCATTTTAAATCCTCCTAAATATTTTATATCTTTTTACTTTTTATTAAGAATAGAAAAATTCTTTTATTCTTTCCATTATTGTTTTAAAAATGTTTGTTTCAGATTTTGCATCAATACTACTAGATACCGTCTTTGCAAATGGTCTTGCTGCAATATATCTTACTAAAGAATATGCAGAACGATATGTTGGTTTTATTGTACTTATTAATCTTCCTGTTGAAATTTTTACTGGTATATTTAATATTATTTTTCCTGCAACATCACTTTTGTTGATATTGCTAATTCCTTGCCCTGTTAATATTACGTTATTAATTCTAGGTTTAAATCCTTGTGTAGTAATATCTTTATTAACTAGCGAAAATATCTCTTCAATTCTTGCTTCAATTATTTCAATTAACTCAGAACTTTTAATAACTTTATTTTTTACTTCACTTTTACAAGTATTTAAAATAATATCATTATCGTTATCTATAAATGATTTTAGAGCTAGTCCATATTGCCTTTTTAGCTTATCTGCTTCTTCTTCTGAAATATCTAAAACTACTGCAATATCATTTGTAATGTTATCTCCTCCGAAGTGGAATTGTGTTTGTATATATAAAAGACTCTCCTTCAAATACGCCAATATCTGTGTTGCCTGCCCCAATATCTAATAACATAACATTATCATGTAATTCATTTACATCTAAAATTAGGTTTCTCTCTGCAAGTGTGTTTGGAACCATTCCATCTATGTCTAACCCTGCTTTTTTCAAAATACTTGATACTTGCCTTGTGTAATCTTTATCTGCTAAAATGATTTGTGCATTTAATGTAAATTCTGGTGATAAACTACCTACAGGATCACTTGTTTTAGTTCCATCTTTTAGTATAAATTCATTAGGAACAATATCTATAATTGTCTTTCCATCTGGAATTTCTATATCTCTTAATTGCATTATGGTTTGTCCAACATCTCGTGCCGAAATTCCCGCATATTTGTCCTTTAGTTCCTTTGTTACATTGTTTTGTACTATTGTTGAATATTTTCCCGGTATTGTGATATATGCAGAATTTATCTTTATATTAGCTTCTTCTTCAGCTTTCTCGATTGTTTTAGCAATAGCTAAAGCAATTTCATCTTCGTTAATTATTTTTCCCTTTTTGATACCTTCACATTTGCTACTTGTAGAAGAAATAATTTCTATTTGATTAAAATTGTTTACTTCACCTACAACAGTTGATACTTTTGATGTTCCAATATCAATTCCAACGATTATATCACCTATTGCCAAAGCTTATTCCTCCATTTTTTAATAGTTTTTTTACTTAGGTAAGAATATTATATTTTACGAAAAAAGTCAATAGTTTTTTGTAATATTTCTGTAATATTTTTGCCACTATTCTGTAATAATGTTCTTATTTCATACTCCCTGTATGTTTTTCCAAATTATATATGCCTTTTTAAGGTCACTATAATGTAATTCCTTTGTATTATTCCAATAAACTAGTACCACTTAAAATAATCCCCAGTCATTCTTAACTGAGGATTATTTTAGTTTTATTTATTTTCTTCCTTTTTTTCTTGTTTTAATCCCTTTACCCTATTTGTCCATTTATCTACATAGTATCTACGTACAATAGCAAGGTTTACAAACATTCTTCCTACAAATACTACTATTGCTGCAAGATATATATCTACGTTTAGCTTTTCTCCTAAATATGTAAGTAAAATCGATAAAATTGCATTTCCAAAAAATCCTGTTACAAATATTTTTAAATCAAAGTTTTCTTTTACAACTGAAGAAATTCCACCAAATACAGAATCTAATGCCGCTACAATTGATATTGCTAAATATTTAGATAATGTATATGGTATAATTGGGGCATTCATACCTAAAAGTGCTCCTACAATACATCCTACTAATATTGCTATAAAAATCATTTTATTCTTCCTCCTTTACAACTTCATTAGAATACCTTACTTTAATATCACCATTATATTTATTTATTGTAATATTATTTTCCCTTTGTAATGTTGCATTATCATGTCTTGTAACAAATCCAATTGTTTTAGTAGTTAATGCACTCTCTAAATACTTAGGATCTCCTATAGCTTTTATAGTATATGGAGATGTTACTCTTTTCTTATCTATTAATATAAATTTTTTTCCATCAATATCAACATTTATAATATTAGACATGTTTGTAATCCTTTGGTCATTAATGCTAATTGCTTCTGCTCCTGCAAGTTTTAATTCATTTACTAATTCTATTAAATCTGAATCTCTAATTTTTCCACTTTCTGTGGTAGTATCTTCTGTATATGTAATAATAACTCCATTTCCTCTTACATCCGTTAATCCTACTATTGCTTTAGCTTGTGCAAGTTCCCTATCTAATAATTCAGAGGCTTCTTCATTTGCTTCTCTTTTTTGCTTATATTCTTGCAATTTTGCATTTGTTTCTTCTAATTTCAAACTTGTTTCTTCATATTTTTCTTTCCAACTTGCTAATTTCTCACTTAATTCACTTTCTCTCATATTCTCAATTTGAGTAATATTTGTTTCTTCTATTGTTCTAAATTGCATAAACATTACATATGCAAGCACAAAACATATTACCCCCATTGTAATAGTCATAATTCCTTTTCCTTTTTTCAACTTTATCACCTACTTTTACTAAAATTTATTTTATATATTTATCCGTTAATACCCCATTATATTTATTAATTTTTATATTATCACTTGTTTTAGTTTCTACATTTATCCCATCCTCTACTAGCCACTCTATAAATCCTCCTGGACGCATTATACCACTATTAAGATTTCCTTTATTTCCAATTGCTTTAATAATAAATGGCGCTCCCACCACTTCATCATTTACTTGTATTACAGTTCCTACACAATTAATTGAAGTTGATGGTACTATTCTTTGCCCATTAATACTAATCGCTTCTGCTCCTGCATTTTTTAGTTCATTTACAACTGCACGTAAATCTCCATCATGTACTAAATCAGTTGATGTACTAATTAAAGATGATGTATTATCTCTTAAAGTAATAGTTATTCCTTCTCCTTCTACTTCTGTTAATCCTAAATACATATTTAATTCTTTTAACTCTTTTTGTTTTTCTACTGAATTGTCATCTGAAGAAATACTGACTTTTCTTTCTTTTTCTAACTGTTTTTCTGCGTTTTCTAATGTAGCATAAATATGGTCATATTGTTCTTTCCATTTTAATACTTCATCACGTAATGCATTTTCTCTATATGTACTTCCAACCGCTTGCTCTAAGTTTTTTGTAGTTTTAAGTTGAATACCAATTCCAAAAACTAACACAAAACACATAACTCCTAATGTAATTGCAACTTGTCCTTTTTTTAATTTCATTGTTTTTACCTTCCCTTCTTCAAATTACTGTGCTTGCCTAAAAAATGCTTTTTCTTTTACTAAATCTCCACTTATGAATATTTCTCCTGTTAGACCTTTTGTATCTTCTAACACTGCTTTTAGATATAACATCCTACTACTTAAATTGCTTGCATTTCCTAAATATACAGTCTTTTTTTCTTCTTCCATTTTTAATGTATAATTTTGCTTATCTTCAATATTAATTCTATTAATTTTTTCTAAAATTTCGTTTGATTCTTTAAATTCTACTATTTTTAGTATCATTTCTAATCTTGTTAGATCTTCTTTGTTTAATCTATTGGCTACTTCTAACTCTTCAATATTTGTAGTATACCCCTCTATTATTGGTACATCTAGCTTTTCATTTGATACTTCTAATATATATCCTTGATTATTAATATAAATAAAACTGCCTGCATATTCTAACATATAACTTGTATTTCTTTCTTTTACCACTAGTTCAATTTTATTTGGAAGTTTCCTTTTTACTTCTACACTTTCTATATAGGCATTTTCCTTTATCCTCTTTTTGATTATTTCTTTACTTGTTTTATAAATATTAGCCCCAATTTCAATTTGTGAAAGACTAGTGATTGTTTCGGTAGATATTACATTATTTCCTGATACTATAATTTCTGTTACATTAAATATTGGTGACATCATAAAAAATATTAATGCTACTAATAATACAACAAATAAACTTGTCCATTTTAATACTTTTTTAATAGTTTTACTTTTTTTTGTTTCTTTTTTATTCTTTTCATTCTTTTTACTTTTTGGAGCAGATTTTTTATCTGCTCCTTTTTTATTGTTTACAGATTTATTTTGTAATTTCTTATTGGTTTTTGATGTGTTTTTCTTTTCTTTCTCTTTTGGTATTTTAGTTACTCCAATTACAATTTCATTTTCAAAATTAAATTGTTCTTCTGCTTTTTCTTCTTTTACTTTTTTCTTGCTCTTTTTCTTTTTCTTATTTTTATTAGTTGCCTTTTTCTTTTTATCATTTTCATTAATTTGATTGTTTAAATATAAAAAGTTTAGTTCTTCATTTTTTTTACTTTTCATACTCTATTCCACTTCTTTCGTAATTTTTGCTCCTAATGAATTCAATTTTTCATCTAAATTTTCATATCCTCGTAAGATATATTCTATATTTTTAACTTTTGTTTTTCCATTTGCTGTAAGGCTTGCTAAAACTAATGCTGCTCCTCCTCTTAAGTCTGCTGCTTCCACAACCCCTTTTGTTAGCTTTCTTACTCCTTTTACAATTGCTGTTCTTCCTTCTATTGTAATTTTAGCACCCATTCGTTTTAATTCATTTGTATATTTATATCGATTTTCGAATATATTTTCTGTAACAATAGACGTGCCTTTTGCCGTACATAAAATACTTACTAATATAGCTTGCATGTCTGTTGGAAACCCCGGATATGGCATAGTTTTAATATCTACTGCTTTTAATTTCTTAGGTGCTTCTAATATTACTGTTTCTTTTTCTTCTTGTATTTTACACCCACATTCTTTTAGTTTTTCTAGTACTGGTGTTAAATGTTCTGGATTTACCTTTTTTAATGTAATATTTCCTCCCGTTGTAGCTACTGCACAAAGTAATGTTCCTGCTTCAATTCTATCTGGCATTACTTGATAACCTATATCTTTTAGCTTTTGTACACCTTGAATAGTTATTTCATTAGTTCCTGCTCCTGTTATTTTCGCTCCCATTTTGTTTAGGAAATTTTGTAAATCTACAATTTCTGGTTCCATTGCAGCATTTGAAATAACTGTTGTACCTTTACCTAATACTGAAGCTAACATTGCATTCTCTGTTGCTCCTACACTTGGAAAATCTAGGTGTATTTTTTCTCCTATTATTGTATCACATGTACAATGTATATATCCAGTGTTTTTGCTAATATTAATACCTAAATTTTCAAAAGCTTTTAAATGTAAATCAATAGGTCTCGCTCCAATGTCACACCCTCCTGGACACGAAAATGTTGCTTTTTTTAATCTTCCTATTAATGCTCCTGCAAGTATAACAGATGAACGCATTTTTCTCATTAATTCTTCTGGAATTTCATGTTTTTTAATTCCTCTTGCATCGACTACTATTTTATCACGAACTCTTTTTACTTTGCAACCTAAATTCCTTAATATTTCAATCATTACTTTTGTATCATGTATATTTGGAACATTATATAGTTTTGTAATTCCATTATTTAAAACAGTAGCTGCTAGAATTGGTAAAGAAGCATTTTTTGAACCAGATACATAGCTTTCTCCTTCTAGCCTATTTCCTCCTGTTATTATGTATGATCCGCATAATTTCACCCTCCTTATGTTATATATATTATGCTAACTAAATGATTTGGGTGAAAAGAAAAATTTTATAATAATCCTTTATAATATTTCCAAGAAATAATGTTTAGTACTTTTTTATCTATATCTTCTTTATTAATTTTTCCTTCTTCAATTGCAGTTTTTACAGTTTCTATTATATTTTTGTAAGTTATTTTTGTGTTTTTATCTATTGAAATAATAATCATATCATTTCCTGCTAAAATTGCCTCTATAATAGAGTTTTGAATTGTATTTTCGTTCTGTATTGCAGACATTATTATATCATCTGTAATAATGATACCTGTAAAGTTTAAGTCATTTCTTAGTAGTTCATGTACTTTTTTTGAAATAGATGCTGGCTTATTTTCTATACTTGTTACAGTATTATGGCTAACCATAATTATTTCTGCACCTTCTTTAATTCCTGCACGAAATGGTTCTAAATCGTTATAATAAATATCTTCATATGTTCTTGTATCTATCCCCGCTTCTGTATGTGTATCTTTATTACCTCCATAACCAGGAAAATGTTTTAGTGTATATGACACGCCATATGCTTTGCTAGTACTTATTACAGTTTTAGCATACGTGGCTGTTAAATCTCTTTCCTGTTGTAATGCTCTTTTGTACATATAGTCATTTGGATTAGTTGTAATATCTACGACAGGGGCAAAATTAAGGTTAATTCCTAAATTACTTAAGAACGTACTTTTATTAATAGTATCTTTTCTAATTTCGTCAAAGCCTCCTATTTTATATAATTCACTTGGAGATTTAAAAGGCTGTTTTATAAGTTTTTTGTTGCTGCTAACTCTTACAACACTTCCCCCTTCTTCGTCTACTGCTATTAATAGTGGTATTTTAGAATAGCTTTGAAATTCACTTATTTCTTTCTTTATTTGTTCTTCTGTTTTATTATTAAAAAAATCTTTAAAAAATAAGTATCCTCCAAATTCATATTTTTTTAAGTTTTCAAAATCACTATTTAAAGAATTACCAATTACAAATAATTGTGCTATCTTTTCATCTAAAGTTAGTGTTTGTAGCTTTTTACTTGCCTCTTCATTATACTTACTAAAAATACCTTTTTTAGTATCTTTTAGTTCTTCCATAATACTGTTTCGTTGCTCCTTTGAAGTTTCAATCTTTTTTGCTAATTGGTCTTCTCTTTTATATCTTATAAAAATAATTGCTGTAACTATTAATAATATAAAAATAATAGATATTATTATTTTCTTCATCATAAATCCTCTCTATTTCTTTACAAAGTAATATATAAAAAATATAAAATTTGAAAAAAAGCGTCTTGAAAGTAAATTTTGTATACGTATGTTTTAAAAATTTGTGGGAGAATCTCACACCCTTGTGAGAGGAGCCTACAAGTTTTTATTACATACTGTGCAAAATTTATCTTGAACAAGCGATTTTGAAAATTTTATATTTTTATATATTACTTGTAGCATAATTTATTGAATATATGGGCTTTAGTGGTGTCATGTCCTACGATGTATTCCCTTTAAACGACATGCCCCTACACTTAATTTTTTATATGCAACAAAATGACCATTTTTAATTAATGGTCATTTCTACATTTTATTCTAAATCTAACTTTATATGTACATCTTTTAACTGTTCAGTTGTAACTGTACTTGGTGCTCTCATTAATAAATCTCTTGCTTTTTTATTTTTTGGAAATGCAATTACACCTCTTAAGTTATCCTCTCCTGCAATTAGCATTACCATTCTATCAAGTCCTGGTGCTGCTCCTGCATGTGGAGGTGTCCCATATTGAAATGCATTAAATAATGCACCAAAACGGTTCTCTACATCATCTCTTGTATATCCTGCAATTTCAAATGCTTTTACCATAAGCTCTGGATCATGATTACGTACTGCACCAGATGCCATTTCATATCCGTTACATACTAAATCATATTGATATGCAAGAATTTTTAATGGATCTTGTTCTTCTAGTGCTTTCATTCCACCTTGTGGCATTGAAAATGGGTTATGGTTAAAGTCTATTGTTCCTTCATCTGATAACTCATACATTGGAAAATCTACAATAAAACAGAAACGATATACATCTTTTTCTAATAAATCTAAACGATTTCCAAGTTCTATACGAACTCCTCCTGCAATTTTTTGTGCTGTACTAAATTCATCTGCTATAAAGAATAATGCTGTATTTTCCTTAGTATTTGTAATTTCCTGTATTTCTTGTTTTTGTGTATCAGAAATAAATTTAGAAATTCCACCATTTAAGTTGTTCTCTCCATCTACTTTGACCCATGCAAGCCCTTTTGCTCCTAATTCATTAACTGCATACTCTCCCATTGTATCAAAAAACTTTCTTGGTAATTCTTCTTTCATTTGCACTGCAATTACTTTTACAGTTTTATCCTTAAATGCGTTAAATTCTGTATCTTTAAATACCTCTGTTACATCATTTATTATTAATGGATTTCTTAAATCTGGTTTGTCTATTCCATATTTCTCCATTGCTTCTTTATATGGAATTCTAATAAATGGTCCTTTGTCTACTTTGTAATTTGTAAATTTTGAAAATACATCTGGTATTACTTCTTCTATTACATTAAATACATCTTCTTGGGTTGCAAAACTCATTTCAAAATCTAATTGATAAAACTCTCCTGGAGCTCTATCTGCACGTGGGTCTTCATCTCGAAAACATGGTGCAATTTGATAATATTTGTTAAATCCTCCTACCATTAATAATTGTTTAAATTGCTGTGGTGCTTGTGGAAGTGCATAAAATTCTCCTGGATGAATTCTACTTGGTACTAAGAAATCTCTTGCTCCTTCTGGTGAAGAATTCGCAAGTATAGGTGTTTGTATTTCTGTAAAACCTAATTCGTCCATTTTATTTCTTAGTGTTTTGATTATATTTGAACGTAATAATATATTTTTATGAATATGTTCATTACGAAGTTCTAAGAACCTATATTCTAGTCTTAGGTCTTCTCTTACATTTGATAAGTTATCAGATGTTGTTTCAAATGGTAAAATATTTTTACATTTTCCAAGAATTTCTATATTATTTGCTACTACTTCTACATCTCCTGTTGACATTTTATCATTTTTACTTGCTCTTTCTACAACATTTCCTTCTACCATAATGCAACATTCTGTTGTTAAATCTGCTTTAACTTTTTCTAGTACTTCATTATCTTGAATTACAATTTGTGTAATTCCAAATTCATCACGTAAATCTATGAAAGTCATGGCTCCTAGGTTTCTAATCTTTTGTACCCATCCTGCAAGTTTTACACTACTTCCTATGTTTTCTTTTCTTAATTCTCCACATGTGTTTGTTCTATACTCGCTCATTTTACCCCTCCATATTAACTTTTGTATATTATTTTATAACTTTTTTTAGGAAAAGTCTATAAAATTAGGGGAATTTTAGTTAATATTTTTATTTATACTTTTATCTTTTCTATTGACCTCTTCGTTAAACCAGTTATCTTTTGTATCAATTCTGTCGATAAATTATTTTTCTTCATATTAGTAGCTATTTCTATACTTCTTTCCTTTTTTCCCTTTTTTACACCTACTTTTTCTCCTTCTTTTATTCCCTCTTTTCTTCCTTCTTTTCTTCCTTCTTCCATACCTACTTTTTTTCCTGCTTTTGTTCCTTCCATTATACCTTTATTCATACCCTCTTCCCATCCTTTATTTAGTGCATGTTCCCATAGTATATTTACACAGTCTAACATATCTTCATCTTCTCCTTTCACTTCTTTTACTATTCTTCCTAACTTTTCTGCTTCTATTTTTTGTATAAAATTTGCTCTTATTATTGTAATAAAATCATCTTTTTCTTCTTTTGATAATTGCTTTGTCGCTTTTCCTATTACTTCTATTATTTCATCTGCATCTATTATTTTTTCTATTAAAAATATTTTGTCCATATATTTATCGCTTTTTAATAAGTCTTCTTTCGCATATTTACTTATATCTATTAAGTTATATTGTAATAAATTTAAATTTTCTAGCCTTTCATCTTGTACCATACTTAGTTTTCTTCTTACTGTCCATCTTTCTTTTCCTGTATATAATACTATTGGTATTACTGTTGGAACTTCATATTCTTTTGTTTTTAATCTTTCCTTATTTATTGCACTTTTCATTATTTCTAGCTTATATTCTTCTAACCTAAAATTCATTGAATAGTCTACATTGCTTTGATGTTCAATTAAAAAGTAAATGTCTTTATTTTTCATTTTATATACTATATCTGTCTCTTTATCTGTATACTCATTCGTTATATATCTATTTGTATATTGTTCTATTTCTTCCTCTTCTATTGGTTTTGTTAAATTTAATGCTTTATTTATAATATATGTAGCATTTGTTTTGTTACCTAACATTTTTCGATATGTTTTATCATGTACATTGTGTATACTATTAGATATTGCTTCATATTTTGCAACTTCCTCTCTTACCTCAGAACAGTGTATTGTTTTTTGCCTTTCTATATATAAATAATCATTATATGTAAATTTTGCTATATCCTTTCTTTTAAATATATCATAATATATACTCGCTTTATTGTCAATATATTTTTTGGCTTTTTTATCTTTTTGACTAGTTTTTATTTTGATTACCTCCTATATTCTATTTTTTTATTGAAATTTTTAGTTTTGATTTTTTTAGAATTTCTTAGTTGTTTTTACACTGATGTTTTGAATTTTAATTTTTTGAATTCTAACTTTTTAGATTTAATCCTTTATTATTATACATCTTTTTTCCTATTTTGCAAGAAAAACATTTCGACATTTTTAGACATCATTATATAATTTCTTAACTGTAGCAACTATAATTTTATAATTTATTGATTAAATTATTGAATTTACGTAAATATTTTTATATAATACTAACAATATTAATATTTTAGGAGGAAACTATGGAAAAATTAACAATACGAGAGATTTATAGAAATACTGATAATTACATTGGAAACAAAGTTACTATTGAAGGATGGACAAAAACTGTTCGTGATTCTAAAACATTTGGTTTTTTAGAATTAAATGATGGGTCATTTTTTAAGAACATTCAAGTTGTGTTTGATGATAAATTATCAAATTTTAGTGAGATTAGTAAACTTAGTATTAGCTCTTCTGTTAAAGTAACAGGTAGCTTAGTTAAAACAGATGGTGCAAAACAGCCTTTTGAAATAAAAGCAGATAGTATTGAAATTTATAATGTATCAAATAGTGATTATCCTCTTCAAAAAAAGAGACATACTTTTGAATATTTAAGGACAATTGCACACTTACGTCCAAGAACTAATACTTTTAATGCTGTTTTTAGAGTTAGATCTATAGCATCTTATGCTATACACAAATTCTTTCAAGAAAGAAATTTTGTATATGTACATTCTCCAATTCTTACTTCTAGTGATGCAGAAGGTGCAGGAGAAATGTTTCGTGTTACTAATTTTGATTTAAATAATCTTCCAAAAACAGAAGATGGATTAGTTGATGATAGTAAAGATTTCTTTGGAAGAAAAGCTCATTTAACAGTTAGTGGTCAATTAGATGTTGAAAATTATGCTTTTGCATTTCGTAATGTGTATACATTTGGTCCAACTTTTAGAGCAGAAAATTCTAATACAGTAAAACATGCAGCAGAATTTTGGATGATTGAGCCTGAAATCTGTTTTGCTGATTTAAAAGATGACATGGATTTAGCAGAAGATATGTTAAAATTTGTTATTTCTTATGTATTAGAAAATTGCCCAGAAGAAATGGAATTCTTTAATCAATTTGTTGATAATACTTTATTAGAAAGGCTTGAAAATATTGTTAATTCTGATTTTGGAAGAATTAGTTATACTGATGCAGTAAAAGAATTGGAAAAAGTAAATGATAAGTTTGAATATAAAGTAAGCTGGGGATGTGATTTACAAACAGAGCATGAACGTTATTTAAGTGAAGTAGTATTTAAAAAGCCTGTATTTGTAACAGATTATCCAATGGATATTAAGGCATTTTATATGAAACAAAACCCAGATGGAAAGACTGTTGCAGCAGCTGACCTTTTAGCTCCTGGAATTGGAGAAATTATTGGTGGTAGCCAAAGAGAAGAAAATTTAGAAAAATTAGAAAAAAGAATGAATGATTTAGGCTTAAATAAAGATGATTATTGGTGGTATTTAGATTTACGTAGATTTGGTAGTGTTACTCATTCTGGATTTGGGCTTGGTTTTGAACGTTTAATTATGTATATAACAGGAATGGGAAATATACGTGATGTTATTCCATTCCCTAGAACACCAAACAATTGCGAGTTTTAAATTTGCATTTTATGTAGATATATTGTATAATTAATGTATCAAATACCAATAAAGGAGGGTATAATTATGCGGTTTTGGGAAGTCTTTCATTATAGTTTTATTCTAATTGCTACATGTATTATCATATATTCATATATCTATTTGTACATACTGTACAATTTAAGAATGTGTAACTATTATGGTTTTATATCAGACAAAATGTATGATGAAGTTCGCAATTCTAAAACTTTTTATAAAAAAGCAATATATATTATCACAAACTGCAAATATTTGACGTAGGCACTAGTGCCTACGTCTTTTAATATTGTCTTCCCCAAACTACCATATGTTTTGCTTCTTTTCCACAACACACACAAGTATTTCCTAATTTCTCTTGTTCAAATGGAATACATCTTGAATGTGCCCCTGTTAGTTCCTTTATTTTGTTTTCACATTTTACATTTCCACACCACATAGTTTTTATATATCCTTGATTTTCATCAATATATTTCACAAATTCGTCCATGTTATATGCAATATTGGTTCTTTTTTTTCTAATAGCCTTGCATTCCTCATACATATTTTGCTGTATATTATCTAATATTTCTTGTAATTTTGTTCCAATTTCATTTAAATTAATTGTTATCTTTTCCCCAGTATCTCTTCTTACTGCAACACATACATTATTTTCAATATCACGTGGTCCAAGTTCAATACGAACAGGAACTCCTCTCATTTCCCAATCATTAAATTTATATCCTGGTGTATAATTATCCCTTACATCCAATTCCATACGATAATTTTCACTTAATTTTTGATATAATTCCTCTGCCTTTTCCTTTACTCCCTCTTTTTGCATTGCAACTGGCACAATAACTGCCTGAATTGGAGCAACTCTTGGTGGTAATTTTAGTCCGCGGTTATCACCATGTGCCATAATAACAGCCCCTATTAGTCTTGTGCTTATTCCCCATGAAGTTTGATAAGCATACTCTTCTTTTCCTTCTCTATTTTGGAATTTAATATTAAATGGCTTTGAAAAATTTTGTCCAAAGTAATGTGATGTTCCTGCTTGAATAGCTCTTCCATCATGCATTAATGTTTCTATTGTATAGGTAGCCTCTGCTCCTGCAAATTTTTCTTTTTCTGTTTTTCTTCCTTTTAATACTGGTATTGCTAATAACTCTTCTATTACTTCTTCATAAATATCAAGCATTTGTAATGTTCTTTGTTTTGCCTCTTCTGCTGTTTCATGAATAGTATGGCCTTCTTGCCACAAAAATTCTCTAGAACGTAGAAATGGTCTTGTTTCTTTTTCCCATCTTATTACATTACACCATTGGTTATATACAAATGGTAAATCTCTCCATGAATTTAACCATTTTGAATAAAGTGTAGAAATTATTGTCTCTGAAGTTGGTCTTATACATAACCTTTCGTCTAGCTTTTCTTCTCCTCCAATTGTAACCCATGCTACTTCTGGTGCAAAACCTTCAATATGATCTTTTTCCTTTGAAAGTAGACTTTCTGGTATTAACACTGGGAAATATGTATTTTTTACTCCTGATTTTTTAAATTTTTCATCTGCATATTTTTGAATGTTTTCCCATATTGCATAGCCATATGGTTTTATAGCAATACATCCTTTCGTATCAGTATAATCAGCAAGTTCTGCTTTTAATACAATATCTGTATACCATTTTGCAAAGTCTTCTTCTATATTTGTAATTTCTTTTACAAAATTTTCCTTATCTGTACTCATTTTTTTATCCTCCTATTTTAATTTTCTTGGTTATAACTCTTGTCCTCCCTTTCGGGCATAGGAGCCTCATTTTCTTTTTCTTCTAAAATGTCATCAATTACAATTTGTTGATTTTCATCTATTTTATACTTTGGTAAATCTGGTAAATCATCTAAACTATTATATCCAAACATTTTAAGGAAATTTGGTGTTGTTCTATATGACATTGGCTTTCCTGGTATATCTAATTTTCCTGCTTCTTCAATTAAATTATATTCCATCAATTTATAAATAGTAGCATCAGAATTAACTCCACGTATCATCTCAATTTCTGCTTTAGTTACCCCTGTATTGTACGCTATAATTGCAAGTATTTCTAATGCAGCATTAGATAAGTTTGGTTTACTTCTTTTATCTAAAATTGGATAAATATATTCATAGTATTCTTTTTTTGTACACATTTGATATGAATCATTTATTCTAATAATTTCTATCCCTCTATTTTTATCCTTAAATTCTTCATTTAGCTTTTCAATTACTCTTATAATATCTTCTTCATTCATTTCCAGTATAGAAACAAATTCTTTTATTTTTACTTCTCTTCCAATTGCAAATAGAATTGCTTCTATAACTGCTTTTATTTTTTCAATTTCCATATTTTTTTCCTTTTTACTTAATTTACCTATTATTATGCCACTTTTTCCCTGTTATGTCAATGCATTTTTAAGTGTTACTTTTTCTTGCATTGCATTTTTTTTTAATGTATGTTAATATAATTTTATATTAATAAGGAGAGTGAAAAATATGTCAAATGAACCAAAAAAAATTGAAGTTGTAAATGGCGATGGCAAAAAATTAGAAATTTCACCTGTATATGAACACTTAAATGTTGCAAAACCTAACACTAATAAAGAAAAAAAGAAAAAAATTATTGTACCTGAAGAAAAGAAAAAATAATTTTTTATAAAATATAAAGTAACTATATTCTAAGAATAGAGTATAGTTACTTTATATTAAAACTTAGTAATATAATTTCTTTGAACTAGTATCTTGATATTCGTCAATTTTATCTCTCAAATTGTCTAAAATATAGCTAATAAAAATCTTCGGGGTTACATGTTCCCCTGATTCTACATGAAAATATGATTTAATAACATCTACACTTGTATATCTAACTATTGACCTTATAGTTTTCTCTATTGTCCATTTTATATTTATTATGCTAACATCATCATGTCTTTTTGATATACTTACATATAGCATATGTTTCATATCTTTTAGTAAATTCTCATTTGCTAAAGAAAGCTCAATCGCATCTACTATGTATTTGTATCCTAATGTTGTAACTTTTACATCAAATATTTGTAATTCCTCTTTTATCAATTCTTCATAGCATTTTCCTCCTGAAACATCTATAATTTCTTCGACAATACCAATGATTGTTTTAAATGCACATGGTTTTTTTATTTTTGCATATACATTTGGTACTTTTTTAAGCTGTTTAAATAATTCTATATCTGCACTAATAGCTATAATAAATGGCGTATTTCCTTTACTCTTTTGTTCTAAATTGTTAATTACATCAAATACATTAATTTGCGACAACTCTAGATCTACTAGTAAAATGTCTCCTGCTTTTAATTCATATATAGTCTCCATAATTTCTTTAGGATTAATAGCGAAACTAGATATGCACATTCTTTTATTGCTACTTATAATATAGTTCATTACTTTTCTTGAAAATTCTAAATTACTTTGCAAAACTGCTAAACGATTCATTTTATTTCTCCTTTCATTTTATCTTTCTATTATATAAGAGACTTTTTTATGCAGTTTTGTTACAAAATTTTTCAAATTTCGACATTTTTTTCTATTTTTTTCAACTTCATTTGTATATTTTGTGTAATAATAGTAAACTATTATTAATCTAAAACTTCCTATTAAGACTGGAAGTATATACAATTTCCACATAAAAAGACATTTTTATAATAATGTCTTTTTATATAATATTTATATACGCTATTTTAAGTTATTATATGAGGAGTAAAACAATATTCTTATTTATTTTGCATTTCTTCTATTATTTTTTGTTTCCATCTATAAAATTCTACTCGTGCCCATGTCCCAGACTTTCCTACCATTGGTCCTAAATCCTTAAATGATAATCCTAATTTTAGCCTTAAATACACAAGTTCTCTGCGTGGACTGCTTAATTTTTCTATTTGTTTGTATACATATGCCTCTTCTTCCTTTTCTATAAATTCTTCTTCTATATTATTAGACTCTATTTCTCCAATTTCTTCATCCATAGAAATACTTATCAATTTTTTTGTTCTTTGTGTTTCTTTATACCATAAGTTTTTTGCAATTTGGCATAGCCATACTTGTATTTTGCACTCACTTCTAAACTTTTCTATTGTCTTTACTGCTCTAAAAAATGTCTCTTGTGTAAGCTCTTCCGCTATAAATTCATTGTGGCATAAGCAGAATAGATAGTAATACACCATTTTTGAGTATTGCTTGTAAATTTCCTCTATATTCTGCTCCAATATGTTTTTCCCCCTTACTAATAAGAGTCTAGAATATGACAATTTGTTACAAAAAATTTTAAATTTTTTTATTTTTTCTTATATTACACAAAAATAGAGCCAAACCGATTTTTTAAAACCTGCTTGGCTCTAAGTATTTGGTAGCGACGGTGGGACTTGAACCTACGACCTGCCGGGTATGAACCGGATGCTCTAGCCAACTGAGCTACGTCGCCATATATTTCTTGAACGTGTATTATTATATTAGTATATCCTATTTTTGTCAAGATAAAACAAAGAAAATAATCAAAATTATTTTCTTTGTTTATGTTATTCTATATCTCTACCTTTTTGTGAATTTTCTTTTTGTTTAGATTTTTCTTCAGCTTTTTCATTAGATATTCTTATAGCTTCTTTCTCATTTACTCTAGCATCTATTCTAGCCTTTACTACAACTCTTCCTTCTTCTGGAATAGTTTTACTATAATCTTGAACTCCTTTTTCTTTACTTGCTATAAGATTTGGAGTTTCATTTGCTCTTACTTGTTGTACTGCTTTTTCTATATTTTTGTTATTACTTGGATTAGTATCATTTTTTACAAGTCCTTCTGCTAAAGCTTTAAATATATTATATATTTTTCCATTTACTGTTTTTTTAGCTGCTACTCTTTCCATCTTTTCCCTCCTAATTTATCTTAAAAATAAATTACATATTTATATTAACATAAAAGAGCAAAAAAATCAAGTATTTTTGCTCTTTTTTCCTATTTCTTCCACTAATTCATATAATCTCTTAGTTTTTTACTTCTACTTGGATGCCTTAATTTTCTTAGTGCCTTTGCCTCAATTTGTCTTATTCTTTCACGTGTTACAGCAAATTCTCTTCCTACTTCTTCTAATGTTCTTGCTTTTCCATCTTCTAATCCAAATCTTAGTTTTAATACTTTTGCTTCTCTTGGTGTTAATGTATTCATTACTTCTTCTAGTTGCTCTTTTAATAGTGTATATGCTGCAGAATCATGTGGTGCTGGACTGTCTTCATCTTGTATAAAATCTCCTAAATGGCTATCATCCTCTTCTCCTATTGGTGTTTCTAATGATACTGGGTCTTGTGCAATTTTTTGAATTTCCATAACTTTTTCTACTGGCATTTCTAATTCTTCTGCAATTTCCTCTGGACTTGGTTCACGTCCTAATTTTTGTAACAAATGCCTAGATGTACGAATTAATTTGTTAATTGTTTCTACCATATGAACTGGTATACGAATAGTTCTTGCTTGGTCTGCAATTGCTCTTGTAATTGCTTGACGAATCCACCATGTTGCATATGTGCTAAACTTGAATCCTTTTTTATAGTCAAATTTGTCTACTGCTTTTATTAGTCCCATATTTCCTTCTTGTATTAAGTCTAAAAATAACATTCCTCTTCCAACATATTTTTTTGCAATACTAACTACTAATCTTAGGTTTGATTCTGCTAATCTTTGTTTTGCTTCTTCATCACCCTCTAATACTTTTTCTGCAATTTCTAGTTCTTCTTCATAGCTTAAAAGTGGAATTCTTCCAATTTCACGTAAATACATTCTAACAGGGTCATCTGTACTAACACCTTCTAATGTGCTTAAGTTTATTTCTTCTATTTTAATATCTTCTACTTCTTCTAAGTCTTCTAAATCTGGCTCTTCATCATCTAAATCTTCTTTTAAATCTACATTTAATTCTTCAAAAGCATCAAAAACTTTTTCTATTTCATCAGGATTTGCATCATCTAATTCTGAGGCAATTTCACCATATGTTATTTTTCCTTGTTTTTTCGCCTTTTCTAATATAGTTTTTACTTTCTCATCTGCTAATGATTGTTCTATATTATTATCTTTTTCTTCTATGTTTTCACTAAGCTTTGCATCTGTTTCTTCATCATTTTCTGTTTTTTTAGTTTTCTTTTTGGGACGAGAGGTGCCTGCCCCTATATCTTCAATGTTCTTTTCTTTTTTTACTAACTCTTCTTGATTAATAGTTACATTTTCTTTTTCCTTATTTTTTGCTTTTTTAGCTTCTTTTTCAGCCATTTTTCTCTCCTCCTATTTCATTTTGGCTATTTTAATGATAATTTCACTTAATCTTTCTTCTAATGCTTTTGCCTCATCTTTTTCAATATCTTTATTTTCTAATTGTTTTACAATTTCATTTTTTTCATTTGTTAATTTTTCTTTTTCATATAAATTAATAAAATCATCTATTGCTTTTTTATTATCTAAAATTTCATAATCATCTGCCATAATGCTTGTAATATGATTAATTAAATTTTCTTCATTAAATAAATTTATAACATTACTATTACTATTTCCTTTTTGTAAATGTTCATACAGTCTTTTTGCAATTTTTCTATTTTCTTCTAGTTTAAAATCTTCTGGTTGTATTTTTTCCATAATTCTTAAATTTGCATCTATTTCTGGATTAATTAGTAATGATATAATCATATTTTCTCTTTTTATTAGTGCATCGCTATTTTCTTCTTTTCTTTTATTTTCTACTTGTTTTGCAATTGGTCTTTCAATAGCCTTAATACCTCTATGTTCTTTATATGCCATTTTATTTGCTTCTGCATAAATCGCTTCTTTGGATATTCCATAATCTTTAGCTATTCTATCTATATAAATTTCACGCTCTATACTATTATCCACTTTTGATAGTATTTTAACAATTTCATTTAAAAATTTGATTTTATCACTTGCTGTTTGTATATTCATAGATTTTTTTAATGTCTTTACTTTAAACTCTACTAATGAAATAGCATTTTCTACACATTTTTCAAGCCTACCACTGCCATATTTTATAACATATTCATCTGGATCTTTTGCATCTCCATCTAACTGTAAAATACGAATATCACAACCTAGATTTTGTAAAATTTCCATTCCACGCATAGTTGCTGCTTGTCCTGCTCCATCTGAATCGTACCCTATAATTACTTGTGATGCATATTTTCTAAGTAATCTTCCTTGTCCTTCTGTTAAGGCTGTTCCAAGTGATGCTACTACATTTGTAATTCCTCTTTGATAAAGTGATATTGCATCCATATATCCTTCTACCATAATTATTTTGTCTTTTCCACTTTTTTTAGCTATATTTAGTCCAAATAGGTTTCTTCCTTTACTATATACAATATTTTCTGGCGAATTAATATATTTGGGTTTACTATCATCTAAAACTCTTCCACCAAATGCAATAACTCTATCTTGTACATCTTTTATTGGAAACATAAGCCTTGTTTTAAATTTATCATAAAACTGACCTTTTGATGATTTTCCTATTAAGCTTGATGCTAATATTTCTTCATCTGTAAAGCCCTCTTGTTTTAGTTTTTGATAAAGTTCATCATAATTTGTAGAAAACCCAATTTGAAATGTTTTTAGTGTATTGTTATCTAGTTTTCTCTTTTTTACATAGTCTTGTGCCAGTTTTGCAGAAGGTTTATACAGGTTTTCATGAAAAAATTGTGCTGTAATTTTGTTAATTTCATATACTCTTTCTTTTAATCTTATTTTCTCAGCATCTTGCCCATCTGCAAGTATTGGTAAATTAATTCCACTTTTTTCTGCTAGTGCTTCTATTGCTTGTTTAAAATCTAAATTTTCAATTTTGCTTACAAAATGGATAACGTCTCCACCTACTCCGCACCCAAAACAGTGAAAGATTTGTTTATCTGGCGACACAGAAAAAGAAGGGGATTTTTCTCTATGAAATGGACATAGTCCAAAAAAATTTCTACCACTTCTTTTTAACACTACATATTGTGATATCACATCTACGATATCATTGCTGTTTCTTATTTCATCGACTAACTCATCACTATATCGTGCCATATAAACTTCCTTTCTTCCATATTATATACTATTCGACATATATCTTTTAATTCCCTCCTACTTCACATAAAATTTTTGATGTTTTTTATCTATTTGTCAAATTTTGTCGAGAAATATAATAAGCAAAATGAGAATCACATGAGTGTAAAAAGTAATTTTGTCACACTGGCGATTAATAATAGCCCCCTACTTTTTAACTTAAATTAGAGTATTCCCATATACAATAAAAGGGCACTATCTAGTATGTTACTGATAACGCCTTTTATTTTAAAATTTTTTGCTTATTTCCTTGCATGTTATACAAAAGTTTATACTATCACTATATAGAAAAAGCTGGTAATACATGGCGAACAGTAGTACTAGGGTCTACGCCACCACTACCATCCACATTTACAACACAAAAAAGCGAATTATTATTACAGCTAGGAGAGCGAAGCCATTTATACACTTTACTTTTCAATAAATTGGCATTCGAATTATTACAATTTGCATTAATATTTTTATATAATTTATATTGTTCCCCCTCTTTTGCTACTGCAAAGCCATAAACCCCACCATTTCGACCATTATTCCAAATCTCTGAACATGATAATAACCATAATTTATCTTGTGATACAGTTACACTATTTGCATCATTATATGTTGCTATATATTGTTTATTAACTTCTTTTATATATTCTTTATTTTCTAAATTATCATATGTTGTACTATTTAATGTTACTCTTAATGCACATGCATCCCACCCATCAGCATTTGTATTGCTATTGTTGATTTTTGCAGTCATTATATAATCCATATATTCAAAGCTTATTCCTGCATAGATATTTGTTGTTCCATTTCCATATTGTGGTGCAATTGTAGTCGTTGTTCCATCTTCATTTACTCTTGAAGTTGCTAGCTCATCATGGTTAAATCCTATTATTCGTACTTGATAATCTACTCCATCAATTTCTACTGTTGTCCAGTCTCCTATTCCTAGTGTATCTGATTTCCCATCTATACTTACTGCTACTTCTTCTGTGTCATTGTTTATTTGTTCTGCTTCTGTTCCATAATTATCTGATATTACTTTTGCAATCCTACTTAATTCGTCCCATGTATATGGTATTTCTTTTGCTGTATGTGTATCTGCTCCTACTCCAATTGTAGGTGGTGGTGGCACTGTTACTGTTATATTACAGGTCGCTGTTACAGTGTTTACTTCATTTGATGTTACTGTTATTATTGCTACTCCTTCTCCTACTGCTATTATATTTCCAGAATCATCTACTGTTACTACTGTCTCATTACTACTTGTCCATGTTATTGTTTTATCTATTGCAGTTTCTGGTAGTACTGTTGCAGTTATTATATCTGTTCCACCTTTTACTAAATCTATATTTGTTTTATCTAATGTTATAGTTGTTACTTTTGGTGGCTCTGTTTTTATACCTTCTGTTTCTTTTGTGTCTCCTCCATCTGCTGTTATTAACTCTACTTGTATTATATATTCATTGTTTATTGTTAACCCTGTAAATGTATATTCGTTTGTATTTAATGTTGTTACTTCTATAAATGTCGTTTCTCCAGTTGTTACATTTTTTATACTATATTTATAACTTGCTCCATCCGCATTTGATGCTACAACCTTTACACTTATACTATTTATTGTTGTCCCTGTTACTTGCAAACTCGCTATTCTTGGTTTATTATCTGGCTTTCCTTGGTATGTTATTTTTATATTTCCATTTTCTTCTACTACTGTAAATACATATCCTTCTACTACTATGTTTTTTGTATTGTTATCTATATCTTCTACATCTGCACTTGTTATTATTCCCTTATTTATTAGGTGGTTTACATATTCTTGTACATTTGGTGTTTGTCCATTCATTCTTGCATATAGATCTACTTTTTCTAATTCTAGCTTTTCTAATATTTCACTTATTTTATATTGTTCTCCTGCTTGCTGTGCCTTTTTTAATATTCCATGCTCTCCTAGTGTTAGGTTTAGTACTACTCCTGCTAAGATCAATAATAATATAATTGTTATTACAAGTGCAATCAAGGTGATTCCGTTTTTCTTCTCCATTTTCTTCTTCTCCTTTTCGTTTGTATTTTTTCTTCTTTTAGTATTCCTTTTTTGCTACCACGTATACATATTATATCCACTTATATTACTTTGTCAATAGCTTGCACATTACATTTTTATTACATAAAGATTCCTAGTTCCATAGCAGTTCCAACAATCCCTACTAAACAGCAAATCCTAACACAACCCCACCTTTGTCCCATGCACTAGCTTGATAACACTTACCATTTTTGTCAACACAACAATACACACCGCTATAATAAAATGGCGATCGAAGCCACCAATTACCATTCAATTTTACAAGATTAGAATTTATATTATTACAATTCGCATTTATATCTTCATAGTACTTATATTGTTCACCTTCTTTAGCTATTGCAGATCCATATGCTGAACGACTATCGCTTGCATTGTTCCATATTTCTGAACATGATAATAACCATAGTTTATCTTGTGACGTTGTTACACTTCCTGCATTATTATAAGTTTTTATATATTGCTTATCTACTTCTTTTATATAGTCTTTATTTTCTAACTTACTTATTGTTGTATTTTTTAATGTGCCCCTTAACTCGCATACATCCCAACCTGTAGCATATTGACCAACTTCCATACGTGAAACATCTAAATGTTCTGCATATTCAAATGAAATTCCTGCATATGTATTTGTTTCTCCTTCTCCATATGCATCTGTATTTGTTAATTCATCATGGTTAAAGCCTAGAATTCGTACTTGTTTGCCATTTACTGTTGTCCAGTCTCCTACTCCTAATGTTCCAGACTTTCCATTTATGCTTACATTTACTTCTGCTGTATTGTTATTTATTTTTCCTTCTTCTGTTCCATAATTATCTGATATTATTTTTGCAAGTTCATTTAATTCTTCCCATGTGTATTGTATTTCATGTGCTTCGTGTGTATCTGCTCCTGCTCCTACACTTGGTGGAGGTGGTGGTGTTACTGTTATATTACAGGTTGCTGTTACAGTGTTTACTTCATTTGATGTTACTGTTATTATTGCTACTCCCTCTCCTACTGCTGTTATGTTTCCAGAATCATCTACTGTTACTACTGCTTCATTACTACTTGTCCATGTTAGCGTTTTATCTGTTGCAGTTTCTGGTAATATAGTTGCAGTTATTATATCTGTTCCACCTTTTACTAAGTCTATATTTGTTTTATCTAATGTTATAGATGTTACTTTGGGTGGTTCTGTTTTTATTGTACTTGTTTCTTTTATGTCTGTTCCTTCACTTGTTATTAACTCTACTTGTATTATATATTCATTGTTTATTGTTAACCCTATAAATGTATATTCGTTTGTATTTAATGTTATTACTTCTATAAATGTTGTTTCTCCGGTTGTTACATTTTTTATACTATATTTATAGCTTGCTCCACTTGCATTACTTGCTACTACCTTTACACTTATACTATCTACTGTTGTCCCTGTTACTTGTAAATTCGCTATTCTTGGTGTATTATCTGGCTTTCCTTGGTATGTTATTTTTATATTTCCATTTTCTTCTTTTTCTACCAAAAATAAATACCCTTCTACTACTATATTTTTATTATTATCATCTATATCTTCTACATCTGCACTTGTTATTATTCCCTTATTTATTAGGTGATTTATATATTCTTCTACACTTGGTACTTCTCCATTTTTTCTTGCTACTAAATCCACTTTTTCTAATTCTAACTTTTCTAATATTTCACTTATTTTATATTGTTCTCCTGCTTGCTGTGCCTGTTTTAATATTCCATGTTCTCCTAAAGTTAGGTTCAGTACTACTCCTGCTAAGATCAATAAAAGTATGATGGTTATTACAAGTGCTATCAAGGTGATTCCATGAGTGCGTTTAATACATATGCCATCTGGGGCAGATATGGAATTTGCCCCTACGGTTGTAGTGCATATTTTTGTAATATTTCTTTGTTTTTCCATTTTCTTTCGTTTCCTCCTATTATATTCTATTTTTTTCCATTATTTTATATTTGTTCACTTACTTATACAATAGTTTTTACCAATGTTTGATATCAGTTGTTTTCATAATTGATATAACAAAAAGAACCTATTGATATTAATTTGTATCATATAGATTCTCTAAAAAAAGACGTTATTGGTATCTTACTAATAACGTCTTTTTTTTATGCATTTTCTGTTCCTGTTTCATCAAATGGAATAAATTTATTTACTACACTTTGAACTGGCTCTATTGTATCTAGTTCAAATTCTTTAAAAGATGCATTTATTTTGTTTTCTATCATTCCTTCAACTACTTCTTCTGAAGAATTTTCTGCTAATACTAGTTCGCTTACTAATATTTGTTTTGCATTTGAAAGCATTTTCTTTTCTCCAGTAGATAACCCTTTTTCTTTTTGCTTAAATGATAAATTTCTAACTACATCTGCAATTTCGTAAATATCTCCACTCTTCATTTTGTCCATATTATCACGATATCGTTTATTCCAATTTGCAGACATTTCTGTTTTGTCTTCTTCTAATATTTCAAATACTTTATCTGCAGATTGTTTATCTATAATTCCTCTTACACCAATTTCTTCAGCCTTGTTGGTTGGCACCATTACCTTTACTTCACCTGGCATCTTTAGTATATAATATGCTTGCTTTTCCCCTAGTATATTTTTTTCCTCAATTGCATCAATCACTCCTGCTCCATGCATTGGGTAAACTATATGATCTCCTACGTTAAACATATATTTTTGTGCCACTCCTTCCTGAATCAAAAACTTTTTCACGTTCTTTCAACATAATTATTATACTACAAAAATTACCAAAAGTCAAAAGATTTTGGTAATTTTTTCTTTAGTTTTTTTCTTATAACTATTGACAAATTTGCATATACTTTGTAAAATGTTATTCAATATAATTTTGCTATGAAGATGACGAGCCATTAGATACATCTATCCAGAGAATAAAGGTTATTAAGCTGAGAGCCTTTTTAGAAATGCCTATTGGAATAACACATTGGAGCAATTAATTTTAAAGTGAAAAAACTTCTTATTTTATTAAGTTTTTTAAGTTGGGTGGTACCGCGGAAGACTATGCTTTCGTCCCTGCATAATAAGCAGAGGATGAAAGCTTTTTTGATATCCTTTGCATTATAAGGAGGTAGTATGAAAAACAAGTTTTTCACACTACAAAAATCCTATCGCCCTCAAAATTCTACGAATTTTGAGATGGCTAATAAAAACCTCTTTCATTCTTGCAATTTATTTTGGGGTTTTTATTAAATTTTTAATAGAGCATAAATTGCTCGAATGGAGGTTTTTATATATGAGTATTTACAGAACACACACATGTGGTGAACTACGGAATTTTAGACGTAGGAAAAAAGGTATCCATTGCTGGATGGATTAGTACAATAAGAGATTTAGGAGGTGTAGTTTTTCTTGATGTAAGAGATCAATATGGTATTACACAATCCGTTATTTCTGGAAATGACGAATTAGTAGAATTTGCAAGCCATATTCCTCTTGAATCTACTGTTACTTTAACTGGTACTGTTAGAAAAAGGGATGAAGAAACCTATAATCCTAATATTAAAACTGGTGAAGTAGAGGTCTTTATTGAAAGAATTGAAATTTTAGGAAAAAGGACTAAAAATTTGCCTTTTGAAATTAATTCTAATAAAGATGTACGTGAAGATTTACGTTTACAATATCGTTACCTTGACTTAAGAAATGAAGATTTAAGAAATAATCTTATTTTAAGATCAAAAGTAATACAATTTTTGCGAGGTGAGATGATAAAACAAGGCTTTTTAGAAGTGCAAACTCCTATTCTTACAAGTTCTTCTCCTGAAGGAGCTAGAGATTACCTTGTACCAAGTAGAGTCCATGCTCGGCAAATTTTATGCACTTCCTCAGGCTCCACAACAATTTAAACAACTCTTAATGGTTTCTGGTATAGATAAGTATTTTCAAATTGCACCATGTTTTCGTGATGAAGATGCAAGAGCAGACCGTGCCCCTGGAGAGTTTTATCAATTAGATATGGAAATGAGCTTTGCAACCCAAGAAGATGTTTTTAGTGCTATTGAACCTGTTATGTATAACACTTTTAAAACTTTTTCAAATAAAGAAATTGCATCATACCCATTTCCTAGAATAACATATAAAGATGCTATGCTAAAATATGGTACTGATAAACCAGATTTGAGAAATCCTCTTGTTATAATAGATGTAACAGATTTCTTTTCTAAATGTAGTTTTAAACCTTTTCAAAATAGGACTGTACGTGCTATAAAAATAGAAGGACATATGTCTAAGGGATTTCATGAAAAACTACTTGATTATGCAATTTCTATTGGCATGGCTGGTCTTGGGTATCTAGAAGTGGAAGATGATTTATCTTATAAAGGGCCTATTGATAAGTTTATTCCTGATGACATGAAAAAGGAATTATTGGAAATTGCTGATTTAAAAGTAAATGATACAATTTTCTTTATTGCAGATAATGAAAAAAGAGCAAATTCTTTTGCTGGTCAAATTCGTACAGAATTAGGAAAACGTTTAGATTTAATAAATGAAGATATGTTTTGTTTTGCTTGGATTGTAGATTTTCCAATGTATGAATTAAATGATGAAGGAAAGCTAGAATTTTGCCATAATCCATTTTCTATGCCACAAGGAGGTCTTGATGCTTTAAATAATAAAGAGCCTTTAGATATTCTTGCATATCAATATGATATTGTATGTAATGGAATCGAACTTTCTTCTGGTGCTGTTCGTAACCACGATATAGCTATTATGGAGAAGGCTTTTGAATTAGGTGGTTATACTAAAGAACAATTACAAGAAAAATTTGGTGCTCTTTATACAGCATTTCAATATGGTGCTCCTCCTCATGCTGGTATTGCTCCCGGTGTTGACCGTATGATTATGTTATTAACTGGTGAAGAAACTATTCGTGAGGTAATAGCTTTTCCATTAAACAGTAAAGCACAAGATTTAATGATGGGGGCTCCAAGTAAAGTAATTAATTCTCAATTAAGGGATGTGCATATCAAACTAGATGTAAAAGAGTAGGATTTTTTTACAAAATCATTTTAAAATAGTATGATAAATATATAAAATACCATATCAGCGTATGTCGTAAGACAAAAAAAGAGATAGCAAATGCACTTGCTATCTCTTTTTCTTATGTATTAGTCTTATTTCTTCCATTCATTTTTTAGTAATCCAGTTATACACTCATTTTTTATAATTCCATCTGCTTTACAACGTATAGCTTGTCTCTTTACCCCTTCTATCTTATAGCCTAATTTTTCTTGTAATTTCCATGATGCCTCATTTCCTTCAAAAAAACTATTTTCTATCTTTCTTAAATTAAGTTTTTCAAATGCAAACTCCGTCCTTGCTTTCATTGCCTCTGTTGCATATCCTCTATTCCAGTATTTTCGATTAATCCATATTCCACCACCATGTGCTACGTCATCATAAATATCATATAAGCCTATACGTCCTATAACTTTATTTTCACTTTTAAGTACTATTGCCCAATTATAATAATTTTCATTTTCGTATTTTTTTAATATTGTTTCTATCTCATTTTTTGCATCTTGTATTGTATAAGGGTAATTGTCATAGCCTTTCCATTTTGTTACTTCAATATCGTTTAAGCCTTCTTGTAAATCGTTTATATCATTTATATTCCATTTTCTTAAAATTAAACTTTTCGTTTCTAATATAATATTATCCAATTTATTTCTCCAATCTATAACTATTATTATATAATTCATATGGACAAATATCTGTACCATCTGCCCATTCAATAGAAAGTCCATCAGTTCTAACTGTATTGAACATTTCAATATCTTTTATTTTCTTAAAAGCCTTAAACTCTAAATACGGCTTTACATCAAATCTTCTCACTTCTCCATTATCAAATGTAACTTCTAATTCATAATTCTTTAATGGTTTTACATCTATGGCTTTTATAATCATAACTTATCACTCCAATCCTTTAATTTTTATAATTTCTCCTTCATCATTATATGCATACCACGCTGCTATTAAATCTTCTTCATGTATTTCTAGCCATGCTTCTATAAGTTTCTTTTGTTTTTGTGGTAACTCACCTGCAATTACTTTTCCTTTGAGTGTTATTGACATTTCATATTCATTATACTTTACATGAATATGTGGCTCATTATGATGTCCTCCAATTTCTTTATACATGTAAATTAATATTCCATAAAATTGTGAAATAATAGGCAATTCTACTTCACCTCCTATTGTATCAAATATATTAAATTTTTTCAATGATTTTTTGTCTTTTTAGAATATTTTCAAAAAATTCTTGAATTAATCTATTATGAATTAAATTTTAAGAATAAAAAACCATAGATGTATTGTACTCATTGTACATCATTTTACACCTACGGTCAATTATTTTTTATCTACATTTTTCGACTTTATTTTCGTTTAATTTACATTTTATTTCTTAGCTTTTTTCTTTCCATAATATGCTTCTAGATACATTTCTTTTATTTCGCTCATTAATGGATATCTTGGGTTAGCTCCTGTACATTGGTCATCAAATGCTTGCTCTGTCATTTCATCTAATCTCTCTAAGAAATATTTCTCATCTACTCCATAGTCTTTAATTGTTTTCTTAATTCCAATCTTTTCTTTTAATTCTTCAATAGCTTTAATTAGGTTTTCTAAGCTTTCTTCGTCTGTTTTTCCACCAAACCCTATTGCTCTTGAAACTTTAGCATATTTTGCTAGTGTTTTTGGATGATCATATTGTGGGAATGTTCCCATTTTTGTAGGTACTTCTGCTGCATTAAATCTTAATACTATATTTATTAGTAATGCATTTGCTACACCATGTGGTAAATGATGGAATGCTCCTAATTTGTGTGCCATTGAGTGACATACACCTAAAAATGCATTTGCGAATGCCATACCAGCCATTGTTGCTCCATTTGCCATTCTTTCACGAGCTTCTGGGTCATTTGCTCCATTATCATATGCTCTTGGTAAATATTCAAATATATTTTTTAAGCTTTCTATTGCTAAACCATCTGTATACTCTGTAGCCATTACTGATGCTAATGCTTCTAAATCATGTGTTACTGCATCTATACCAGATGCACTTGTTAATCCTTTTGGAGCATTCATCATCATATTGCAATCTACTATTGCCATTTTTGGCATAAGTTCATAGTCTGCAAGTGGATATTTTGTTCCTGTTCTTTCATCTGTTATAACTGCAAATGGTGTTACTTCTGAACCAGTTCCTGCTGATGTTGGTACTGCTATAAAATATGCTTTTTCACCCATTTTAGGGAAAGTATATACTCTTTTTCTAATATCCATAAATCTCATTGCCATATCCATAAAGTCTACTTCTGGATGTTCATACATTACCCACATAATTTTTCCTGCATCCATTGCTGAACCTCCACCAACTGCTATAATGCAATCTGGTTTAAATTCATTCATTGCTTTTGTTCCTTCAATAGCACAAGCAAGTGTTGGGTCTGGAGCTACATTTGAGAATGTTGTATGCATAATTCCCATTTCATCTAATTTGTCTGTAATTGGTTTTGTATAACCATTTTCAAATAAGAATGAATCTGTTACTATAAATACTTTCTTTTTGCCTAATACTTGTTTTAGTTCTTCTAATGCTACTGGTAAACATCCTCTTTTTATATATACCTTTTCAGGTGCTCTAAACCAAAGCATATTTTCTCTCCTTTCAGCTACTGTTTTTATATTTAATAAGTGCTTAATTCCTACGTTTTCTGATACTGAGTTTCCTCCCCATGATCCACAACCAAGTGTTAATGATGGTGCTAATTTGAAGTTGTAGATATCTCCAATTCCACCTTGTGAAGATGGTGTGTTTATTAATACTCTACATGTTTTCATATTGCTATATAATTTTTCGATTTTTTCTTTTTCTGTCATTGTATTTACATATAAAGAAGATGTATGTCCAAGTCCTCCATCATCAATTAATTGTCTTGCTTTTGCTATAGCATCATCAAAATTCTTTGCTTTATACATTGCAAGAACTGGTGATAATTTTTCGTGAGCAAATTCTTCGCTTAGGTCAACGCTTTCTACTTCACCTATTAATATTTTAGTAGCTTCTGGCACTTTAACTCCTGCAAGCTCAGCTATTGTATGTGCTTTTTGTCCAACTATTTTTGCATTTAAGGCTCCATTTATAATTATTGTTTTTCTAACCTTTTCAGTTTCTTTTTCATTTAAGAAATAGCATCCTCTTGCTTCAAATTCAGCTTTAACTTTGTCATATACCTTGCTTAAAACAACAACTGATTGCTCTGAAGCACATATCATACCATTATCAAATGTTTTTGAATGAATAATAGAGTTTACTGCTAATACTATATCTGCACTATCATCTATTATTGCTGGTGTATTTCCTGCACCAACTCCAAGTGCTGGTTTTCCACTTGAATATGCAGCCTTAACCATTCCTGGTCCACCTGTTGCAAGTATAGTATCTGCTGATTGCATTAACATATTTGTAAGTTCTAGTGATGGAACATCTATCCATCCAATTATTCCTTCTGGTGCTCCTGCTTTTACAGCCGCTTCTAATACGATTTTTGCAGCTTCTATAGTTGAATTTTTAGCTCTTGGATGTGGACTAATTATAATTCCATTTCTTGTTTTTAAACAAATTAAAGTTTTATAAATTGCTGTTGATGTTGGGTTTGTTGTTGGAATAACTGCTGCAACTAAACCAATAGGTTCTGCAACTTTTTTAATTCCGTAAGATTCATCATTTTCAAGTACTCCACATGTTTTTTCATCTTTATATTTGTTATAAATATATTCTGCTGCATAATTATTTTTTATTACTTTGTCTTCTACAATTCCCATTCCTGTTTCTTCTACTGCCATTTTTGCAAGTGGAATTCTAGCTTGGTTTGCTGCCATTGCTGCTGCAAAAAATATTTTATCAACTTGTTCTTGTGTATATTTTGAAAATTCTTCCTGTGCTTTTTTTACTTTTCTGATTAATTTCTCTAGTGATTCTACACTATCTGTTGTTTCAAATTTCATTTAAAACATTCCTCCTTAATTAGTATTTAAAAATACTATAATTTTTTACTGTATATTATTATAACTGTTTTATTGCACATAATCAATACATTTTTCTATTTTTCATTTTTTTACCATGTATAAAATATTTTCCCTATATTATTGCTTTTTATTTATTCTTCGTATACAATGTTTTTAATAAGAAAATTGGACGTTAACGAAATCAAAGATTTCTACGTCCACATGTGCAAATTGTTTCGCAATATTGCACGTATCAAGGTAAATTAACCTTGTTGTATACGGAAAAATCTTATATATTGCTAAGATAAAAGTCGATTTTTCCTATACAATAATAAAATAGGTGATATAAATGGGAAAGAAAAATAAAAAAATTAGTAAAATAAAGAAATTTCATAAAAAAGATATTAATAATGTAACTACTGTTAAAATTCGTGTTTGTATGTTTTGTATGTTTATTGTCCTTTTTGCTTTAGTTTCTCGTATTGGTTTTTTACAGTTTGTACAAGGTGCAGATTTAAAAGAAAAAGCATATAAGCAACAAACTGTTAACAAACTAATTAGTGCTAAGAGAGGAAATATTTTAGATTCTACTGGAAAAGTGCTTGCTACAAGTGCACAGGTCGATACTGTTTCTATTAATCCAACTAAAATAACAGGTAAAACAGATAAAGAAACAAAATCAAAAAAAGAAAGTTTAGCACATGCCCTATCTGAAATTTTTGAGCTTGATTATGAAGAAACACTTGCTAAAGTAAACAGTACTTCCTCTATTCAAACTATTGCAAAAAAAGTAGAACAAGATAAAATTGATAAATTGAAAACATGGATGCAAGAAAATAAATTTTCTGTTGGTATTAATATTGATGAAGATACCAAACGATATTACCCTTACAACAATTTGGCAGCTTATGTTATAGGTTTTTGTAATAGTGAAAATCAAGGTATTTATGGAGTAGAAAGAAGTTACAATTCATATTTAACTGGAACACCTGGCAAAATTGTTACTTCAACAGATGTTTATAAAGATGAAATATCTGATGAAAATGGTAAATATATTGAAGCTGAAAATGGTAATAATATTGTATTAACAATTGATGCTAATGTGCAAGGTATTGCCGAAAAATATTTAAAAGAAGCTGTAGAGTTAAACCATGCGCGTAATGGAAATGTAATTATAATGAATCCTAATAATGGAAATGTTTTAGCAATGGCACAATATCCAGATTATGATTTAAATACACCTTTTACACCTACTACACAGTATTGGGCTGATAAATGGGATTCTCTATCTTCTTCTGATAAAACAGAAATGTATAGAAATATTATGGTATCAAGCCGTTATGACCCTGGTTCTACTTTTAAATTAATTGGTGCTTCTGTTGCTTTAGAAGAAAATATTACTACTACTGATGTACAAAATGACTTTTCTTGCATTGGTTACGAAATGTTTGCTGAAGAAAAAGTTAAATGTACAGGTATTCATGGAAATCAAACTTTACGAAAAGTTTTAGAAAATTCTTGTAACCCAGGTATGATGCAGCTTGCATCACGTATTGGTAAAAGAAGTCTATATAAATATTATAATGCTTATGGTCTATTTGCTAAAACAAATGTAGGTCTTCCAGAAGAAATTAACAGTTATTTTTATGATGAATCAAAAATCGTTTCAGCAGAACTTGCTACTATGATTTTTGGACAAGGTATACAAGTTACACCTATGCAACTAATTACATCTATTTCTGCTATTGCTAATGATGGTGTCCTCATGAAACCTAAAATTGTAAAACAAATAATAAATACTGATAATAATGCTGTAACTAATATAGAAGACAAAGAAATTCGTCAAGTAATATCTAAAGAAACTGCAAGCCAAATGCTAGATATGATGGAATCTGTTGTAAATAGTGTTGGTAGTGCTTCAAATGGTAGTGTAAAAGGTTATTCTATTGGAGGAAAAACTGGTACTTCAGAACCTCGTAAACACCATGAAGAAGAGGGATATGTTGCTTCTTTTGTGGCTGTTGCTCCGGCTAGTAATCCAGAGATTGTTATATTAGTTGCAATATATGATCCCCATGTAAAAAACTATCATGGTGGTCAAGTTGCAGGTCCTGTTGTTTCTAAAATTTTATCTGAAGTATTACCTTATTTAGGTATTTCAGCTGATAAAATTGATGTAAGTACAAATTCTAATAGTACCATTACTGTTCCAAATGTAGAAAATAAAACCGTTGCAGAAGCACAAAAAAATATAACTAATGCTGGTTTACGTTGTAACTTTAATTTAACTGGTAATAAGAATGAAGTGTTAGTAACAGACCAAGTACCTGAAGCTGGAACTAAACTTCCAAATAATTCTTTAGTTATGTTATATACAGAAGAAAATAATGTTAGAACTTCTACTACTGTTCCAGATTTAAGTGGTAAAACAGCATCACAAGCAGCAAGTTCTCTTAAATCAAAAAATTTGAATATTAATATAGAAGGTTCACGGTATAGTAACATCACAAGATCCTGCAAGTGGAACTTCTGTAGAACAAGGTAGTGTAGTAAAAGTAACTTTATCGAACTAGAGTGTAGAAGTTTTTTCTGTAATTACTCACGTAGGGGCGATTTTAATCGCCCGTTGGCTAAAGCTTTCTATAGAACAAATCATATAGCAGAGTCTTTGAAGAGCGGGAGATCAAGATCTCCCCTACGTTTTCTCTATTATTTTATTATCAATTTTTTCTACTTTTCCACCTTTTAAGAAAATAACTTTATCTGATTTTTCAATTGTAGATTTTCTATGTGCAATTATAATTACTGTGCTAGTTTTTGCAATGGCTTCAATAATATTTTGAATCATCTTTTCAGTTTTAAAATCTAAATTTGCTGTTGGCTCATCAAAAATATATATATTAGTTTTATGTAGTATTGCCCTTAAAAAAGCTATAATTTGAAGCTCTCCACTAGATAATCTAGACTCCATAATTTCTGTATCAAGTCCATTTCGTAAGTTAAATAATATG
This sequence comes from uncultured Clostridia bacterium, assembly GCA_948777935.1. Classification (GTDB taxonomy): domain Bacteria; phylum Bacillota; class Clostridia; order TANB77; family CAG-508; genus RGIG8482. The sequence continues at coordinate 8,233 of CAQDYY010000006.1, read as the reverse complement.
CTAGATACCTCAATTTGCCCTGCTAAATCTAAAATATCTTTATCTGTTATATTACTACTTCCTAATATAATATTATTTCGTACACTACTTTTAAATATATATGGTGTTTGAGAAATATACGAAATATTCCTTCTTATACATTCTATACTTAAATCTTTTATATCATGCCCATCTATTAGAATACGTCCCGAACTACTTTCATATAACCTCATAAGTAGTGCAGTTAATGTTGTCTTTCCTACTCCCGTTCTTCCTACTATTGTTACTTTTTGTCCTTTAGATATAGTAAATGAAATATTATCTAGTACTTGTTTATCTCCATAATTCATGCAAACTTTATCAAATTCTATGTTTCCTTCTAGCATTTTAACATCTGTTCCTTTTTTAATGTCCTCTAATTCTTGTATATTCAATATTTTCTTAATTCTTTCATACGAATTTATACATGTTTGCATTTCTTCTAATTGATTAAATATATCATCTAATGGTCTTTTACATTGTTTTAAGTAATAAATTACTAAATAAATATTTCCTAATGGTATCTGTTTATTTATTGTTAATGAAACATATAAAATTATAAAAATTCCTATTGCTTCTATTACTCTAGATAATGGCATTCCTATACTTTCTGCAATTATCAGTCTTTTTCTATACTTTAGTTCTTCTTGCAATAAATTCTTCATTTCTTTAGTGTTATTCTTTTGCAAACCAAATAAATATGTTAATTTGTTCTTTCTATAAATTTCTAAATACTTTTTGTTTTCCATATCTCTTTTGTCTAAAACAATCTTTTCTATTTTTTTAGTTTTACAAACAAAATAGAAAGAATTTAGTCCTACAATTATCAAAGTAAGTATACCAATTGATCCTAATTTAATATCTGCTATAAACATCATAATCATCATAAATAAAAGATATAATAGGCTTTTTGCTACAATTGGTATAGAATCTGCAAAAAGAGTATTCATATTATTAACATCTGCTGTTAGCCTTGTGTATATTTCACTTGAATTATATTTTTCAAATTCTTTCATTGGTAAACTTAGTACTTTTTCAAATAGTTTTTGCCTAACTTCTTGTAAAATATTTACTACTGTTTTATTTACTTTAATATTTCTTAAATTTGCAAAAATAGCTCGTAATATATGAACTGATGCATATAGTAATATCAAAATAATAATCTGCTGTAATATATTTTCTTTAGTAAAATCTAAATCTAGTATTTCTTTTACAATATACGGGTGAAGTGTGCTCCATAAACTAAATCCCAAAATTATAAAAGTAATTACTATAAAAGATTTAGTATGTTTTTTTATAATCTCTTTCATACTAGTTCACCTTCTTTCTCAAAAGAAGCAAACTCTTGGTATGTAGAGTTTCTTTCTAGTAATTCTTGATGTGTTCCTACATCTTCCATTGTTCCATTTGCAAGTATATACACACGGTCTAATTGTTCCATATGACTTGCTCTATTTGACACTACTATAATTGTTTCGTCTTTTCCTACTTCTAATATATTTTTTAATACTTTATCTTCTGTTTCTTGGTCAAGTGCAGATAATGTGTCATCAAAAATGTTTACTTGTCTTAAATGATATAAATTCCTTGCTACACTAATTCTTTGCTTTTGTCCACCAGATAATCTACTTCCCTCTTCTCTTAATTCAGTTTTTATGCCATCATTCATTTGTTCAATATCTTTTGCTAATTCTACATTTTTAATAACATTTTCAAATTTTTCTTCATCTAACTTAGAGTTTATAGTTACATTATTTTCTACGTTTTCATCTAAAATAATATTCTTTTGCATAGCATATCCAATAGAATGAAATATATCATCTGGTTTGTATTCATTTTTATCAATTCCATTAATCTTAATCATTCCGTCTGGCAATTCATAAAATCCTGCAATAATGTTCATAAGTGTGGTTTTTCCACTTCCAACCTGACCAATTATACCTATTTTCTCTCCTCTTTTTATGGTCATATTAATGTTTTTTAATACATCTACTTTTCCATCATATGAATATGTAAGGTTTGTTAAATCTATTTGATTAATTTGTGTTAAATCTTTTCCAATATCTCCATATGTGTCTAAGTAGTAAAAATAGTTATATCTATTTCTTGTTTGTTTGTAATACCCTAATCCTGTTAAGAATTTTGGTAGTCCTGAAATAACACATCCTAATGTAAACTCTAAACAACTAAGATATGCTGTTAATTCTCCTAGTGTCATCATTTTAAAATATGCTAATAATAACCCTAATCCAAACCCTACAATATGAGTAGATGCAAATAAAATGTTCATTCCATTCATTGTTTTGTTTTTTATAACTCCAATTTCATAATCTGCTATTTTAGTATTTTGGTTAACATTTTTAAAAGTTTGTTTTTGGTTATGTTGTTGATTATACAATTTTATTAATGAAAAACAGCTAGTATTTTGTTCTATCATTTTTGACAATTCAATATATACTTCTCTTGAATTTTCTAGTTTTTGATTTAGTTTTTTATATTGTATTACTATGTAAATAATTGCTATTAAAATTAATGGTATTGCCGAAATTGCTATAATTGGATTAATGGTATTTGCTACTACTATAACTGTTAAAATTGGTGCAATTACAATATCTGAAAAATAGAAGTATAGGTTCCCAAATGATTTTCTAGCAAAAAATAATAATTCATGTGATAGATATGCTAGAAAAGTACCTTTTTCCTCTTTTTCATAATATTCTGGTTTTACTTCTTGTAAATGTCTAATTACTTCTTCTCTTAATTTTGTATCTGATATTCTTGCATTTGTAAAATAACAAATTCTATAAAGTATTCTAGGAAAAAGCCATACTATTCCTATTATTATAAGTAAAAATGATTGATAAAATATTTCTTCTTTTGGTGCGTTTTTTAATAGTAAATCTAATATGTTTCCTATTATGATTGGTGCTACTAAATTAAGGATTTGAGTTATTGCTTGAAAGAACACCCCTAAAATATATATTGGTGTTCTCTTTTTTATTTCTTTATTCCATATTTCATGATATGCATTTTTTGGTTTCATACTTATTCCTTAATTTTATTTTTAATTTCTTCTAATGCTATTGCTAGTTGATCTGGGCAAGATGTTCCTTTACTTCCACAAGGTATTCCCTTTAGTTTATCTATAACATCATTAATATTCATTCCTTCTACTAATTTGCTAATACCTGCTGTATTTCCTTTGCATCCTCCTATAATTGTTACTTTTGTTATAATATCTTTTTCTATTTCAATAATCATTTCTTCTGAACATGTTCCTTTTGTTTTATATCTATATTCCATTTATATCACCCCTAACCTCTATTTTATTGTATCGTATTTTGTTAAGAAAAGTCAATTGTTTTTGTTAGCATTTATATAAAAGCTACCGCAATACTTGCGGTAGCTTTCCTATCTACTCATTTATCTCGTCTACTATTTGGCATATTTTTTCATATTGTATCTTAACTTCTGTTGGTAATTCGTTGTTCTTCAGTTCTTTATAGAAAACATCTACACTGTACTTTTCCAAATAATTGCACAGTGCCTCAAAATCACCTTTGTCACTTATTCTTCCTGCTTTCACCCGTTCTTCTATATCCTTTATCGTATTGTATGCTATAGTTTCTAAATAACTCATGCCTTTACCTCCGTGGGTTTTTTCGTAATATATTTTATCATCCTTTACATAATTTGTAAAGGATTTTTGTTAAACTGCTTTTAAATATTCCATATAAATTTTTGCGCAACATTCACAGTCAAATTCTGCTCTATGAAAACCATCTTCAGTAATTCCAATATGTTTTGCAATTGTTCCTAATTTATGGTTTGGAAGTTCAGGATATAGTTTTCTTCCAATTGGTACTGTATCTATTACTTTATTTTTTGAAAAACTATTTTTAGAATAGTTTTGAATAAATTTGTAATCAAAGTTTGCATTGTGTGCTACAATGTTTAAATCTCCAACAAAATTTATTAGTTCTGGCATTACTTCTTCTACTATTGGTGCATTTTTTACCATTTCATTTGTAATTCCAGTAATTCTTGTAATATAGTATGGAATTTGTACTTTAGGTTTTATTAAAGTTGAAAATGTATCTAGTTTTTTACTACCTTTATATTTAATCGCACTTACTTCTATTAATTCATTTGCAAATGGTGATAATCCTGTGGTTTCTACATCTATTGCAACAAATGTATCTTCTTTTTCTTTCATGTATTTTACCTCTTCTTTCATACTTAATAACAATTCAAACTATAAAATAATATGTAAGAACCCTCCGTCAGTGCTTCGCACTGCCAGCCACTGCATAAGATATCTGTAATGCTCACTAACGTTCGCTAACAGCTATCTTAACCTCCCTTAGATAAAGGAGGCTTTTCTCTACTTTTCAAAAATTACTATGCTAGTCTAAAACTTTAGAGTAAAGGCCCCTTTATTTGAAGGGGGCTGTCTGCGTAAGCAGACTGGGGGTTTTATAAACACCATATTTTGTCTTAACTATCTCTAGACTCTTTCATACTTAATAATATCATAATATGAATTTGTTGTAAATATTTGAATATTAGTATATAATATGAAAAGCGAAAGGGGAATAGATATGTTATATGGCAATAGTGAATTTAATAATTTTAGTAACTATAAAAATTTATCTGTAAAAAATAAAAAATTTATTTATATTGGATTAGTTATTATAATTTTTATTATTGTAATGGCTTTTTGCATTTTTCATTTTACTTCTAAAAATAATATTAGTAAAAATATTGTACTTACTGCAACAGATAATAGTTTTTCTATAGAAATTCCTAGCAGTATTTCTTATGAAGTAGGTAATGATAATAATTTTGTAATTGATATATCTTCTAAAAAATATGAAATGTTTATGTATGCAAGTGTTATTAGTAAAGAACGTATGGTGGATTTTTATCAAATAGTTCAAGATGATAAAGAAACGTATATTAATGATAAGCAAAACGTTCGTGATGATAGCGGAATTACGCAAACTAAAATAAATGACTATACAGCTTATGAATATAATTTTGTTTATTATGATTCTACCTATGGAAAAGACTTCTATAATAATATTTTATGGATTGAAACTGAAAAAAATTTATATGTTTTAAATTTTGAAGTAGTAAATGACAATGTAGAAAAATATAAAGATATTTTTCTTAATATTAAAAATTCTTTTGTAGAATTATAGACATTTTGGTGTTAGTATAGTAAAATACACTTTAATTGTATAAAAAAGGAGAATTTATTTATGTTTAAAAAATATTTAATTGTTTTTTTAGTTTCAATGATACCATTAATTGAATTAAGAGGAGCCGTACCAATTGGTTTAAGTGAAGCATTTGGAAGTGCACTTCCAATACTTCCTCTTTATATTACATGTATAATAGGAAATATGCTTCCAGTTCCTATCATATTTTTCTTTGCAAGAAAGGTGTTGGAATGGGGTGCAGATAAGAAATTTATTGGAAAGTTTTTCACTTTTTGTTTAGAAAAAGGTGAAAAAGGTGGTAAGAAATTACAAGAAAAAGCAGGACGTCGGTTTATATGTAGCATTATTTCTTTTTGTAGGTATTCCTCTTCCTGGTACAGGTGCATGGACTGGAACTCTTGCAGCAAGCTTTTTAGATATGGATTTTAAGAAAAGTGTAATTGCAATTATGTTAGGTGTAATTTTAGCAGGTATTATTATGGGGCTTGCATCAGCTGGTGTATTTGGTGCAATAGGAGCAATGTTTAGCTAAACATTGCTCCTTTATTATAATTACTACTATTTTTCCAGTAATTCTACTATATCTTCAATTCCATCTATATTCACTTTTAAGTACATTTTATTTGTAATCATATTTTTATTAATTGGAAATTTACACATTACTCTATCTTTATTTATACCATCAAAATTTATTGCACTTGTAGCATATTCTTTTCCATTTTCATCAATAACACTAATACTATTTTTACTATCTATTCCACTATTGAACTCTTCTATTGTAGCCATAAATGTCATACTTGTATTAGATACTATTATTCTTTCTATATTTACTTTACTTAACTGTTCTTTTAATTGATATTCAATTACTTTCTCTAAATAAAATTTTTCTGGTACATTTAATTCTATATTCCATTCACTATTGGATAGTGATTTATAGTTACCCTTTTCATTTTTATATCCAATACCTACTACTTTAATATACAATTTTTTTGCTTTTGGAAAATAATCTTTTGCTGACATTAGGCTGTTCACTATAACATTCTCTTCTGTTTTTGTTATATACATATTTTGTCCTGTTATAAAGTGTGGTTCAATATCATTATTTACTAATTCTACTTTATTATTCTTTATAAACTCTTTAGTAAGATTAGTATTTGTTCCTTTTTCTACATGATATACCTCATTATTTTCATTATATATTATATAGGCATATTCTAAATTTTTTCCATTGAATTGAGTTTTACTATTTAATTTAAAATCGAATGTTATACTTATATCATTATTTGACATAGAAAATGAATTAATTTTTAATCCTACTCCATCTGAATACATATATCCCATATTTAAGTTTTCTACATATCCATCTGTAATGGCATCAGATATACTACTAACGATATATACTGGTTTTCTGTTTGTAAAGGTTTGAACTATGTTTCTAGCTTGTGTTACTCCTGTAACAATTACTATTCCTATTATTACTATAGCAACTTTTTCAAATCCTATTGTTTTTTTATTCTTACTACTTTTCACATTATACTCCTTTCTAAATTTAGATATAGCAATGTTAAGTTTTATATCTTCTAATAGTTCTTCTTCAATATACTTATCTTCCATTATTATATCCTCCTTGTATTAAAAATTTTTTTAATTTTTTTCTTATTCTATATAGTTTAGTTTTTGTATTTACCTTAGAAATACCTAACTTATTTGCAATTTGACTTATGTTCATAGAATTATAATAAAATAATATGAATATATTTCTATCTATTTCTTTCATTGAATCTAGTGCTTTCTTTATTATCTTGTTTTTCTCTTTTTGTTCTAATAATGATTGAATATCTATAGAATCTTCAACTACATCCTGATAGTCTTCTAAATTGTAAATAATACTGGCATTTTTGCATTTGTTCCTTACAATATTTTTAGTAATTCCTATTATATATGGTTTTATAGGCAATTCATCCTTAAGTTTGTATCTATTATTCCATATAATCAAAAATACATCTAAAATAACTTCTTCAATATCTTCATTAGATAAATAAGAAGTCATGTTTTTAATTACTTTGTACATATACTTACTATAATCTTTAACCATCTCATCCATGTTTATACTAGTATTTTGCTTATATTTGCTTATTAAATTTATTTCTTCCAATTTTATTCTCCTTTAAAGGTATTAGATATATCTATATACATGTTAGCATTTTTTAACAAAAGGTTACACCTTTTTGTTAAATTTATTATTTTTTTATATTTCAAATTCCATTCTTTTACACTTTTACTGATATTATTTTTTAAATATTATACTATAATACAGTTTTCAATTTTCGAGAACGCATATTATGGTATAGAAATGTGCTAATAATTAACGGAGGTTATTAGTATGAAAAAATTTCTTGCATTATGTTTAGCGTTATGTTTGTCCTTGAACGTTTGCTCTGTTCCAACACATGCGTGTGAAGTGTCAGCAACGGAAGAAGCAAAGGATGTTACCATCGAAGCTACTGAAAGCACCGATGAAATTATGCCTCGGGATGTGACCGTGTTATGGAGTACCAATGGCACATGGTTCATTGATTCTTATTCAGTTAAGGTAACTCCTGCTAAAGGAACTAACTTAAAAATCGTTATAGGAGCTACTGACGTATGCAAAATCGAAGTTACTAAAAATGGTGGTTGGTGGCCGTCAAAAACAGTAACATATCAGGGAACTGGATCAACTCAAACAATTGATTTAATCAACAATTGTAATGGTGAACCATATACCGTTAAGTTTACCAACAATACAGGGGTAACAATCGTAGTCCGTCTTGTTCAGACAGAGTATATCTAAGAAGACCAATAATCCTGAATAGTTTTTTTTAATAAGCAATTTAATACTATGATTGCTTAAGAAAGTTCGCAGTTTATTAACCAGTATTTTCTTGCACATTTCGGATGAAAGTCAATAGTTGGGGTGGAAAACTTTGAAAGTATTCTGCCTCAGCTTT
>CAQDYY010000005.1:154527-159409 GCA_948777935.1 uncultured Clostridia bacterium | reverse complement strand
TGTGTTTTCTTTTACTAATTTAATCTTAAAAATATGTCTTTTTAAGTAAATCGTGTCTGTATTATCTATCTTATCATTTTTTATATATTATGTCAATATATTTTTATTGGTAATTTCTTCTTTTTAGTTATAAATTTAGATGCTTTTTAGTTAAAAGTATAAAATAACCACGAACCGTCGCCGTTCCCCAATAGAAACCGTCAAAATGCTTACGCATTTTGACGGTTTCTATTGGTCCCCACTTATGGCTCCGAGATTCTTCGTGTTTATTTTATATTTTTAACTAAAGCAGTAATATTCTTACAAAAAATTAATTACTCTCCTATGCTTTCAAATTCAATTACTACTTTAAACAAATCTCCATCTAAATAAATATCAAATTTACCATTTTGAAGTTCTACTAAAGATTTTGCAATAGAAATTCCTAATCCTGAACCTTCTGTTGTTCTTGACACATCTCCTCTTGTAAAACGCTCCATTAACTCATCTACTGTAATATTTAGTTTATCTTCAGAAATATTTTTTAATGCTATTTGTATTTTTTTATTTGTTTTAGTTACATCAACATATACTCTAGAATTTTCTAATGCATATTTTGCAATATTTACATACATATTTTCCATAACACGATACATATACCTACTATCCGCTAATATGCTAATTTCCTCTTCTGGAAAACTCTCTATTACTTCTAAGCCTCTACTTTTAAGCCTATCTTCAAATTCTCCACCAACCTGTTTAATTAGTTCTTTTACATTTAAGTTTTCCATAGTTAGTTTAATATTTCCAGATGAGGCTTTTGAGGCTTCTACTAAATCTTCTGTTAATTTTTTTAACCTTTGTGATTTAGCATCTAATACTTCTAAATATTCTTGCACTTTAGGATTTTTTATTTCTTCTTGTTTCATTAAATCAACATAGTTTATTATAGAAGTTAGCGGTGTTTTTATATCATGTGACACATTTGTAATTAACTCTGTTTTTAAACGTTCACTTTTTGTTGCCTCTTCTATTGCATTTGAAAGTCCTCCTGAAATATCGTTTAGTTCTTTTGCTACTTGTTTTAATTCTCCATATAATTCATCTTCATCTAATACACTTTCTGTATTTCCATTATACATATTTCGTATATGCTCTCTTACTTTTTCTAATTTATTTATATAATCTAATATCTTTTTAAATACATAATACCAAAAGACTACTAATACTCCAAATAGTATTAGGTTCATACCATCACTTAGTGCTATTAAACTTATTATAAGTGATGCAACAATAAACCCTCCATATTGTACCGCTAATTTTACAGTTTGACTTAAATTAACAAATATTCCGTCAAAAGCGAATTTACATATTTTATAGATAATTGTATTTTTCCAAAATATATGTGCTTTTATTCTTCTTATAGTAGTAACAATAGCAGTTATTAAAGTAATGTATATAATAAATCCTAAAAATATAGTTATCATTATACTTGTTCTAATCATTATTAGTGACATATTAACTGTTCTTTCTATAAATACCCACGCTAAAAAGAATTCAAATATCAATAGTAGTAGTGTTACTATTCCTATTACTTCATAAGGAATTTTATCTAATCCATTTGTGTAAATGCCTTCTTCATTCTTTTTATGCCCTATTGTTTTAACTATATATATGCAAACAATAATTAGCAAAACACTACAAATTGTAGCTACAAAAGGTGCTCGTTCATATCTACTTGATGTAAAATCATATGCTATCATATATGCATTAAATTTAGTATTATTCTCATCTTTTAATGCTATGTAGACTTGGTATCCACTGTCTTGTATTTGTTCTAATCCATGATATACTAATTCTTCATATGATAATTTTCCTATACTAGTTTCTATACTTTCTCCATCATACTTCCAAAAATATTCTTTTGATAAAATATAGTCCTTTATTTCTTCTTTTGTATCTGTATTTAATGTTTTTTCTACATTTGTTACATATATGTCATCAGGTATAATTACTAATACATCATAATCTGAAATGCTATAAAAATTATATTGTATTGTATCTGGATCTGGATTTATATATATTGAATCATAATAAATTTTATCTTCTTCTGTAAATTTATCTATATCTTGATATATAATAGATTTTTCTACTTCTTTTTGCTTGATTTCTTTATCTACTATTCTAATTGCTCTCATAATTTTATTAAAGCATTCATTTGCAAATATATCTGTATTTTCATATCCTTTATATCCATTTCTAAAATCTTCTGTATTATTTTCACAAACAATTATTACAGCTATATTTAAAATAATAACTAAAGTAAGAACTGGCACTAATATGTATGCTATAATCTTTGGTATGTCTAATTTTAAGTTTTTCATTATAAGTACCTCCATTCTATTTAATATTTTCTATTTTATATCCAATTCCCCATATTACCTTTAGATATTTAGGCTCTTTGGGATTTATTTCTATTTTTTCTCGTATATGTCTTATATGAACTGCAATGATGTTTTCTGCTCCATATGCTTCATCTTCCCATACATTTTCATAAATTTGCTCAATTGAAAACACCATTCCTTTGTTTTTTGTTAAAAACTTTAAAATGTTATATTCTGTAGGTGTTAGCTTTATTAATTTTTCATCTATTAAAACTTCTTTTGTATCATCATTTATAACTAAACCACCTGTTTTATAAAGATTTTCTTCATCTTTTTTTATTGAACCTAAAGTAGTATATCTTCTAATTTGTGAATTAACTCTTGCTATTAATTCTAATGGATTAAATGGTTTTGTAACATAGTCATCTGCTCCTGTATTTAGCCCATTAATTTTGTCATAGTCTTCCGATTTTGCAGAAAGCATAATAATTGGAATTCCTTTGTCTTTTCTTATTTCTTCTGCTACTTTAATTCCATTTATTTTTGGCATCATGATATCTAAAATAATTAGATGTATTTCATTATTCTTAATAGCTTTTAATGCTTCTTCTCCGTTATATGCCTTTAAAATATTGTATCCTTCCTTACTTAAATAAATTTGTATTGCCTCTACAATTTCTTTATCATCATCACAAACTAAAATATTATACATTTTTATTAATTCCCCTTTTTTCGTTTTTACTATTATACCATACCATATAATTATTAAGAAACAATAATATAGAATATTAAGGTTTTATTAAGAAAAAAATGCTCATATATTAGTTTTGGTGATTATTTTGAGACGTTTAAAAATTTTCTTAATAAATGGTTTATTGTTGACTTTTACTTCATTTTTAATGAGATTTGTGGCTTTTTCTTTTAATATATATATTTCAAAAAAAGTAGGTGCAGAGGCTCTTGGTGCTTTTAGCCTAATTATGTCTGTTTATATGTTCTTTATTACTATTGCAACATCTGGAATTAATATAGCTGTTACTCGAATTATAGTAGAAAAAACTGCTCTTTTAGAGCATACAGATACTAAATTTGCTATGAGAAAATGTTTTATATATAGCCTTGTTTTTGGCATTATTTCATGCTTACTTTTATGTACTTTTTCTAAACCTATTACTAACTTTTTTGTTAGAAACCAAGTTCCTTATTATATTTTTTATTTTATTGGAATTAGCCTCCCTTTTATTAGCATGTCTTCTTGTTTAAATGGATATTTCTCTGCTCTTAGAAAAAATGGCAAAAATGCAATTTCACGTGTTTTTGAACAAACTTTAAAAATGCTAGCAACTTCATGCTTCTTTTTGCTATTTATGCCTTCACGGTGTTTATTATGCTTGCCTGTCTTTAGTGTTAGGTGAAATGGTTTCAGAAATTGGCTCTTTTTTGTTTACTTTTATTTTATATAAATTAGAAACTAAAAAACATACTATTAAGCAAAGTGAAACCGGCAATTACTTTAAAACTATTACTTCTATTTCACTTCCGATTGCTATTACTTCTTATATTCGTTCTGGGCTTTCTTCTTTAAAACAATTGCTTATTCCTATAAGCTTGGAAAAACATGGGCTATCTCATACTGATGCCATCTCTAAATATGGATTAATTTCTGGTATGGTAATGCCAATTTTACTATTTCCAGAGGTAATTATAAATTCGTTTAGTGGGTTAGTTGTTCCTGAATATGCCTATTTTGATACTAAAAGAGCAAGTGGAAAAATTTCTTATGCTACATCTAGAATTTTTAGAATTACTTTTTTATTTTCTATTGGAATATTGGGTGTATTTTTCTTTTATAATAAAGAACTTAGTTTTGCAATTTATCAAAATTTTGAAATTGCTAGTTATTTAAAAGTATTGTCTCCTCTTATATTCTTTATGTATTTAGATAGTATTGTTGATAATATATTAAAAGGTTTGAATGGGCAATTAGGTGTTATGAAGTGTAATATTTTAGATTTATTTACAAGTATTTTCTTTATATATTTTTTACTTCCAATTTGGGGACTAAATGGATATATTGTGGTTATTTATTTTAGTGAGTTACTAAATTCTTTTGTTAGTTTATACCAATTAAATAAGCTAACATATTTAAAAATAGACTTTATAAATTGGATTATAAAGCCTATTTTAGGTATTACTATTTCATTTTTAATTTGTAAGTTACTTGTTCCTATAACACTACTTTCTACTTTTTCTATTATTTTGCATATAGCTATATTTCTTTTAGGTTACTTTTCTTTTTTACTTTTTTCTCATGCATTTGACAGCTAAAATTTTTCTATATTTTAGCTATTTCTTCTTTACTTATAAATACAATCAATTTTTTAGGTATTTTTGTATATTTTCTATTTCTTTGACTTCTGCTTTTGTAATTTTACAAATAGTTTTCTTATCCATTCCTAATTTTAGCATTTCTTTTACAACTTCTATTTGTTTTTGTTCTATTCCTTGTTCTATTCCTT
>CAQDYY010000005.1:0-154427 GCA_948777935.1 uncultured Clostridia bacterium | reverse complement strand
GCTCTATTCCTTGCTCTATTCCTTGCTCTATTCCTTGCTCTATTCCTTGCTCTATTCCTTGCTCTATCCCTTGCCTTAGTCCTTCTTGTTTTGCATATTCCATACTTCCTTTATAATCTCTTATCCATTTATCTCTTAGTTCGGCTTTTCTTTTTAGTGCTGCATCTCCTGTTAAATATTCTAATTCTTCTTGTGCTTTTTCTATTACTTTATTCTTTTTTGTTACCATTTCTACCATCCCCCCTTTACTATAATCTAAAAAGTATAACCATTCTTCTTTTTTATTTTCTGGCTTTTTCTCTTCTTTTATAAATTTTTTTAACTCTATAAAGTGTATTTCTAATACATCTGTTAGTACTTTGTCTTTTTCTGTATCTTCTACTATATGCCACTTTGTATGATATTCTTTTGTATCAAAATAATTAAAGTCTAATAAATTTATTGTTATTGTTTTCTTTAACCCATAAAAGGGGTCTCCTTCATGTATGCTTCCTGTGTATAGCTTTCCCCAGTAAAATAGTGTCCTTTTTTCCATGTTTTGCTGGTTTATTACTTGCATTTCAACGTTAATTTGTATTCCATTATCTAATTTTGCTTTTATATCTAGTATTCCTACTTTATCATTTAATTCCTCCTTTTCTAGCTTACTATCTTTTTCTACTTCAATTTCTTTTATTGGTTCTTCTATTATTGAAGTTAAAAAGTCTTTTAAAATTACTTCATTTCCTTTGCTTCCAAATATTTTTTTGAATATGATATCATTTTTTGGTGTTAGTTGTACCATTTCTTTCCTCCTTATTATAACATTTTATTTTTTGTTTTTCAATACAAAATGACAATTTGTTTAATATTTTTTATCACCTTCTTCATTTAATTTTTTGTTTTTGGATTTCTGTTCTAGATTTTTTTAGAACTTTCTTCTTGTTTTACACTGATGTTTGTGAATTTTCTGATTTCGAATTTTTTAGATTTAATTCCTTATTATTATACATCTTTTTTGCTATTTTGCAAGAAAAACTTTTCGACATTTTTAGACAATATTTTTATATGTAAAAGAACAAAAGAGGCATGATTAAAATTCTTTGACCTTTTTGCTTACTTTTCATGCCTCGTCTTTGTTCGCCTGCGAAAATTGCAAAGCAATTTTCTGTAGAATGCTTTTATATAATAGGAAGTTCAGAGAACTTTCCTATTATATAAAAAATAGCCATATTTCTATGACTATCTTTTACAATATTTCTCTTGCTTTTACAATTAATCTTTGTGTTCCATAGTTTTTACAGGTAATTAGTGTCATTTCTTTTCTTCCACCTGTCTTTTGACTTGTACAAGCTGTATCTTCTGGATTTACTACAAACATATCATAAACTTCATATGTAATTGTTCTTCCTTTTTCTATATCTGTTAATTCTATTTTGTCACCTTTTTTTATTCCAGATAATTTTCCAAACATTTTCTTGTTTTTATAGTTATGTCCTGCAATTACATAATTTCCGAACATCGTTTGGCTTGCAACCAAATACTTTAGTAATTGATATTTTTAGTAATTCTTCTGAAGTTTTGTCTAATACTGGGTAATTTATTTCTAGTGATGGTATATTTATGACTGCATCTATTGAATATGTTTCACCATTTTCTGTAGTAAATACTTCTTTTTCTTTATTTTCTATTTGTTGTTTTATAGATTCTGCAAATTTCGTAATATCAATTTCTTCGCGTGTCTCATCTCTTTGGTTTAGTGTTACAACTAGTACGTTATCTTCCATACGTACCCCTGTATTTTTAGGTGCTTCTTCGTCATAATACTCTAAATCTATATTGGCTAAAATATCTTGCGATATTTCCTCATTTTTATTACGGTCATATTCTGCATATATATAATAAGAGAATAAAGAACACACTAAAAATATTGATAATAAAAAGTTAAATCTATATATTTTCTTTTTTCTTCTTAGTTCAGGTGTAACATATATTCGCTCTGTAACTAAAATTTGGTTCATATTCTCCTCCTTTTTTAAGTCTTATACTTTTATTATACCATGCATTTGTTGTTTCTCCAAGCGATTTTAACTAAAAATTTATTAAGATTTCTTTACAATTTTTTTACATATTGATTACTGTAACTTGAATATGTAGTAATATAAAATTAAAAATTCCGTTCTATAATGTGAAATTTTTCACATTATAGAAATGCATTCTACAGAAAATTGCTTTGCAATTTTCGCAGTAGAACAAAAACGAGGCATATAAATTATTCAAAAATATAGTATATTAGCATGCCTCTTTTGTTCTCCACGGCGTTTTAGTATAATTGGTTTTAATAACACTTGAAACACACTATACCTTGAGAAAAATAAATATGACGCCCTTGGCTAACAGGTCGAACTCATTTTTAATTTTATATTACTACATATTCTTTATATTATCATCTGGTAACTGGTTTTCTTTTTGTATTAGTTCATTTGCACCTATTTCATTTTCAAAATAATCTGATAACCCTACATTTCCTACTTGATATTTTAAGTTTAATAATTCTATATCATCTTCAAAACTAAATTCTCTTTTTAACCCCATAATATTTACCTCCATTTCAATTTGCATACATTATACTATCGTTTTCCATAATATGCAATATAGCAGACACTTATTTTTTAAATAAGTGTCTGCTAGTATAAAATTTAATTCAAGCTTGCATAATATGAATTATAGAGTTTGCTGTAATATCCACCTGTTTTTAGAAGGTCTATATGATTTCCTATTTCTACAATTTCTCCTGCATCTAGCACTATTATTTTATCTACATTTACAATAGTTGCAAGCCTATGTGCAATAAATATGGATGTCTTTTCTTTTGAAATTGTATCTATTGATTTTTGTATTAACTGTTCTGTATGTGTATCAATATTTGCAGTTGCTTCATCTAATACAAATATTGATGGATTATGTGCAAAAATTCTAGCAAATGCTAATAATTGCTTTTGTCCTGCTGAAAATGATGCCCCTCTTTCTTTTGCAATTTCATCTATTCCATTTGGAAGTGATGATACAAAATCTTCTGCTGATGAAAGTGATACTGAGTCTTGTATATCCTCTTCTGTTACATTGCTATTATTTAATTTAATATTGTTTTTTATGCTTCTTGCAAAAATGAATGGGTCTTGTAGTATAATTCCAATATGTTGCCTTAAGCTTCTTTTATTAATGTCTTTAATATTTACCCCATCTAATAATATCTCTCCTTTTTGAATTTCATAAAAGCGATTTATTAAATTTGTAATTGTTGTTTTACCACAACCAGTCTTTCCAACTAATGCAATACTTTGACCTGGTTCTATTGTAAAACTTATATTTTTTAAAACCCACTTTTCATTATCATATGAAAACCATACATTTTTAAATTCTATTTTTCCTTTTACATTTGTTAGTTCTATTCCTGTATCTAAATCTTCTAAATATTCTTTATGGTCTAATATATTGTAAATTTTGTTTATAGATACAAATGCTTCTTGTACAGTTTCTATATTATCTATTGTTCTTGTTATTGGTTCAAATAGTTGTTTTATATATGTAATAAACACATATATAAGACCCACATCAAGTGCATCTCCTAGTATTCCCCCTAAAACTGCCCATACTATAATACAAATACTTAAGTTTTCTAAAATTGTCATAAGTGCTGGAAGTAAGCCTTCTATAATTCCTCCCGGTAACCTTGAATTTCTAAAAACATGTGTTAAATTTTCACATTCTTCTTGTTTTTCCCTTTGAATATTAAATATTTTTATTAGCCTTGAACCATATATAGATTCTGCTAAAAATGTATTAAGTTTTGTTTTTATTACTTTTGACTTACTATAAATTTTATTTAATATTTTTGTAAGTACAATAGAAAATATTATAACAAATGGAATTACTATAAATGCTAATAAACTTAATTTTGCACTAAAGTACACCATAATTGCTATAATTGCAACAATTAAAATCATATCTTTAAAAAATGTTGTAATAACATCTTTAAATAATGTTGAAACATCTTCTACATCATTTGTAATTCTTACAAATAGTTTTCCTGCTGGAGTACGGTCGTGGAAAGAGATATTAGCATATTGTGTATACTTAAATAGCTTATTTCTTAGTGTATATAATATTTCTTCTCCCATCATGTTTGTTGTTGTACTTGCTATAAAATCTAATATATTTCCTATTATTACAATTCCAATATAGCTTGCACCTATCATTCCAATAGTAATTAAGCCTTTTTTGAAGATTCCAAAACTTATATAATCATCAATTACAATTTTTATTAGATATGGCTTTATTAATTCACCTATGTTAATTAATAATGATAATAATGTGACAATAATTATAGTTTTTTTATGTGGTTTTGCCATTTCTATAACACGAGATATTATAGTGTTTTTCTTTTTCACTTTTACTCATCCTTTCATTTTTAATTATGCTAATCTATTGTTGTAGAGTAAAGGCCCCTTTATTTAAGGGGGCTGTCGCGTTAGCGACTGGGGGTTCTAGTTTAATGCCATTTCGCTTGATGCTGATTGTTCTTTATAAAATTTATAATATGCACCTTGTTCTTCTAAAAGTGTTTCATGTGTTCCACTTTCAATTATATTTCCACTGTCTAGTACAATAATTTTATTTGCATCTTTAATATCTGAAATACGGTTTGATATAATAATACATGTTTTGTCTTTTACTAGTTCTTTTACATTGTTTAATACCATTTGTTCTGTTCTATTATCAAGGGCTGAAAAAGTATCATCAAAAATAACTATTTTACTTTTACTTAGGAAAGCTCTTGAGATAACTATTCTTTGCTTTTGACCTCCTGAAAGGTCTACACCTCTTTCTCCTATTACTGTATCAATACCATTTTGCATTTTTTCTATATCATCATAAATCATAGCGTTTTTTGTGCTTTCTTTTATTTCATCATCTTCAAATCCTTCTTTAAATAGTTTTATATTTTCTTTTAATGATGTAGAAAATAAGAAGTTATCTTGTGTTATATAACATATATTATCTCTTAATGTTAATAATGGTATTTCATTTATATCCTTTCCATCTATTCTAATTTTTCCGTTTTGTACTGGGTATAAGCGTAATAATAAGTTCATAAGTGTTGTTTTTCCACTTCCTATTGTTCCAATTATTCCAAGTGTTTCTCCTTTATGTACTTTTATATTAATATCATTTAGTACAGGTTGCAAATTTTCTGGATAATTAAATGATAAATCACTTATTTCAATATTTCCATTAAAATCACTATTTCCTTCTTCTCTTTTTGGAGCTATTTTTTCTCTTTCTAATGCAAATACATTATCTAATCTTTGGTAAGAAATTTTTGCTCTTTTATATCTTGAAATAATCCCTGGTAGCCATGAAACTGGTCCTACAAATAGACCTATATATCCATTAAATGCTACGAAATCTCCTGTAGTAATAGTTCCATCTAATACTAATTTTGAACCATACAAAAGAGATATTCCATAACATAACCCAAAACAAATATTAAGGCACGTAGAAAGTAATGTTGAATGTACATCAACTGCATTATTTGCTTCTTTTAGTTTACGATTTTTTCTTATAAATTCTTTCAATTGATTCATTTCACCTGTATATGCTTTTGTAGTACGAATTGCATCTGTACTTTCTTGCACATATTCAGAAAGTTCTGTAAAATATGTTTGAGATTTTTTAAAGCTTTTTTCTACATATTCCTTTATTTTAATAATTACAAATATTGTTACTATAATTGGACATAGAGTTATTAGTGTTAGATTTATATTAACTCCACTTGCCATTGCATAAACACAAATTATAACTGTAAATACAAATCTTGTTCCATGAGATAATATACGATAAATAAACTGTCTTATTTCTGAGACATCTTTTACAAAATATGACATTAGTTCTCCATTTTTAATATTTTGAATACTTGTCATTTTTATTTTCATAAATTGCTCAAATAGTTTATTTTTTAAGTCTCTTTCTATACTTCTTGGAGTGTAACCTGTAAGCCATCTCCATGGCATACGAACTGCAAGTAGCACAAAACAAATGCCTAATAGATACCATACTTGTAGCATAATGGCATCATGGTTTTCATTTATGTTATATAATAAATCTATAATGTTTCCTATTATTTTTGGTGGGTATGTTAAGAAATAGATATTTAAACCTATAAATATAACTTGCAAAGAAATTGCAAACCAGTATTTTTTAATTATTTTTGATAATATCTTTTTCATAAAAAAGTTTCACTCCGTTTTTTCATAATTACTTATATATTATAATAAAATTCTATTTTTTCCAAGTACCTTAACTTACATATGTTTTGGTACTATTCTTGTTTTTTAGCTAAATCATGCTATCTTTACTTTATATATAACGAATATTAATTTTTTATGACATTTTGGTAACATTGTTTTTTATTTATATTTTATTTAGTATAATTATATTAATTGGAGGTTTTAAAGTGGAAATACTTTTTAAAAATACAACTGCATATAGTTTATCTGAATATAAAAAATTTGCAAAGTTTCATGCTGAAAAAAATAATTTGAAATATCATCTTTATACTATATTTATTATGTTTTCAATTATTTTTTGCATGGTACTACAATTTCGTTATGGAAAAATTTTATTAGGAATAGGTTTTATAATAGTTTTACTTAGCTTTCTTGGTTATCGTTTTATTCATCCTTTACTTATTACTAAAAAAGAGGCATCTAGTAAAAAAGTTCAAAAAAAGATGAAAAACACCTATACCTTTTATGAAGATTTCGCAGTTATTTCTAACGGAAAAGATACTGTAAAATTGAAATATTATAAGTTTTATAAAATTTTTGAGGAACCTGATCGTTTCTATTTGTATTTAGATAAAGACCATTCATATATCCTATTAAAAAATAACTTTACTATTGGAAATTCTAAAGATTTTTATGATTTTATGAAGAAAAAATTATGGAAAAAGATATAAGTCTATTAACATATATCTTTTACTACTTCTCCTGCTATTATTAAACCTGCTACTGATGGAACAAATGAAATACTTCCTATTATTTCTCCATTTCTTACTGGCTCTTCTTTTGAATATACTACTTTTAAATGTTCTATACTTCTCTTTTTTAGTTCTTTTCTCATTACTTTACAAAGTGGGCATACTGATGTTTTATATATGTCTTCTACTTCAAATCTATATGGTTCTAACTTATTTCCTGTTCCCATCGCCGATATTATTGGAACATTTAATTTATTTGCTTGTTCTACAAATTTTAGCTTACTTGTTACTGTATCTACTGCATCAACAATATATGTAAAAGATGCATCTATTATTTCCTCTTCTGGAAAATCTAAATTTTTAGGGTTATATATTTCTACTTTTAATTCTGGATTAATATCTAATATTCTTTCTTTCATTACTTCTATTTTAGGTTTTCCAATAGTTGTATGTGTTGCATGGATTTGCCTATTTAGGTTTGTTATATCTATATTATCTTTATCTACTAATACTAAATGTCCTACCCCTACTCTTGCTAATGCTTCTACTACAAATGAACCTACTCCACCTATTCCAAATATGGCAACTTTAGCGTTTTTTAACTTTTCTATTCCATCTTTTCCAATTAATAATTCTGTTCTTGAAAATTGTTCTTGCATAATTATCTCCTTTTATACAATTTTTCCTCCACCGTAGTATAATATCTCCTTTGTAAAATACTGCTGATTGCCCTGGAGTAACTGCTCTTTGTGGTTCATCAAATATGACTTTTATTATACTACCATCTTGATCTTGCCTAATTTTTGCTTTTGCAAGTTTTGAAGAATATCTTGTTTTTACTTCTACATCTAGCCAATCTAATACTTCATCTACTAGTAACAAATTTATATCTTTAACTATAATTTCTTTTTTATAAAGCCCACTTTCTTCTCCTACAATTAATTCATTTTTCTCTTTATTAAATCCTAATACAAAAAGTGGCACTGGATTAGATATTCCAAGTCCTTTTCTTTGTCCAATTGTGTAATTATACAGTCCTGTATGTGTTCCTAATATATCTCCTTTTGTATTTAAAATATTTCCTTTTGTAGGTGCTATATTAGAATTATTTTCTAGAAACTTTTTATAGTTTCCATCTGGCACAAAACAAATGTCTTCGCTATCTGGCTTATTTGCTACTTTTAAGTTATGGCTTCTCGCTATTTCTCTAATTTGTTCCTTGTCCTCAAAGCCTGAAAGCGGAAATAGAACATGGCTAATTAGGTCTTTGGGCATATTCCATAAAACATAGCTTTGGTCTTTTTTTCCTGCATTTGATTTTTTTAATACCCATTTTTGATATTCTTCATTATATTCAGTTTTTGCATAATGCCCTGTTGCTATAAATTCACACCCTAATTCTTTTGCTTTTTCCCACATAAATCCAAATTTTAAGTATTTGTTACATTCTATACATGGGTTTGGTGTTTTACAATCTGCATAGCAACTAATAAAGTCGTCTATTACCTTTGTTTTAAAGATTTCTTTGCAATCATATGTAAAATGTGGTATTCCAATTTGTTTACATACATTTTTTGCATCTATATATGTGTTTATATTGCAACAGCTGCTTCCTGCAAATAATTCTAAAGTAGTTCCAATTACTTCATATCCTTGTTCTTTTAAAAGTAGAGCTGATACACTGCTATCTACTCCTCCACTCATTCCAAGTAGTACCTTTTTATTTCCCATATTTAATCTCATTCCTTCCTAAGGCACAAACCTAGGTTGGAAAAGAATTGTTATTTGGCTAGGCAAATGAGGTTGAAATCAATGAGGCGTACTTGTGTACGTTGATTTGATTTCAACCGAAATTTAACAACGCCAAATGGCAATTATTTTTCAACCTTTATTGCTTTTCATTTAACATATCTTCTATAGTATGCCATGCTAAAAGTGCACATTTTACTCTTGCTGGCATATTTGATACATTTTTAAAAGCTATAGCATCTTCTAATTTTTCTAATTCTTCCTCATCTGTTATTTCTCTTTTTATCATACAAATAAAAGTTTCAATAATCTCTTTTGCTTGTTTTACTGTTTTTCCTTTTAGGGTATCTATCATAATAGATGTAGAACTTTGAGAAATAGCACATCCATGCCCCATAAAGCCTATATCTTCTATTATATCTCCATTTAGTTTTAGTTCTAATGTAATTTCATCTCCACAATTTGGGTTATGACCTAATTTAGTGCTATTTGGATTTTCTAATTTTCTTTTGTTATATGAATTCATGCTATGTTCCATAATTAATTCATTATAAATCCCATTTAAATCTTCTTTCATTTTAAAAATCCTTTCAAAAACTGTTTAAATTAGTCTAAAATATAGTAATCGGCATAAATTTATGTAATGACAAATGCGATTGGAGTGTTTTCTATAAATTCTTAATGAAAAGCAAATGAGGGAGCGTATAACGAGAGGCTCGTTTGCTTTTCGTTTAGAATTTATAAAACACGTAATGAAGCCGAAGAATGCAATAAATTTATAGAAAGTACTATATTTAGACTAATTATTTAAATAACTGTATTTTAATTAACTCTATTTATATACTTTACAAACATTCCATATGCTTTTTTTAATGCATCTACTAATTTATCTACATCTTCTTTTGTATTATAAAAATAAAAACTTGCCCTACATGTTGAATCAATACCTAAAAACCTCATTAACGGCTGAGCACAATGGTTTCCGTGAACGTATACATACACCCTCTTGGTCTAAAATACTTGCTACATCATGTGGATGTACACCTTTTATATTAAATGAAATAACACTAGAATGATTAGTTTCATTTGGTGTTATATATAAATCTATAAAATCTAATTTAGATAATTCACTTCTTGCATATAAACTAATTTCTTTTTCTAAGTTCTCAATTTCCTCATATCCAATACTTTGTATATAATCAATTGCAGCACCTAAACCATATACACCTTCTACATTTTGCGTTCCTGCCTCAAATTTATTTGGAAGTGGTGCAAATGTAGTATCTTGTTCATATACATATTCTATCATATCTCCACCCATTAAAAATGGATTCATATTATTTAACAATTCTTTTTTTGCATATAACACTCCTATTCCTAATGGTGCTAACATTTTATGACCAGAAAATGTTAGAAAATCGCAATCTAAATCTTGTACATCTATTTTCATATGAGGTATGCTTTGCGATGCATCTACAATAACAATTGCATTTTTTGAATGTGCATATTTTATGATTTTTTTCACATTATTTATTGTTCCCAAAACATTTGAAACATGAGTAATTCCAACTACTTTTGTTTTGTCTGTTATTTTCTTTTCTATTTCTTCATCTGATATTTCAAATTCAGAATTTATATACATGTAGTTTAGTTTCGCACCTGTTTTTTTACATACATTTTGCCATGGTACTAAATTTGAATGATGTTCCATAATAGATATTACAATTTCATCATCTTTTTTTAAGTTTTCCATTCCATATGAATATGCAATTAAGTTTAAGCTTTCTGTTGCATTTTTAGAAAATATTATTTCTTCTGGATACCTAGCATTAATGAATTTTGCAATTTTTGCTCTTGTGTTTTCATAAATTTCCGTTGCTTCTATACTTAAGGAATATGCTCCTCTATGAGGGTTTGCATTATATGTCTCATAAAATTCTTTCATTTTATCTATTACATATTGTGGTTTTTGAGTTGTTGCACCACTATCTAAATATGCTATATCTTTATTTTGCAAAATTGGAAAATCTTTTTTTATATTTTCTTTATACATTTATTAATTCCTTTCTAAGAACCCTCCGTCAGTGCTTCGCACTGCCACCTCCCTTAGGTAAAGGAGGCTTTTCTCTACTTTTTAAAGTAACTATGCTAGTCTAGTTATACTAGAGTAATGGTCTCTTTATTTAAGGGAGCTGTCGTTTGAAGAACGGCTGGGGGTTCTCCTAATCTAATCTTTTATCTATTTCTTGTTCTATTTCATTTTTTAGTTGTTGATTTTCTATGTTCTCTAGTATTTTGTTAAATTTTGCTTTTACCATAAGTTTCATTGCTTCTTTTTTGTTAAAACCTCTACTCATAATGTAAAATAGTTCTTTTTCGCCCACACGCCCTGCTGATGTAGCATGGTTTCCTTCTACCTCTTCTTCACTACATAATAGCATTGGTAATGCTATACTTTTTGCAGTATCTGATAATAGCATACAATTTTCGTTTTCGTTTCCTGTGGCTTTTTTACAGCCTTTTTTGAAATCTATTGTACCTTTAAAATGTTTTTTTGCAGTGTCTTTTAGAGCTCCTTGTACTTCTATATCTATATTTGTTTTTTCTCCTTGTAGTTCTGCTATATAGTTTAAGTCTATAATTTGGTTTTTACTTCCTAAATATATTGTGTTTAATATATTGTTTGATGATGTGCCTTTTAAGTTTGAATAGTAGTTTGTAATACTATTTTTTCCACCAAAATCAACTATTGTGTATGTTACTTTTGCCTCTTCTTCTAGTTTGTTTTCTATACTTATAAAATTATTTGAGTTTTGGTTCATAAGGTTTATTAAAATTACATTTATATTTGCTTTCTTTTTTGCATGCAATTTTATAATTCCATTATGATAGGCTTTTATTTCTTGTTGTGATTTATATTTTATAATTACTGTACTTTTTGTTTCTTCTTGTGCTTCTATTTCAATATGTTCTACTAATTGTATATTTTTACTATCAAAATTAAAAATGATTTGTATTTCTTTATTTTCTTTACTATCTATTGTTATCTTTAGCTTTTGGTTTGCATGTTCTTCCTGCTGTTTTATTAATTCATCTGATAGTCCATATGCTAAATCACACCCCATGATATCTTGTGTTATAGTATTTTCGCCTATTTTTTCTACATTTTCAAAACTTTCTATTTGTTGTGGTATTTCAATATTTTCTAATTTTATATTATTAATATTAAAATTCCTTGAAGTTCTAACTGGTGTTTCATTTAATTTCATTTTCATTTCCTTTCCCAATTTTGACTAATTTGATATAAAATATTTTTACTTTTTATGATAACGACGTCTTGAGAGTAAACTTTATTAGAAATTGTTAAAATATTTTTTGGGAGCTATCCATTTTTAATGAGGGGGGCCCGAAAAATATGTGTTACAATTTCTATAAAGTTTATCTAGAACAGGAATATCACTAAAAATAAAAATATTTATATCAAATTAGTATTATTTATTCTAAAAAGAATCTAATTCCAAATTAATCAAATTATTCATCTCAACTGCATACTCTACTGGCAATTCCTTTGAAATTGGATATGCAAAGCCTCTTACAATCATACCTAAAGCATCTTCCTTAGATAAACCTCTACTCATTAAATAAAATATAGCTTTATCACTTATTTTTCCAATTTTAGCTTCATGCGAAAACTCTACATCATCTGTTCTTATATCATTTACAGGAATAGTATCTGAAATAGAAATATCATCTAACATAAGAGATTCACAAGATACACTAGATTTAGAACCACTTGCATTTTCCCCTATTCTAACTAAAGAACGATATGTACATTTTCCACCATTTTTTGAAATAGATTTTGCATTTACAATGCTTGATGTATTTTTTGCATTATGAATTACTTTAAACCCATTATCTAAGTTTTGTCCTGCTCCTGCAAATGAAATTCCTGTAAATTCAGTTTTTGAACCTTCTCCATTTAAAATACTCATTGGGTATAACATAGATATTTTTGATCCAAATGACCCACTTACCCATTCCATTTTTGCATTTTTTCCTACAATCGCTTTTTTTGTATTTAGATTTAACATGTTTTTTGACCAGTTTTCAATAGTAGAATATCGTAAATATGCATTATCTTTTACATATAGTTCTACACATCCTGCATGTAAGTTTACTTTGTTGTATTTTGGTGCACTACATCCTTCTATGAAGTGAAGGCTTGCTCCTTCATCTACAATGATTAATGTATGTTCAAATTGACCTGATTCTGGTGAGTTCAGTCTAAAATATGATTGTAGTGGAATATCTACTTTTACTCCTTTTGGTACATATACAAATGAACCACCAGACCATACTGCTCCATGTAATGCTACAAATTTGTGGTCATTTACTGGAACACATTTCATAAAGTGTTTTTTTACTAAATCTGGATATTTCTTTAATGCACTTTCCATATCTGTATATATAACACCTTGTTTTATTAGTTCTTTTTTCATACTGTGGTATACTACTTCTGAATCATATTGTGCTCCCACTCCTGCAAGGGATTCTTTTTCTGCCTCTGGTATCCCTAATTTATCAAATGTATCTTTTATATCTTCTGGTACATCTTCCCATGAGGTATTTAAAGAAGTTTTTGGTTTAACATATGTTGCAATTTCATTCATATCAAGTTCTGATAAATCTGGTCCCCATGTAGGAAGTTCTAGGCTATTATACACTTCTAATGCTTTTAGCCTAAATTCTCTCATCCACACTGGGTCATCTTTTTGTTTTGATATTTCTTCTATAATTTCAGGTGTTAAGCCTTTTTTTATTTTATAATCATATTCGTCTTTATTTTTTATGTCATATATGTTTCTATTTATTTCATCTAGTTTAACTTTACTCATTCTCGATTCCTTTCGTAATGCTATTTATATTCCTCATATCCATTTTGTTCTATGTATGTTGCAAGGTCTTCTTTTCCTGTTTTTACAATTTTTCCATTTACTAAAATATGCACATAATCTACTTTTAAGCTATGTAAAATTTTTGTGTTATGCGTAATTATAAGAACTGCGTTTTGCTTATTTTTAAACATTTCTATTCCTTTTGATACAGTTTTTATTGCATCAACATCTAAACCAGAATCTGTTTCATCTAATATTGCTAACTTTGGGTTTAATACTAGCATTTGTAATATTTCGTTTTTCTTTTTTTCTCCACCAGAAAAGCCAACATTTAAGCTTCTTTCCATATAGCTCGGGTCTATATTTAGCTCTTTCATATATTTTTCTAATTCTTTTTTAAACTCAAATATTTTTACTGGTTTGTTTGTTATTTTATTTTTTGCATATTTTAAGAAGTTTGCAACAGATACTCCTGGTATTTCTTCTGGTAGCTGAAATGACATAAATATTCCTTTTCTTGCAATTTCATCTGTATTTAAATTTGTGATGTCTTCTTCTTCAAATGTGATACTTCCTTTTTCTTTTATATAACTTGGGTTATTTAATATAGCATTTGCTGTTGTGGTTTTTCCTGAACCATTTGGACCCATAATTACATGGATTTCTCCTTTATTTATTTCTAAATTTATTCCTTTTAGTATTTCTTTATCTTCTGCATTTACATATAAATCTTTTATTTCTAATAATTTATTACTCATTGTTAAATCCTTTCTCATTTAAAGGGCACAGTGGTGTCATGTCCTACGATGTATTCCCACAAACGATGCCCCTACACTTAATCATTCATTTTTTATTTAAAGTAACCTATTTCGTTTTTTATATTATAATTATTATCTCTCGTATCTATCTGTACTATTTTTAGATGTTCGTCTTGCACAAGACCTACACCTTTCATTATTTATATCATAATCACAATCTAAACTGCTTAAATCCAACTCTTTGTGCACATATTTTGCAAGTTTGTTAATTGTTTCATCATTTATAACAGACTTTATTTTTTCTGCTTCCTTTCTTGCTTGTTCTTCTTCTAAATTTAAAACATCTTTTAAAAATAAATAAACAATATCATATGCTTCTAGTATCTTTTTTGCTAAATCTTCTCCGTGTCTTTGTTAGTTCAATAGGCCCATAAGACTCGTAATTTAGTAACCCATTATCTTTTAAATTACATATTGCTTTGTTAACACTCGGTTTTGTACAATTCATTTTTTCTGCAATATCTGTTACTCTTATTTTTCCATTTTGCTTTTTTAATACATATATTGTTTTTAAGTATTCTTCTAATGATTTTGATATCATAAATTTCTTTCCTTTTTAATAAAGTTAGCTTTGGCTAACATTATACTATCAAAATCCCCATTTGTCAATGACAATATGGGGATTTCTATCAATATTTATTTTACTATTTGTTTCATACAATCATAAACTAAATCTATCCAATCTGGATCTGGGCAAAACATTTTTTGTACACCACTTAATGTTTTTCCATTATAATAAGCACCACTAGGTGTTAAATAACTTTTGTGTAATAATTTTGCTGCTGCTTCTAAACCTGTTTTTGTAGATGAATATCTAATTAATGTTCCATTTGACATCATACTAATATAATTGCATTTTACTCTATGGCTTTCTACAATATCCCATCCTGATTCTGCTGCAATTAACCCACAAAAGAATATTTCATTTATTTCATATTTTTCACATAAGTCATAAATTAAATCACTATTTTTATAGAAAAATTTTGATGTGTCTTTTTTTACACCTTTTATTAAGTTTTTAAAGTCTTCTTTAGAAATACCACATCTTTTAGTTAAATCCATTTTTTTAGATATAGTTATTTCGTCTATTTTTTTGTATGTTACTTCTTGTATTTCCGCCTTTTTTGTTTCCTCTTCTTGTCTTTTTCTATCTTCCATAGACCTTGAAGCTACTTCTACAACTCTTTTATAATTATTTGCTAGTTCGTGTTCTTCATTAATTTGTACCTGCTCTATTTCATTATTTTCATTTTCTCCATTTGAATATGCAAATAATTGTATATTACTAATTATTAGCATTATTGTAAGAAGGCTTGAAATAATGTGTTTTGTCTTTAGCCTACTATTATTGCTTTTCACGATTTTTAAACATCCTTTCTGATACTATTTTTAGCATCATGTTGCCTATTCTACCACAAACTTACTTACCTTGTCAAATTTTGTAAGAAAATTTTTAGTATGTCCTTTATTATATCTTATTCTAGTAGGTTTTAATATATTACAATTTCACAAAAAATTTACAATAGGTACTTATTAACCCTTCCTTAATTTCTTGACTTTTGCATACTTTTCGTGTATTATATACTAATAGAAAATATGTAAAATGTTAGGAGATTTATATATATGTTATGTTGTGCATGTAAAAAGAATACAGCTATTATATTTGTTAATAAACAAAATGAAAAAGGTGAAACTTCTTTAGAAGGTTTTTGCTATAATTGTGCTAAGGAAAAAGGAATTAATCCTTTAGAAGTTCTTGCAAAACAATCTACTGTTTTGGAAAGTGATAATGTTGATTTAGAAGATATGACATCACAATTTGAAACAATTTTTAAGGATTTGGCTGAAAATTTATCTAATAGTGATATTAGCCTAGATTCAGCTTCTGCTACTGCAATTCCATTTAATGCTTTATTTGGTGTGGGTGCAAATAATATCGGCTCTAATGAACCTCATAGCGATAATGTATCTAATTCAAATAAAAAGGTTAAAGTAGACAAAAAAGTAAAACAAAAAAAGACTAAATTTTTAGATACTTTTGGTACTAATTTAACAAATAAAGCAAGAAATAATGAACTAGATATTGTTATTGGAAGAGACCGTGAAATACAAAGGATTGTTCAAATTTTAAATAGACGTTCTAAAAATAACCCCTGTTTAATTGGTGAACCTGGTGTTGGAAAAACAGCTATTGCACAAGGTCTTGCTATTAAAATTGCAAATGGAAATGTACCTGCAAAATTATTGAATAAAGAAGTATATTTATTAGATATGACAGCAGTTCTTGCTGGCACTCAGTTTAGAGGTCAATTTGAGGGTAGAATGAAATCGATAATTGATGAATGTAAAGCTTGTGGAAATATTATTTTAGTTATTGATGAAATTCACAACATTATGGGTGCAGGAGATGCAGAAAATTCTATGAATGCTGCAAATATTTTGAAACCTTCTCTTGCTAACGGCGAAATTCAATTGATTGGTACTACTACTTTAAGAGAATATCGTAAATATATTGAAAAGGATACCGCTTTAGAAAGAAGATTTCAACCTGTTATGGTAGAAGAACCAAGTGTAGATGATACTATTAAAATTCTAGATGGCATTAAAAAATATTATGAAGATTATCATAAAGTAAAAATTTCTACAGATGTTATAGAAAAAACTGTACAGATGTCTGAAAAATATATTCATGATCGTTTTTTGCCAGATAAGGCAATTGATATTTTAGATGAAGCATGTTCTAGAATTAATTTGAATAATAAAGAATTGTACCAATTAGAGGTATTAAAAAATGAGTTAAAACTAGTTCAAGAAGAAAAGGAAGAAGCTGCAACTGCTGATTCTACAGAAGATTACCAAAAAGCAGCTGACTTAAAAACAAAGGAATGTAAATTACAAGAAAAGATAGATGCATTAAGCAAAAAAGCAAAACCAAAGCAATTAACTGTGCAAGATATTGCTCTTGTTATTGAACATTGGACTAAAATTCCTGTTCAAAAAATCACAGAAGAAGAAACATTGAAACTTCTTTCATTAGAAGATAATCTTCATAAAAGAATTATTGGGCAAAATGAAGCTGTGTCTGCTGTATCACGTGCAATTAGGAGAAACCGTGCAGGCTTAAAAAGTACTAAAAGACCACCATCTTTTATATTTGTTGGTCCTACTGGTGTTGGTAAAACAGAACTTGCAAAAAGTTTAAGTTATGAAATGTTTGGTAAAGATGATGCAATTATTAGAGTTGATATGTCTGAATATATGGAAAGCCACTCTACTTCTAAGCTTATTGGTTCACCTCCAGGGTATGTAGGGTATGATGATGCAGGTCAGCTAACTGAAAAAGTAAAAAGACATCCTTATTCTATTATTCTTTTTGATGAAATAGAAAAAGCTCATCCAGATGTATTTAATATACTTCTTCAAGTATTAGATGATGGTAAATTAACTGATTCACAAGGAAATGTAGTAAGTTTTGAAAATACAATTATTATTATGACTTCTAATGCTGGTTCTAACTTAAACAATAATTCAATTGGATTTGGAAAGGAATCTACTATTGATAAGAGTAAAATTCAAGATAGTTTAAAACAGACTTTTCGTCCAGAGTTTTTGAACCGTATTGATGAAATTATTGTTTTTGATAGTTTAAATAAAGAACAGTTATTAGAAATTGTGGATTTAATGCTAAAAAGCACAAAAGATGCTTTGTCTAATAAAATGATTTCTTTTAATATAACAAAAGAGGCAAAAGAGTATTTATTAGAAAAAGGCACTGATTATAAATATGGTGCAAGACCTCTTCGTAGGGCAATACAGAGATATGTAGAAGATATTTTGTCTGAAATGATTTTACGTTCTGAATTGTTAGATGGCAATTCTGTTATAGTCGGTGTTTCAAATAATGAATTAACATTTGAAGTAAAATAGAAGTGGCTTTAGCCACTTCTATTTTCTACTATAATAATAGCTTGAAGATGTAGTAATATAAAATTAAAAACGAGTTCGACCTGTTAGCCAAAGGCGTCATATTTCTTTTTCCCAAAGTATAGTGCGTTTCAAGTGTTGTTAAAACCAATTATACTAAAACGCCGTGGAGAACAGAATTTTTAATTTTATATTACTACATCTTCTTTATGCTCAACTTTCTTTTTCTAACTTTTTAATTAACCTCGTATCATTCTCTAGCCAATACTGATTTTCTACATTATCTCTACCTCTTAATGCATCATATGTTTCTAGCATAATCCCTACTAGAGCATCGGCTTTTCTTAGAACAGGTAAAACTTTTAATTCATATTCAGTCAATGGCATCTCTTCTTCATATCTATGTAAGAAATGCTCTTCCAATTTATTTGTTTCATCTTCATATTGATAGTTATAAATTACACTATTTAATATTTTTACAATATCTAATATACGGATACCAACTCCACTTTCATAAAAATCAATTAGCCATAATTGGTTATTCTTGTCCTTCATGATATTTGTGGAAATTAAATCTCCATGAATAAAGCACTTTGGTAATTTTCCTAATTCGATCTTATCAAATTCCTTTATTACCTCTTCTATTTGTGTTTTTATATCTTTAGGCAAATATTTTTCCGTTTTTTCATAGTCATATTTTATTTTCATAAAACAGTATTCATCATAATCATTAATTTCTATTTTTTCTTCTATTTTGTGAAATGTTACTACCATATCCACTAATTTATCAATATCTTCTTTAGTTATTACTTTATTGATAGAATATAAATCCATGCCATCAATGCATTCCATAACAATAAGATTTATCTGTAAATCATTTATATTATATGTAAAAATAGCCTCTTCATTATGTAGTATAATCTTTGGTGCATGTACATAATTTTTATTAATAATCATATTTTTTTGTACAAATTCACTTATATCTTCCTTAGTCTTTTCCTTGTTCATTATTTTTACAAGATATCTTCCATTTGAAGTATATAAATAATATGATAAATCATCAATCCCTACAAAAATCAATTCATGCCTATTATATTGTCCAAATTGGTATGATCCACAAATTTCTTTACTTAATTTTTCTATATCTATTTCTTGTCCTATTCTTTTAAATAATTCCATATATACTCCTAATTTTATCGTTTCATTTTTCGTATTTTATCTTTTTCTTCTTTACTTACTCTATACGATTCTGTTATTTTTTGTAATGCTTTATTATATGTAAATGTATCTAAATTATTTTTTTCTAATAGTTTCATAGTTTCTTTTGGAAATTTTATATAACAAATTGAAATTGCCCATGCAACTGCCATTTTTACGTAATATCCTTCATGATGTATGTTGTTTAATATTTCTAATACATCTTTAATGTATTCTTCTGTTATATAAAAATCTAATAACATAACTACTGCAAAACGGATTTCAAATTCTTTATTAGAAGCTAAATATGGTTTTAAAAATTTCCATACTTCTTCCATATTCTTTTTAGTAAATTTAAAGCCTGCACATGTTACATCACATACTGCCCAATTATCAATTTTAGGAATAAATTCTTTTACATACTCTATTCTTTCATCAAATTCCATTTTTGCTAAGCCAATTACCATGCCCTGTAACATCACTTCTTCATAATAGTCATCTTTAGCATTTTTTAAATACTCTCTCCAATCCTCTTTTGCAATACTCCCAGCTAAATTACGAAGTATTGGTACTCTAATTCCTATTATGTTATTTGTCCCAGGGCATAGTGACCCATGAAATTCTTTATATTTTTCATCTGCTAGTGAAAATAATTTTTCTCTTAATTCTTCCATTTCTTACTCTTTCTATTAAAATTTCAACCTTACTATTCTAAAATTGGATTTATCTCTTCTTCAATCATTTTGCTTAATAAATTACAACTATAATCAAATTTTTCTTGTACTTCGGGCTCTAAGTTTAATTTTACCATTTCTTTTATTCCATTACGATTTATAATTGCTGGAACACCTATAAACATTCCTGAATGTCCATATTCTCCATTTTGATACATAGATACTGGCATAATCGCATTTTCATCACCTAAAATTGCTTTTATTAACCTTGTTAGGGCAATTCCAATTCCATAATAAGTGGCTTTTTTCTTATTAATAATTTCATAGGCTGCTTGCTGTACATCTTCATAGATTTTGTCTAAATCTTTTAAATCTTTTCCTTGTTCTTTCATAACATCAGTTAATTTTTTACATCCAACATATGCATGTTCCCATGGTACAAATGAAGAATCCCCATGTTCTCCCATAATATATGCATGTACATTTTTACTTGCCACTTGTAAGTATTCTCCAATTAGGAAACGAAGCCTTGCTGTGTCTAAAACTGTTCCTGAACCAATAACTTTTTCTTTTGGAAATCCTGATACTTTATATACAACATATGTCATTAAATCTACTGGATTACTTGCAATTACAAATGTTCCATTAAATCCACTATCTACTACTTGTTTTGTAATGTCCTTCATTATTTTAGCATTTTCCTTTGCAAGTTCTAACCTTGTTTGTCCTGGTTTTTGGTTTAGCCCAGCTGTAATTACAACAATATTTGCATCTTTACAATCTAAATAATCTCCTGCTTTAATATCCATTTTGCTTGGTGCAAAAGGCATTCCATGTGATAAATCCATTGCTTCTCCTTCTGCTTTTTCTTTTACAACATCAATTAAAACAAGTTCGTTTACTCCTCCTTGGTTTAGTAAAGAATATGCCATGCTCATTCCTACAAACCCTGTTCCTACTAATACGATTTTTCTTCTTTCTACCATAATTATCTTCCTTTCTTTATGTTTTCACATAATTAGTATTATATCATATTTCTATTATTTTACATATTCATTTAGTGATTTTTGTTTGAAGTTTAGTTCTCCTATTTGTTCTGTTGGAACATATCCTGGTTTTGCATTTATTACATCTGGTATACGGTTTACTATTGTAGCACAAGTTAGTTCTACTGTTTGTGGTCTTGCAACTGTTATTGTTGTACTTGGCTCCCCTTCTATTGTCCATTCATTTTTATCGTAATCGTCTTTAGAATATACTTTTCCTATACATTCTGTTTCTAAAGTAATACCCTCTTTTGTTTTTGTAGTTACAACTGCACTCATACCTGTTACATCTCCTGCTTTTACTGTCATATTTAGTGTTGATGAAAATATATCCTCAGTATGTGTTTGTGGTATACATTTTTGTGTTTGCGATTCTATTGTTAAACCTAATTTTTCACAAAGCCATCCATTTACATTCCACATATATGATGGTATAAATTCCCCACTTTGGATTAGCTTGTTTCTTTCTTCTTCTGAAATATTATCAGCAGATGCTACTTGTTTTTCAAATTCTTCTAATGTTAAACCTGCTCCATGTGCTTCTGCAAGTGCAATTCCGTAATCTTCTACATTATAGCTTGAGCTTCCTTTTATTTTTGTGATGTTTTGAGTTGAACCTGCAACTGAACTTACTAATTGCCCCCAATAAATATCTTGGTATCCACTTCCTGTAATTGTACAATTATTTTTCTTTGCTAATTCATCTATTTCTTTTGTTGCTACTGGATTTGAATTTTCAGGAAAAAATGCTTCTTCACAGGTTGTAATTGCATTAATTCCTAATTTTGCACATAATAGTAATGCTTCTTGCACTTCACTAAATAAACTTCTTGTTTCTACTACACAAATATCTGGTTTTACTTGTTTTAACATTTCTTCTGCATTTTCTAATGCAGTTACTTTAACTCCTTTTTCTTCTCCTCCCATAATTTCTCCAATATCTTTTCCAATAACATCTGGGTTTAAATCCACTGCCCCAACTACTTCTCCACCTTTTTCATAAACATATCTCATAGTATATACTGCCATTTTTCCAGTTCCATATTGAACAACTTTTACTTTTCTATCCATGTTATTCCTCCTTCTTTTTGTTTAAATTATACACTTTTAAAAAAATATTTATACAGTATTTTATTATGAAATTTTTATGATATAATGTTAAAAACCGAAACTAAGATTTCATACGCAGTGGAAACTGCTTACAAAATCTAACTTTCGCCATATTTCTCTAGTACGGAAATCTATGCCACTGGCATGACTTTCCTACTATATCAAAAAATACAAAGGAGAAAACTTTTAAAATGGATTGTAAATATTTATTAGATATTGGGTTAATTATTCTTTTTGTAAAGATTTTTAGTATGATTACTGGAAAAATTCATATGCCAAAAATGCTTGGCGGTTTAGTTGCAGGTGTTGTATTAGGTCCAGCTGTTTTTAATATTATCCAATCAAATACTATTCTAGAATTCTTATCAAATTTAGGTATTATTTTTATTATGTTTTTAGCAGGAATGGAAACAAGTTTAAAAAAATTTATGGAAGGTAGCAAAAAGTTTGTTATTATTGCAACTATTGGTGTTATAATTCCATTAATATTTGGATTTTTATTTAGCAAATGCTATACATTAGATAATTCTTTAAATTTATTTTTCGGTGTTGTAATTACTGCAACTTCTGTTAGTATTACTGTAGAATCTCTAATGGAAATGAAAAAATTAAAAACTAATGTTGGTACTGCAATTTTGGGTGCTGGTGTTGTAGATGATATAATTGGTGTTATATTTTTAAGTTTTTTATTAAATAATGGAGATCTTTCTATATTAGGCATTGTTGTTTTGATTTTGAAAATAGTTCTATTTTTTGGTATTGCCATTGTTTTACGGTCTTGTTATGTTTCGTTTTATGGAATGGCTAGAAGCAAAACTTCCTCGAAAAGAAGAACTACCTATATTTTCTCTTGCTTTTGCACTTTTGCTTTCTTATATTGCTGAAATTTTTCGGTGTAAGTGGCATTATTGGCGCTTATATTGCTGGTCTTGTTGTTGGTAATACTAAACAAGGAAAATTTATAAAAAATAAGATTGATGTTCTTGTTTATATGATATTTTCTCCTATGTTTTTTGCAAGTATTGGACTAAAACTTTCCACTTTATCTTTTTCAAGTGAAGTTTGGCAGTTTATCATTTTATTTACTTCAATTACTATTATTAGTAAAATAATTGGAAATGGCTTTGGTGCAAAGCTTTGTGGTTATAAGAAAAAAGAATGCTTACAAATTGGTATTGGAATGGCAACACGTGGTGAAATGGCTTTTATTATGATTGATGAGGCAAAAAATATGGGAATGATTAATGAAGAAGTCTTTTCTATTATTGTTATTACTGTATTTTTAGTTACGTTTATTACACCTATTCTACTTCATTTAAGTTTTAGAAAACAAAAAGTAGAAGAAACAGTGTAAAATATGCATTAATAAATTTATAAATTAAAAATAAAATATATAAATTTTCAAATCCGCTTGTTCAAGATAAATTTTGCACAGTATGTAATAAAAATTTGTAGGCCCCTCTCACAAGGGTGTGAGATTCTCCCACAAATTTTTAAAACATACGTATACAAAATTTACTTTCAAGACGCTTCTTTTCAAATTTTATATATTTTATTTTAATTTATTTTTATACTATGTAAAATTCGTTCTTTATTACCTAAAAATACTTATTCTTTTTCTATTTTCTTTGTAATCATTTTTAAAGCCTTTGGTCTTTCTACAGTAATTACATGTCCGACAACCTTCGCATTTTAGTTTAAAGTCTACTCCCACCCTTGTAATTTCCCATAACTTAGACCCACATGGATGAACTTTTTTTGTTCTTACAATATCTCCTATTTGGTATTCCATAGCTATCACCTACTTATATTGCCTTTTTTAGACGTTCTATAACAGACTTTTCTCCCAATACTTTCATAATCTCATACATATCTGGAGTATTTGCTCTTCCTGTTAAACATATACGAATTACTGTACTAATATCTCCTACATGTCCTTTATATGCATCTGGATTTTGTTTGTACTCTTTTGTCTCTCTTGCATATCCACATTCTTCAGATAAATCTTTTATTTTGTTAAACCATGTTTCTTTATCATCTTCTATATTAAAATATTTTTCTATGTATGTTGTTATTATTTTATTAATTTCTTGTTTGTCATTTATTTTTTGGAATTCATATTGTTGTGGCTTATTTAAAAACTCTTCATCATACATATAAATTATATTTTCTTTTAAATCTGACCATTTTGCAATATCTTTTCTAGGTTTTTCGTTTCCTCTTT
The DNA here is from genome assembly GCA_948777935.1 of uncultured Clostridia bacterium. Classification (GTDB taxonomy): domain Bacteria; phylum Bacillota; class Clostridia; order TANB77; family CAG-508; genus RGIG8482. The sequence continues at coordinate 129,769 of CAQDYY010000005.1, read as the reverse complement.
CTATTCCCAAAACTTGTAATGTATAATCTTTATCTTTTTCTAATATTGTTTTTAAGTTTTTATCATATTTATCTGCCCATGCAATTCCTTCATTATATACTTTTTCTGCACTATATTTTGAAATAACTCTTTTAGAAATATCTAAAAGCTTAACCATATCAAATAATGCTCCACTAACACTCATTTTGTTTAACTGTAATTCAAATTCTTCCATAGGCATATTAGGGTTTTGTTTTCTCCAATTTTCAAATGTAGAATTTGCAATATTTAATAAATATTCTTTTACTGCATCTGCTGGAATTCCAACTTCAGCATAATAACTTACTGCTGCTTCTGGGTCTTTTCTTTTACTTAGTTTTCTTTTTCCACCATTTTCTTCTTTCATAATTGGTGAAATATGAGCATATTTTGGTGCTTTAAACCCTAATTCATGAAATAATTGTAAATGTAGTGGTACAGAAGATAGCCATTCGTCACTACGTATTACATGTGTTGTTCCCATTAAGTGGTCATCTACTGCATGTGCAAAGTGATATGTTGGAAGCCCATCTGCTTTTATTATAACAATATCTTGGTCGTTTTCTGGGAAATCGATATTTCCTTTTATAACATCATGATGTTTTATTTTTCTGTCTTCTCTTCCTTGTGATTTAAAACGAACTATATAGCTTTCTCCATTTTTTATTCTATTAATTGCTTCTTCTACTGTTACATTTCTACATTTAGCCCATACGCCATAATATCCTGGTCTAATTTTTGCAGATTCTTGTTTATTCCTTATTTGTTCTACTTCATCTGATGTACAAAAACAAGGATATGCTTTTCCCATACTTACCATGTATTTTGCATATGCTCTGTATATTTCTTTTCTTAATGATTGTTTATATGGTCCATATGCTCCTGTTTCGTTTTCTTCGTCTATCATTCCCTCATCTGGTGCCATGTCAAAGTCTTTTAATGAATTTACAATTCCAGATACACCATTTTCTACTTCTCTTTTTTGGTCTGTATCTTCTACTCTTAAAAAGAAAACACCATTTGTTTGGTTTGCCATTTTTCTTGCAATTAAGGCTTGATATAGCCCTCCAATATGCACAAAACCTGTTGGGCTTGGTGCAAATCTACTTACAATTGCTCCTTCTTCTAAATTTCTTACAGGATATTTTTCTTCGTAATAAGAAATATCCTTTACATCTGGAAATATTACATCTGCTAAATCTTTATAATCCATTTTTGTTCCCTCTCTCTCTTTTCTTACTTGACATATTATATCAAATTTAAGTTTATATTACAAGATCTTAAATGCACTTTACATAATTGAATTTTGCCATATTCTTTAAAAGATGCTATAATATAATTACTTAATAAAAATTTTCAACGTATAGGAGGTCTATTTATGAAATACTTTATTGAAACAATTTTGTTCGTATCTTGCTTACTATTATACAGCTCCATATTTCCTTGTAAAATACGGGATTTTAAGCTAAAAGAAATCTTTTGGCCTGGAGTTTGTGTAGCAGTTTTACTCATCACCATATGTTTGCTTGTATTAACGAATTATAGCTTTTAGACCTACTAATGCCTATCTTTTATAGATAGGCATTAGTTATGTCAAGTGGCAAAAAGCTTGGTATTACTACGTTTTTACTATATTTCCTTTATAATAGGTTACTAGAAATATTATGTTATAATACTATTGATATTATGTATACATTGTGTTATAATTACAATAGTAACTGTCAACAGCAAAATGGAGGTACTTTTATGAGATATTTCATTGATTTACCAAGCCTATCAGACAAAGAATTAGAAGAGCTCTCAGACTCTATTGAAGAAGGCACTCTAGTAGATGCCATTCTTAAGGAGAAAGCTCGAAGAGAAAGAGTTGAAAGTTCTGATTCTTAATTATGTCTTTGGCGAACGCCCTTACGACTTTCGTTGTAAGGGCCGTTTTTACTATAATTCCATTATAATTGGCAAAATCATAGGATTTCTTTTTGTTTTTTGGTATATATAGTCTCTTAGATTATCTTTTAAGTTTGATTTTATTACAGACCATTCTTTTATGTGCTTTTCTTCACATTTTTCTATTTCATCTCTAATAACATTTTTCACTTCATCCATTAGATTTTCAGATTCTCTTACATATACAAATCCTCTTGAAATAACGTCTGGCCCTGCTACTACTTTTCCTTCTGCCTGATCCATTGTTAATACAATTACAATTAACCCATCTTGTGATAAGTGCTGCCTATCTCTTAATACAATGTTTCCTACATCTCCTACACCTAAACCATCTACTAAAATTTTTCCAGATGGTACTGTTCCTGTTAATTTTGCTTCTTTTTCATTAATTTCTAATATCCTTCCATTTGTTAAAATAAATGAATTTTCAGCTTCTATTCCCATTTTCTTTGCAGTTTCTATATGTGCTATTAATTGCCTATATTCTCCATGTACTGGAATAAAGTATTTAGGTCTTACTAGTGCAAGCATTAATTTTTGTTCTTCTTGGCAAGCATGACCTGATACGTGTACATCTTCTAATGCACTATATACTACTTCTGCTCCTATTTGCATTAAGTCATCTATTACTTTTGAAACAAATTTCTCATTTCCTGGTATTGGACTTGCTGATATTATAACTAAATCATTTGGTGTAATTGTTACTTTTTTGTGCTCACCTGATGCCATTCTTGTTAGAGCTGACATTGTTTCACCTTGTGAACCTGTTGTAATAATTACTAGTTGGTCATCTGTATAGTTATTTATCATATCTATATCTATAAAAACATTATTTGGTACTTGAATATATCCTAATTCAATTGCAGTTGTTATCATGTTTATCATACTTCTACCACATACTGCAATTTTTCTGCCATACTTTACTGAAGAATTCACAATTTGTTGTACACGGTGTACATTAGATGCAAATGTTGCAACTACTATACGTTTTGTACAGTTTAGGAATAATTTCTCAAACACATCTCCAACTGTGCTTTCAGACATTGTATATCCTTTTCTTTCTGCATTTGTGCTATCAGACATAAGAGCAAGTACACCTTTATTTCCAAGTTCTGCAAGTCTTCCAAAGTCCATTCTTTCGTCATCTATTGGTGTATAGTCGATTTTAAAATCTCCTGTATGCACTATCGTTCCAACTGGTGTATGAATTGCAAGTGCTACTGCATCTGGTATACTATGGCAACTTCTAATAAATTCTACTTTTATTTTTCCAAAATTGATTGTTTCTCCTTGGTTTATTGTATTTAATTTTGTACTTCTTAATAAACCATGTTCTTCTAGTTTTCCTTTTATTAAACCAACTGTTAGCCTTGTTGCATATATTGGTATATTAATTTGTTTTAATAAATATGGAATAGATCCAATATGATCTTCATGTCCATGTGTAATTACTAATCCTTTTATCTTTTCTTTGTTTCTTTCTAGATAAGTAACATCTGGAATTACTAAATCTACACCTAACATATCATCTTCTGGAAAAGCAAGTCCACAGTCTACTACTACTATTTCATTTTCATATTCAAAAACAGTTATATTTTTTCCAATTTCTAATAATCCACCTAATGGAATAATTTTTAATGGACTTTTTTTGAAACGAAAATCCTTTTCCTCTGTATTTCTTCTTTCTTTTGCTATTGGAAGATTCGAATTTGTTTTTATAGGTAATTTTCTTTCCCCTCTATGCGTTGTTCTTTTTTCTTCTGTTTTTACTGAATTTTCTGTCTTTTTCTTTGTAGTATTTTTTCTGTCATAATTTCTTTTTTCTCTACTAGTAGTAGTTTGTTTATTATTAAACTCTCTACTTGTTTTTTCTTCTTTGCTTTTTTCTATCATTTTAATCTCCTTTTTCTTTTTTCAATTTACATTTTCATACGAAAAAGCAAATTCGCCGCCAAGGCAAACAGCTATCTTAAGTTTTTACTTAAAATAATCTACAAAATAAAACCAGTTTTATAAACTGATTGATTCTAAGAATTTTTATTTTTATATTGTCAATAATAAAACGATATTATATTTTTACCCGAACATATAATACCTACTTTTTATTAACTTTTTCTCTTTTCCCCGAATCTTTAATAATTATACTTTTAATATGTTATATTTGCTTACTTTTCATACATAAAATTTAAATCTCTTCTTTACCAATCATTGGCAATAACTGTTATTTATTATACTACAAATAGAAAAAGAAGTCAATAACTTCTTTTTTGTCTTACTTAAATTGTCGACCCTATTATTCCTGCATCATTTCCTAGTGTTGCTAATTTTATTTGTATATTTTCTCTTTCGCCTTTTGGTATTATTCTATCTAATTCATCTTGTAATCTACAAAATAAAACATCTTTAAAATATACAAAACTTCCTCCAATTACCACTGTATCTGCACTACATAATTTTGCAAAGTTTGCAATACCAATACTTAAATATTCTATATAGTTTTTTATGATATCTTCTACTTTTTCTAAGTTTTTAGTGTCTTGTAATAAATCCAAAATTTCTTTACTTGATAAGTCCACATTACAAAATCGTTCTCTTATTTCATGTTTTAGTACTTTCATAGATGCATATGTTTCAAGACATCCCTTTCTTCCACAATTACACTTTCTTCCATTTGATTCTACTATAGTATGACCGTATTTCAATTATGCCATCTACTAATTTTCCATTTATAAAACATGCTCCACCTACTCCTGTACCTATACACATAAATATTCCATTTTTACAACCTTTTAAGGCTCCATATTCTTTTTCTGCAATTCCTGCAGATATTCCATCATTTCTAGTAAATGCCTCTACATTAATTCTTTCTTTTATTATTTTCTCTACATTTAATCCTTTCGGTTTTAAGTTACATGCGTCAATGTGTCCATTTTTAGATGTACCGTGGTGCACAAATTCCTACCATTTGTATCTCTATTTTTTCATTTAATATGCAATCAATTGTATTATTAATAAATTCTTTAATGGTCTTTTCTAAGTTTTCTTTTTCAATACTTGAAAAATTATGTTCATATTTTTTTATTATTTTTCCCCCATGTATTAACCCCATTGCTATATGGCTTCCACCTAAATCAATACCTATTTTCATAATTCCTCTTTTCATATTTTCCTCTTTTAAGGGCACAGTGGTGTCATGTCCTACGAAGTCATTCCGCAAACGGTGCCCCTACATTCTACTAATATCCATATGCAGAGAATAAGAAGTTACCCATATATACTTCTATACATGGAACAAGTACTACAAGTACTACAAATATTAGTAATACACCTACAATAGAGTATACAATTTGTGGTAATACTTTCATAATCTTCTCCATTGTATTATCAATATCAATATGCATATATTCTAATAATTTTTCCATCATTTCAGCTAAATCTGTTTTCATACCTATTTTTAACATTTCTGTAATCATCGATGATGGTAAACCAGATTTCTCAAATGGTTCAATCCATGATTGTCCAATTAAAATATTGTTTATAGATGTTTCAACTATTGAAAGCATTACATAATTTTTACTAACATTCTTACTAACTTCTAATGCATCTTGTATTCTCATACCATTATTTAAATTTAATAACATTGCTTGCATTAACCTTGAAAAATCTAATGAAAATATTAATTTTCCAAACACAGGCATTGTATATTTAAAATAATCAAAATTATATTTTCCTTTTGGTGTACGTATATATGCTATTATTCCTACTACAATACCAACTATTGCAATTGTTGGTATATACCAATGTGCAATTACTCCATCTAAGAAGTTTTTAAACCATAGTGTAATTTCTGGCAAAGTATCTTTTGAACCTACTGCGTCTAATACGCTTTGGATTGCAGGAATTGCAACTAAAGTACCAACTACAAGCATAATTATTAATGCTACAAATTGTATAAGATTTGGTACTAAAATACTTCTAATTTTTTTGTTTAAACTTGCTGTATCATCTAGATATTTTATAGCTTGTTCTAATGAATTTGTTAAAGAACCAGATAACTCCCCAACTTTTATCATATTAATGTAGATATATGGAAATACATTTGAATAGTATTCCATTGTTGTATACATGTTTTCTCCTGCCTCTACACCTGCTAAAATATCTTCTAATATTCCCTTAAACATATAATTTTCTGTACTACTAATAATAGTGCTTAGTGCATGTATATTGTTAAAATTAGCTTTTTTTAGTAAATAAAACTTCTGTGTAAAAATAACAATATCTCTATCTGTTATTTTTTCTGTTTTCATAAGTGCTTTATTAATTTTTTGAACATATGACTCTTGTTTTCTTTCACGGTTTGCTATTATGTTTGATGTATTTACGTTTTTCATAATGTCTTCAATATCTTTAATGTTTCTTTTCTTTGTTTTAGTTTGCTTTTTTGTTATAGCAATTTGTTCTGTAATATTTATTGGTACTAAATTGTTTCTTTTAAGCTTCTTTATAACAGCACTTCTATTGTTTTCCTCAATTTTATTACTAACAATAATTCCTTCTGAAGTTATAGCTCGATATTTATATACTGCCATGGATTCCTCCTTCTATTTATTCTTTTTAATTCTAAGTTGCATAATTGTTCTATTTAAAGTCTCTATATTTTTTTCTTCAATTTGAGCTTTTGCCTGCTCTAATGTAATTTTATCATCTACAAAAAGTTCTGCAATTGAATTAATTAATCCAATACTTCCTTTTTCTAAATTACTTTGAATGGCATCTTCTATTTCTGATACACTAATTTTGTCTTTACGAATTAAACCTGCTACTATATTATCAACTACCATTACTTCAGGTACTAGTACCAATTTCCCATCTGTCCCTTTTAGTAACCTTTGTGAAATAACTAATTTTAATAAAGATGCGATTAAATACTTAACAGTTTGTTGATCTTTAATATCATAGAAATTAATCATACGATCAATTGTTTCTGCACAAGATTTTGTATGAAGTGTTCCTATTACTAAATGACCTGCCTCTGCTGTTTCTATTGCTGCATCCATAGTTTCCCTATCACGAATCTCTCCTACAACAACAATGTCACAATCTTCTCTTAAAGAGTTTTTTACACCATCACTATAGCATAAAGAGTCTCCACCAATTCCTACTTCTTTTTGTACAATAATTGATTTTTTAGAATGATGTTTATATTCTACTGGGCTTTCTAAAGTTAAAATCTTTTTATTTTGTGTTTCATTTATTTCATTAATTAAAGCATTTAATGTAGTAGTTTTTCCAGAGTTTGTTTTTCCTGTAACTAACATTAATCCTTGTGGCTGAAAAGTCATACGTCTTACTATATCTGGTACTCCTAAATCCTCAAATTTTGGTAATTCGTTTTTGATAATTCTTAATGTAAAAAGTGGAATGTCCTCTCCTGATGATATATTTACTCTAAAACGTTTTCCACCATATTCTAAAGAAGTGTCTAATTTTTTTGTTTTTGTATATACACTATCTTTATCTAAGTTTCCCTTTACTAAATAATCGTATATTTCATTCATATCTTCTGGTAATAGTTCTTCTGATCCTTCAACAGGTACTAAATCTCTTATAATTCTAAGCATTGGCTTATTTCCACAAATAAAGTGAATATCTGATGCATCATGTTCTATTGCATAATCTAGTATTTTTTCAATTTGTATCATTTATATTTTTCCTCCTATGTATTAAAATATTACTAATTTTTTATTTAATTCATCTAGTGTTGTAATTCCATTTAGTACTTTATATATACCATCTATTATAAGTGGTTTATATCTCTTTTTTATTGCCTCTTCTTTAATTTTTAATGTTGATGCATCAGCTGAAATCAGTTCTCTTATTTCATCATCAATATTTAAAATTTCAAATATACCAATACGATTATAGTACCCTGTATTATTACATTGTGAACATCCTACTGTTTCATATGTTGTTTTACCATTAAAATCAAATTCTACTCCATATTTTTTACCTATATTAGACATTATCTCTATTTCTTCATTTGTAAATTCCCTTTTTCTTGCACAATGTGGACAAATTTTTCTAACTAATCTTTGTGATACACTTGTTGCAAGAGTACTTGATATATCATAATTTGATATTCCCATTTTTCTTAACCTTGTAATAACCTCAATACTATCAATTGTATGTATAGTTGATAATACATAATGCCCTGTTTGACCTGCTTGCATTGCAATTTCCGCTGTTTCTTTATCTCTAATTTCTCCTAATAATATAATATCTGGATCTTGCCTTAATACCGTCCTTAATGAATCATTAAAGTTTGTTTTTGCATCAACTTCAATTTGATTTAACCCTGGTATTCTAATTTCTACTGGATCTTCAATTGTTGTTACATTAATTTCTGGCCTATTTAAGTAATCTATAACACTGTATAGTGTTGTTGTTTTTCCTTCTCCTGTTGGCGCTGCCATTATTGTAATGCTATTTCTTTTGTTAAAACTTTCTTTTAATATGTTTTCTGATTTTGGGAATCCTAAATCAAAAATTTGCCTAATGTCTTCATTTTTCTTTAATAACCTTAAAACAAATTTTTCTCCATATACATTCTTTTGAGAAGATACACGTATATTATAATCTGGATATAATAAAATTCTTCCGGTCTTGTGCTTCTTGCTTTTCTTGGTGCATATTAGAAATTGCTTTTAACCTACCTATTATTTGGGCTTGTTTTTCATTGTCTATTGTTCCTGCTGTAAACAGTTCTCCATCTATTCTATAACGAATTCTTAATTCGTTTTCCATAGGTTCAAAATGTATATCACTTGCTCTTTTGTCCATTGCTTTTTTTATAATTGTATCAATTAAGCCTGTTGTATCTGTAGAAGAACTAATTTCATCAGTTTCTCTTCCTTGTAATGATAAAAGCACTTTTTCAATATTGCTATCAAAAGTAATATACTTGTCCATAACAAGACCTTTGTTTAATAAAAGCAAACGAATTGTTTCTACTGCTCTTCTATTTGCTGTATCTGAAAAACAGACTTTTATTCTTCCCCCATCTACTTCAAAAGGAATAGCTCTATTTTGTTTTAGAACATCAGGTGAAATATAATTTTCTATATTAATTTTTATATCATGTGGCTCAAGAAGCATTGCTTTTTCATCTAATATCTCTCCTATTGCCTTAATTAGTGTATATGAATCACATAGTCTAAGTTCATTTAATATATCTCCCATTTTTTTATTTGGATGACTTCTTTGATATTCTAATGCTTTTTGTATAGCATTTTCATTTACAACATTTCTTCTTACTAGTTCAATTCCTATAGGTTGCCTTCTCTCCATATTTTTTCCTCCTTTGTATGATATCTATATTAATTATACAATATAGTTTTACAAATTTATATATATATTGCTATATTCCAAAATTTACATATCTACATTTAAAACATAATTAGTTGTTTTTGTGTACTCATTATTTTGCCCAATTGTTAATAATACTTTAATAACAGCCTTATTATTTATTACTTCTTTCTTAAATTGTGCATTATATATGTTTTCACATATTTTTATATTGTTTATATAGATGCTATTATCTTGAAATGTAAATGTATTTCCACTTTTAAAAGATATTAAAGTATCTGTTATTACATTAACTTCATTATCTTTTTTAGTTGTTTCTTCTAAAAAATACATGTGAAATTTTGTAATTTCTGATATATTAATACTATTATCATTAGCATTATTTACATTTGTATAAAAAAATGATGTTATTGTTGCAATAATACCTATTACTATTAGCATTGCAACTATATATATTATAATGCTTGTTATTGTAAGACCCGAATCTTTTTTCATGTTATGTGCTCCTTTATTTTGTAATAAGTGTTGAAATTTCAATTTTCTCATTTTTCTGTCCTACTAAATACTGTACTTTTATTTTTAGTATTTTAATTAGATCCTTTTTATCTGTATTACCTTCAAGTTCATTATATTTTTGTAACTCTACACTTACATCATATCCATTAGGTATTGTTTTGTCTAGCCTTAATGTATCTAATAATTCATCAATCTTCTCTTGTCCTAATTCGTCATAGTTTAACATTTTCGCTTCTTCTATTACATCTATTATACAATTTAATGCAATAGAATTTCTATTTTTTGCACTTGTACTAATATAAAAATTGTAAAACAATGTTGTTATAAGGCTCACGAATATAATAATTATTATTATACTAATTACAATATCTATTTGTGTAAATCCTTTTTGACACTTTATTTTTGTAGCAATTCTTTCCATATTTGTTTCCTTCCGTTTATTTGATAATCATATAGTTTTGTATAAAATTCATCCCAATTACTAAAATTATATTTGATATGCATATATATAATGGAATTGCCTTTTTTTCTTTATTTGTAATTACTTTAGATGACTTTCTATATTTGAAATATTTTATAATGTTTTCAATTCCCATTATTAATATAGTAAATACTACTGTAAGTAATATTATCTTCTCTCCAGTAATAATCATCATATATAAAATTAAATTTATTAATTGTATAGTTTCATTATTTTTCAAATTTCTTTTAAAATGTACTGTATCTAATATCATTAAACTAATAATAAAACATAAATATATCGCATATTTATACACATTTTTGCTAGTTAATGTGCATGAATATATGATATAAATAATTGAAACAAAAACCCCATAGTATATAACTGATTTTTGTATAGTATTTTTCTCTTTGTTTATTCCAACTATAATAAATAAACTAGATAAATACAATATACCTATTCCTAAATAAGTAATTTTTTCTATATCTAAAGGATATAGACTTATTTTTAATGATATTCCAAATAAAACAAAAACAATGCCTGTCAATATTTCATATAAAAAGTATCTTATTCCTATTTTGTTTTTGCAATAACGGCATTTACCTTTTAAGAATACATAACTAAAAACAGGAATTAAGTCAAGTATACCTAATTTATGATTACAATTAGGACAGTACGAGTGTTTATGTGTTATATTTTCTTTTTTAGGTAAGCGGTATGTAGCTAGCGTAAAAAAACTTCCAAAATAAATACCTATTATAAATAAAATTACTACTAAAACTGTTTCTATCATTTGTACTCCTTTATTTTCTAAACTAAATGGCATACACAATATTTTGCATATGCCATCTTTAGTTTTATATGTTATATTAATCTTGTGGATTTGTTACATTATAAACATATGCATTAGCTTCAGATTCATAATTATTTAATGCAGTATGTTCATAATTTGCTGCGTTAACATAGTTCTTTCCAGCTTTTTCTCCCATATTAATGATTCCATGTTCTCCTAGTGTTAAGCTAATTGTTATCCCAGCTAAAATTAATAAAACAATGATTGTAATAACTAATGCTATTAATGTAATACCTTTTTGTTGTTTTAACATAAAAAATTCCTCCTTATAATTAGTTTTTACTTGTATATATTTATTTAAAAAATATAACCAAATTTATTTAGTTCCATTGTTTGGTAAATAATTACCTTCTGAATTAGAACTATTATTAGAATTATTTGTATTACTATTGTTGTTATTATTTGTATTATTTCCATTTTGTCCATTTGTATTCCCACCAGTTACTGTTCCACTTGATGTATCTGCAAATGGATTTACTTTTCCTTTTTGGTAATCTTTTGTTTTTTCATATAAGTTTAAATCACTATTATTAATCTCACGCACAATAGGTGCCATTTGATCTTCTTTTTCATCTATATTTTCTTCTAATTCTTCTTTAACATTTTTGGGTGGTTCATATTGTTCTATTTTAGGTACTACTTTATTCATTGGAATATAGTCATAAAAAAATATACCTAAAACTAGCAATATTGCTAATATCAGTAGTAAAACAATTATAACTTCTTTAACAATTGTTTTCATTATACTTACCCTCCTTTTTTGTTTATGAATTGTTATTGTTTTTATTTGAAACTCCATTCTTCTCATTTTGTGATGAATCATTTTTATTTAATTTTGGACTTGTAATTGTGTCAATTCTTATAGAAACTCCTCTTACCATAAATGTTGCTTGTAAATTTTCAGTATCACCTTCGAATGGCATTACTTTTGTATTTTCTATTTTAAAGTTTAATGATGAATCATTTTCTAAAGCTGCTATAAATTCCGAAATTGATACATATTTTCCAGTAGCTACAAAAGATAAATCATATAAACCAGATACACCTAAAGAACTTCTACTTACTGTGAATTTTAAAACAATTCCATTTTTCGTTGCATGATTTCCAACTTTTGTCCATAGGTATTCCATTTCATATTGTATACCTTGAGTTGCTTCTTTTATCTCTTCTTCTGAACTATATAATACTTTTTCATTGTATTCGTCTCTTGCAATTACTAGTTGTTTTGCACTACTATTTAAATCACTCATTGCTTTTGGTCTATCAACACTTGTTAATGTAGTTAACTTCTCAAGTTGTGTATCTAACTTATCACTTTTATCTTTTATTCCAAAAACAGAGGGAATTTCTACTCCCAATATATTTAATCCTTTAAATATACTAAAGTATCCTGCAATCAATAATAGAACAATTAATACTATTATTAAAATTTTTCTCATATTTTAACAGTCTCCTTTATTCTATTGGCAATTTGCCTTCAATTACTGCTTTTATTAATCCTGTTTGTCCTTCCTTTTGACCACTATCTGACTGTACATCTAAAAGTATTCCATCTTCTTTTATTTTAGATTTTAAATATCCTAGTTGCTCATATGTTGCAGATTGTGCATTAATTACAATGTTTGATCCTGATGTGTTTTCTATTGATGTAATTTGTACTCCTCGTGGTATAATATACATTATTTGATTTAATAGTGTAGGAATTGAGTTTTTTCTTTTATTTCTATCTTGCGTTTCTGATGTTAAAGATTCTAACCTTTCTTTCATGCTAGTATATTTACTAGTATTATTACGTAATTTTGTAATATCACTATTAATTTTCCCAATTTCTGTGTTTACTTCCTTAGTTGCTTTCTTTACTTCCGATTCTTTAGCTTTTATTGCATTGTTTAAAAATAAACTCACACCACTATATATTAAAACTAACGTTAAAATTCCTACTGCCATTCTAGTTAATCCTTTTTCAGCTCTAGTTAATTTTTCGCCAAAGTCTAATTGTAAGCCTTTCTTTGACTTACTAAGTTTTCCACTTTTGCTTCCTATATCTACTGTTAGCCAGTCTTTTAGCCCCTCTTTTCTAAAATTTAAGCCTTTTATTCCTTGTCCTAGACCATCTAGTGCAACTGCAATAGCAGAATTAACTTCAATATAATCTTTTATATTGATTTTTGTCATTGGAAGATTATTTAAGAAATATGGTTTTAATATTTCACATTTTATATCTTTTAAATATTCTTGGAAGTATATATCTATATTATTTATAATACTTCCTGTTCCTGTAATATAAATTTTATCAATTCTATTTAAACTTTGATCTATAATTTTTCTTACTTCTGTTACAATATTATATAAAGTAGGCATTATATAATCTAAATATTCATTTTCTTCATACTGCAAGTCTTTGCCTTTTGGGGTGTAAATTGTAGAATCTTTACATATGTTATATGCTTTTAAATATGAATTTTCTTTTATATTAATACTATCTAATATTTGAGTAGCACCATCTTGTATTGTTTGTACATTTACAATTTTTTTGTCAACAATTGTAGTTACTGTTGTTTTATCTTCTATGTTTATAATTAATACATTTTCTGTTTCGTTATCTTCGATTAAATTAGCAATTGATGCTCCTATAGGAACTTCAGAAACAATTCTATATTTCTCTAAATATTGATCTTTTTTCGCCATATCTACTTTGTTAGCAGAAACATGAATTGCTTTTACTTTTTCTTTATCTTGCAAATCATTTACTAAAACATATCTTGTTTCAAAAGCATCTTTGTTTACTCCATTATCATAACAAATTGATTCAAATTCTGTATTAATAACATTTTCCATATCCTTTTTGCTAAGTAAACTAAATAGATAAAAGTAATTATATTCTTCATTAGATAAATTAATACTAATTGGCGTTTTATAGCTATAGGTTTCTTCTACTATTTGTTTAATAGAATCAATTAATTTATCATAGAATTTTATGCCAAAGGAGTCAATTTTTATATTGTCATTATCTTTGGTAACCTTAGCGTATTTAATTATATGATTTTCAATATATAATCCTAAACAAGTAGCCATTTTTTTCTCCTTTGTTAATTTTATTATATTATAATTTGCATTTTTTGTTGTTTAATACGTCAATATTTTTCCAAGAGTTACACTTTTTTCCTTTTTAAGTCGTTTTTTGTCATAACCTTATTTTATAGTTTTTTATTTAAAAGTCAATACTTTTCCATTAATTGTAACTAAAATGTAATATAATTGTAATATATGTCTTTTTAGCCATTTTTCTTTAATTTGCAGATAAAAAAGCCATCTCTTTGACTATTTGGTAATATGTTTGTTTTGTACACTATTTGAAAATGCGTTTTTGTTCCACTTTTTTCTACTTCTAAAAATTTTTCAATAATATCTTCATTTTCTTCTTTTAAAATACTACAAGTTGAATATACTAGTTCTCCTCCCTGCTTTAAATATTTGCTACATATTTGTAATATATTTTCTTGTATTTTTGTAATTTCACTAATTTCTTCTTCGCTTTTTTGCCATTTTATATCTGGCTTTCTTTTACATACACCAAGCCCCATACATGGAACATCTAATAGAATTTTATCGAATTTACTGTCATATTTTGAATCATATTCACATGCATCCTTTGTATCTAGCTCTATTATAGAAACCCCTAGCCTTTTAGCATTTTCCTCTACTAAGTTAACTCTATGTTGATGTATATCCCAAGCTAAAATGTGTCCTTTATTTTTCATAATTTCTGCTAAATGAGTGGTTTTTCCTCCTGGAGCGCTACATGCATCTAGTACTTCTTCTCCTTCTTTGGGATTTAAAATAAGCCCTATTTTTCCTGCTCCTTCATCCTGTATTGTAAAATATCCTTCTTTAAATAAATCTAAATTTGAAACATTTTTTATGTTTTTTAAATATAAAAAGTTAGGTATGTCTGCATCTTCCCATGTAATATTTCTTTTATCTAGTTTTTGTTTTAGTTCTTCTATTTTAGTTTTTAAAGTGTTTATTCGAATAGTTATTGTTGGTTTTAAATTAGAATTTATACATATTTCCTCTGTTTTTGAAATGCCATATTGTTTAACTAATTTTCTTACTATCCACTCTGGCATCGAATACATTACACTAATTCTTTTGTAATCATCTTTAATATTTTTAAATTCTTCATAATCACTTTTTTCTACTTTTCTAAGTATTGCATTTACAAATCCTACTGATTTATATCCATATTTTTTACACAAATTTACACTTTCATTTACTGCTGCACTTTTAGGAATTTTATCCAAAAATACTATTTGGTATATTCCTGTTCGCAAAATAATTTTTACCCATTTTGATATTTTGTTTATTTTTATATTTGAATATTTTTGTAAAATCGTATCAATAGTAAGTTTCCATGTTACTGTGCCATATACAACTTCAGATATTAATCCTATGTCTTTTTCATTTAATTTTTCTCTTTCTTTTTGTAAATATTCATCTAAAACTAAATTTGAATATCCGTTATCTTCTTCTATTTTATATAATATTTTTATGGCTAATTCTCTTGCAAAATCAGTTTTCATACATTTCTCCTTGTCGTTTTTTGTATTATTATATCATAAAAATCGGAAACTTTTTTAGGTTTCCGATTTTTCATTTTTAATTATTTTTATCTTTATATATTTTCAAAACATCTTTTATATTAATTTTAGTTCCATAATTTAATATTGCGGATGAATAAATTTTTATTGAAATTCTTGCAATTATAATGATACTAACTAGCATAATTCCAAGTGAAATTGCTACTTGCCCCATTGTAGCTGTTCCCATCATTACTCTAAATGGCATACTAAATGGCGCTGAAAATGGAAACATAGATGCAAATACATTTATTTCGCTTGTTGGATTCATCATTGAAAAATATGCTAAATAAAATCCAATTACTGCTAAAATTGCAACTGGTCCATTTGCTGAGTTAATGTCTTCTGGCTTTGACACAGTTGAGCCTGTTAAAGCATATAGTAGAGAATATACTGCATATCCTAAAATGAAATATATAATTGTAATAATTGCAAGTATTGGTGTTATTTTTGATAAATCGATAATGCTAGATAATAGTTCTGGATCTATAAATAAGTTGCAACAAATTACACTTACTATTATCATTCCTGCTACTTGTAATAACCCTACTATTCCAATTCCAATAGTTTTTCCAAGTACAATAGTTCTAGGAGTTGTAGATGTAACTAATGTTTCCATTATTTTTGATGTTTTTTCTGTAGTGATAGAGCTTGATACTTGATATGCACAAAAATAAATTGCATAAAATAGTACTATTGATAGTAGCATAATGGCAAAGACATTGCCACTTGCAGGGTTTTCATTTGTCTCTGTA
Source organism: uncultured Clostridia bacterium (assembly GCA_948777935.1). Taxonomy (GTDB): domain Bacteria; phylum Bacillota; class Clostridia; order TANB77; family CAG-508; genus RGIG8482. Next base: position 113,215 of record CAQDYY010000005.1, on the reverse strand, counting down.
ACATCTATACTGAATTCTGGATTTAAGTTCGCTAATTGCTCATTACTTAGTCCTAATTTTCCAATTTGAATATCTTTGTATAAATCGTTTAATATTTTTATTATTTCTCTCGGTGCACCTTCCATTCCTACACTATCTGCTATATAATTTACTTGTATTTTGTTGTCTTGTTTATTAATTATCATAGCTGCATATATTTCTTCTGCATCAATTTTTTCTTTAATTTCTTCTTTTGTTAATCCATTATTTTGCATTTTAAAGGTAGTTCCTAATTCCATTTGGTTTAAATTTTCTAGTGTTCCCATATATATATCATCTGGGTCTATAATAAGAATTGTATCATTTCCTATTACTTCGCTACTATCTCCTTTTACCATATCTATTATATTGGGTACATTAAACCCGATAATTATTATTAAGAAAATAATTATAGTTGATATAATAAAAGATTTTCTTTTTACCATTTCTTTCATAGTAAAAGAGGCTACTGTAAATAAATCTCTCATTTGTTATTACCTCCTACCTTTTCTACAAATATTTCTTCTAGAGTTGGTCTTTTTAGTTCAAATTTGTTTACTTTTATATTTGCTTTTGTAAGTGCTACTAATAGTTCCCTTGCTTTTTCTTCATTAGAAATAGCAATTTTGTATTCATTATTTTTAGAAAATTCTATTTCTAATCCACTTTCCTTTATGTATGAATCTACATTTTCCTCTGTTGCTAATTCTAAAGAGTTACAAGGATATGATTCTTTAATTTCTTTTAGATTTCCTTTTAGCACAGTAACACCTTTATCTATAATAACGACTTCTGTGCAAAATTCTTCAATTTGAGACATTTGATGGCTAGACATTACTATATACTTTCCTTTTGAAATTAGTTCTACCATTACTTCTTTTAAAATTTGACTATTTACTGGATCTAATCCACTAAATGGTTCATCTAAAACAATTAACTCTGGGTCATGCATAACTGCTGTAATAAATTGTACTTTTTGCTGATTTCCTTTAGATAGTTTTTCTGCTGGAAGTTCTAAGTATTCTTCAACTTCTAAGCGTTTTGCCCAATATTCTACTGATTTTTTCGCATCCTCTTTATTCATTCCTTTTAATTTTGCAAAATAAATTAATTGGTCTTTAATTTTTGATTTTGGATAAATTCCTCTTTCTTCTGGCAAGTATCCAAATTTGACATTTTTCCTAGAAACTTCTTTCCCATTCCAAGTAATATTTCCTTCTGTCTTTTTTAATATACCAAGAATCATACGGATTGTAGTAGTTTTACCTGCTCCATTTGTTCCTAATAAGCCAAAAACTCCTGGTTTATCAATTAAAAATGATATATTATCTACTGCTGTTTTATCTACATACTTTTTTGTAACATTTTCTAGTTTTAATCCCAATTTAATCCCCTCCTTTTTTACATTGCTTATTATAGCACAAATGAAATACAAAGTGATCATTTTTTGTAAATTTATCATATGTATTTAAAAATTTACAATATTTTTTAAATTTTGTATAAAATTTAACATTTCGGAAAACATATGGTTAGATTAATTTTACGGAGGTTGATGATAATGAACGTTGAGAAACATTTAAAAGTAACTGGTACATCTGAAGTTTCATGGAAAGATGCTATTGTTCAAACAGTTAGTGAAGCTGCAAAAACTATTGATTATATAACTAGTGTTACTGTACTAAATCAAACAGCAAAAGTATGTGGTAAAAAGATAAGTGAATATTTAGTTGAGTTAGATTTAACATTCAAAATTGATAGAGATCGCGATTAAAGGAGGGATTTTCTTGAAACCTATTGAAACAAAAAAAGATTATCAAGAATATGTAGAAAAGAAATCACCTAATTCACCTATTATAAAAAACTGTTTTAATGCCTTTTGGGTAGGTGGTTTAATTTGTTCTATTGGTCAAATTATATTTAATTACTGCAAATATCGTGGAATGGATTTACAAATGTCAAATACTATTGTATCCATTATTTTAATTGGTATTAGTGCATTTTTAACAGGATTAAATTTATTTAATAGAATTGGAAAATTTGCAGGGGCAGGTTCTTTAGTTCCTATTACTGGTTTTGCTAATTCTATTGTATCTCCTGCTATGGAATATAAGTCTGAAGGATATGTAATGGGTGTTGGTGGAAAAATGTTTACAGTTGCAGGACCTGTACTTGTTTTTGGTATTAGTGCTTCTATTGTTGTTGGTATTTTATACCTTATTTTTAATACACAATCTATTACATTAGTATAAGGAGGGTTTTATAATGCAAAAAATTGGAAAACAAACTGTTAAATTTGATACACCACCAACTATTTTACAAACTGCGTCAATAGTTGGTCCAAAAGAAGCCGATGGTCCACTTGCAAGCTGTTTTGACCAGTGTTTAGATGATGAATTTTGGGGAGAAAAAAGTTGGGAAAAAGCTGAAAGTAAAATTATAAAAGAAACTGTAAATATGGTAATTGCAAAATCTGGTATTCCTAGTGAGCAAATCGATTACTGTTTTGCGGGAGATTTATTAAACCAATGTATTTCTTCAAGTTTTGGTTTAAGAGAACTTAATATTCCATTTTTTGGTATATTTGGTGCTTGTTCTACATTTGTAGAAGCATTATGCATGGGTAGTGTTTTCTTAGAAGGAGGAGCAGGAAATTACGCACTTTGTGCTGCATCTAGCCACTTTTGTAGTGCAGAAAAACAATTTAGATTTCCATTAGAGCTTGGAAACCAACGTCCACCTTCATCACAATGGACTGTAACTGGAAGTGGAGCAGCAATTGTAGCAAAAAATGGAATGGGTCCATATATTACACATATTACACCTGGAAAAATTGTAGATATGGGAATTAAAGATGCTAATAATATGGGAGCTGCTATGGCACCTGCTGCACTAGATACTTTACTTACTCATTTTAAAGATACTGGTCGTTCTCCTAGCTATTATGATGCTATTCTTACTGGTGATTTAGGATATGTCGGTAAAGAAATATTAATAGAAATGGCTGGAACAAAAGGATATAATATAAAATCAAATTATAATGATTGTGGTGTTTTAATTTTTGATAAAGAAAAACAAGATACTCATTCAGGTGGTAGTGGTTGTGCATGTTGTGCTACTGTATTTTCTGGACATTTATTTAAAATGTTACAACAAAAAAAATATAAAAAGATTTTGCTTATGGCTACTGGAGCATTAACAAATTCTACCACAGCTCAGCAAGGTGAATCTATTCCAGGAATTGCTCATGCTGTAGCAATTGAACTTTAGGAAAGGAGGGTATATCTATGGAATTTCTTAGCTCTATAGATTGGATGCAAATGCTTCGCTGTTTTATAGTTGGTGGACTTATTTGTATTATTGGACAAATTTTAATAGATAAAACAAAATTGACTCCTGCAAGAATTTTAGTTATATTTGTTACAACAGGTGCAGTACTAGGCGGTCTTGGAATTTATCAGCATTTAGTTGATTTTGCAGGATGTGGTGCAACAGTTCCTTTAACTGGTTTTGGTAATGCTCTTGCAAAAGGTGCTATTGATGAAGTTTCAAAATCTGGGCTTCTTGGTGCATTTATTGGTGGTACAAAAGCTGCTGCGCGGAGGTATTTCGGCTGCAATCTTCTTTCGGGTACATTGCTTCATTAATTGCAAAACCAAAAATGAAGAAACAATAAAAGAACGGCGTCGCCGTTCTTTATGCATTTTTTGCAGTTTCTGCAATTTTTGCAAATGCAGTAGGATCTGTTACAGCTATTTCTGCAAGCATCTTACGATTGATTGTAACATTTGCTTTTTTTAATCCTGCGATTAGTTTGCTATATGTTAAGCCATTCATTCTTGCTGCTGCATTAATTCTTGTAATCCATAATTTTCTAAAATTACTTTTTTTGTCTTTTCTTCCTACATATGCATACATTCCAGATTTCATAACAGCTTGTTTTGCCATTCTAAATCTGTAATGCTTTGCTCCATAATATCCTTTTGCTTGTTTTAATATTTTTTTATGTTTTTTACGAGTAATAATTGCACTCTTAACTCTTGCCATTTCTTTTTCACCTTCCTATTCTATGTTTATACTTTTAGTTACCATATGGTAATAATTTTTTAATTCCTGCTACTACTGTTTTATCAGCATAGGCACTTTCTCTTCTAGACATTTTTTGTCTTGATGTTTTTGTTGCTAATCTATGTCTTGAATTAGCATGTGTTCTTTTTACTTTTCCTTTTGCAGTACTACTATATCTTTTTGCTGCTGCTTTATTTGTTTTTAACTTTGGCATAATAATAAACTCCCTTCTTTTTATTAATCTATTATTTTTCAGCTTTTTTAGCTAATATAATAAACATATTCTTACCTTCTAATACAGGTTTCTTTTCTGGAACTGCAATATCAGATAAAGCTTCTATAAATTGATTTAAGATAGTTTCACCTTGTTTTACATAGTTTAGCTCTCTTCCTCTAAAGCGAACAGTAATTTTTACTTTGCATCCATCTTCTATAAATTTTCTTGCATTTTTAGCTTTAAAGTTAAAATCATGTTCTTCTGTATTTGGTGTAATACGAAGTTCTTTTACTTCATAAACTTTTTGCTTTTTCTTTGCTTCTTTTTCCTTTTTAGCTTGCTCAAATTTATATTTTCCATAGTTCATTATTTTGCAAACTGGTGGATTTCCATTTGGTGCTACAAGAACTAAATCTAAGTTCTTTTCATAAGCAATATCTAAAGCTTTTGTTGTATCCATAGTTCCTAATTTTTGTCCTTCGTCATCTATTACTTGTACTTGTTTATGACGAATTTGTTCATTAATTGGTAATTCTTGTTTTATCTAAAACACCTCCAAAAAAATAAGATTGACTTGTTAAAAGCCAATCCACAAAATACTCCTATTACTTTGTAATAGTATAAAATTTTCATTTTATAACCTTTTTCCTTATTTGGATTAGGTGAGAAGTGGATAACTTCTTCTTTTAACTTTGTTATTATATACTGTTTATACACATTTGTCAATACATATGAACGATTTTTTTGGAAAAAGCGTACCTTTTTACTCATGGTAGTTCATAAATATATATTTTATTTATATTTTTATTGACAACATATATTTCATAACTTATAATTTTTTATTAAGAAAAGGAGAAAGCATGGAACAAAAATTAAATATAAACTCTATATTAAAGTCTGATAACAATAATCCTATAAAAATTGGTGAACTAAATAACAAAGTAATAAGTGCTTTAAATTTAAACTGTTCTCCTAGAAATATTTTATTAACAGCAGACAGAATATATCATTGTGAAAAGCATAAAAACCAATATAAAGATGAAAACTCATACAATATAAGTATGGCAAACATTCCAGAAATAATTAGTAATCCCGATTATATAGGTTTTAATGAGTCTAATAATAGTATACAGTATGTAAAAAAGCTTGAAGATACTACTTTAGTTGCTGTTAGAATCTCTTATAAAGGTTCTCTAAGATTAAGAACTATATTTCCTTTAACAGAATTTGATCTTAATAAAAAGATAGTTTCAAGAAAATTAATTTCATATAATTAAAAGAGGATGTGTTGCTACATCCTCTTTTTTCCGGTCATTCGGCAGGTCGGTAACCCTGCATCTCTTTTAAGACCATCTCTGGCGTGATAGCCACCTTACTATCCTCAAACAACCTTTTAATATTATGACACACACATATCAAAATATGCATGTTATAATCATTTTTTTGTGATAGGATTTTATCATTGAAAAAATAAATTGTCAATACTTTTATAAAACTTTATGTCTTATAAATTTATTGTTTTTTTATTCTCCATATATTATATCATAATGTATAAATTATGTAAAGTATTTTTGTTTGTATCATAATTATAATAAAATCCTCTCTACATTTTTATTCTTCTGTATCTTCAATTGGTGCGTCTACTGGGCAAACTCCAGCACATGTTCCACATCCAATACATGCATCTTTATCTATAACAAATCTATCTTCTCCTTGTGAAATGCATTCTACTGGGCAGTTTGCAGCACATGCTCCACAACTAATACATTTTTCTGTTATTTTATATGCCATATCTTTCGCCTCCTTTATTACTATGTATATTAATAAATTTAATATTTAAAACACTTTTTATATTTCTACTGCTTGATTTTTCTTGTCTTCTTCTTCCAATTTTTCTAGTTTTCGTAATTCTTTTAGTTCCTCTTTGTCAACACCTTCTATGTCATCTTTTTCTTCTACATCTTTAATAATTTTTAAGTCTTTTGCATCAAATTTTTTGTAGTAAAAGCCTTCTTTATCTTTAAATTTAACTCTTACTTTTTCTTTTAAAGTTTCTACAGAATCTACTATTCCTTCTCCGTCTTCATCTGCTTTTACAATTGCTCCTACTTTAGGCAAGTTTTTTAATTTATCTAAATATGCTTCTTCTTCATATTTTAAGCAGCACATTAATCTTCCACAATTACCTGATATTTTAGACGGATTTAAAGAAATATTTTGTTCTTTTGCCATTTTTATTGAAACTGTTTCAAAATTTGGTAAAAATGATGTACAACATAATTGCCTTCCACAAATACCATTTCCACCTATTCTTTTTACCTCATCTCTTACTCCAATTTGGCGAAGTTCAATTCTCGTTTTAAAAATTGCTGCTAAATCTTTTACTAAATCTCTAAAGTCAATTCTTCCATCTGCTGTAAAGTAAAATAGCACTTTACTATTATCAAATTTATATTCTACATCTGTTAAATTCATTTGTAATTTGTGTTTTTTGATTTGTTCCTCACATATTGTAAATGCTTCTTTTTCCTTTTGCTTATTTTCTTCATTGTGCTTGTAATCTTTATATCCTGCTATTCTTACAATTGGCTTTAACTCGTTTTCTATTTTCTCATCTGGAAGCATTTTGTTTTCTATTATAACTTCTGCAAATTCTTGCCCCATAGCTGTTTCTACAATAACATGTTGACCTTTTTGCAATTTACAATGTTTGGGATCAAAAAAATATATTTTTCCAGGTCTTTTAAACCTTACTCCTATTATTTCCTTCAAGTTTATTCCTCCCATATTTTGTATAGTAGTTTATCTATGCTCATATCAAAATTACTATTAGCTTTTAAATTCTTCTTTACTTCTTCTATTGTTTCTATATTAGAAATATATTTAGCATTATTTTTTGCCTTTTCTAGGAAGATTATTGTAATATAATCTAATAAGTCATTTATTATTTCTTTATTCTTATATAATGGCTCTAGCTTACCTAGTACATCTAATAATGTATATTGATCTATATTTCCAAATATCTTTTGTATTTCATCATATATTTCTTTTTTCTCTTCAATTTTTATTGCTTTTTCAATTGACCCATTAAATGCCATTAAGCGTTCTTTTGTTATTTCTTGTGTAATATTATTTTCTTGTAAATACTTTTGTAATTCTTTATCTTCTATTTTTTGAAACAGTACTTTCATGCATCTTGAGCGAATAGTATTTAAAAATAAGCTTTCATTAGCACCTATTAGTATGATTGTAACATACTCTGGTGGTTCTTCTAATGTCTTTAATAAGCAATTACCCGCTTCTTTAGTCATATAATCTGCATCTTTTATAATATATACTTTTTTAGAAGAAATAATTGGCTTTTCTAATACTTTCTCTTGCATTTGTCTTATTTTTTCAATTTTAATAGTTCCCTCTTCTGGTTCTATTAATGTAAAATCTGGCTGATTATTTTGTTCAAATTGCAAACAAGACTTGCATTTCCCACATGGCTTTTTTTCTTCTGTACATAATATCATTTTTGCAAATTCTTTTGCAAATAGAGTCTTTCCGAACCCCAGATGGTCCAATAAATAAGTAGCTATGCGTAACTTTACCTTGTTCTACCATATAATATAATAAATTCTTTGTCTTTTCATTTCCTATTAAATTTTCAAAAGCCATAACAATTCCTCTTTACTAATCATTTGCTTTTCGCATTATATCATATAAAATTTAAAAAGGCTAGTACCATTTAAATCTTTTCTTACTTACATTGAATTCACTTTACTTAAAATAATACAATAATTCATCTATTGCATTTGAATTATATCATTAATTATTTTAAAAATCAATGGAGAAATTTATGTTGAAGTTAAACATCTTTTTCAAATACAATGCTGTCAACTTAAGGAAAAGTATATGAAAAATAAGAAAAGTTTGATTTAATTATGGCAGGGTTACCATTGTCAAAAGAGGTTTCTTGTATGCCTTCGCAGACTTTCTTTCATTTCTAGTCTAAACTATAACAATTTTTATAGTTTTTTTGCCATTTTTCCTTGATTTTTTCTTCATTTTGTAGGATAATATATAGTGTATAGATTTATTTGAAAGTGGTGAAAAAATTGCTAAAATATATAGATAAATTTTTAAAATGGTTAGGTACAGATAGAAACACTTTTGCTACATATATATTAACACTTGCGACTATTTATGTCATGGTTGATAGAATTGTAGAATTACTTATACTATTTTTTACAGGAATAGGAGTTTCATATTGGGGTCCAATCACATATACCATAGCTCTTGCATGCCCTGTATTTGCATTTCTATTTTCTGGTTCATCAAGTTTTGCAAAATCTTATTGGATGAAAGTAGGATTTTTATACGTATATTGTGCTAGTTTATATGTAGTTGGAATTTCAATGGCAGTTCAATGGCTTAATGGACTTTTATGGTTATTGTTTGTTTCTGTTCCAAATTATACAACAATTGTTACCGAATTCTCTAATTTAATTAGACCAGCATTCCAAGCAATTGCTGTTTACTTACCTTTAGTTACATTTTACCCTGTATTTAAATGGTTATTTACAGGTCTTAATGAAAATAAAGATATTCGTGATGGTATTAATGATTATGCAGGTATTGATTTATCTGACAAAAATGCAGGAATGGGACCATATACTTGTGAAAATATACTTTGTAGAGATAAGATTAAAGGACATCTTGCTAAAATTTCTGAAAGTAGAAGGTTTGACCCTGCTTTGATCGTTGGTTATTCTGGAACTGGAAAAACAACAATGGTATTTGAGCCAATGATGGCAAGAGATATAGAAAAAAAGAACTTTTTTAAAGAAGTATCAAAAGAAATGGGATTTACAGCTTTAAAAACTGGAATTGCACATTTAAACCTTCCTTATGATAATAACTATTTAAATGCAAACTTTTCTTTAAATATGTTATCACCTGTTTCAGGTAAAGAAGCTATTTATAAAGCCTATATGAAAAAAATGATTTATAGCGATAAAAGCTCAAATGGACTTATATATCGTAATGTTGGTGTAACTTTAGTATCACCTGATATTGATTCAGTAAATCGTATGGCTGATGTTGCAAGAAATTATAATATTAAACCAAATATTATAGACCCTAATGATTCAAACTCAATTGGTTTAAATCCTTTTATGTTTGACGATCCTTCATTAACATCAGTTGCTATATCTACTGTTATTAGAGGAATGTATAAAACAACACATACAGATGATGAGGAAACATATCGTGAAAATTCTGCAGCACAAGCTGTTGAAAACTTATCAATTTTATTGAAAGTAATGTACCCAAGATTGAATAATGGGGATTTACCAAACTTAGAAGATATGTTAAAAATGTTAAATGATTTTAGTTTAATAGAAGATATGTGTCATAAAATGGAAGAAATTCCTGAACTTGCAGAAGAATATTCTATACAACTTGGATATTTTAAAAAGAATTTTTATGGAAGTCCAGAATTAGTAGCAGAGACTAGTAGATATGTATATTCTGCTATTACAGAACTTGATAATTTGTTAAGACTTGCTAATGTAAGAAATATATTATGTAATAGAACTAATAATATGAATTTTGATAAAATGCTTGCTGATGGTCAAGTAACTCTTGTTTGCACAAGACGTGGTGATTTAGGTGGAACTGCACATAAAGCCTTTGGATTGTTTTTCCTACTATTAATGCAATTTGCAGTTTTAAGACGTCCAGGAAATGAACATTCTAGAATACCACATTTTCTATATGTAGACGATTTTGCAGATTTTGTTGGTCCTGCCACACAACCATTATATACACTTTATAGAAAATATCATGTAGGAACAATGATATCTATTCAAAATCTTTCTCAATTAGGATTTAAGGGACATTCAAAATATCGTGATTCTATAATGACTAATGCATCAACAAAATTAGTTTTTGGTGGTTTAACTCGTGAAGAAGCAGACGTTTGGGAGAAAGAATTTAATGATCATAGAGAGTGGATTTATAGTGTAACTTATAATTCTGATAAGGTAGCTTATGATTCAAAAATTAATGCTCCTAGATGGGATTGGAAGCCAAATATTAAATCTGGAAAGCTTGAAGCTCTTGGTTTTAAAATGTGTGCATATGTATATAAAGATTTAAAAGGAAAAGACCAATATGGTGATGGTAAAGTAGATTTTATGGAAGCAAAATATAAAGAGTCTCATCCAGGAAAAACATATGATTTTGCAAAATTTACAAATGGTATTGCAGAAGAAGATAAAGTTTCTAAGAAAAGAAAAACCGATTTAATAAAAGATGATTATAAAAAAGATGATAGAGGCGATATTGATCCAATTAAAACAGATACTAGTGATTCACAATATTTATTTGATAACCAAGATGCTATTGTATTTGATTTAAAAAGAGGAAATCCAAATTAGAAAATAGTTTTGTAGGGAGGTAGATTTATATCTGCCCCCTATTTTTTAGTATAAGGGCACAGTGGTGTCATGTCTAACTGGTATTCCCACAAACGGTGCCCCCTACATAACAAAAAAATGACCCATAAGGTCATTTTTTATTTATATTATTCTGCTGATTCAGATCCTTCTTCGGCATCTGGAGCATCATAAGCTTCTAATATAGCTTTTTGAATTTTCTCTCTTGTTTCAGCATTAATTGGATGAGCTATATCTTTGAAATCTCCGTTTGGAGTTTTTCTGCTTGGCATAGCTATAAATAATCCATTTTGGCTTTCGATAACTTTGATATCGTGAATTACGAATTCATTATCGAATGTTACAGAAGCAACAGCTTTCATTCTGTTTTCTGAATTTACTTTTCTTAAACGTACGTCTGTAATTTGCATAATTTAAGCACCTCTTTCTAAAGTTTTAAAATTTGTACTTTTATGTACAAATATATTATTCGTCATAAATATCTTTTTTCCTCCCATATTTTACAAAAATTTTAATTTCATTTTCTTTGTACTTATATAATGCATATTTTTAACAAATTTTATACATAATACATAAAATAATATTGAAAAAAAACTATTTAAAGTATATAATTTATCTGTTATTAATGATAATTGTATAAATGAAATTTAAAGGGGCGAATGGCTTTGGCAAATATTGATAATATTAAAAAATATAAACATGTACATATGCTTGGAATTGGCGGAGTTAGCATGAGTGGTATTGCAGAAATTTTAAACAATTGGGGATTTAAAGTTACTGGCTCTGATGCTAATCGTTCTGAAATTACTGATAAATTAGCTAATAATGGAATTACAGTTACTATTGGGCGTGATTTTGAAAATCTTAAACAAGCTGATGCAGTTGTTTATACCGCTGCAATTAAACAAGATGATCCAGAAATCATTTTTGCAAAAGAAAATAATATTCCTATTATTGAACGTTGTGATTTTTTAGGTGAACTTACAAAATCTTTTCGAGATACTATTGGTGTATCTGGTACACATGGTAAAACTACTACTACTTCTATGGTTGCTGTTTGCTTTTTGAAAGCTAGTCTTGACCCAAATATTCAAGTTGGCGGTATATTAAAACAAATTGATGGAAATTATAGGGTTGGAAATAGTGATTACTTTATTATTGAAGCTTGTGAATATGTAGAAAGTTTTTTAAAATTTAGACCAAAATCTGAAATTATTTTAAATATTGATAATGATCATTTAGATTATTTTAAAACATTTGATAATATTAAAAACGCTTTTAGAAAATATGTGAAATTATTACCTAAAGATGGTTTTTTAGTGCTAAATGCAGATGATGAAAATTGTTTAGATTTAGCAAATGATACTAATTGCGCTTTTGTAACTTACGGTATTAAAAATTTGGATGCAAATTTTACAGCAAATAATATTTCTTTTAATGATGATGGTTTTGCAGAATTTGATGTATACAAAAATAAAGAGTTTTTTGAACATATTGAATTATCTGTTGCAGGTACTCATAATGTTTTAAATGCTCTTGCATGTATCAGCTTATGTGATCATTATAATATTTCGTCTAAAAGCATGAAAGAAGCTTTAAAAGAATTTACAGGAGCGCATAGAAGGTTAGAATATAAAGGTAGTTATAATGATATCCGTGTATATGATGATTATGCTCATCATCCAACAGAGATTAGTGCAACTTGTAATGCATTAAATAATAAGAAATTTAATGAGTCATGGGTTATTTTCCAACCTCATACCTACAGTAGAACAAAAACTTTATTAGATGACTTTTGTGGGGCACTTAGTAACTTTGACCATATTATTATAGCAGATATATATGCTGCAAGAGAAACTAATACTTACGGTGTTTCTTCAAAAGATATTGTAGAACGTATTAATTCTACAAGAGGAAGCCATTCAGAATATATTTCAGATTTTAATGATATTGTTTCTTATGTAAAAGAACATGCAAAACCAAATGATATTGTTTTAACATTAGGTGCTGGAAATGTAACTGATATAGGTCCTATGATATTAGAGAGGTAGAAACTAGTTTTCTACCTCTCTTGATTGTTTTATCATAAGGTCTGCAAACACAGCATAACCTGTTTCTGGCTCTCCTACTAATACATGAGTTAATACCCCTACTAATTTATTATTCTGAATAATAGGGCTTCCACTCATTCCTTGCACTATTCCCCCCGTTTTTTCTAATAATTCCTTATCTGTTACTTTTACTAGCATACTCTTATTATTTTCATTATTGTTTCTATATATCTTCTCTATTTCTATTTCATATTCTTTCTTGTTTCCCTCTTCTACTGTAGAGATAATAGTTGCTTTTCCCTCTTTTATTTCATCACGTGATGCAACCTCTATAGCATCATTTTTGTTAATGTTTAATATTGTAGTATTATTTAGAGTTCCAAATACTCCAAATTCTGTATTTTTTCCAACTTTGCCTATTATTGTACTGTTTTCAATTGAACCTTGTATTTTCCCAGGTGTTCCCTTTTTTCCTTTCGTAATAGAAATTATTTTAGTAGTTACAAAATCACCTTTTGCAATTTTTAATAGTTTTCCTGTATCTATGTCTTGAATTCCATGTCCTAATGCTGCAAATGTTTTAGTTTCTGGCTCATAAAAACTTACTGTTCCTACTCCTGCTGCTGCATCTCTTACCCATAAACCTAGTTTGTATTTATTGTCACTTCCTTTTGCTGGAATAATGCTTGTTTCAATTGTATCTTCATCTCTTATATATTGTACATTCACACTATTTCCTTTAGACTTATTTACTTCATTTATTAAATCTGCAGTACATGTTACTGTATTATTATTAATTGCAACAATTCTATCTCCTTCTTCTATTCCACTATTTTCATATGGCTTATATTTAACATTACCACTGCCTTCAATTTCCCCCATTCCTACTACAAGTACTCCACTTGTATATAATTTTAGACCAACTGCATCTCCTAATGGCACTACATATGTTTTAGGTATTACATTTACAGTGATTTCTTTTAAGGGTATTGCTCCAAATAAATTTAGCCTATAGTTTATTTTTCCTACTTTTGTTGCACTCTCTGATAAATTGCTTGAAACTTCTATTGTTTCGTAATTTTCTCGTTTTGTTGTTATATTAATGCCTAGCAATGTTTTTATACTATAATGTTCTCCTTGAAGTAACATAACATTTTCTGGAATAGATGTAATATTTGTTACATACATAAGTAACAATAATAAAAAACTAATAATAAATATTTTTGTAAGTTTTTTCATAATAACCTCACTTTTTATATTTATTATTAGTCTTTCCATTTTTTTATATTTAAAACATTATATTTAAAATTCATTTTGTAAAAAGATTTTAGTTGGTTTATCTAAATTATATCGTTCACGTGCAAGTGCAGTATAATACTTTTTCTTTAAACTTTCATTATTTTGTAATATTTCATATTTCGTTTTTGTATCTTCAAATTTATTTGTAGATACTATACAATCGTAACATGCATATTCTTGTCTTCTATAATAATAATTTGTAATTACATTATCATTTTGATCTTTTATTTCATATTTTACTTTTTTAAAATCTGCATATTTATACCCTATATAATTATCAGCGTTAAAATCTGCATTTATATGTTCTAAGGTATGATAATTATCGTCTTTATGTGGGTCACTTTCAGGTCTAGTATCAACAAAGTAAATAGTATTTGGATCTACATATTGTTTATTATTTGTACTTGTAACTATTGCATAGTTATTATACGTTTTGGTTCCTACACTTAAACCTTGCATAAAAGTAACTATATTTACATTTGTAACTATTTTTTCCCAATCTGTTTCAGATAATTTTGGCATTGAGAAATATGAACTAGTTCCTAGGCTTCCTGCATTTGCATTATATATAGCCATTGCATTATTCATATTATCTTGTATTGAATTTCTAATAACTTCTCTTTTATGCTGGTTAAATAAAGATTCTGGATTTTCAAAATCATTACTAATCCCATTTGATATCGTTGTTGGATCTAATATTGCTTTTTTGTCTATTTCTACAATATCTGAAATAGATTTTTTCATTCCATCTCCTTGAAATTTTTCTTTAATATATTTCATAAAGTCTTCTGACTTATTTCTATATTGTATTGCACTATAATCTGTTGCACTCATTCCTTGGTCACTATATAGGTTTAATGTTAAATTTGATAATGTATACCATCCATCTTTTTTTCCTATTGCTCCTGTAATATAATATACTTTTTGTGAATCCCTATATACAAAAGGTACGTTTTTTAGCTCTCCTACTAATGTTCCTACTACTGGATTATCATCTACATCTACCATTGGTGTTCCATCTTCGTTTTTTAGTTGTCCTTGGTATTTATATTTTATTGTTTCACTTAAATTTTCTCCATTATTATCAATATCAATTAATGCTCTAGCAGAAGGTGTACTTAAGTATCCAGACCTTGATATAAGAGTTTCTCCAATTTTACCATATACTGTAATGTAGTTATCTAATGTGTAATTAACTATAATATAATCATTTCCATTTTCGTATTTTTTAGAGTAATATATATATGGCTTTAAAATATGTTTGTATCCAGTTTTCATATCATCACTGCTTACTTCTTCTCCATTTTCTTTAACATTTGTTTTATAATATTCTGATGGAGAATATATATAATATCCATCATACAGTGTAATTAATATAGCTGGTATATAAGGCATAAGCGCTTCAGAATTATTGCCAGACATGCCTAAGTTTGTTGCCAATGTACTGGTAAAAGTATTAATAGCGGCTGTAATATCTCTACGCATTGAATCTGCATTTCCTGAATATATGTTGTTTGCTGTATTTAATTCAAATGCAACTACAGCATCATGCGTAGCATCCATCAATTTGGTATTGTAGGATTGTTGCAATGATGCTGTATCAATTTGATTTCCAATATATGCTGATAATATTAAGGTTATTGGTATTATAATTACTACGAAAATAATCGTTAAGTGTTGTAATTTCATTTTATCACCTATTCTAAATGTTTGTTATTTTACATTTGTTGTCATAACTACTCCAGCATGTTGTGCTGCAATTTGATATGTATCATTTCCACTAATACTATAGAAGAAGTTCTTTAGCATTTGTGCAATTGTAGTATTTGTATTTTTTACACTAACAGATACAATGTCCCCTTCTTTTAGTTTTTTTACACCTTTTCCATTGTCT
This sequence comes from uncultured Clostridia bacterium, assembly GCA_948777935.1. Classification (GTDB taxonomy): domain Bacteria; phylum Bacillota; class Clostridia; order TANB77; family CAG-508; genus RGIG8482. The sequence continues at coordinate 97,225 of CAQDYY010000005.1, read as the reverse complement.
TTTATTATTTCACTTTCTATTTGCTTAGTAAACTCTGAATAATATATGTTTTCTCCAATTTTATCTGCCTCTGTTAATGATGTTTTTTTACCAGGGTTTTCATCTAATATTTTAACTTCTATTTCAATATCGTAGCTATTTCCTGTTGCTGCTAATTTTTGGATAAAAGCAGAATAATTTTCTTGTGTTATCTTTCCTGTAGAACGAATATTATCTACAAATTCCACTGTTTCTGTTTGTACCGCTAATAAAGATACATCGTCATTTCTATCTGATATAGACATTAATGGAAATACAAACATTAAGATTGCTGCTAAAAATATTGCTACAATTGTAATTAAGCTATCTCCCATTTTACTTTCCTCCCATTATAATTAATTATTATTTTTGTAAAATATATATTATCTCTAGTTTCTTATTTCCTTTTACTGTTTCTAGTGAATATTCTATATTACTATTTTCATCTGGTTCAATAACTGTTGTTCCACTAGTTTGTACCTCTAAAAACTTTTCCTTAAATTTACTATCCTTATATTTACTACTTAAGTTTTTCCCTTCGTATATAACTCCATTTCTTTCATATGTAGTACCACTTTCTCCTAAGTCAGCTTGTATTCTATATATAGTATCTGTATCTGGGTTTCCCATCCATGGAGCTACAGAATGTATCGTAGCATTATTTATATTTTTTCCTTTATATAAATCACCTTTTTTTAGTGAATCCATAATTGGATTTTCGCTTTTTTTTAATTCTTTATAAATAAAGTTATCTACTATTTTTATTCGTTTTGCAATTTCTTCATATTGTGAATCGGTTTTATTATCTATACTTGCTATTTGTTGCTTTTTAAGAATTTTATCCCAATCTCCCATAAAACCTTCTGTATATAGGTCATACCTAACTATTGGTATTCCTTCTTCATCTAGTATTGTTACTGCATATTGTTCTTTTGCATATCTATATATAGTTGGAAGGATTGTTTCAAAATCAACAATCCTATCCTTTTCGTTTGCATTGTTATCGCTTTGTTCTACATAATCATAATAATTGGTTCTATCGTTTAATGATAGTATTATATCAGATGTTGCTCTTGCTTGTCCTACAACTGAAACAGCTAATGCTAAAGCAATTACAAATACAAATACAGCAAAAGCTAATTTTAGTGCATCAACTGCATTTTCCATAACATACCTCCCAATTATTATTTGATTACATACTTACCTTAAAAGTACCTCTTATTTAGTAATTGTAACTGTTTTTATTAAACCTGTTTTATTATTATATTGAACTGTTACAGTATATGTTGCACCTGTATTTATTCCCGCTCTAACTTTAGCTAATGTATCTGCATTTTGCTCACCTATAGCTGTATCACCTGTACCTTGTCCTGATAGTGTTACTCCTTCAATAGTGATTCCACTTAGTATAACCCCTACTTTTTTATTATCTATGTCTTTATTTGCACTATTGCTTGAAATAACATTTCCTATAAGTGCTCTTACATTAGCACCTGATTTTTTACCTTCATATTGTGTAAATTTAGTATTAAATGCAAGCTTTGCATTTTCATCCATTGAAGCTATTCCACCTTCAATTCCATCCATTGCTCCATTATAAACTAACATTCCTACTCCTATTAATAATATACATATTAAAATAGCTCCTGCTATTAATAATGCTTTTGACGCATTTTCCATAATCTTTTCCTCCTTAGAATTTTTCATATATTTTATTTACAATTTAGATTTCCTCTAAATATTAAAGACATTTTTTTAATCTTTAACTTGCTCAAATACTATTTTTCTTACCATTTTTGTTTTTTCGTGATATTCTATTTTTGAACAAGTAAAGTCAATTAAATTAAAGTTATTTATAAAACCTGTAATTCCAACTTTTTGTATTGTTTCCATTTGGTATGTTTTCGGTTCATCTTCATTGTACATAACTATTTCTACTTTAATAGAATTTGTATCATTTTCAATATAAAAACCTTTTTTATCTTTTGGTATTTCATTTCTTTCGTTAGAATCTAAGGCTTTATTAATTGCTGTTGTAACATCTGTACCTAGTAATTCTTTACCTTTATAAAATTCATATTCTTTGTTAATTTTCTGTATTTCACTTGTTTTAGTATACTTATTTGATATATACCCTACTGATACAGCTATACCAACAATTAATGCAATTAATATAAGTATTAGTACTTTTTTCATACCTTCATCCTTTATTATACTATTTTTCGATTTATTTATCAATAGTTTTTGTATTAACAATTTTTTACTTTTATGGATTCTTAATAATTTTTACTTCACTTATCTTTTTATTGCTATTATATGACATTTTACACATATAAGTACTCTGTTTTTCTTTAGCTAATTCAGATTCTAATGAAACTGATTTTAAATTTAAATTAATCTTATTTACTGCTTCTTCATTATAATCTTTTACTAAATTAATTATTGTTTGTACATCATGTATGTTTAAGTCATCTCTCCCATTATATATTTCAAATTTTACATTTGTTTCATATATATCTTTTGATGCTATGTTATCTTTTATTTTACTAGAATAATCTGATGAAAAGTAGAAAACATATACCATAAGAGTCATTAGTAATACACCTATTAATACAGATGCTGCCATTAGTAATGCTTTTGATGCATTTTCCATATTACATTTCCTCCTTTTTACATTACAATCCTTCAGTGTAATCTATTTTTCGCTCTTTAAAAGACATCTTTTTTATTCTTCCTGTTTGTTTATTATATTCTACATTAGTACAATCAAATATTCTTCTTTTAAAATCTGTAAATGCCTCTACATTCTTTTTTATTTTCTCCCATTCATTGCTGTTATTGTCATATTTTCCTGCTGATATCCTTTCTTCTCCCTTTTCGATTATTACAATTGTTTTGCCATCCTTTTTTTCTTCTTTTTTAATATAACCTAATTCTTCTATTAATGTAAAATCAACATTCATCTGGTATTCTAGTATATCTTTATATTTTTCATTATTACTGTTTACTTTGTTTATAATTGATATTATATCTGTTCCTCTCATTAGTTTTCTATTATATGCTTCATATTCTCTATTAAATGCTTCTATTTGTTCTATACGTTCTATATCATCAGAAGATTTAAATAACTGGCTAGACGAATTAAACATATATATTACTACTCCTATTACTAGAATAGCAATTAGTATGCTTCCTGCCATTAAAAGGGCTTTTGATGCATTTTCCACCTTTTCATTCCCCCTTTTTTAAGTCATTTTTTGCATAGTACTAAATGCACTTGTCATACTCATCATACCAATTACAACTAGTGGAACAATTAAGTACCCAACAAATAGACATACCATTGGTGCAAATCCAATAAATTTTCCTATCATTCCTTTTCTAGAAATTAACCTTTCATTTGATTCCTTTCTTTTTGCTTGGTAATAATCTCTTTCTGTATCTAATTCATCAAATGCTTCTCTAATTGGTATTTTTTCTACTGCTGCTTGTAAACTTTCAATAATACGTATAAACTGTGTAAATGAAACATCATTTTTTAATTCTTCTAATGCTTCCCACGCTCCTGCCTCATAGTTGTTTACACATTTCGTAATTGGCTCTTTAAATATGTTTGCATATCTTTCAAGCCACTCTAATATCATTTCAACATTTACTCTTTCAATTTTCATAAGCATTAAGATAATTGTTTGGAACTGCATAACTTCATCTTCCATATCAAGTTGCCTCATTTTTGCTTGGAACATAAGCATCCATACAGGTCCCATATATCCAATTCCTGCAAATACTAATGAAATTAGTAATTCAAACCACTGAAAATATTCGCCATTAACTATTTGTAATTTATCATATATTTTCTTAGCATTTTCTTCAATTTCATCATCTGTTGCATCTTCATAATATTTTGATTGCCTCATTGCAGTTTCAATTTGTTTTACTGTGGTTTTTGTTTTTCCTTTAAATTTATTTAGGAAATGGTTATGTGTCTCAGTTATTCTCATTCCTTTTTTCTCATCTGCTTCACTCATTTGTCCTAAAATGTTAAAGTCTGATGTAGGTTCTTCATATATGTACTGAATCGTAACTCTATGTAATTGTATAAATAGCATAATTGAAACTATACAAGTTACAATAGCAATTGTTATTCTATTTACATATAGCCATTCTATTTTTAGTTTTGATGCTGAATCCTTTAGTAATTTTCCTATTTTTCTTTCATCTTTAGTTCCCGGTTTTGGCATAAACATATCTACTATTTTTTTGCCTAATTTGTTCTTATATACTTTTGCTTGCCATGGATTTTCTGTATTTTTTAGTTTTGCATTTGTAGATGAATTATCTTTTACTTTTCTAATCATTAAATAACATATAAATGTTATAACTAGTAGTAATGTTTGTACAATTAATCCACCTTTGCCATTGTAAAACTCTCCTGTAAAGCTAAATTGCCCTACTGCCCAATTTTTTACTGGTTCTATAAATAAAATTGGTACTGCTGAAATAAGTGATAAACTTTGAAATACATAATCTAATTTATCTCTTTTTAATATTTCAATTTGCATTTCTTGTGTAATATTGTTTAAGTTTTTCAAATATAGTGATGCACCATGTTGGTCTTTTCTATCTCCAAATTCTCTTGTTAAATATGAAATTCCTGCAAATTCTTTTAAATAACTATTTGGTGCAACATCATAATACTTTTCTAATTCTGCTTCTGGATCATCTGATATTAATATTTCATATATTTTTGATGCTTGTCTTGAAATTTCTAATTCATCATTTTGTGATACTTCATAAATTGCTTCTTCTACCATGTTTGTATCATGATATGCATGTCTAATTTCTGCAAAAAAGTCAATTTGTTGTCTTAATAATTTGTTATCCATTTTATCAACCATACCATCTATAATGGTTTCAACCATAAAGATTTCAAAGATTAATAAAATTGCCATTAATAATGTATTATTTTTCGTAAATAATATAATGCCTATTGTTAGTGGAATTATTATAAGTAGTGCATTAGTTAAAATTCTAGCACTTTGCCTTCTTGTTAAATATTCATCTTCTATATTAATGATTTCAAGTCTTCTTCTTAACTTAACTAAATACCTTTTTAAGCCTGGAATTTTAATATAGATCATATATAATTTTTGATAAATTACATCCATTGAAAAGTTATTTGTATCTGTTCCTGCTTTTAATGCCATTGCTTGTTTAACGTCTAATCTATTCATTCTTTTCATTAATATAATATATACAATTATAACAATTGCAAATAGTGCTGCTATTCCAATTAGTCCATACATTATAACTTGATTTGACATTTTAACTTTTGCACCTCCTTTACTTTAAATTTTTCTTTTGTACTTTTGGGCACAGTGGTGTCACATCTTACGGGTATTCCCACAAACGGTGCCCCTACACATTACTTTTTTTTCTAGTTCTTTTTGCTACTACTTTTTCTTCTTTTTTGTTAGATACACTTCCCCAATTTTCTTCTACAAATTTATCAAATGCTTCTAAATCTGTTTCATCCATGTTATTTCTCATTTCTCTAATATTTGTATCTGAAATTTTATTTGTTAAAACATATTCTCCATCAATATATTCCATAATGTTTACATAGTCATATAGTTTTCTATCTGTTACTTTTGTAAAATAATGTGTTGCATTATCAAAGAATTTGTCCATTTTTCCTTCTAATGTTTTTTCATTTCTATGGTCAAATGTATATTCATTTTTATCTTCTAATGGAATACATTCTGTTACTCTTTCTATGTATCTTCTTCCTCTAAAGTCTTTTACTAAGTGAATATCAAAGTTTAATACTTGAACAACTTGCTCTTCTGCTGTTCTTTCATCATTAAATACACCTGTTCTTAACATTGAGTTTCTTAGTGCTGTTACTAAGTTTGGAAATGTTTTTGCGTGGTGTGTAAATAATGTAAATTTAGATGCTACTTGGGCCGCTTGTATCATCCAAGATGCTACGGGGTCTGTTGCAACCTCACCTATGATGTTTACAGAACCGTCAGTTTTCTTTTGAACATCCAAACCTTCTTGTCCAGAAATTGTTTCTGTTTCTCTAAATGTTAAAATATTTCTTGTTGGGTAAATTTTTCTTAAGTGCAACTCGAATGCTGTTTCTTGAACTCTTATGTTCATTGTTTCATAAATGTTTTCAATCATACCCATAAGCATTGTTGTTTTACCACAACCTTGCTCACCAGTAAGTGATATAATTCTTGCACCTTTTACTAAGAATTTTAATAAATCAATTCCCTTTTCATGTCCCGGTCCTAAAACTAATTGCTCTAGTGTTGCACGTTTTACGTCAAATTTTCTTACGAAAAATGCCCATGTTTCTGAGAAAGATGGTCTTACAACAACAACACGTGAACCGTCTTTCATTTCATTAATCTTATAACCATTACTATCTGATAATTGACCTGGGTTATTATATTTATATATGTTTTGACATACTCTTTTTAGTTCACTTTCTGTTTCAAAAGAAAGGAAAGCTAGACGTATGGATTTACCTTGGAAGAAAATCCATATACTATCACATGCACGAGGTACTTTGTTTTCTAATACTTGGTCTAAATAATCTCCATCTGTTTGTGCAACTTGTGAAAGGAATGATTCTGGAAGACCAGATACACCTCCTGATACACCATCTATGTTCATATCTCTTACTTCGTCTATGCTACTATATCCTTTATAATGTTGATAAATCCTTTGTACTACAACATTTAATTTATCTGAAAATGATAGTACTAGTTGTTCTTTTTCAAAAATATCACTAATTTCATCACCTGTAATAACATAAGATGGTTTTGCTTCTCCTGATATGTATTTTAAAGTTGCTAAATTGTATTTCTTAATTAATTGTGTTAGTGCTTCATATCCAAATTCTTTTTTATACATATATATTAATATATCAAATTTGTCTTGATCTGTAAGTAATGATGGAATATCAAATGGAATTGCTTTTGATATGTTTGTTTCGTCAACTCCATATTCTTTTAATAATAAATCATAAATTAATTCTTTTACATATTTTTTATCGTTTACATCTCCATAGGTACATCCCTTTAAAGCTTTTTTAAGTTCATATTTTTTCTTTTTTCTTCTTTTTAATTCTTCTTCTGAAAGACCTATATCATATAAATTTATTTTTGTAATTTCATCTAATCTTCTTTTTACGAATTCTGTCATTTTTGCCAATGTATACGTCTTATCATCTTGTTGTATTTCTTGTTCTACTTTTTGTTCTTTCTTTTTTGTTAATGTACGCATAATAAGCATTCCTGCTATTAACACAACAATAACACATAAGATCATATTGATTATCATAAGGTCCTCCTCCTTTTAGATTACATTTTCATTTGTAATTCTTGTAATTTATAAACAATTTTTTCTGCAGCATTTTTAGTTTCTGTTACAAACGCTTTATTTCTATCTCCTTCAGATACATTTCGTATTTTTAGAAATAAATCAGCAACACTTTCTTCACTTGCTGCTTCAAAATATAGCGTATTATATGGAATTACTGATATATCTCTTTTCATTTTTAAATATCTTGAAATATTTTTTATACTATATTTTGAGTAACTATCAAATCTTCCTATATTTATAATGAAGTTATCGTTTCTTAATTCACTGTGTATTAGTTCATTAATTTCATTTATCATACCAATTTTTTGCTCTGTATTTATAATAACAAGATCTGAAATTTTTAAAATTTGCTTTACATATTCATCATCCAAACCTTTTTCCACATCTACAAATACCATATCATAAAAATTGCCTGCGTTTTTAATTATTTCTTTATATTTTTCTCTAATTCTTAAATATTGTTCTTCACTTGGTCTATCTTTTTCTTCTTTATAACCATATAATATTTCTAATCTATTTTTATAAATAACATTTGTATAATTTTGAATTATATCTGGGGTCATTCTACCACTATGTGCCATTTTTGATAATCCTTCAATACCATTATCTACTGCAATATTGGCATCTTTTACTAGCTTTTTTAATAATTTTTTATTATTGTTTAAATCTCCAAAACATAATTCTAAAGTGTCATCATTATATATTGTAGATATAATTAGAATTTTATAATTATGTTCAATTGCCATACTAGTTGCAATAGCAGCAAGTGACATGGTTTGTGAGGTTTGCTTTTTAGTATTGCTCCAAAAAGTTATTATTGACATATTTTACACTTCCTTTTCTAAAATTCTAAAGGCTTTTTTTACTTCTGCTTCCTTTTCTTCTCCTAAAATATCTACTGCAATATATCGTAAACCATCCTTAAATTGATTACTTAATCTTTTAATTCCAATTTTAGATATTCTTTGGTTCTCAATAATAATGCTTTGGTCTCCATTATCAATTGGCATGTATAATATATAGTTTTCATTCCATATAGCTTTTGTTCCAAGAGAAATATAATTTAAATATTCATTTTCTTCTTTTAAAATATTTTTTGAATATATTATTTTAGTTAGATTCGTTGGTTCTTTTAAATCATTTATAATTTCTAGTCCTCTTTTTAAAGAGTATAAATCAAATGATGTTACAAAATACTTTTTCTTAGCTGTTCCTACATGAAAACTCTCAAAATTTTCAGCACTGTCAACATCAACTAAGCAAATATCATACTCTAATTCTTCTTTTGAAATGCCTAAGTATCCTGCTATTTGTTCGAAACTACCAAGTCCAACTGCAACATCTATTTTTTCAAATTCTGTTACATATGATTTAGTAGGGTTTATAACTGGCACTACGTATTTTGCTTTTTGTTCCATTGTATTATCTACAACAAGAACCTTTTTACCTGTTACTGCAAGCACTTTAGCTATATATATAATTAAATCTGTTTTGTCATAACTTCCTATAAACCCTATTGTTTCCATATTTTCCTCCTATTTTATTCTGCTACATTTAGAGAATCTAGATATTCTTTTCTGCTTTCTTTTGCTTTTGTAATTTCTTGTTCTATACCACTTTCTAGGTTAGATTGTGCTTGTTCTCCTACAGCATTTATTTGCGCATTTATATCTTGTCTTCTTGCACGTAAGTCATCTGTATAGCGCGCATTTAATTCAGCTTTTGCTTTGTCTGTTATGTTTTTATCTGCATTTATTAAATTAATAACTTCTCCACTTGGTATATATGTAGGTATAGCATTTTCTTGGTTTCCTGCTTCTATATATGTTGTTGCATATAATTTTGATCCTTTCATAATATATGCTTCTACTATTGCTCTACTCATTGTTAATGTTTCTTGTTCGTACATATCTATCCAAATTGTATCTTCGCTAATTCGTTTTATACGTTTTTTTGATACCACAATATAGTCTTGTCCATTTGGTAGTTGTATACGTATATCTATGTAATTATCCACATCTAAGTATTGTGGTAGAACTATCATATTATATTGTTGTTCTCTTAAATCTGATGTTATTTCTTCTCCTAGTTCATTAACCATTGATTTTGATAAAACAAGTCCTTTTGTTAAATCTACTTTAGCAATTGTTTTATCTGTAATATCGTTTATGGTAATATAGTCTGTTGGTATTGAATCTTTTGATGCACTAACTTGAATAAGATCATTTGCAGTAATACTTGTACCTGATTTTATATCATTTTTTAATGCATATGCTTTCACTTCATTTGCTGCTATTTGATCAATTTGTTTTTTATAGTTTGCGGCTTGCATAAAGAAAAATGCAATTCCTAAACAGCCTATTAATAAACCTATAATAACTCCTATTAACATTGAATTTCTTGCTTTTTTTTGCATTGGATTTACAGCCATTTTTAATTCCTCCTTATTTATTTATAACAAAATAACACTATTTATTTAATTGTATAATAATTTTAGACATAATACAATATTTTATTGTTGTTGTAATTCAAAAATCATTAGTTTGTAACATTGTTGTAATATTTATTTTTTAATTATTTATATACTTATTAATAGCTTCTGCTACTCCGTTTTCATTATTATTACTTACACATACATTTCCAATTTTATTAGCAGATAACATAGATTCTCCCATAGCCACTCCTAAGCCTGCATTTGTAACCATTTCTTTGTCATTAGCATTATCTCCAATTGCCATTACATCTTCTTTTTTTATATTCAACTCTTTCATTAAATATTCTATTGCTGTCCATTTATTTGTGTTTTGTTTTGCTATCTCCGTATAGTAATATTCAATCGGTATTTCATTTGTACCATCTTTAATAATTTTTCTTGACATATGTTCTATTTCTAATACATCAATTTTAGGTATTTTTTTTATTGTTTTTATAATTCCTCCAAATATAGCTTTATTACTATCACAAATTGTCATTTTCAATATAGATATATCGTCTTTTAGTTCTATATATTTATATACATCTTGTACTATATTTATGTTTGTTCTTTTTTCAATTGGCCTTTTGCTGTTTTCTTTATCATAAAAAAGTATATTATAATTTAAAGATTTTGCTATTACTTCATTTTCTGTATATATATTGTAATATATGCTATTTTCTTCACAAATTTTAATTATATCTAATACTTTTTTCTTTTCCATAAATGAATTGTATATTATTTTTTCTTTTTGCAAATCATAAATTAAAGTTCCATTTCCACAAATGGTATATTTATTCGCACCAATTTCATTAGCTATTGCTCTTACGGCTCCAGGCATTCTACCGTGATGCAAGTATAATAATTACTCCTTTTTCGGTTGCTTTTTTTATTGCATTTTTGTTTTCTAAGCTAATTTCTCCGTAAGAATTTAAAAGTGTTCCATCTAAATCAATTGCAATTAACTTATACATAGTTTTTCCCCTTCTTTTGTTTTTATATCAATTTTATTATACCTATAAAAAAGCTTTTTTACAACAAAAATCACAATAAATTTACATATTTCATATAAGCAAAAATTACCAGTTTATTTTAAATTAAACTGCACATTATATATTACGAAGAAGCAAGAATGTTTTTTCAAAAATGTAATTTAGCAGGAGGTGAATTAATAATGGCATCAAACAATAGTAATATAAAAGCAGTTCCAGAAGCTATGGACGCTTTAGAAAAATTCAAATATGAAGTAGCTAGTGATGAGGCTGTTAAAAATATATTTATACTTAATTTTTAACTAACTTTTCATCAAAAGCTACTTCATATTTTTGTTTTATATTTAATTTTTTGTAGGGGCGATTTTAATCGCCCGTTTTTCGTAAAATTTGCTTAATAATAATAATAATAATAATAATAATTGTTACATAGTTTTTAATTACAATTAATATTCAATGTTTGTTGATATTCCTTTGGAGCACGGGCGATTAAAATCGCCCCTACATTGATTGTTTTTTTTATTAAGCAACTACTTTCTTATTTCTATTATTTATAACTTCCGCTTCTTTTATTATCTTATCTTCATGTTTTCCAATTTCAGTAAGTTCACTAAACTTATAATAAATCGTAATTTCATGATTTTCTGAAATTGTAATTTTCTCAATTAATTCTTTTAACAATGCTTTTGTTGGTTTATCTAGTTTTAAGAATTCATTTACTAATTTTTCTAGCTTATCTGTATCATCTTGCTTTACTTTGTCTTCCAATAATTTTCTTTCAAGCTCTTCTTTTTCTTTTAAATAATTTTCTCGCTCTCTTGTAAAGTCTGTTACAAGTTCAATATAATCATTTTCAGAAACAATACCTTTTACTTTATCTTTATACAAGTTTTTAATATACAAGCTAGAATCAGCAATTTTTTGTTCTATTTCTTCTAATCTTTTTTCATTGCTATGCATTTGTAATCTTTGCATTTTTTCTTTTTGTGCTAGTTTTAATAGTTTATCTGATAAGTCCTTTTGAAGATATTTTTTACAAACCGTTTTTATATGTTCAATCAAAATTTCTTCTAATACTGGAATACTGTTAGAATGTCTTGTACAAATATTACTATATAATCTTGAATAGCTGTAGCATATTGTTGTATATCGATACTCTCCATATTTCTTTAATGCATAATTAGAATACGTTATATTTAACCTTGCTCCACACTCTGCACAATATAAAAGTCCTTTAAATAAATAATCGTGTTTAGTTCCTTTAAAAGATTTATTGCCCTTTAATATTTCTTGTACTTTATCAAAATCTTCTTCCGTAATAATTGCTTCATGTGTTCCTTTGCAAATATATCTTTCCTCTTCTGGTACTTCTATTCTTCTTTTTGATTTGTAATTTACTTTCCTCCTTTTAAATTGTACAAGTTCTCCTAAATACACTCTATTGGTTAGTATTCGTCTAATGGTTGTTTGCTTCCAAGAACCATATAGTACAGTTTCTCGTGTCTTTCCAATATTTCTACTTTCTCCTGGAACAGTTACCCCATCCTTAGTAAGAATTTGTGCAATTTTTGTCAAACCATTTCCTTGCCTATATAAAGCAAAAATTCTTTTAACTACTTCCGCTTCTTTAGGCTCTATTACTAAATGAAATTTGTTGTCTAAATCCTTTTTATATCCGTATGGTGCTGTTACTGCTAAATAATTCCCTGCTTTTCTTCTTTCAATTAGTGAACTACGAATCTTTTTGGAAATATCTCGTACATACATATCATTTATAACTCCTTTAAAAGGTGCCATATCATTCATTCCTGAATCTAAGTATGTATCAATATTATCTAAAAGTGCTATATACCTTACACTATGCTCTGGAAAATAAATTTCTGTATAATACCCTACTGCTAGTCTCTCTCTTCCAAGTCTTGATAAGTCCTTTGTAATAACTGTATCTATTAGCCCTGTTTCAATATCGTGTATCATCTCTTTAAAACTTGGTCTATCAAAATTCGTACCAGTCCATCCATCATCTACATATTCTTTTACAATGAAAAAATTTTCATTATCATTTACAAATCGTTTTAAAATTTCTCTTTGATTTGTAACACTAGAACTTTCTTCTTTATCACCATCTTCTCTAGATAACCTAATATATAAACCTACTTTAAAGGTCTTTTGATTGCTTATTGGTAATGTTTGATACATCTAATCCCTCCCTTTAAGCAATCGCCTATAATAATTATACCATATACCACAAAATTTTGATATATTTTAGGCGATTTTTTCCATTACTACAGTTTACAATCTTTTAGGCTTAATAAAAAAGATTCTTTTATAATTTCATTAATATCAATTTTTGAATTTTCATCAAATACATCCTTTATCTTATATTCTTCTTTTGTAAGTTTTGTATTATCTTTACCATTCATGTATTATCACCACTCTTAGTATTCCCCGCTCTATAAGGAATATAACAAACACTGGTAAATCAATCAAAAAAGAATATGACATTTTTCATCATATTATTGCATTTTACTTATTTAATTTGGTAGATTCTTTGCTAACACTCTTAGATATAAAAGTAGATTTGCCAAATTACTATTTTGCAATTTTTTTGTGTAAACATTAAATTGCATTTAAAAAGCTGAGGTAGAAAACTTTCAAAGTTTTCTACCCCAACTATTGACTTTCATCCTTTATTTTTTGATTTATTTTTTACCACCTAATACAAATTTTTTAATTAAAACTACTCCTGCTAATGCTAATACTGCTATTCCTGCTGCTAATACATAGTAAATTTTTGTATCACCTGTTGGTGGTGTTATAATAATTTCTCCATCTGGTCTATATAATCCCATGTCATCAGATCTACTTGCTCCTGATGTATCGTGTTCACGTGGCTGTTCATCTAATTTTTGGTTTCCAGGAATTGCTCCATAATCACGTCTACCAACATCATTTTCAATTTCTACTATTTCAGTCATATTTGTATATTTTAAGTCATCTGCTGAGCTTTCTGATGATAGAGTTTTCTTTAATGTTAATGTCGTTTCTTCACTTTCTCCTGGCTGTAACATTTTCGTTAATTTATTTCCTTCTTTTGTTTCCTCATTATATGCTTTTGCTTTTAGTATTGTTGTTTGTGTGCTTAAGTCTACAGTAGAATTGTTAATTAGTGTTGATTTTTCTCCTGTTTGAATATCTTCTTTTTTAACAACTTCCCATAATTTAGAATTATCATTATCGCTTTCATCAAAGTTAAAGTTATTTGCTACATAATTTATAATGTTTACAGCTTTTGTACCACCTATGTTTTTCTCACTATTATTAGTTACTGTAAATTTATATCTTACTTCAAGTTTTGAACCACTTAGTAATTCATCATCCATAATAATATTTACTAGCTCATCTTTGTCATATTTATTAAAATCACCTGCTTGTGGCCATTGGTAATTATTTTCATTATTTACAATTATTTTATAGTTACTTCCTGTTTCTTCATGTTCTAATTCTAGTAATGTATTACCATTTGGTGCTGTTACTTTAATGTACTCTATATCTTGGTCTATTATTAATTGTGCTCTTGGTCTTTCTACTACACCAAAGTCTACTCCTTTAATTAAGTAATCATACTTATCTGAAGTTTGGTTTCCTTTAATGCTTGTAACTGTCTTTTCAACTTCTATTGGAATCTCTGGTGTATATGCATACATATATGTGCTTCTTTCAAGTTCATCAACAAGCTCTCTATTTTTGTCTTTAGTATATACAGCCTCATCCATTGGTTGTGCTTGTGTAAACTGGTTAAATTTGCCTTCTTCTTGCTGTTTTATTAATGTGTCTGGGTTAATGTATGAGTTAAACACTTCTGCTTTGTGGTTTGTAATTTCTCTTCCATATTCTTCTTTTGAATAATCTATTACTTGTTGTCTTCTTGCTGCATCATCTTGTGCATCTGATTTATCTTTTTGGTTGTCTTCATCATCTTCTTTATACCAATAATAGTCAACATTTGCCCATTCTTTATCACTTTCTTTTACTTGCTTTGTATATTTTTTAATTATCTCTCCGCTATACATTTGAGGAACAAGACTAATAGCTACATTATCTTCAGTTTTTGCATTTGATGTAAATATAGTTGATTGATAATCCTGTCCATTATATGATGTTTTATTTAGTCCTTGTTTATATTTAGAGTCTTCTGTTAATGCTGTTTGGTCTTCTGCACCATATGTAAATCTTATTGTATAGTCTCCTGGTAAGAATGCTCCAAAACCATACCAACCATCTCTGTTAGTCCTTGTAGTTTGACGAGAATACAAGTTACCATCTTTAATTTCAATTAATTCTACTTTAATTCCTGCAATCATTTTGTCGTCTACAGTGTTTATTGTTCCATCTCCAAATCTAGTAGTATTTACTTTTACTTCATATTTTTTTGAACTTGGCATTTCATCAGGTGGAATATTTTTTGCTAACATATCTTCAAATACATTTCCTTCTAGTGTTCTAGATTCACGAATTGTATATGCATATGCTGGTGCTCTACTTGTATCGTCTTCTAGCTCATTTCCATATTTATATGTACTTGGATTAAAGTTACCTGGAATTGAATCTTTATCAATTAATCCCCATGATTCATCAATATTTTTGTCATAATATCCATATGTTTTATATCCATTAATTTCTGCCATATTGTATGTATATAATTTTTTACCAAATGGTACTTCTGCATTAATTAATGTAGATTCTGGCTCAGTTAATCCAAATGTAATATAGATGTATTGTTCTTCTCCTGAACCTAACCTTTGTTCATGTTCTAGTCTTAAGTAAATGGTTTTATATTCATGTGTAGGATTTTCTTTTTCTCTATCCAATTCTTCTTTTGAATATACTTGCCATGATCCTGTTTTTGCCATTTCAGTATTTTCATATATAGATTTTTCATCTACAATTACCTTATTAAGTTCATCACCATTTTCAGCTAAATATCTTTTACCCTCTTCGTTTCCTATATATGCACCTTCAAATTTATATTTACTATCATAGTAATCTACAATTTCTGTAATAGCTCCTACTACACTTGATTGGTTCCTAATTGCTATTTTATATGTTACATGAATTTGTAGTTTGTCCTCTGGTTTTAATTCTTTACTTTGGTCAATATCTCGCCACGCATAGCCTTTTCCTATTTCACCATATAATGTTTTTTCATAATTTGGATCACTTAGCCAACTGTTATCTTGTTTTATATATCCTTCATTATTACCATTAATAATCTCTTCTGTCCTATATTCGTGGATATATTCGCCTTCACCATGTTGATTTTTACCTGATTTATTTAACTTAAGGTTATTATCTATTCCATCTTGTTCTCCTTTAATATAATAATCTCTTAACGCACCAATGTAAGCATCTTCTCCTACTTGATATCCAAAACCTTTATTTTCCCAGTCTTTTCTTGCATCATAGGTGTATATTTCTTGTTTTCCATTGATGTTTATTGTTGCATTAAATACATCTTTATATAATGCTAAATCAAACCATGGTCTTGCTTCAATACCTAAGTTTACATGTAATTGGTTATATTTTGTATTTTTTTCATCATAAATATATTCATACTTATCATTTGGAATTACATTTCCATCTTCATCTATTGTAAACACTTGTACTAATGGATAATTCTTTTCACTATATGCATGTATTCTACAATCATATGCAAATACTTCCTCATCACTACCTCCATGGTTACCAAATTTCTCTGCTATATTCTTAAATGTATTTGCTATTTGTTCTTGCAAGAATACTTGATTATATCCTCCTCGAGATGGACTTTCATAGTTTAATGGGCTTGAACTTATTTCACTAAATACACTATTAAATTTTTGCCTATTGTCACCATGTCCATGAGCATTTTCTGATGCTTTTGAAATATCATTTGCATTAATATCTAAATCTCCTACTGCTACATTTGTATATAGCATCCCATTATATACAAACTCTACATAGTATTTATGTTGAGCATTTAGCTTGTTAAAAATATAGGATCCGCCCTCTGTTGTATGAGTTCTTTTTATTACTTTGTCTCCTAGAGTTATATCGTGTAAATATACTTCTATTCCTGCTAGTCCTTCTTCTTTAGGATTTTCTAAATCAATTTTATCATCTCCATCATTTCCTTTTTCAGCTTCTTTATCTAAGAAAACATTTCCTGAAATTTTTATTGTAAGTGGAATCTTTGATGGAGGTGGAGTATCTGGTGGAGGTGTATCCCCTGGTGGATTACCAAATGGAATTTCTATTTCTACTTCTTTATATACTTTTGTTGCTTTACTAGAAAGAGCCATTAATACTTGAGGCTCACCTATAGATACATCTTGTGCTTTATATCTTCTTTGTTCAAATTCTTCTCTTATTTCCTTTTTCTTCTCTTCACCATTTGAGTAATATTCTTTTGGGTCATAACTTTCATATCTTACATGTTCATGTTTTCCACTAGTTTCTTTTACCCAATTACGATATATTTTTACACCTGTATATTTTGTCATTGTTGCATCACAATGTTCTACATAACCAAATTTTACTTTTAAGCTCATTTCAGTCGCTTCTGTAGAATAAAACTTAATATAGAATTCTTTTTGATCTAATGTCTCTTTTCCATCTTTCTTTAGATCATCTATTTTAATTTCATTACCTTTCCTATCTAATATAGTTACTGCTTTTTTGCCTACATTTGTAACAGCTTCCATAGAGTTTATCCAACTAAATTTATTTTTACTATCATATACTCCATCTGGATAATCAATCTTAAATGGTCCTACAGTGTAAGAACCTTCTTTTTGATTAACTCCTACTTTTATATTTTTACTTTCATCTTTAATCAAACTTTTAAATATATCATTTGTCGTTGCTCCACCATGTATTAATTCATAAAAGCTTTTATATGCTTGAGATTCAGCAACAATTGGATAATTTTCGCCTTCAGGTACTGGTCTTTTTGGATTACTAATTGATGAATTCCAGATTCCATAGGCAGTATCCCAACTAATTAATTTACCATCTTCTTCCATTTGAGCTAATACATAAGCTGCATCTGGATGTTCATGCCACGAAAACGTATTAGCTTCTGTAAATCTATAAAAATACTTTGTACCATTACTCCATGGAAGATCAATAGTAGGGTTACATCTTGTACACAAATAATTACCATTTGTAGGTACAGTTGATCCACTAGGATGGCTTGCATCTTCACTTGATGATAAAGTTGGGCTAAATTCTACTCCTGGTTCTATACAGAAAAATGTTCCTCCTGGAAGTGCTGTATTTGGATAAAAATGATGATCTTTTATTACACTTCCAACAACATCACTATAAACATTAAATGTTGCATTTGATACAGTTGTTATCATTATCCCAATCAAAATAATTAATATACTAACTGCTATTTTCTTTACTCTATTCATGTTATTACCTCCTTTCTATCCTCTTTTTAAAACCTTTTTATTTATTAAGTATATTCCTACTCCTAACATACTAATTATTACTAAAGTTAATGTAATATATAAATATACTTCACCTGTTTTTGTACCAATAATTACATCAGCACTACTTAGATCATCTTCATTTTGTACTTTATTAGCAGGTGTAGAATCTATATCACTTAGACCTAAATCGTTATAGCTTTCAGCTATTTCTGCTGTATTATTTATAATTCCCATATTAGATTCTGTTATCTTTTTACTTAATAATAATGTAATTTCTTTTGTCTCTCCTGGTTGTATTAGCTCATTTGCTAAACTAGAATTATATAGATTTGCTCCATTATTTGATGCATACCAATCTTTATTTAATTCTGAATTAAACTTCATTCCACTTGGCATATAATCTACAATCTTTTTAGCATATCCTGCGACTCCACCTTCGTTTGTTACACGAATTTTATATTCTACTATAATTGTACTTCCAATTGCTCTTTTACTATTTAAATCTAATTTAGCAAGTTTTTCATCTTTGTATTCATATACATCTGTTCCATTTGCATCACTTACTACAATACTACTAATTACCTTATCTAATTTTAAATCAAATTTTGGTGAATTTGTTAATCCTATATCAATATTTGCAATATTTTCACCTAATAGATTTAGTTTATCACTTGCTCCTGCTACTCTTGAAGTTCCTTCATATATAACATTTACTTGAACCGCATCTGAATTTTGATCTTCATTTACACCTTCTTGCTTATAAAGAGTTATTCCATAATCACCAGAATTGTATAAGAATACCACCATATAGGTTCCATCTTTTAAGTTAGCAAATGTATATCTACCATTAGAATTTGTCTCTTGTTTTTTCTCTTTTCCAGTTTTAATATCTTTTACAATCTGTCCATTTTGCGCATCTATTAGAATTACTGGAATACCTGCCATTCTTTTTTCGTTTTCATCGCGTTTTCCATTACCATTTTCATCTAACCAAGCTATACCAGAAATAGTATGTGTTCCTTCTATTGGTTCATCTATACTTGGATCATCTATACTTGCTTGTTTTTCTACAATTGTATGAGTTATTTCATTTGAAGTAACTTCTTCTAGCCCTGTAGCTATTACTGTAGCTTTATTGGTTACTTTCCTTTCATTTGCACCATCCTCAAGTTCCTCTGCTATTGCTTTAATTGATACATTTAGAGTTTCGCCTTCTTTTAATCCATTTACTATTATTTTGGCTACATCTCCTGTTCCAATTTTTGAATTAATTGTTTTTCCATTATAAGAATATTGTGCAATTTCATATGTTAATCCTTCTGGAATAGCATCTGTTAACTGTACTAAAGATGCATAACCTTTTCCTATATTTGTTATTTCAAAATTATATATAATTGTATCTCCTACAGAAACTTTTTGTTGAGTTTCACTTGTTTGTTTTATTGTTAATTTAGCTTTTTTTACAGTAATTGCAGTTTCATTTGAAGTTACAGTTTTTTCTCCTATTACACTTGCATATGTTTTTATAGTTTTTTCATATACATTGTTTTGTAATTTATCTATAGTTGCTGTAAATGAATATTGTTTCCATTCTTCTGATAATAATTTTTCTATATTCCATGTTAATTCTCTTGTTTGCTCATTATAGCTTCCAGAATTTGTAGATGATTTATATGTAACTCCTTCTGGTAATACAGTTTTTAAAGTTAAGTTTTTCTTTTCTATAGAACTTGCATTTTCTATTTCAAGTTCATATGTTAACTCATCGCCCTCTGCTCTTACATATTCTGCTGGAATTCTAGCAACTTTCATTTTAATGTTTATATATCCTTGAACTAATTTGTTTTTTATTGTTTTTGTTGCAAATTCTACCTCATCATATCCTTCTACCACTGCTTTGGCATTATTTGAAATTGTATATTCATCTACTTTTACATTTCCATTTTCATCATATATTACACCTAAAGTTCCAGTTTTAACTTGATATGTAATTTCTTTTGTTTCTCCTACTGAAATGTTTTCAATTAATTCAGAATAAGTTTTCTTGTTAGTATCATATTCTCTTCTTATAGGATCTTCTCCTTCACCTGCTCCAGCAAAGTATGTATATATAGTCTTTTCTGGAATTTTACTTGATACAGTTACATTTTTTGCTTCTGATTTTCCAATATTTTTTACTGTTACTGTGTATGTAATAATTTGTCCTTCTTGTACATCATTACTTCCTACATCTGTACTAATATTTACATCTAATTCAGGTCCTTTTCCTGTTTCCAATCCTATTGTAGCTGATACTGCTTTTTCTTTAATTGTTTCTGTTTCTTTTACATTATCAAAATATACTACATAATTACTATATCCTTTTGTATCATAACTTAGATTTTCTGGTATATTTAAATTATATGAAAATCCTAATGTTGTTCCTGTTTCTATATCTCCTTTTACTACGATTAAGTAAGATTTTACATTCTTAATATTTTCTATGTTTTTTGTCCACCCATTTGCATCTAAACTTAAATCATTTGTTGCAGATTCATTTGTGCTATAATATATTTCAGCTTCTGCTCCAGTTACATTTAAAGCACTTGACATTGTTGATTCAAGGTTTGAACTAAAATCTTGTAATGTATCTGCATTTTTGCTAGAGTTTGTTAAAATTCTTCCTAATACTACCATATTGTTTACTTTATTTTGATAGTTATTTATTACATTCATATTTACATTTGCTATTCTTCTAGCTTTTTTTACATCTAGCTTTCCAATTACTTCGTTTCCATTAATAGATGTTACTCTTTCATTTTTTTCATTATATCCTGAAATTTCAGTTGTTGCTACTATTCCTACTGGTGCTACAGCATTTAAAGCTACCTCACTATATCCTCTTGGTGCTATATTTGCTCTTAGCTTATTTACTGTTTGTTGTTGTGAATTTTCATATGTTGTTACTAGTTCATTTATTACATATACTTTCATTACATCATTTTTTGTTGGTGTTAAATTTTTTAGCATAATATCTGCATTTATTATTAGGTTTGCTCCTTTTGATACTTCGTCTCCACTATATTTAGTTTGTTCTCCTTGTAATGCAACATTTATTACAATATTTCCTGTTTCATTTATATATGTGTTATATTCTTTAATTGCTAGTTCATCGTCAAATAACAAGTTTATGTCTTTTATATTTATTTGTTTAATGTAATTTGGTAATACTATTTCTATTGTAGGATTTTTATATAAATCACATGTAATATCATTTGTTTTTAATATAACTCTTAACTCTACATTTTCGTTTGTCACTACTGTTGATAAGTTTTCGTTACTTGATTTTGCTTCTATTTTAGTTGTTGGTGCAATTAATGAAATACTTTTTTTAGCTTCATTTTCTGCAATAATATTTGAGCCTGTAAATGCTTGTACTTTTGCTGAAATATCTAATGTCTTAAAACTCTCTACTTGTTTTTTATTATAATCTGTATTTCCTTTTAATGCTTTTTCATGTACTATTTCTAATTTTCCTGTTTTTACTGGTCTAGTTGTTTGTATTTTTATTTGGTTTGTCTCATTTGCATAGTTATATACGTAGTTTCCGTTTTCATCTATAGCTGTATCTTTATTAAAAGTAACAAGTTCATTTCCATCTAATGTTAATATTTTTAAGTTTCCTTCTTTTCCTAAGATACTTTCAAAATTTGCTTTACTAATTTTTGTAGATTTGTAGTATGCATAATTTTTATTTTGATATGTTGTAGGACTTACTTGTCCTTTATCATTTACAAAGTAATCTATATTTTGTTCAATATTTAATATATCTACTAACTCTGGATATGATATATCTATTGTTAAATTTTCGTTATATATAGCTTCTCTATTTACATTTGTATATAAGTAACCTTTACTTAAAGCCTCTGCTCCTGTTATATTTGCTGTTACAATTTGTCCTAATACTTCATTTTGCGTAATAACTAATTCTGCTTCTTTAGATATTTTTGTTTCTATACTGTTATATGCTTTTAGCTCTAAAGTAGCTTTTTGTGTAGCTTGTATAGTATCAACTTTTTCGTTATGAGTGTATGTTATAACAAATTCGTCTTGTATATTTTTTAGCCATGAAACTCTATTTTCATTTGCTTCATTTTTTATTAGTATTGTAATTGTTCCTTGATCTTTATTGTAGTTCCAGTTGCTTTCATTAAAGTCTTCTACTTTCATACCATTTGTTCCTAAAACTGCATTTGGTATAACATTTACACTGTCTGGATTTTTTCCATTTATTTGTGGAACCTGTAAAACTAGTTTTGTTTCTTCTATTGGTAAAACATTTTCATTAATTCCACTTTTTACAAGTGTTTGTAAAATTGTTCCATTTTTTTCTCCTACCACATAAGGAATAAAACGAATTAATTGTTGTTCTAAAACAGGAGCTATTTCTGCTTTCCATTCAGCTCTTGTTTTTATAGTTTTCACAATTTTCGTTTCTTTTCCATTATCTCCTATATAATTTCCTCTTAATACAATATTGTTTAATTTACTAAAGTTTGATAAGTCATATATATCTTCTTTACAAGCAACTACTGGAATTTCTAGCACTATTTGCATACCTGTATTTATTTGTTTTAGAGTAATTGTATTTTTGCTTGTATCTATTGCTTCAATATTTTCTGAGGCATTGCTACTATTTTTTATTGCTATATTACTACTGGTCTCATTTTCGCCTAAAATTTGTATTGTAGCATTTTTTAAATATCCTCTTTTTACTTCTACCTTAGCATATAGCCTCAAATCATTACTTGCCATATCTTCTCTTACTGTATGAGTTATATTTCCTTCCTTGTCTTTAAAATAAGCATCAAATACTACATTTGCATTATTTGTAATAGTTTCTTGCTTTTCTAAGTTATCTTCTGTCCCATATGTATTACTTGCATAAGCTCCTAACATTATAAAGTTTGCGAATGTTAGTGTTACTACCAATAAGCTAGCTAGTAACTTAGTACATATTTTTTGATTCATGGTAACAATTCCTCCTCTTTTTTCTTTACACATATACTTTTATTATACGCCTTTTTTCGGCTTTTTTCAAGGGTTGTCCTTAAAAAAATTAAGTTTTTATGTAAAATATTTTCCTTATTATTATATTTATATATAATTTTACATTTTTCTAATATATTTTCAATAGTAATATTTGGTATATTACATGTCCTTTTATTTATATTTACTTAGGGAAATGTATATTACTACTTTACAGATTTTTATTATAATATTTGTGTTAAATTTGTATTACAAAAGAAGTAGTTTCTCTTTATTTTGCTTGGGAATAATAGGATTAGGGCACAGTGGTGTTATGTCTTACGGGTATTCCCAGCAAACGGTGCCCCTACATTTTTCTCTTTGTATAATATGATGTAACATATTTGTTGCCGAGTGCATATACTAGTAACAAGAATTTGATTTTGCATTTAGGAGGTTTGAAAAATGGATTCTGATTTTATGAATAATTTAGCAAATATGATGAAAAATGGAAATATTCCAGATAATATAAAGGAAAAGATGAATCGGTTTTATGAATCAATCTTCACGGTCAAAATTCTAATAATGTGAATGAAACAGCAAGTAATACAAGTACCTCTTCTAACGAAAATCGGAACTTCTAATAATACCTCTATTAATCCTGAAATGCTACAAAATCTAATGAAAATGTTTTCAAATTCTTCTAACAATTCTTCTGGTTCCTCTAAAACAGAAGAAAATGTAAGTAATCCTTCTATTGATATTAATACTATTTTAAAAATGAAGTCTATTATGGATAAAATGGGAAATTCTAAAAATGACCCTAGAGCTAACCTTTTGCTTTCTTTAAAGCCCTATTTAAAAGAAAGTAGAAAAGCAAAAGTAGAACAATATGTTCGGTTTATTAAATATGACTAAAATTATGGATGTTCTACATGAAAGTGGTGGTGAAAAATAGAATGATGTTTTCATACCCTTATTTTAAACCTCCTTATTATCATCGTTATTCTAGATATGGATATTACTATCCTAATGTTCCTTACAATAGTAACATTAGAAATGGGAATATGCATACGGAACAGCCTAATAAGAAGCCTTATGAAGATACAATACATACAAAAAAAGTACAAAAACCTAAAACAAAACAAGAGTACAGTAGTGTAACGTCTTATGGGTATTCTCACAAACGGTGCCCCTACAATGGATTGTTCTTATACACAAAAAAACGAGGAACCTTCTTCTAAGAATGAAGATTCTCCTTTATTTCAAATTTTTGGTATTAATTTGTATTATGACGATATTTTACTTGTTTGCCTTATTTTCTTTTTGTACCAAGAAGGTGTAAAAGATGAAGGTTTATTTCTTGCTCTTATTTTATTGTTACTTAGTTAAATAAGATATAGTGCAAAGTTATGGGCGATTAGTAATCGCCCGTTCTACAACATCTCTTCTTTTATTTCCAATTTACCTCTAGACATTCCTTCAAAGATCCATAGAAGATTATTCTTTGAAGTCTGCAGGCGATTGATAATTGTCCCTACATTTTACCTTTATTCTATTATCATTTTGTTTTCTTCTAGATGTGCATATGTTTTTCTTTCTTGTTCCTCTTCTTTTTCTGTTTCTTTAATTATGTCTGCAATTCTAAGTTGAGGTGCTTCTATAGATACAGCCGAAATCATTGCTTTTCTATTTCCTTTTGCTCCAGCATGTGCCATACCTCTTAAAATTCCTACAATTACTATATTTTCTCCTGCTATTACTTCTGCACCAGAGTTTACATCTCCTAAAACAACTATACTTCCTTCATATTCTATCTTTTTACCTGAGCGAAGAGATCCTCTATAAAATTTTGTTTCAGAACTTTCTATTTCTTCCGAAAATGCTCTTTTTATTTCATGTAATCCTAATGCCTTTGGACTATCAAATTCGATTTTCACATCAATTTCTTTTTGTATTTTTTCTTGTACAATTTTCATTTCTTTTTCTTTTAGTACTTTTCCTGTTACAAAAATTGGAGTTTTTTCATCTTGATATAGCCTTTTTAACTCTGGAATTTTTTCTTCTAAACATTCTACTATTTCCTCTTCTTTTGCTTTTTCATTAATTTTTAAGGTTATTTCTTCTTTTCCTAAAACAATAGTTACACAATTATTCATCTCATCTTCTCCTTTTTTTATTTGTTATGTTAGAACCCTCCGTCAGTCCTTCGGACTGCCACCTCCCTTAAATAAAGGAGGCTTTTCTCTACTCCTCATAAATACTGTGCTAGTCTAGATTAGTAGAGTAAAGGCCCCTTTACTTAAGGGGGCTGTCCACGAAGTGGACTGGGGGTTCTTTTATTAATTCTGCATCATTATATATGGTATTGCTGTTACATCTTCTGTTATTTGGTTAGCATTCATTCCAAAGTATTGTGCCATAACATCTCGTGCTGCTTCTGCTGTATATGCACCATGACCACCATTTTCTACTACAATTACTACTGCAATTTCTGGATCATCAAATGGTGCAAACCCTATGAACCACGCATGTACTTTTGAGTTTGGATCATCTTCTTTTCCTGCTTGTGCTGAACCTGTTTTTCCTCCAACTTCTATGTTAAAGTTTTTAAAATATGTGTGTGCTGTTCCTCCTCTATCACTTGTAACAGATTTCATTCCTTCTAATACTACTTTTAAGTTTTGTGGGTCTATTTTTATTCCATCATCTACATCTTCTGTAATTCCTAATTTTTCATTAAAGTATTTTTCATATTCTTCTTTTGGTACTTCTGTTCCATCTACATTTTTTATTTGTTTTATTATTGTAGGGTTTACTACATTTCCTCCATTTGCTAGCATACTTGTATATTTTGCCATTTGAATTGGTGTAAATAGATTATTCCTTTGTCCTATTGCTGCTTGAACAGTATTTCCTGGATTCCAAGTTTCTCCTTCTTTTCTCTCATTTAACATTCCTTTTTCTTCTCCTGGAAGCTCAATTCCTGTTTTTCTTCCTAGTCCAAAATGTTTAGTATATCGTGCTAAATTGTCTATTCCAGATAAACGTCCTGTTTCATAAAAGAAATAGTTACAAGAAACTTTTATTGCAGTTGTTACATTTAACCACCCATGCCCACTATGGTTCCAACAATATGGTTGAAAATCTTTATAATAGGTATATCTTCCTACATCATTTATTTTTGTAGTTTTAGTTATTGCACCTGTTTCTAGTCCTGTCACTGCTGTTACCATTTTAAAAATAGAACCTGGCTGATATATTTCTCCTGTTGCACGATTTCGTAATGGCTTATATGTGTCATCATTATATACCTTCCATGTTTCAGGGTCAATTCCAAATGTAAATTTTGATGGATCATAGTCTGGATAACTTGCCATTGCTAGTATTTCTCCTGTTTTCACATCCATTACTACCATTGCTCCACCTGTTGCATTTGATTTATCACTAAACCCACCATTTTTTATTTTTTCTACATTGTTTTTTAGTGCATCTTCTGTAACTTTTTGTAGATTTGCATCTAATGTTAAAACAATATTTGAACCTTGTATTGCTTCTTTTTGTATATATTCTGCTGTTACTGTTCCATCAACTGCCATATCAATTTGTTTTATTCCATCTGTTCCTTTTAAATATTTTTCAGCAGATCTTTCTATTCCTGCTTGACCATAAAAGTCGTTTAGAGTATATCCATTGTCTTTTTCTGTTTTGTATTGCTCTGATCCAATTTTTTGTGTATAGCCAATTACATGTGATGCTAGAGTTCCTTTTGGATAATATCTTACTGGTTGTGTTATTGTATTTATTCCTGGAAATGAGTCTTTTTGTTCATTAAATATGTTAAAACTTTCTTGGTTAATGTTATTTGCTATTATTACTGATTTTGTTGCACTATATCCTTCTACTGCTATATGGTATCGTATTGCCATTATTTTTCTTGTTTCTTCTATATTATCATTTTCTATTTTATATTTTTCTTTTAGTTTATAGAAAGTTTCTTCTGCTGATAGGTTTTCATCTAATTTATTGCTTGTTTTCCACTTCTTTTGTCTTTGTTCTTCTTCATATGTAAAGCCAAATGGATTTATTGTAATTGGTAATTCATCAATATATTTACTTCCTGTTTGCTCTAATACATTCGCTATTTTTAGTAATGTATTATTTAAAGTGTTGTTGTCAATTTTACTTTTATATATTTCTAAGCTAAAGTTTGTTGTTGTTCCTACTATTTCTATTCCACTTCTATCTGTAATAGATCCTCTTGCAGCTTTTAGTGTACTTTCTCTTGTTAATCTTGTATTAGATGTTTCTCTATATTCTGCACCATGTATTATTTGAAGGTTGAATAACTGTATTAATAAAATTATTCCAATGAAATATACTATTGTTGTTGCAATGTTATATCTAAAATTGTAATTCATTTTAGTAGTTTTTGGTTTTGTTTCATTTAATTTCATAGCTATACACCTCCTTTTTTATTTTTTTCTTCTTTGGGTCAGATATGGAATCTGCCCCTACTCGCCTTAAAAATATCTAGTTAGTATTTTCTTTTCTCTAAATACCTCTTCTATATAATGGCCTCCTTTTTGTAATAATGGGTAAAATATTATTACTATAAAAACATTATATATTGTTTCTATTAAAAGAATTTTTAAAAATGTTATTATTTCTACTGATGCATTTACAATAACTATGTTTAAGAAATATACTCCTATTTCATATATAATAGTTATTCCAATTGTCATTATAATTGTTGTAATTCTACTGTCTTTTGAAAAACTTTTATCTAATAGGCTTCCGGACTTCCCCTACTAACCCTAGCATAATACCTAAAATTCCAATTTTTTTACTAATAAAAAAGTCTAGGAATATTCCTATTACTATTCCTATTGGTATTCCTAGTCGTTTTCCTGCATATAGTCCAATAAAGAGAACATATATTACGAATAGATTTGGTGATATCCCTGAAATAGTAAACCAATTAAAAAAATTGACTTGTACAAAATATAAAATTAAGAATACTAAAATTATTCCTATTATTATTAATGTGTTTCTCATTTATTGTCTCCTTATTTTTGTGAGTGGGCAGATATGGAATCTGTCCCTACATAACGCCTTATTTTGTGATTACTAGTACGGTGTCTACTTTGTTAAAATCTACTGCTGGTTCTATTATAGCATAACGATCTGCTATATTTTTTGTTGATACTACTTTTTTAACATTTCCAATATATATTCCTTTTGGGTATATTCCTCCCATTCCAGAGGTTTCTACTTTATCTCCTTGCACTATGCTTGCAGTAGTTGGAATAAATGTTGCTTTTAAAGCTCCTTTTTCTTCTAGGGTTCCTTTACAAATTATATTGTCTTTTGATGTAGATAGTGTGGCACTTACTGTACTTGCTGTATCTATAATAGTTTGTACTTTAGCTGTATTATTTGTTGTAGATATAACATATCCTACAAGACCTTTTTCTGAAATTACAGTCATATTTGTTTTTATTCCATCTTTTTGCCCTACATTGATTACAAATACATTATTATAATTACTAAAGTCTTTATTTATTATATAAGCTGGTTTTGTTTCATAGTTTGAAAATTGTTCTGATAAACTTAAATATTCTTTTAATGTATCATTTTCATTTTTTACAATTTCAAATTCTCTTAGCTGTTCTTCTAATTCTGTATTCCTACTTTTTAAGGTTTCATTTTCTTGCTGTAATTTGTTTATATCCGCAAAAAATGCATGGTTACCTGTTATTTTATTTTTTAAATATGTTAATCCATTTTGAACTGGCATGACAACTGTTGAAACTAAATTTTCAATGTATGATAAGCTCTCTAATTTCATGTTAGATACAAATACAAGTATTACTAATATAACAACAGTAATTACTATTCCTATAATTCCAGTCTTTTTTTTATACATTATTTCCTCCCTATCTTAGTTTCTTCTAGAATTAATTAAAACATTTTTTAGTCTATCTAAATCTTCTAAAGTTTTTCCTGTTCCTTTTACAACACAGTCTAATGGATCTGTTGCTACATATACTGGCATTCCTGTTCTTTTACTTAATAACTTATCCAAGTTTTGTATAAGTGCTCCTCCACCAGCAAGTACTATGCCTTTTTCCATAATATCAGAGGCTAACTCTGGCGGTGTTTTTTCTAAAGTAGTTTTTATAATATCTACAATTTCATTTATAGATTCTTCCATAGCTTCTTGTATCATTGTTGATGTCACATTTATGTTTTTTGGTAAACCTGTTGATAAATCTCTTCCTCTTATTTCTTTTGACGTTTCAGTCATTAATGGAAGTGCACATCCAATATCTTTTTTTACTTCTTCTGCCGTTGTCTCTCCTATACTTAGGTTTAATTCTTTTTTTACATAACTTACAATATCGTTATCTAGTTCGTCTCCTGCTACTCTTATAGAATTACTAACAACAACTCCTCCTAATGATACTACTGCTACTTCTGTTGTCCCTCCTCCAATATCTACTATTATGCTTCCACTTGGTTCTGATACATCTAAATTCGCTCCAATTGCTGCAGCCATTGGTTCTTCTATTAAATATACTTCTCTTGCTCCTGCTTGAATTACTGATTCTTTTACAGCTCTTTCTTCTACTTCTGTAATACCTGATGGAACGCCAACAACTACTCTTGGTTTTCCTACATTGTATTTTTTACAAACTTTTTCTAATATATTTCTTAACATTAGTTGTGTGGCTGTAAAATCTGCAATTACCCCATCTTTTAGAGGTCTTACTGCTTTAATTTGCTCTGGTGTTCTTCCTAACATTTCTTTTGCTTCTACCCCTGTTGCCACAATGTTTCCTGAATTTTTATTAATTGCTACAACAGATGGTTCTTTTAATACAATACCCTTTCCTTTTAATGTTACAAGCATATTTGCTGTTCCTAAATCAATTCCAATATCTTTACTACCCATTCCAAATAATTTCATATTATCTTTCCTTTCTTTTTTTGTTTTTCATTTCTTTTTCTTTTTGTTCCCTCTCTACTTGCATTACACTTGAAAAACCATTTTCTCCAATAATAACATGATCTATTAATCTAATTCCCATAACATCTGCACATTCATGTATACGATCTGTCATTCTAAAGTCTTCATCTGATGGCCTTGCATCCCCACTTGGGTGATTGTGTACTAAAATAATACTTGGTGCATTCATTTTTACTGGTTCTGCTAGTATTATTTGTGGCTCAATTCTTGCAAAATTTGTCCCACCGAAGTGCAATATCCATGTTTTTTAATACTACATTTTTAGAATTTAAGATTAAAAGTTTTCCAATTTCTGTTTTTTCATATCTTAGTTCATCCATAAATAAGTTTGCTACATCTTGTGCACTTTTAATCATAATTTTTAAAGAATGAATTGGTTTTGACATTCTTTTAGCAAGTTCACAAGCTGCTAGAATTTGTATTGCTTTTACTTTTCCAATACCTTTAATTTCCATTAATTCTTCTATTGATACATCTTGTAAAAAACGTAAATCTTTTTGTTTTCCATTTTTTCTTATATTTAGCACTTTTTGCGCTAAACTTATAGATGTATCTTCTTTTGTGCCACATTTTATAATAATGGCTAATAGTTCTGAGTCTGTTAATCCTTTGGTGCCATACATTTCTACCTTTTCATAGGGTCTTTCTGATTCTGGGAGTTCTTTCATTTTTAAATTCATAATTATTCATCCTTTCTTTGCCCCCATATATAAATTTACCCCATTTCTATTTGTTAAAATTTACGATAAATAAAAATAGCAATTGCAACCCCTATAATACTTGCTATATTAATTTTTAACTGAAGACCAAATGTTATTTTTATAATGCTTAAATCTAGTACAAGTGGACTTGTAAGCCCAAATTCTTGTCCATAAGCTAACCACCATAAAAACCCTACTCCGTGATGCAAGTTGCCCTAATAATCCTCCTATTACTAGCCCTGATAATATAAATACTATTAAAATCCATATATTTTTTTCTCTTGTAGCCATATGTTCCTCCTATTTTTGGTTCCTAAAATTCCATTTTTTCTTGTGTTTCATAATTCTTTTCCTTAAGTATTATATACGCATATGCCATTTTTTTCAAGTAATAAATTGGTAATTTTTTATTTTTTTGTTACCGTTCAGACTATAACAAAGAAGAAAGTCTGCGAAGGCATACAAGAAACCTCCTTTAACAAGGGGCTCTCTTGCAAGGCTTTGCAAGATCCTTACAAAAGCAGTCTAAATATTCTTTTTTTACCAATATTCTCCACATTATGTTGACTCATCTTTAACATTATGTTATAATTAAGTTAGTTTCAAATAACACAAGTATAAGGAAAGGAGCTTTCATTATGAAAACTTTTGAAGCAATTGAAGCAACTGAAACAGCAAAGCAAGCAGTAAAAGAATCTGTAAAGCGGCTAATGCTACCATTTCAAATCAAGTGTGCATTATTCTTTTCACTGCTTTGGGGATTCCATTTTTTGCTTGCGGTAATAGGCTTATTTTCAACCACTTCTTTTTATGAAAGAGCAGGATTTGCCTTTTTGGGTAGCATCTTCTTGGCTTTCAGCCTTGTATTCATGTTCTTTTTCTGTAAGTGGCGGAAAGAAGACTTAGAAGCCTCCCAGTAAAATGGGGGGCTTCCCCAATTTATATATTTATTTTTATTTTTTTCTTTTCTTTTTGTTTTTATTATGCTATAGTATTAGTACAGTTTTTGTTAAATGTTCATATACTATTATATCTTTACCAAAAATTGTTTCTTTCAAATAATTAAAATTCGTAGTATAATATTATTAGATGAGAATTTGGGAGGTAGCTATTTAAATGAAAATTGAAAAGTTAAATGATGATAAAATTAGAATTACATTAAATATGGAGGATTTAGAAGAAAAGGATATTGATTTTCATTCTTTTATGTCTAATCCTATAGAAACACAGGATTTATTTTTGGATATGCTAGAAAAGGCTGAAAAAGAAGTTGGTTTTGTAACAGATGATTACCGTGTTATGATTGAAGCTCTTGCTACATCAAGTGGCACTTTTGTTCTAACTGTAACTCGTATTAATCCTGAAAAACAAAAAAGTACATATAAGCCTAGAAAAATAGGTATTAAACGAAAAATAGCCACAGTAAATGCCCAAAAAGCAATTTATTGTTTTGATAGTTTTGATGAATTTTTGGAATATTGCAAATTTGTAAAAAATGATATTCTACAACATTTAGATGATTTTTCAAATTCTAATAAATTATATGAATATAATAACAAATATTATTTTGTTTTAGAAGATATTCATATGAATGCACATTTGTTAAAATCTTTTACTTCTGGAATTACAGAATTTGCACATTTTGTGAATGAATCTAATTTATTTGAAAGTAAATTATTAGAATATGGAAATATAATTTTTGAAAATAAAGCAATTACCGAATGTTTTAAACATTTTGTGAAGTAAGATTACAAAGGGGGAGAGAGATTAGATAATTCTAATCTCTCTCGTTTTTCTAATATAAATAATTTTGTGGGTTTTGCGCTACTCCATTTACTCTTATTTCTAAGTGTAAATGATTTCCATATGAACGTCCTGTATTTCCTACTGCTGCAATGACATCTCCTTGTGATACTTTTTGTCCTACTTTTACGTATAATTCACTACAATGTCCATATGCTGTTTCTATACCATTTCCATGTGATATAACTACATAATTTCCATATCCACCATTATATCCATAACTTGATGTTACTACTGTTCCTCCCGCTGATGCTTTAATTTTGGTTCCTTTTGCTGCTCCTATATCTATTCCTTTGTGGTTAGAGCCCCATCTTGATCCAAATCTTGATGTAACTGTTCCTGATATTGGTTTTATAAGGCCTATTGAAAGTGGAATTTTTTTGCTACTCGTATTAGAGCTTGATGCATATCTAACTGGACCTGATGATGATTTAGTTGTTGTTGCTTTTTGTGCTTCTACTTTTTCATATAGTTTTGAAATTACTTCTTCTGAACTAACAACTTCTTTTGGCTCTGCTGAATATTTTTCTAAAATACTAACTTCTTCTTTATTTTTACTATTTTTTTCTTTTAATCCTTCTACTGCTTTTTCTGCTTCTTCAAATGTAGCTACATATAGTTTTTCTTCTTCATCATCTAAAATTGCATAATAGCGATAATATGTTGTACCTATTTGCTTTACTTTTGCAAATATTTCATCATCATTGGTTTGTATGTCTTTCTTTAATAAACATAAGCTATATTCTGGTAAATCGTCTACTTGTACAAATGCTATGTTTTCACCATCTCCATTATCTATGTAATCATTAATTTTACTTTGCAAACTACTTTTATTTTTTGTGTACCCAATAAATTCACCATTTAATGTTACACTATATGTTGGTTTATAGATGAATGAAAATCCTGCTATAATTAGCATACTTGCAATAAATATTAGGGATATTACTTTTACCCAAGATCTAACGTGTATTAATAATTTTTTCATAATTTTGTTATTAACACTCCTTTTTTATTGAAAGCTTTGAAATTTATGTGTCCGAAGGTTTTTCTTTAGTAAAATTTTATCAAAACTTTAACTGTTAGTGTTATTTTATCGTAACTATTTTTTATATACAATCGCATTATACGGTTGTTTTTTATGCTTATTTTATATTATATCTCTTTTTCTTCTGTTTTCTTCTCTTATCTCTGCATAGCTATGTTTTGTAATCAAATTGTAATATTTGGTCGAAATATTACGGTTTTATTACAAAAAAATTTTTTAAAAAATTTTCTAAGAATATTTTGTTTTTTGTTTTACATATAATAGAGGGCACAGTGGTGTCATATCCTACGATGTATTCCCGCAAACGATGCCCCTACATATAATTTATGCTTGTAGTTCATTTTTTACAGTATCTATTTCTGTTACAGTTGCTTTTTCTGCTGGTTTATAGTATCCTTTTGTTTGTGCTATCTTAAATAGTTCATATTGAAAGCTTTCATCATTATTTCTTATTTGTTGTAATGCTTGTCTTAACTGTGTATTTTCACATTCTGATATTGCATTTTGATATGTTGTTAAATCTGATTTAACTCCACCTAAAATATCGTTTACCATTGTTTTTTCGTCCATAATTCCCTCCTATTAATTATTTAAAAATGACATTAATTTTTGTTTTGTGTTTAGCGCATCTTGTGCTGATTTTGTAAATATCTGCTTTATTTGTGGGTCTACTGCTTGGCCTGAGTATGTGTTTAGTTTTTGATATGCTGTTTCATGTACTCCAATTAAATGTCTTAAGTTTTGTAGTTCTACTTGATTTAAATCTGGCATAAAAATCCTTCCTTTCTATTTTTATCTCTTATTATTGTGTACCAATTTTTTTAGTTTTATACAAATAAGAAAAATTTGTGCTTAAAAAAGGAAATAGTATATAAATATTGAAAAAGAATCTCGGAGCCATAAGTGGGTGACCAATAGAAACCGTCAAAATGCGTAAGCATTTTGTACAGTTTCATTGGGGAATGGCGACGGTTTTTCAATATTTATATACTATTTCCTTTTTTATATATTTATTTATATTATTTCTAATCCTGCAAATTTTGCCATTAAACGTTTATGCCCTACTTTATCAAATGTAATGTCTACTTTTAAATCATCTCCCTCTTGTTCTACATAGTTAATGGTTCCTTCTCCAAATTTCTTATGATATACTCTCTTTCCTGCTTCATATTGTGATAAATCGATTTCTTTTTGATTTGCTTTCGCTCCAAGAGAACTTAAGAAGCTCTCTGCTGTACGGAAATTGTATGTTTTTTCTACTTCTTTTTTTACTTGTCCTGCTTTTTCAGAATTCATTTTGTATGAAGATACATTAGCTTTTCCCTTTCCGTATTCCCATGAATATGGAGAATTATATGAGTTATCTTCTTGTATATTTTGTATTTCTTTTAGACCTTCTACGCATTCTTCTGGTATTTCCTCTATAAACCTTGACATTGCATTATAGCTTGTTGATCCAAATATTGTTCTATGTTTTGCACAAGTAAAATATAAATTGCTCTTTGCTCTTGTAATTCCAACATAGCATAAACGTCTTTCCTCTTCTAATTCTTTTGGCTCCCCTATTGACTTATATCCTGGAAAAATGCCTTCTTCCATTCCTACTAAAAATACTACTGAAAATTCTAGTCCTTTTGCACTATGTAATGTCATAAGTGTAACTGTGTCTTGGTCTTCTTCTAAATTATCTACATCACTAGATAATGTAATACTTTCTAAAAATTCTGCAAGTGTATTATCTGCTGATTGTTCTTCAAATTCAATTGCAACAGTTAAAAATTCCTCTAAATTCTCTATTCTATTTTCTGCTTCAACACTGTTTTCTAGTTCTAATGCTTTTGTATAACCTGTTTTATTTAAAGTTTGTTTAATTAGTTCTGAAATATCTAGTTCCTTTTGCAACTGTCTTAATTCTTCTATTACTTGTATAAATTCTCTTGAATTTGCAAAAACACGGTTTAGCCCATACTGCTCTGCATTCTTTATTATTTCATACATTGATTTTGAGTTTTCTTCTGCTAGCTTTTGAACTTGATCTAAGCTTGTCTTTCCTATACCACGTTTTGGTTCATTTATAATTCGAATTAAGCTTAGGTTATCATTTGGGTTATATATTAACCTTAAATACGCAATAATGTCTTTTATTTCTTTTCTTTCGTAGAATTTTAGCCCTCCAATTATTTTGTATGGAATATCTTCTCTTACTAAAATTTCTTCTATTGCACGTGATTGTGTATTCATACGATATAGTATTGCAAAATCTGAATACTTGTAATATTCCTCTCTCTTTAGATGATTAATTTGCTCTACTATATACCTTGCTTCATCATATTCATCTTCTGATTTATATACTTTAGGTAAATTTCCTGTTTCATTTTCAGTCCATAGTTTTTTATCGTATTTTACTTCGTTATTCTTAATAACTGAATTTGCTGCATTTAAAATGCTTTTTGTACAACGATAGTTTTGCTCTAGTTTTATAATTTTTGTTCCTGGAAAGTCACGTTCAAAGTTTAGTATATTTGATATATCTGCTCCTCTAAAACTGTAAATTCCTTGGTCATTATCACCAACAACTGTGATATTTCCATATCTTGATGCAAAAAGAGATACTAGCATGAATTGTGCTTTGTTTGTATCTTGATATTCATCTACTAAAACATATTTGAATTTTTCTGAATAGTGTTCTAATACATCTGGATTTTCTGTTAAAATTTTAATTGTAAAGTTTATAATATCATCAAAATCTATGGCATTATTTTCTTTTAGCCTTTTTTGATACATCATATATACACTTGCTATTTTTTCTTTTCTAAAGTCGCCATTTGCTCTTGCTAAATAAGTTTCAGGTTCTAGCATTTCGTTTTTTGCATTACTTATTTCAAATTGTACACTTCTATCTGTAAACATTTTGTCATCTATATTTAAATCTTTTAAACAGTTTTTTATCATAGTTTTTTGGTCACTTGTATCAAAAATAATAAAAGATGAGTCGAAACCAATTCTGTCTATATATCTTCTTAAAATACGTACACAAATAGAGTGGAATGTTCCTATCCACATGTCTTTTGAAACTTCTCCTACTAGTGTTTCTACCCTTTCTTTCATTTCATTTGCTGCTTTATTTGTAAAAGTAATTGCTAATATGTTCCATGGTTTTATACCTATTTGTTGTATTAAATAAGCAATTTTATGTGTTAATACTTTTGTTTTTCCACTTCCTGCTCCTGCAATTACTAAGCTTGGTCCTTCATAATTTACAACTGCTTCATATTGTTTTTCATTTAATCCATCTAATAACTCGTTCATTTTTTCTCCTATTCTTTCATTTTTTGTTATGTTTTAAATCTAGATATTAATTCTTAATATATATAGAATATTGAAAAAGAATCTCGGAGCCATAAGTGGGGACCAATAGAAACCGTCAAAATGTGTTTACACATTTTGTACAGTTTCATTGGGGAATGGCGACGGTTTTTCAATATTTTATACTATATTAAGAATTTAATTTTAATAATAACATTTTCGAATTTTTGTTTGTTGTTATTTTATGATAGATTTCTTAATTCGTCAAGAGGTATTTTCCTTTTATTCATAAAAATATCCCATTATTCCTGTATAAATTCCCCAAGCAATCCTATTTTGATATTCATCTTGTAATAACTGTTTTTCCTCTTCAGGATTTGATAAAAAACCACATTCTACTATACTTGTTGGAATCTCTACATTTTTTATAATATATACATTATCTATTTTTAATGGAACTCTTTTGTTTTCTTTTTCTATTGATGCATTTAAACTATTTTGTATGCTTGTAGCAAGTTTTTTCCCTTGTTCATTTCCATTTTTATAAAATGTTTGCCATCCATAATACTGAGGCTCAGGTATTTTGTTTAAATGAATACTTACAAATATATCGGCAGATGACTCATTTCCAATTTTTACTCTATTTTTAATGTCAGATACTTTCTTTTGTTTTAATGTTTGTTTATCTAAATCGTAAATTGCATTATCATCTGAACGTGTGAGAATAACATTACATCCGCTCTGCTCTAAAAGTTTTTGTACTTTTAATGTAATATTTAAATTTGTTTTTGCTTCTGTTACACCATTATTAGACTGTGCCCCTTCATCTTCTCCGACCATGCCCTGCATCTAATACTACAGTTTTTCCTGTAGTTGGAATACTTACTGTTTCCATTGTTTCATACATATGGCTTGATCCTAATAAATAGCTAAATATTGATATAAAAATAGCTCCTACTATAAGCATTATTCTTTTTCTTTGTAATATAATCATATTTTTCTCCTAATTAAAATGTTTTTAATTATATATATGTTTTTAAATTTTATTTTATGAATATTAAAAAGACTACTCAATTTTTTGCCATGTTCACAAACACTGAATCTGTAAGAAAAGTGGCTTCGCCACATGTCACGCACTTCGTGTGGACAGTCTAATGAAACTTAACCTTGTTGTATAGGAAATTTTTAATGTTCTTTTTTGTTGCTTACGCCTGCTACCCCGCAAGTTATCGACAAAAAAGTCGATTTTTCCTATACAATAAAAACACGTAAGAATACTTTTTCTTACGCATCTATTAATTCTACATTATCATATTTTTTTTATCATTTCCTTTGTTAAGCCAGTTATTTTCTCTATAAGGTCAATTGATATTTTATTTTTCTTCATTTCTTTTGCTATTTCTATATTCCTCTGTTTCTTTCCTTCTTTTCTTCCTTCCTCTCTTCCTTCCTCTCTTCCTTCCTCTCTTCCTTCCTCTAACCCTTGTTCTTTTCCGTTCTCTATATCCGGCAACTTCTTGCTGTGTTTTCTTCATATATTGCTTTTTCTCTCCATTCTGCTATTTTTCTCATATGCTCATCCTGACTTAATTTTTCTAGTTTTTCTCTTGCTTCTTTCAATTCTTTGTTTGTTTCCATCTTTTTAATTAATCTTTCATCTTCTGGATCGTTTAAAAACATTAACCAATCTATTAAATCATCATGTTCTTTCATTTCTTCCACCACCCCTTCTTTTTTAAATTTATACATTTCCTCTAATTTAGGTATTTCTATTATACGTATTTCTAACATTTCTGTCAATATGGTTTGCCTATATTTTTCTTCTATTACCTTCCATGTTGTATGATATTCTAGCTCTTCTAACCCTTTTACTTTGAAGTTTGCTATTAAAATTATGATTGTTTTTTGAAGTTTATCATATTTTTTCCCACTTTTTAATTGCCTTGCATATTCTCTTCCCCAATAATATAAGATTCTTTCTTTTATTTTATCTTGTTCTGCTACTTGCATTTCTACACTACAATATTCATTATTATTAATGTATGCTACCATATCTAAAATTCCTAATTTGTCATCTAAGTATTCTCTTCTTAATATTGGATTTTTGTCTAGATCAATAGCGGTAATAGTTTTTTTTAATATAGATTCTAAAAATTTGGTAGTAATTTTTTCACTTCCTACTTCCCCAAATAATGCTTGAAACACAACATCTAGTTTTGGTGAAAGAAGTTCTTCTTCATCTTTTGTTTTAATTTTTAAATAGTTTTTCATATAAATTGTCCTTTCTTGTTTTACAGGTTTGTAAAAGCAGATAATAAATTTACACAAATTTAAGCATAGTAAAAATTAGTAAATAAAATTATAATTTAATGCTATATTCTTGTTTGGATAATATAAAGAATTAATTTTTAGATAAAATTCCTTAAGATCTTATATAAAATAAAATTACACCTTTTAAATTCGTGCATATACTTATTAAAACATATTAACTCGAATAATGTCAATAAAAATATTTCGCCAAAATTCGACAAAGAACACGTAAGAATACTTTTTCTTACGTGTTAGTCATTTTTTCTTATATCTCATTTCTTCTATTTATTATATAACTACTTCCCATCATAGTTTTTGCTAAATGTTTTACTTGTGCTCCTACTTCTCCAATTTCTAATGTATTTTTAAACCTCGTCTCATCTGCATCTACTACTCCTATAGAAATTGATGTTAGCGGAAATTGTTCCATTATACCTCTACGGTTTGCTACCTCTACATATCCTCTTTTTGCATCCTCTTTTGAAAAGTATTCTATTACTTTCTCATCAAATTCTTTAATAATATCCTTACATATTTGTTCATAATCTGTGCCTGATACAATCGCAATAAAATCGTCTCCTCCAATATGTCCTACGAAACTACTTTCTGCATTACTTTTATGTATATTTTGTAAAATAATTCTTGCTGTGAATTTTATCATTTCATCACCTTTTGTAAATCCATATAAGTCATTATATGATTTAAAATTGTCTAAATCTAAATACAGTACAGCAAATCTCTCTTTTTTTAATATATGTTTTTTCATTTCTGTTTGTATTTGAACATTTCCTGGAAGCCCTGTTAATGGACTTACACGCCTATTCATATACATAAGCCTTACTAAGTTTTTTATAGTATAATATAAATAGTCTCTATCTACTGGCTTTACAATATAATATTCTACATCTAGTTTTAAAATCGAAATTCTATGTTCTTTTTCAGGAGACTCACCTAATACAATTATAGGAGTTATACTGTTATCTTCATCTTCTCTAATTTGATTACATAACTTTAAAATTTCTTTACTAGTTCCTTCTTCATTTATTATGATAAGTGATGGAATATTTTTTAATGCAATATCTATATCATGTGTTCTTACACTTGTAAATTTATATTCTTTTTCATTTTCAAACATTTTTTTTATATCTGTTATTAGTTTGTTATCATCATCTATAATATAAATTTCTTGTACCATGTGTTACTCCTTTAATCTTTACCTTTTCGTATACTTTCCTTTTTTTCTTTTAAATATTCTGTTATTTTTTCAATAGTATCTGATTTTATTGTTGGGAAAGCTTTTTTTAATCTCTTCGTTTGTTTTGTTAGTTTTCTTTTTAATTCGGCTTGTTTATATTTTAATTCTTCTATCACCTTTTGTAAACTTTCTTTGTTTACTTGTTTTGCATCTAGTTCTTCTATTTTTTCTTTTAAACTTTCTGTTATTTCTTTTAATTTTTCTAATTTTCCTTTTATATTGCTTACTTTCACTACACTTACAATTGTATCTACTATAATTGCCATTGTAATCATTATTACATTAAATGTTAGTATGTTTGTAGAAATTAAGTCTATTTTTTCACTAATCCATGGATGCATCAGTTTTATAAAAACTACTCCTAAAAATCCCCAAAATAAAGAATTTAGTAAACATACTCTTCCTTTAATGTTAAATTTGTTTTCTGAATAGTCCCAATATTTTGTATGGAATAATTTTTCTAATAGTACGCCTACTGCGTATTCCCATAGAGATAGAGTAAAAAATGCTATTATAAATAATAAAACTATATTATTTGCAAACTTATTTAAACATAAGAACATAAATACTGCCCCAAACCCATATATAGGGCAAAATGGTCCATATAGAAACCCACTATTTACTAGTTTTTTTTGAGTATATGTTTTTAAAACTGATTCCATAACCCATCCAAAAAATGAATAGATAATAAAATATGCTATTATTTTTATTATAAATAAATAATCCACGTACTTTTCATTCCTTTGCTATTGCCATAATAGAGAAGGCTTCTGCCTTCTCTTATTTTTATTCAACAACACATTTACCTTTTACTTCAGTAATGCCTCCTTCAATATTTTCTGCTGTTAATTCAACTATATTTTCACCTTGATCTAAAGGTTGTTTGTATTCAATAAGTTTTCTTCCTTGACAATTCATTTGATATTTTTGACCATTTATTGAAAAGTTAATTACTTTTAAACCGTCTTGGTCTTCTGCTTTAATAACTAAATCTGTTCCTTCTAACCTTAATGATACAACTGGTCTTCTTACTCCTTTTACTTCAAGTTCTTTTGTTGTGATCATACTATCTATATTAACGGCTTCTACTCTTAAGGTATTTTGACCCAATGGAATATCTACTAGTTCATCTATTAATTTTAAATTGTCTATATTTGCTTTTACAGTTACATAGTTTCCACTATTCCATGTATAACGAATATATTTTAACCCTTGTGTATCTTGTACTTTTATACGTATTTTATTTTCATTCGTTAATAGTAATTCTATAACTGGTTTTCCATCGCCATCTGACACATATTCTTTTACATAGTTTGATTCTTTTCCATCACTATCTGTTACTGTTATATTTAAAGTATTATTTCCATATGGTAATGGAATTTCTTTTGAAATCTCTAAGCTATTATTTGTTTCAATTGTTTCTTCTGCTTCATCATTCCAACTATATGTTACTTTTGTTATTGGTTTTGTATGCTTAATGTTAATTAAAATGTTATCTTCTGTTCTTTCAATGTCTACCTCTGGAACAGTATTTTCTACTTGTGGATTATCTTGTGGCTTCTCTGGTTCTTTTGTTCCTGTAATCATTGCATATGAACCTATACAAATTAATACAACACCAAAAATAATGATGGCAATAGCAAAAAATATAATAATTTTCTTAATATCTATTGGACCATTTTGTTTCTTATTTTCTGTCTGTAATATTTGATTCATATGTTTTTACACCTCTTCTTTCATAAGGCATTATATCATACGCATTTTTTGTTGTAAATAGTTTAAAAATTTTTTGTGTAGAAATCCATTACAAGATAATGGTATTAGATAACTATCCAAATATAAATCTTCTATGAACTTGCTCTATAAGTATAAACTTCTACAAAAGTTTATAAAACCATTACTCTGTAACAGAAAAATATAGAGAGTAGATTAAATTCTACTCTCTACATTATCTTATAATACAAATTTCTTAATTAGTACAATTCCTCCTGCCATTGTTATAAGTATTATTGTTGTTAATGTTACATAAATTTCTGCTTCACCTGTTTTTACACCAAGTATAACTGGAGCATTATCTATATCATCTTCTCCTGGTTTATTGTTGTCTGGTGTTGAGTCTATATCTGGTGTATCTCCATAGTCATTATAATCTTTACTAATTTCTGCCCAGTTTACTTTTAATCCTAAGTTTTTATCGCTATTTTCCCATGTAAGTATAATTTCTACTGTTGTACTTTCTCCTGGTTTTAGTAATATATCTTTTGTCTGCTCTGTTACTACTTCTTTTTCACTAATTTGTTTCCATAGTGGATTATCGTCTGCTACAAATTTTAGTCCATCAGGTATGTAATCTTTTATTTCTTTTACATATCCTTCAAGTTCTCCTTCGTTTGTAACTTTTATTTTGTATTTAAATTTAACTGTTACTTTCTTTAAGTCACTCTTCTTTAAATCTACTTTTACAACTGGCTCTGGGTTTTCTTCTCCTGTATGTCCCGTTTCTGTAATAGTTGTTTTTCCATTTTGTGTTACAATCGCTTGTGTTACCCATTTTTTAAGTGCTAAATCAAAGTATTTTACTTTTACTTTGTCAATATCGATATCATCTTCACCATCTTCGCCATTTCCTGGTGTTGAATCTATATCATCTATTGGTTTATCATTTTCATCAGAATCTTCTGAAATTTCTGCTGTGTTTATTAATATTCTATCTGATGTATTTGGCTCTGTTACTTTAAATGCTACTTTTACATCTCTATAATCTGGATTTGTTTCTGTAAGTCCTGCTTTTTTATCAAAGGCTTTTAATAGATTTTCTCCTGCTGTTTTTTCTTGTGCTTTTGATAAATAGTCTGTTGTAATTTTCTCTGCTTTTTCTACATCTTCTGTTTTGTTTCCGTCTTTATCTATCATTATCCATCTATATTCTTCGTTTGTTTCATTTTCTGGTAAGAATACTAATCCTTCTGGTAAATCGTCTGTAACCTCTTTAGCATATCCTGCTATTGTTCCTTCATTGTATATTCTTATTGTATATGTTACTATATTTGAATTTGCTACTGGTACTGGCTCTTTTGTATGTGTGTATTTGATGTTTCCATCTTCTCCCATACTTAAACTTGGATAACGATTGTTAATGTCTAGGCTATCTACTTTTGTTATAAATTTTCTTAAGGCTAAATCGAAGTATACTATTTCAACATTATCAAAGTCATCATCATCTTGGAATTTACCATTAATTTTTTGACCTGGTATATATTTATCTCCTCTATCTATTTCTTCTTGTTTATAGTTTGGTAGTTCTTCATCACTTGGTAGTACCACATTATTTACCTGAGAGTCTCTATCATTTGTTTTTCCATTTATATCCATAGCATCTGTTATTTCTGCTATGTTTACAATCCTACCTGTATGTTTTTCATCTGCTACTACTTTACATTTTACTGTTATTTCTTTATAGTATAATGGTTCTTCTAATGTTGCTCTTATAGGATCAAATGCTTTTATTAAATTGTTTTCACTATTTTCTTTTGATAAGTATTCTGTCTTGATGGTTCTATGTGTAGGATCTGTTTCATCATAATCCCAACCTTTTGCTTTATTTTCTTTATCTTCTGGTAAAAATTCTAATTCTTTTGGTAAATGATCTGTTATTACATTTGCATATCCATCTTTTGTTCCTTCATTATATACACGTATTGTATATGTTACTATATCTCCTACTTTTACTTGTAGTGGATATTTTGGATGGTTATATATTGCTGTTGTATCTGTTCCATTTACTAAGTTTGTTACATCTACTTTTGGTTCACGGCTTTCATTTGGAACTTTTCCGTTTACTGATGTAATAAATTTTCTTAATGATAAATCGAAATATGTATAAT
Organism: uncultured Clostridia bacterium; assembly: GCA_948777935.1. Lineage (GTDB taxonomy): Bacteria > Bacillota > Clostridia > TANB77 > CAG-508 > RGIG8482. The sequence continues at coordinate 52,522 of CAQDYY010000005.1, read as the reverse complement.
TAATTTTTACATTATCAAAATCATCATCATCTTGGAATTCATTACCAATTTGTTGTCCTGGAATATATGTGTCTCCTCTGTCTATTTCTACTTGTTTATAGTTTGGTAATTCTTCATCATTTGGTAATACTACATTACTACTTTGAGAATCTCTATCTACTATAGCATTTCCATTTTTGTCTGTAAATCCTGTTATTTCTGCTATGTTCACAATTCTTTTTGTAAATGTTGGATCATCTACAACTTTACATTTTACTTCTACCTCTTTATAATATAAAGGTTCTTCTAGTGATGCTCTTGTAGGATCAAATGCCTTTATAAGATTATCTGCACTTGTATTCTTTGATAAATGTTCAGTTTTTATTGTTCTTAGAGTAATATCATTTTCATCATAATACCACCCATTTGCAAGATTATCTGGATCATCTGGTAAAAATTCTAGCTGTGCTGGTAAGTGATCTGTAATCATACTTACATAACCATCTTTACCACCTTCGTTATATACACGAATTTTGTATGTTACTATGTCTCCTATTTCTACATCAAGTGGTGCTTTGGGATGGTTATATATTGCGGTAGTTGCAGTTCCATTTACTAAGTTTGTTACATCTACTATTGGTTTACGACTAACTTTAACATTTACACCATTTATTTTTGTAATAAATTTTCTTAATGATAAGTCAAATGCCTTTGGTGATGGCATTGGTATTTCTACATAATCACTGTAATTTGGGCTTTCTTTTTCTACTAATACAACTGGTTGATTATTAAGATAAGAACCTTCATCAGTTGTGTAGTATGTAGCTGTTGTTCTCGCATAATTTATATCAATATCAAATCTAATTTTTGATATTTCTAAATCTTCTGAAACTTTTATATAAAAATCTTGTCCATTTAAGGCTTCAATATTGTTTGATACTGTTTGTCCATTTGCATTTAATAAACTATATTCAAATGCTTCTCCATTTTCATTTGTAAATTCTATTCTATTTTTAGTATAAGCAATTGTTGAGTTTACATTAATTTTAAATGGTCCTATTACATAGCTATCATCTTGTGGTATTACTTTTACACGAGTTTTATCTAATGTTAAAGGAGATATTGCATCTTTTGAAACGTAATCACCTTTTGACTTAGCATTATCTATAAAATATTTATATAATTTTGCACATTCTTGTTGACGATACCTTCCTTCATCTCCGTTAAAAGCATCGTAGTTAGAATCTGTACTAGACCATAGTAAATTATCTAATGTTTCTCTATCATATGGATAAACATTTACACTAGTGCTACCATTTTCTACTGTATAGTATGTATCTTTATTTGTAAAGTACCATAATACTAATTGTTGTATTACTTCAATATCATGGTTTGTAATCCTTTCATGTCCATAATAGTCATCATTTTCATTCTCAATAATACCTGCATTAACTAGTAATGCAATTTTCTCTCTTTCTGTACTTTGTTTTGGTAAGTACATGTTGTCAATTACCCACATGATTTTATTATATTCTTTATCTGCATTTGGGTTTACACTTCCATCATGATTATTGAATGATCCAACTGCTTTTAGTCTTTCTAATACTCCAATTTCTTTAATAGTACCATCTTCATTATATTGAGCATTTTTTTCTGTTTTCATATCAAGTTTTTTAGTGTAGTTTCTTCTTCTTTGAGTTACATCTTCTGTTGGATCTTCTGGTGTTTTTACAAAACCATGTTCTGCTCTAATACAATAAAATGCATTACTATAGTCAATTGTATTGCTAGTCATTGTTGGGTATGATACAATTTTCCATATTTTCTTGTACACCCCTCCATTTGATTTTCCTCCAAGACCATATGCTCCTCCATCTCCTTCTCTTATATTTGTAATACCTAAAATATAAGAGTCATTTGCTGCATATGTTGTGCTTGTAACTATTGTTAATGTGCATAATATAATTATCATAATAACCATTAACATTCCAATTAGTTTCTTAAGATTCATAATTTCTACCTTCCTTTTAAAGTTATTTATACTATTTATATTTTACTTTCATACTTTTCTTTAGTCAATAGCAACTTTTTCCACTTTTCTTAAATGTAATATTTTCCATAAAAAACATTCTACGGAAATACCTTATAACATCATTACTTTTAAAAAAATGGCATATATTACAATTATATAACATTTTTGTAATACTTTCAACAGATTATGTCAAATTTTTTTGATTTTTTAGATATGCGTAAGGTTTTCAAATTTTTATGAATATTTTTTTAATCTTTGCATAATATTTATAGATATTTGAATTGTTACCCTTGACTTCTATTTGTTTTTTTGCTATTATAGTATATGCTTGTAACTTATGCGAAAGTAGCTCATCTGGTAGAGCGTCGCCTTGCCAAGGCGAAGGTAGCGGGTTCGAGCCCCGTCTTTCGCTCCAAGTTAATTAGATAAAATAATGTGTTTTAGCACTTATTTAATCTAATTAGCATATAATGAATTATATATTATTATGGCGACATAGCCAAGTTAAGTTAGCCGTTAGCAAAAAGCTTTGCTTTGAGCATTACGGATAACTTATGCGATAATATTGTTGAAAATTTAATATGGCGCCTTAGCCAAGCGGTAAGGCACGAGTCTGCAAAACTCTGATGATCGGTCCGACTCCGATAGGCGCCTCCAAGAAATTAGCAGAAATACTCTCTTTGTAAGGGAGTATTTTTTGTTATAAATTAAATTTATTACTTTTGTTGAATATAAAAATATGCAAAATTTTGTTTTGTTCTCTTGTATTATTATAAAATATGTAGTATAGTAATTAAAGATAGAAGTGAGATAAGTAGTTTTGTGTTGCCACTTTACTAACATAGTTTCGACTATGAGAAAGTGAGGTGGTGTTTATGAGTTTTATACTATTCTTAATATTAGCCTTAATGGCATTAATTACTCTAAACATAGCCTTATTGACAGTTTGTTACATACAATATGTTAATAAAATTATAGATAAGGAATAAAAATAACAGCATATTCTACTTTTTGACCGAAGGGAATATGCTGTTATTACTATATAAAGTGGTAACCATATTCAACTATGGTTTCTCATTTTCTATCTATATTATACACAGTTTTTTAAGAAAAGTCAAATGGTTTTTGAAATGAGAATAGTAATTCAATAGAGTATTAGTATTCCTAAAATAAAAATAGTAATTTGTAAAGGAGAATAGTATGTCGCAAATTATAGAAGTAATTGTAGAAAATAAAAATTATCAACTTGAATGGGCTTTATCAGAACATTTTGAGGAATTAGAAGGAAAGAAATTTATGCTTAATAAAATGGCAGCAGAACAAATTGAGATGATTAATAATTTGTCAAATACTGCCAAAATATTGTTATCAGCAGTTGCAGGAGCAGTAATACAACATCTAATAGATAATAACTGTCAAATAGATAATATATTTGAAAATGGCTATTTTATTGTTAAAAATTGATTTATAAATTCAAATTGTACAACTAAAAATATTAACAATTATTCTAAGCCAATATAGTAATTGTCTTAATGAATAATTTTAAAAATATGCTGTACAATAGCTGTACATGTATGAGTTTTTTAGAATAATTGACATATTAAGGGTATATACTATAATAAATTTAAAGGAGTGAATAAATTGAAATATTTTAAAGGTGTATTTATAATAACTTTAGTACAACTAATAGTATGGACAATATTCAATTTATGTGATTTATTCTCAGAATATGTTATTGATATAAGCATGTTGATATCAATTATATTGCCAGTAATTGTTTCAATATTGTATTTAATAAAAGAAAATAGTCTGTATGCAAAATTACAAGTACCAAAAATAAAATTTAGCATTATGGTTTATATCTGTTGGATTTTAGAAACCGTAATAATAGGATCTTACATTTGTAATTTAGTAAACTATGATAAATGGATTATAAAGCAACACAATTATACTATGGGTTGGGGAATGTCCATGAGCCTAAATGGAATAGAATATTTTGTATTTGCTTTTGCTCTAGTAATATTACCAATATTTATTATAATAATTGTAAAAACAATTAAATTTTTATATATGAATATAAAAAAATTATTGAACAACTAAATCTAAATTTATTCAATTTACAGCTTCATGTCAAATTCAATAGAAAATATTATATTTTTACATAAATTTTAAACTTAATATTGACAGATTACATAATTCGTAGTATTATATATAACATGAACGATAAATTATAGCATCATGTAGGTATTGTTTTTAGCCTACAAAGAAAGGAGTACACTATGAAAATGAAAAACGTAGTGTTCCGACGGATAATTAACTCAATTGTTCAAAGAGGGCCGAGAGGACCCGACAATTCGTTTTTTGTAACTTGCTAACCTTTGTTTTAAAAGGAGGTATTACCATGACAAAAGTACGTGGAAAACCCATTTCATCTATGATGAGTATGTTAGTAAATGCAAACGGCGAATTGGATATGGCAGCTACTGCTAATGGTCAGGCTGGATCAGGGCAGAGCGAAAACGGTTTGAAGAGTTGCGCAGGCGGCTACCTGGCACTCGATCAGGAGCTTACACAGGCATGAATGGCCATGAATCAGGTACAATGCAGTAAGCATCCGGAAAAGGGAAAGTTTTTTGTAGTTTTAGCTAATAGGTCCCAACTAAAACTACAAGACGGAGCATGCGTGCTCCGTCCTTTTTATTATTTCTTTATTTAAATATTTGCTTGAAGAAGTAGTAATATAACATTTATTTCTTATCTTTTGCAATTTCTGCAAATCTTTTTATTTTCATTGTTGTTGTTTTTTCAAATTCATCTTTTTTAATTTCCAAATTTTTAATAGCTTTATATGATGTTAGCTTTTTGTTTACTTTTTTGATTTCTTCCCAAATGATTTTGTGTATATCTTCTTCCTTTAACTCTTTTCCATGTTTTTCCTCTATTTTTTCATAATCTGGTATAACTTTTACAGAAAGCAATAATTCTTTTGAGCCCTCTTCTTCTTTTCCATATACCATACATTCTTTTATTTCTTCTACATTTCCTAATAATAACTCAATCTCTTCTGGATATATATTCTTACCATTTTGTGTAACTATTACATTTTTGCTTCTTCCTGTAATAAATAAAAACCCATCTTCATCTAAATACCCAACATCTCCAGAATTAAACCATCTCTTTCCATCTATAACATGTACAACTTCATTTGTAGCATTTTCATCTTCGTAATACCCAAGCATTAGTGTATCACTACAAATAAATACCTCTCCTTCTCCATTTTCATTTGGATTATGAATTTTTAGTTCTGCACATGTTACAGCTTTTCCAGCTGAGCCTACTCTTGGGTCAAATTCTGGTGTAAGTGCTGCTATTGGTGCTGTTTCTGTTAAGCCATATCCTTGTAAAAATGATATTCCTATATCTTGTACCCATTTTCCAACTTTTGCATCTATTGGTGCTGCTGCTGATACTATAATTCTTATGTTTCCACCTAAGTTATCATATATTTCTTTAAATACTTTTCTTTTTACATTTATATTAACACCTTTTAGTGCATTTGTTAGGTGTATCATAGATTTTACTAGTTTGTCTTTTTTGCTTTTTACTATATTTGCATTTATTTTTTTGTATAAGTTTTCTACTAATAATGGCACTGCAAGCATTATCGTTGGTTTTGTTTCTTGTAGATTTGGGACTATATGTTTTAGCCCTTCACATATTGCAATAGATGCTCCCACTGACATTGGTAATAAGAAACCTATACTTGATTCATATGTATGATGTAGTGGTAAAACAGAGAAAAACCTGTCATTTTCGTTTATATATACATATGCTGAAACTACATTTACATTTTGTGCCAAATTCTTGTTGTTTATCATAACTCCTTTTGCTTTTGACGTTGTTCCAGATGTAAATATTAAAACTTTAAATTCTTTTTCATCTATTTCTATATCCATAAAGCTGTTATCTCCAGATTCTACAATACGGTTTCCTTGTTCTATTATATAGTTTAGACCAACTTCTTTTTCATTAATTGCATCATCTGAATACATTCCTATAAAATATTCTACTTCTGGTAGATTATCTTTTATCTTTTTTATTACTTCTTTTTTCTTTGCAGAGTATATAACTGCACTTGCTTTTGAACGTTTTACTACATTTTCTATTTCATTTGCTGGTAGTTCTTTATCTACTGGTACTGCTATTCCTACGCCACATAGCATTGCCATATACGATACATACCATCCATATGTGTTTTCTCCAATTATTACTACTCTTTTATCTTTTAGGTTTAATAGTTTTATTAGACCTGTTCCTAAGCCTATAACATCACTTCTATATTTTTCATATGAAATTTCTGTAAATGGCTCTTTGTGGTCAAATTTTTCTAGCATAAATGGGCGGTCTTTAAATTCCCCTGTTACTTTATTAAATATTTCTTTTATTGTTTTATAATTTTTTGCTTCATATTTTATGTCTTTTTTCTTTGGTTCCTCTTCTTTAATAGATTCTTCATCAATTTCAGATATTCCTTCCATTTTTAGTTTTGGAAATTTGAAATTTGGTACTTTAAAATCTAGTATTCTCAAAGTTATCACTCCTCTTTAATTTCTGCTATTATTATTGCATATTATTTTAGATTTGTAAATAAGTATTGTTATTATTTTAGTTCAATCATAGCACAAAGTAGCTCCACGTGGCGGTTACGCTTTTCGTGCTTTAGCCAAAGAAAAGAAAATGCTTAACTGCTAGCAAGAGTATGAATAATTATGAAAATGGTATCAATATTGCATTAGAAAGAATGGAAAATATCCTGATTTAACATATATGCCAAAATAATATTCGACATTTTTCAATTTTTTACATCTTTTTCCATTTTGGCATTTTTTTATTGATTTTTGGCAATTTATTTGATATTATTTTTTATAGATATTTCTTTAACAATATTTGTAATATTAAGAACCATATTGTACTTTATATATGGGACAAGCGATGGACTACTACATATCTATTTACAAGGAGGTTCTAAGTATGAAACATATTGTAAAAACAAGGATTAAAGCTTTAGCATTAATTTTAGCATTGTGCGTATCGGCAATTCCAATGCATGCATTTGCTACTACTCCTGAAACCCATGTGGCTGTACAGGAGGATGTCAATACTCCCACAGTTACAATCATCAAAATAAGTGATGATGTAACTATGGAAGATGAGGCATCTACTCGGGAATCAAAAACCTATGTAGATCGAAATGGAACGTTAGCTCCAGGTGAATACATTTCAGGTACCTTTACCCTCTCTGGGTGGTTTGGAATTGGTAACGAGTTTACTGTTATTGCAGGTGCTGGTAATACAGGTGGAAGCCTCGGTTTCAGTCTTGCGGCAGCTTACTATACAATTCCTTGCAATGGATCTGCACAGATTATAACCCGTGAATCTGGTTGGTCTGCTGGTACGTATTCTTATTCAATTAACAATCCTACAAGTAATACGACTGGATATGCTTTAAAAATTTTCAAACCGTGATATTTATTTCGTAAATTTTTTAGTACTGTAACTTAATAATTTAGTAGTTCCATCGCAAAATGCAACCTTTCTTCTTAGGTTGCATTTTTATAATCAAAACAAATAATTATTCCGTAGTTTTTTATTACAAAATTGAACATATACAATTATTTATTTTTGTATTATCAAACTTTATTTTAAATCATATTTATAAATATGCACGAATATTATACAAATGTATTTCAATAACATTTTAGAAAGGTATAGTTTTAAAAAATATGCTAATATTATTTTATCATAGGTTTTAAATATTACTTTTATACAAGTTTAAAAGTTTGTTTCTATTTTATTTAAAGGCCAAAAACGTAAAATTGCAACTCCTTCTATTTTGTTTATTGGAATGCACCCAAATATTCTAGAATCATTACTATAATCTCTATTATCTCCCATAACAAAAACATGCCCATCAGGTACAACTATATCCTCAAAAACTTTTGCTTTAGTTAGTATTCCCTTTTGTAAATAGTTTTCTTTTAACTCTTCATCATTAATATATACTTTGCCATTTTCTATTTTAACATGCTCGCCTGGTAACCCAACTACCCTTTTTATATAACTATATTTTCCTATTTCCAATACATAATATCTAAATTTTGAAAATAAGTTTATTAATTTATAATCATAGACTGCAACAGGATTATTATAATCAACTTCTATAGATAATTGATATGTTTTTGATGGTGCCTCAAATGTTACAACTTGACCTCTTATAGGTGTTTTTCCTCTCACAGTTCTATTTAATATTAATCTATCTCCTTCTACTAATGTTGGAAACATTGACGTTTGATTAACAATTGTAGGTGTCATAATAAAATATCTTACAAGTATAGCCAGTATAATTGCAATTAATATACACACAAACCATTCTATAATTTCTTTCATTTTATCTTTTTTCATCTATTCCCTCCATATATATTTAACTATTCTACCATAATAATTAATAATAATATCATAAATTAATATTAAAATCAATAAAATTGGCAAAATTAGGAAATCATATGTTGTGAGTAAAAAATATTCGAATACATTAATATAAATTGTTTTTGGGGCAGATATGCAATCTGCCCCTACATGTACATTTTTGAATTCTTCGCCGTAGGGGCGGAATCTATTTCCGCCCACAATATCTCATTTACTATTTTATTGTTCTTGTTTTTAAAATCGCCCCTACATTTTCTCTACTATTATAAATTAGCATTTTAAAATAAGTTCTATATCTTTTACAATCTTTCCATATTTGATACAAGATATCCACAATAATTACTACAAAAATCTGTTATATAGTCTGTTATGTGCTTTTTTTCTATGTCTTGTTTTAGCATAATATTTAGGCTTAATAAGACTTCTTCTTTTAGCATTATTTCTATTTTTCCTACAATATGCCCTTTTTCTATTGGAACTTCCATTTGTGTTTCATAGCTAATTTTTACTTCTACATCCTTTATTTCATCTTTTAATATTGGGACCCATTTGATTTCATTTTCTTCTAAATAATATTCTATACTTGTATTTTTTGCCTTATTATATTGTATATTTGGTGCATCTTGTGATATCCATTTGCTAAAGTTTTCTTGTATTTTTTCCCCCACATTAATATATTCGTAATTTGCAAAAGCATATTCTATTAGTCTTACAGAATCTGTTGTTCTTATTTTCTTTGTATCTGCTCCTAGTACTACGCATATTATCCTATGCCCATTTCTTGTAGTAGATGTTACAAGACATCTTCCTGCACCATTTGTAAATCCTGTTTTTACTCCATCTACTCCATTTAGGTTTCCTAATAATTCATTTGTATTAGATATTGTTTTTGTCTCACCATTTATATGTATATCACATGTTTTTGTATTTACAATACTTGCAAATTTCTTATTTTTTAAAGCATAATTTGTAATTACTGCTAGTTCATATGCTGATGTATAGTGTTCTGTTTCATCTAAACCATGTGGTGTAACAAAGTGTGTATTAGATAACCCTAATTCTTCTGCTTTTTTGTTCATTAGGTTTGCAAATCCTTCTACACTTCCTCCTACATGTTCTGCAAGTGCAATTGCTGCATCATTTCCGTGAACGAAGCATTAATCCATATAGTAAGTCATTTACTGTTACTTTGTCATTTGTTTTTAGCCCTAATCTTGAGCCTCCTGTTCCTGCCGATTTTTTAGATACTTGTACTGTATCTTGTAAGTTTGCATTTTCTAGTACAATGGTTGCTGTCATTATTTTTGTTGTTGAAGCCATAGGACGTTTTGTGTATCCATTTTTTTCGAAAAGTACTCTTCCTGAATCTATATCATAAATAAGACATGCTCTAGAATTTATATTAGGAATGCTATTCACATTTGTGGATACATTTAAAACTTCTTCTTTTATTATTTCTTCATCTTCGTAGTCGTCTGCATAGGTTGTTACTGGTATAGCAAAAAATAAAATTATAAGCATTACTGCTATTATCTTTTTCATAAATAAAATCACCATTTTCATTATATTTTGAAAATGGCGATTTTATAACTTTTATTCCTTTTAAAATATACTATCTGTTTCTCTACTTTTCATAAACAATAACCCCCTCATTTTGTATATCATTGTATATTTTACTATTTTTCTGAATTTCCGATATTTCAAATAAGTCTACATTTTTATTTAGTTTTTGTACTAAATCTTCTAATAATCCATAAAAATATATATTTAGTAGTTTCCCTTCGCTATCAATTACTAAATCTATGTCGCTTTTAGGTGTTTGTGTATTTTTAGCATAAGAGCCAAATAATATAGCTTTTTTTACTGCAAAGTTCTTTAATATGTCGTATAATATATCTCTTATTTCTTCAAGTGTATAAATTTTTTCAGACATTATTTTGTACCTCCATTATAACTATATCATATTTATTAACAAAATAATATAAATTTTATAACTTTTATCCTAATATTCTTCTTCCTGGCATTTGCTCATATATTTCATCTTTTGCTTTTTCAATTTGCTCTTTTATTGTATCATTTGATGATTTTACATTTTCCATTACAGCTTTAAAGCCTTTTACTGATATTTTACATTCTTTTGCTGCTTCTTCTATTAATGAATCTACATATTCTCCCATTGTTTCTATATTGTCATTATATGGACTATCATCTATATTATCTAATGTTGTTTCGTCTTGTTCTTCTAAGATTTCATTTGACCTTTGTACATTATCTGAAATATCTGTGTTTCTTGTTTTTTCCATATGTTGTCTTGCTTCTTTACTTGTTCTTTTTTGGTTTGTGTCTTTCATACTTACTGGTATGCTTTCATACCTTGTAGCATCTTTCATGTTTTCACCATAGTTTTTTGCTCTTCTGTAATATGCAACTTCTGGTGTTCCTGTTCCATCACTTAAATCTATTGTAAAGCCTTCGTTTCCATGCCCTTCATTTGTTCCATTTGTGATCTTAAACATTGCAGATACTCCATTTTTTTCTACTTTACTATTTTGACCTTTATCTTTTATTTCATTTACTTCTTTTGTTTGGTTTGTGGCTTCTGTACGTTTTAGTGTTTCTAGTTTTATATATTCTCCATTTTTTCCAATTCCATAAAATTCAAACCCATTATCTGTTCCTAATCCTGTTCTTCTCACTTTTACTTTTTCTACTTCTTTTTCTTTTATTTCTGGTACTAAGTCTCGAAAACTCTTTTTTCCTACTATTGGCTTATCTAAATCTATTTCTGCAATTGAGTATGGGTTTTTGTTGTTATTTTCTTTTTGTTCTTCTTGCTTTTTACTATTTTCTTTATTTTCTTTTTTGTTTTGTGTTTTCTGTTTTGGTTCTTGCTTTTGCTCTAGTTTATGTAGTTCTTCTCTTTCTTGTAGTTCCCTTAAAGAAGTTGGTGTAATGTTATTTAAATGCATTAAAATTATTGTAGATTTATCTTTTACCTCTTCTTTTAATAGAATAGTGTTATCTTCTAAAATATCTGCTATTACTCTATCTCCTGCTTGTAGCTGTCTTATTATATTTCCATCTACTTCTTTTTCTATTAAATATAGAGGTTCCTCTTCTCCTTTTACATTATCAAATGTTATATGTTTATAATATTTAATATCAATTATTTTACACTTCTCATTTTTTTCATTAGCCTCTTCTTCTAACGTATTTTCTAATCTTTCTAATTCTTTTAATAATTCCATGCTTACACCTCAAATGATAATTCAAAATTTGTTCCTTCTTTTAGTCTCATTAAAAATACCTTTTCTCTTTCCTCTGCTACTGTACTTAAGCTTTCTTTATAAGGAACTGATAATATATAGATATCTCCTTCACTTTTTATACTAACATTACCTACTATATTATTTTCAAAAAAGTTTTTATTCATATAATCTGTAAATGCTTCTATTGTAGGAAAATAATTGTTTTTAAATTCTTCGTTAAAATATTTATATACTGTATTATAGCTTTTTGTATTAATTAATTTCATAACTTTGTCCATATTAGATATTGCCTTTTCTGCACTTGTTAGCTTATTATATTGTGCTTTTAGTTCATCAAATTCAATTGTATAATTATCTAAAATTATAGTATATTCATATATTCCAGTTTCTTTCATTTTATAATAACTGTCATTGTTATCTATGAAAATGTAGTTACCATATTCTCCTTGTTTCGTAATACCATGTTTTACTATATTAGCATCCTGTAATAATTCTACATTATTTTGAATGTATGTTTTATATTGTTCTATATCATTGTTAAATTTTGCACTTTTATATTCTTCCTCAATGTGTTCAAATGCTATTTGTGGTTTATTAATCGCTTTAAATTTGTAATCATCAAAATATTTCTTTAGTATTTGAAAATCTGTTAAGCTTTCCTCTTCTAATAAGTTATATTCATTAGAAGAAATATTAATATCTTGTTTATATTTTTCTTGAACACTATTATTTACTGCATTATCATATTCCTCTTTTGAAGATGGTATAACTTCAAATGCATTATTTTCATAATCGATATTAACTACTATATAATAATCGTCTTCTTTTTTATAATTTCTTGCTATTTCATGTGCAAATACTGTTATATTATCCATTTTATCTATCACATACATATTATCGGCCAAAAATGTATTATAGTTATTTGATTTTAATTGTATAGCTCCACTTGGTGATATAGAATTTACTGCTACTTGATCTCCCTTTGCAATATATTTCATGTATTTTTCTATATTTTGCTCTATTTGAAAGAATAATGCTTTGTTATCTATTATTTCTGTATCTTCAAATACTAATGTTATAGGGTTATCCTCTTCTACAAGTGTTTCTTTTCTTAGCATTAATAGCGCAATTATTACTATAATAATGCATACTAATAAAATTGCAAGTATAATAAGTATTTTATTTTTATTTTTCATTTTTTCTCCTTATTTTTTAATAAATATTACTTTTTTGTTATCTTCAAGGACTTTATTTACATTCATCCATCCTGTTTTAGAACTTGATCCTACATTAGAAACATATACTTTATTGCCGTCTACTGCTAATACTGCAAAATAGTGCCCAGAGCTTTTACTCCAATATCCATGTCCTGCATTAATAATTACTGGATTTCCTGTTTTTAAGTGATCTAAAACCTGTGATGCAGTTGGCTTTTGTATAACATTTGTACTTAACCCAAAAGAATTTAAAACTCCTACTATACTAATTCCAGATGGATTAATTCTTCTTACATCTTCTGGATTTTTGTCTACTCCAAATCCACTTAATATAAGAGCAACACTTGTTACAGAACATCCAGAATTTTTCATGTTTCCACCCATATACGGATTGTCCTTCCATGGACCTACATATTGTAAATATTCTATATATTCTTTATCACCAACTCTATATTTTCCTCTGTAGCCTTCTCCACTAGCACCACTTACACCACCAGCTCCTGCTTCTCCACCTATTATATATGAATCTCCATTAAGACCTGCTGCATTATAAAATCTTGATATTTGTGCTAATGTATTTGCAATCCAGTCATCTGCTTGATGTGGATAGTCTTCTGTATTTGGGCAATAAACTACTCCTATAGTTCCTACTGTATAATTACCTTGTGGATAATATTTTTGAGTCTTTCCAGTTCCTGCTATAAAAGCACCAAAAGCATAAATTCCTTCTTGATGATTGTCATATATTCTCCAATGGTGTACGTTTCCATATTTATCTACTGTAGTTTTATATGGTCCATCAGTTCCTGTTATATTAAACCAGTTATAGCAACCATCTATTGCATGTCCCGCTCTTCCTCCGCCTGTTTCCGTAATAGATACAGATGCTGCAAATAATGCATTTACCTTATATGTATTTTGCATATTCAAAAATGCTTCTGCATTTGCTACTAATTTATCACTTTGAGAATATCCCCCTTGCAATGCTTTTTTTAGAGTTTCTAAGTCTGTAATAAATAGGCTTTCATCATGAACATCAAAATCACCTGTATAACTACCTTCTACAAATTCATCTGGATCATATACACTAATAAATGTAGAATTAGTGAAAGTTTCTCCTGTTAATTCTTCTCCAGTAAGGTAGAAGTTTATTATTTCTTTCATTATTTCACTATGTGTTTGTGTTGTTTGGTTGGATTCTAATAAATCATATAATATCTCTCTACTTGGAATTATGTTTGTTACTGGTTTTTCCATACGAATTCCATCTAACATATTATATTCTACTAGTTTTCCTCCACTTGATTCAGTTGGAGGAAGATATTTTGCACCTTTTTCATATTTACCTGTTTTATTACTCCATAACCCTAAAAACTCACTTGGCATAAATTTAGTTTCTGTAGCACCTTTTACCCATTCACGTTTTATAATTTCTTCATACCACGTTTTTTCTATTGGATCACGCCATGTTCCTTCTCCACTTGGTTTGCTTTCGCTTGTTTTTTCAACTTTTCCAGGCTTTTCACCATAAGGATATTCTCTATTTTCTTGTAGATTATATGTTATTGTTTGGTCTATAATCCATGTTTTTGCTCTAGTAACATTTGCTTTTATAGAATCTATCTCTACTTTAGTTACTGTTACATCTGGTCCTTCTTCTTCTGTCGTTTCAGTATAACTTGTTGTTATAGTATTACCTGCTGTCTCCTCATGTTTTTTTCTAGTATGTCTTGTTGCTTTGTATGTATACGTAGTTTCATCTGTGGTAACCGAATCAAATATTGTAAAATCTATAAAGCTTTGATTTTTGACTAAGTCTGCCACTGCCTCTACATAATTTGCATTTAAAGATGTCATCTGTAAATCTATTAGAAATAGAAATGGAACTGTATACTGTGATATCATCCTTCTATATGGTATTTTTACTTCATAAATTTCATATGATTTTTCTTCTCCATTTTCACTAGTCTTCTTCCATTTTGTTACACATAAGTTCCAAGATGGATCTAAAGAGAAATATCTTAAAGATTGTTCCTTTATATTTCTGTCATCACTATTAATCATCTCTTGTAATTTTTGATATCCTATATATTTTAATTCTATTTCTTCTATATTATTACTATCTTCTATTATATCTACTGGTGTATCTTGTACTGTATTTGATGGAGTAATTGTAATGACTCCTATACTATCATTAAAACTAGCTTTAAATATATGTTCTTTTTTACCTGTATTTAATTCAAAATCTCCTGAAGAATGAACATGTCCTGCAAATAAACCTTTTAGTGAACTAGAATTATATAAAGTGTTCAAATAATTTTCTGGAGGATTATTATATCCACTACTAGCTTCTTTACTCCAATAGTAAACTTGTCCATTATGAACATTTCTAGACCATTCTTGCATTGCAGATGCCTGTGTTTTAGATTCAACTGGAACATGTGTAAAAAATAATGAATTAGAAGTTTCGTTTAAATAGCTATTAATTGTACTAACATTACTATCGCTAATCTGTTTATTTGAATAGTTTTGTCCTACTAAATTAATACTATCTCCATCTTTACCAATTGTTACTTTTTTTATATCTCCACCTACTCCAAGACTTGAAGCTGATGTATTGTCTCCCGAATTTGTTGTCATTTCTGTTAGATAATCATGGTCTGCCACTAAAAACATTACTTTCTTGTTAGAAAGAGTATCTATTTTTCTTTTTAAATATTCAAAGTTTTTGTCACTATAGTTATCCATAATATCTCCACCAAATACTATGGCATCGAAGTCATTATTTTTTAAACAGCCAATAATATTCTCTAGTTTTAAATAAGAATTATTGAACATACTATTTCTTTGTTCAAAAGTTGTTCCATGACTAGTATACCAATCATTATTTATTGTAGGTTGGTCTGGATGCATCATATGTAAATCTGAAACCCACGCTATTTTGTATTCATTTTTGATGTTATCCATAGTTATATTTACATTTTCAGGTGTTAGTCCAAACTTAGATGTATCAATAGTTTTGGATGTAACTGTAGGGCTTGTAGGTGTTTGCCCCACGCTATTTGAGTACTTCGCACTATTTAATGTCCTCTTTATTTTTATAGTTCCTTTTGTTTCTTCATCACTACCCTCTATATATGGAAGTTCACTAGATAATGATGCTCCCATATATTTATATAGATACTCAGCTACTTGTGAATCTGGATTTAAATACTCATTTCCATTTTGATCTTTAATTATTTCTCCTAGTCCCAAATCACTTAAATTAATTCCAACTTCGTTTTTTAATTTATCGAAAAGAGTTGTTACAAATTTCTCTTTATCAAAATGAACTCCACTTTCATCTATTGTACAATATTCATTTATAGATTGATATGTAACTTCATCTATAGTTTCTGCTACTTCTCCATCTATTAAATCATCAAAAAATGAAAATAATAATATACAACTAGCTATAATTGCTAATATGATAAGTATTGCTGGTAAATGTGCTACAATAACTGCAACTACTTTAGCCCAAATTTTTGCTGCTACTTCTTTCATTTTATTTGATATTTGCCTTTTTGCTTCATCTACTATTTGCTTTCCTGCTTTACTTGCTGCTTGCTTTATCTTACTATCTTGTACTTCCTCTTGTTCATTATTTTCTTCTTCGTTCATGTTCCACCTCTTTTCTACGTCCTTTAATATTACACGTGACTATATTTCTATAGTAATTGCTATTCTATCTTTATAATCTTTTTTATCTATGTTTGCATTATAATTATCATAGTTTAATATAATGTCTTCAAATACCATTTTTCGCATTATTGCCTTATTTGAATATATTTTATTAAACTTTACTGTAATATTTTTGCTAGTATTTTCTGGTATTATGGTTTTTATCTCATCTAGTTCATATGTATAGCAACTATATTTACTACTATTAGAACCTATTAAATAAATTGAATCTACATTTTCTTTGCTATCTAACATAATTGTGTTATTAGTTTTATTTTCTACTTTTATTTCATATTGCTCATATTCTTTAAATATATCTTTTTTTAAAATTGATATATTTATACCATTAGCTTCGTCTTCTTTGTTTATGTAATTTCTTGAAATATATCCATTTATGTTTAGTTTTTGTTTTCCACCTTCTGTTTCAACAATAGTGTAATAATCTTCTATAGCATTAGTAGTACCTTTTATATTCCCAGTTGATAATATATCATCTGTTAAACGAATTCTATATGTAATAATATTATTTTCTGTCCATTTTTCAATATTTAATACTTTATTGGTTTTAAATATACTTTCTACATAATTGTTTCTAAAATATTCAATATTTGAAAAAAACACTGCTTGTTTACATTCATCTGATAATAAGTTATATGCATTTTGTATTTCATGCAAATTGCAATATGTTATAAAATCTCTAATTAATTTTTCATTACTTAAATTATTACTTGTTGTACTATTATTTTTATTGGTTGTGCTTTCTATAATTGGCTTACTATTATTTGCTATATCACTATTTATTATATTATTGGTATTAGTGGTATTTTCTAATTGTGATAATTTTTCTTTTTGACTTTCTTTTATAAAATTATTTACAACATTTATTAAAGACATAAAAAGGATAATACCAACAATTATTACTATTATTACATACCTATTTTCTACCAACATTTTTCTTAGGTTACTATTTTTAATAATCATTGTATTATCCTCCTATGCCTCTTTTAAGTTTGTGTTCTATAATCTTTATATCCTTGGTAAATTGTATCTACATATGCTCTATTTGCTTCTGTATCTCCTCCAAGCATTACTAAAAGTTCATTTCTAAGAGCTTCTTCTGCTTTCTTATCTCCTGAGAATGCTTTCATTTGTGAACTGTCTAATTCTTTATATCCTGCAACTATATTTTGTACTTGTGATCTAATGTCTTCTTCATTTAAATGATTTGCGTTATTATTTTGATAATAAGCCTCTAGTTTCATTGCTTTCTTTATATCACTTTCAGCTGTAATTCCTGATTGTCTATAACTTGTTGCAATTTTCTTAAATTCATCTTTAGAATACCTATATTTACCTTTAATTTCTTTTTCATAGAAATTATCAAATTTAGTACTTCTTACATATTCTTTATCTGCTTTTGCATTTCTTGCATCTATTGCATTTCCATATTTACTTGCTCCATACGCATCACTAAATGCATCACTAATATTTCCTGGGTTACGTACTACTTTTCCAACTGTTGCATCAAACATATTGTCTCCTGTAGTAAATCCAACTGTACCTGCACCTAATGCCATAGATAATGCTTGTTCTCCACTTCCAGTTGTAGCTCCAATTGCAAGCCCTGCTCCTGCCATTGCTGCTCCTGCTGCAAGCCTTGCTGTTCCTCTTGCTGCTTTATATCCTACAGATGGTAATGCCTTCCATGCACCTATTGCTGCATTATTTAGCCCACTTGTAATTTTATTTTTTAGATTTCTTTTTCCTTCAACAGTTCTAAGACTCTTTATGCCATCTCTTGCATTTTTTAATCTTCCTAATTGTCTATTTCCAAAGTTACCTACATCTCTTCCTACTACATCAAAGAAATTATCTGGCTCTAGTGGTCCGTTATACGCAAATGGATTATTATACTCTTCTGGGCTTGGAACATCAACATTTATACCTGGATCTGGTAATGGTCCTGTTCCTGGATCTGGCATTGGTCCTGCTCCTGGATCTGGCACTGGTCCTGCTCCTGGATCTGGCACTGGTCCTGTTCCTGGATCTGGCACTGGTCCTGTTCCTGGATCTGGTAATGGTCCTGTTCCTGGATCTGGCACTGGTCCTGTTCCCGGATCTTGATTTGGTCCTGTTCCTGGATCTGGCGTTGGTCCTGGTGTTGGTCTTGTACTACCTGCTCCAATTAATTGGTTTGTATTTCTTCCAGAAAACGCTTGGAAAGGTTTATTTGCACCATTATCTTTTCCTTGTCTTTCTGGAATATCTTTTGTTCTTACTTTTCCATTTCCAGAAGCGCCTCCTGCAACTTTTTTACCTGCATTATTTAACATTTTAGCTGCAAATGCCGTTACACCTGCTGCTCCTGCCATTGATGCCACTGTTCCTCCTGATGCTTTGCTAAATCCAAACATTTGCTTAACCATTTTTTCTGCTGCAATAATAAATCCTAATGCTGCTATAGCATATAGTGGGTTATTTACTGCAATATTTATTGCAGACCCTAAAAGTATTTTATATAGTAATAAATGTATAGGTTGTATAAGTGCATTATATGTAAATTCTTTAAGCCACATATTAAAAGCTTGTGCTTTTCCATCTGATACTTTATCTATTGGGTATGTTAGTGCTACCATTGGAGCAATTAGTGTTAAAAATGCCATATTAATTACCCTTTTTAAGTATACCCATGTAAAACGTATAGAATATATAACTAACATTATATATAAACCTAAAAATCCTAATTTTACGCTTAAATCACTAGCTTGTACCATAAAGCGAACATAATTCATTAAATTTGTATTAAATGATGCTGTGTACGTATAAGTTCCTAATCCGTCCATATTTGTTGCATATACTGTAACTGAAGTATTATCTTCTTTTGATGCAAGCATTGCTGTTACTGTTTCTACCATTGTTAATGCAAATGACATAATAAAATGAAGAGTAAATAGTAAACACATTGCTACAACCCAATCCATAAGCATTTGCTTATATTTTGCTCTATCTGCTGCAATACTTGATAATAACATTCTAATTCCTAAATAAACTAATACAGATAACAGTCCAACCATAGCAATTATTGTAAGAGCATTATACCAACCTGCAATTGTTCCTCTTAGTTTTACTGCTACATTTCTTTCTTGTACTTCATCATCATGCTTTCCATCTGCACTTTTTGTAATAGATGGATTAATAAAGTTAATATCTAAGGCTGGTACTTTATTAGAAAAGATTTCTTCTGGAGTATATGTTATTGTTGGTATATTAATTGCATTTATCCCAAAAAATGTTGCATCTATAAATTCATCTACTATTATTTCATTTTCTTTTAACTTATCTTTTTCTGGCACTGAATCTACTTTATGGTCTCTTCCTAATTCATCCATAAATGATTCTGTTCTACCAAGCATTGTCATTTCTAGTAAGTGCTGAGCACCGTCAAATAAAGCGGCAACCAATTGTATTAATGGATTCATAATTTTTCCACCTGCATCTGCATGTGACTGTATTGGAATGCAAAATGTAGTTAATATTACGATTACTATTGCAATTACTATCTTTTGTACTATTTTTTTATTCGTAATTACTTTCATGATTACCCCTTTCTATTGTATGGCTTTTTGTCTTTTAGAGTTCACTATATTATTTAGGTTTGTTTCTACAAATTCAAATTCTTTTGCTGTTGGTGTAATTTGTAAAATTGCTGTATCTTGTCCTACTTTTAGTAACCCTTCTCCTTTTAGGCATGTTACTAAAAAGCCTGCCTCTCCTTCTGATAGTTTAAATACTTCTTTTAAGTACTGTATTTCAGATTTATCTTGTGCTAAAAATAGTTTTGTATCTGATGAAGTTAGTACTGCTTGTGCTTCTGGTTTCTCATAGAAGTCTTGGAATCTTTGTGAAATAATTGCCAAAGAAACATTTCTTTTTCTTGCACGTCTTGCCATTGTGTTTAAGAAATCTACTGCTTCTGGGTATGGTAATAACATCCATGCTTCATCAACTAATACTCTTTTCTTTTTTGCTTTTGTTCTATCTTCACTATTTTTCTTAACATATTTTTCCCATATCCAAGAAAGTAAAATTTGTTGTGCAAGTGGTCTTGCAAATCTTTCTTCTAGCCCAGATATATCTAAGTTTATAAATGGTACTCCTTCTAATAAGTCGAAGGTTGATTGCCCGTCAAAATATGCCATTTGTCCTTCATATTCTCTTATGTATTGTTTCATAACTTTTAGTAAATAGCTATAATGGAATTGATAATCTGTATTATCATTTTCTTCTGCTTTTCTTAATATTCTTTTATACCAACTGCCTATAGTTGGCATTAATTTTTTCTTTCTTGCTAACATATTGCCTGCCTCTACATTTGCTGCAGAATCATATAAACTTGTTGGGTCTGAGTTAATTTTAAGTGCTGCATATTCTTCTGAAACAGATTCTGCTATAATTTGTTTTGTTAGCTCATTTACTTCATCACTTCTTGTACTACCTCTTGCCATTGTAAGAAGTGCTTGTGTTACGTCTTCTACTTTGTTTTCTACATTAACTACTACTCTTTCTTTTCCTGTTATCTCATCTTTTATAATTTCTGGTTCTATATCAAATAAGTTTATAACTGTTTTTGATGTTGGGCTTAATATAACATTAATTCCTCCTAGTGATTCTGCAACAATTGAATACTCTCCTTCTGCATCTAGTGCTAAACTTTCTATTCCCATTAAAACTGCTGAACGTGATATAAGTGTTTTCATTGTTACTGATTTACCAGCTCCAGATTTTGCAAATATAACCATGTTGTAGTTTGTTAATGATGGGTGGAAGTTATCAAATAAAATTGGCACTCCTGTTTGTTTGTTGAACCCTAATGGAACTCCTGTAGAGTGTCCTACTTCTGAGGTTGTAAATGGGAATACAGTTCCCATTGAGCGTCTATCAAATGTATGTGTCTTTTTTATTTTATTATCCATTAATGGTAAATTGCTTTTAAATGCATCTTCTTGCATTGCCCATGCACTTTTTACACTTACTAAAGATTTTGACATTTCTGTTGATAAAAGAGCTGTTAGTTTGTCTAAATCTTCTAGGCTATATGCAAATAGTGTTGATACAATACTTGCCTCAAATAACTTGTTATACCCTGCTGCAATTTCATCTCTTAGCTGTTCTGCTTCATATCTTTTTTGCCCTACTATACTTTGTTTGTTTATATTTCCTGTATCTGCTGCTACGATTCTTTCTGTTTCTAGTTGGTTTATTACTTTGTTTAATTCATTTTGTGATTTTGCTTCTGGTATTGGGTTTATATAAATAGAGGTATTTGTATCTCCAAATAAGTATAAGTCTCGAAACAATTCTGGGAATATTGCCATTCTTGGAAGTGATGATACAAAAAAACTTCTTGCATATCTTTTTGTATTAGATATGATTTCTAGGTGGTCTATGTTTGATGCATCTATTCCTGATGGTGCTATTAATTCTTTAATTGTTTTTTTCTTTAAAATGTTATAGTTATCTTCACTATTATTCATTAACTGCTTTTTTTCTTCTTGTTCTCTTTGGTTTCTCTTCCACATCTTTTGTTCCTCCTTCTTTTATAATACTTTCCTGTTCTACTGCGTCTGCCTTTTTTCTCCTTGTTCTTTTTGGCTTTTCTTCTATTGTTGTTTCTTCTTGTTTATTTTCATTATCATTTTCTTCTATTAGCCTTCCCGCAGTTTCTACTGTCTGTCTTCCTAGGTATGCTGCATTTTGTTTAATGATCATTTGTGCTCTTGCACGTACTAGTTCTTGTAATCTTGCCCTTTTTTGGTCTATTTCTTGTTGTTTTGGACTTCTTGCTTGTATTACTTTTTCATTTGCTAAGGCTATTGCTCTTTTCTCTATTTCTTCATCTAATGCTCTCATTTCTTTTTCTAATACATCTGGTGCTGTTGTGTATAACTCTTCATATCCTGCTCTTGCTGCTCTATCTACACTAAATACTTCTGCTTCATCACGGTTATATGCAATATATAGTAAATCTGCAAGTTCATTAGAATTTAGGATTCTACCTCCTACTTCACAAGAAGAAAGTGTTCTAATAATAGATTGTGACCTTGTATATAACTCTTGAAATGCTATATTTCTTATTTCTTCTTTATCAAATGTACTATTTGGACCTAAGTCTTCTACATAATATGGAATAATGATGTAGTATTTTTTGCTTAATACATTTTTGTTTAAACTCATTCTTTGTGTATTTGCTATAATATCTTTACCATATTCATATAGATTTGTTTGTTTTGTTACTTCAAAGAAATCTTTATTTAATTCTTCTTTTGTAGCTACACCTGACTGTAGTTTTTTAAGATATGCATTTTTCTTTTTCTCTAGCTCATATCCTATTTCTTCTATTTTTCTTTGGTAATTTTCTATACTATCATTTAAGTTTACAGTTCTTGTTTGTACATAAATTTGAACTGGATGTCTTAGTGTGTTTAAGAATTGTAAGAAACCTTCTTCTACTCCTATTTTTTCGTTTTCTGACATTAGGTCATAGTTTATTCCTTGACATTCTACAACCATAATGTAACGCATTCCTTTTTTTTGTACAATCATGTTATCTTCTATTTTTTCAAATTCCATAAATTTGAAGATAGATTCTGTTGTGTATTCTTTTGCAATTTTTTTGGCATCACTTGTTAATGTTTCTTTTCCTTCTACTGTTTCAACTTTTTTCTTTTTTGATTTTAACCAAAAAAATATGAATGCAATAGCAAGTGCCATAAATATAAAAACCATTACTATTAATACAATTGTTAGTATTTGAGTTATTTGATCATTATTATTCATCTTTTGTTTCCTCCTCTATTTTATACATGTAAATTTTTCTGTTTGCTCTTTTAAATTTGATTGCTCTTAATATAATATCATCTATATTTTCTCCTCCAACTTTTTTTGTAAAGCCAAATGATCCAATATTGGGCACCTTAAAGGTTCCAATGCAAAAGCCAATTAAGCCAAATATAGCAACTACTATTAAGCCTATTAGTTTCATTCCAAATGCATTTAATATTAAATAAAATAAAAATCCTACTGCTGCACATATAGCTGTATATATTAGGGCTTTTCCTGTAAATATGTATAAAAGTCTTGATTCATCATTAACATTTCTTGGTATATTATATGGTCCCATTTCTTCTCCTCCTTTAAGGCATAATTATAACTAGTATCATTATACCAGAAAAAGCAGAAAAATGTAATATTTTCAGAGAAAATATTACATTTTTAATATAATTGTAATATATGTGTAAAAAAAGCAGGTACAAGACCTGCCTTTAGTGCTATTTCTAGCTATTTTTATTAACTAATGTGTTGCATCTTTTCCAGCAGTATCTAAAGCTGTTGCCATATCGAATACAAGTCCAGCAATTGTTGATGCTGCGAATATTAAAACTGCACCTACTAAGTATGGTATCATAGATTTTTTGTAATCTGCTTTTTCTTCTGCACTACCTACCATGTATTTTATACCTAAGATTAGTAAAATTACTACTGCAACTAATATACCTACTGTTCTTACAACACCAATGATTTGGCTTCCTAAACCAATAACTGTATCTGTATTTTCAACAGTACCATAGCTAAAACTGCTTGGTGTAAGTCCATCAGCAAATGAGCTAACACTAATCATAACTATTGATAATATTATAAGTAATGCTACAATTAATTTACTTGTTTTTTTCATAATATTCCTCCTATATTTTTATATTTGTTTTTTTATTTTAACCTTCTCAATTGTTATTTGAGAAAATAATAAAAACTTAATTTTAGAGTGATAAAAACACCCTTATAACATATTATAACTGTTTTTTTACTGTTTGTCTATACTTATTTTAAAAATTTCTTTCTAAATTGTTATATTTTTAGCTAAATCGTATATTATTCCTATTATATTTGGTATTGCAAATACCATAACTGCTCCTATTAAATATGGTATAAATGTTTCTTTATATAATGCTTTATCCTGTGTGCTTGCTAACATGTATCTAATTCCTAGTGTCATTAAAGTAATTACTGATATAGCTGTTCCTAGTGCTCTAATTGTTCCTAAAATTGTGCTTCCTATGTTTATAAACTTAGTATTATCACTTGTTTTATTGTCTTCTGGCTTATAGAAGTCTGGATTTTCTACTGGGTTTGTTAAACTAGCATAAACATTATTTCCTATACAACTAAAAATTGTTAAAATAACTATAATTATTAATAATATCCTACATATTTTTTGCATATTGTTTCCTCTTTCTCTTATTTTCGTATATATTTTTTACCATTAATCTTTCATTTATAAAATTATATTTTCAATATTATTTTATTCCAGAAAGAAGTGTAATAGCTATTTTCCATATAGCAAATGCTCCAAATATAACAACACATCCTGCAATATATGGTATTAGTGCTTCTTTTATTTTTGCTTTATCTTCAGCATTTGCTAGCATAAATTTAACACCTAAATACATTCCAATTGCAACTGATAGGAAAAATGCAATTGATAATAAAATATTATATAATGTTGATGATCCTTTTTGCACATTGTCTCCACTGATTGGTATTGTAGCATTTCCTGCATTTTTAAAGTCTTGTGCATTTCCAATAATTTTGTCTGGTGTATGTGAAGCAGAAACATCAGATTCCCCTAAAAGACCTGGCACCCCACCAGGTGTTAATTGCTCTTGTTCATCATTTCTATCTTTGTCAGTTTCATCCTCTGCACTTTCATAGTCTTCTTCAAAATTACCTTCTCTTTTTCTTTTATCAATTTCATCCTTTACTTCATCTGAATATATACGTATTATATTTGTAGTTGTCCATTCTGAAGGATATGAGTTTTTATATTGTTTTAATAAATTATCTAATTGTATTAATTCTTCATTACTTAAGCTACTTAGTCCTTTATTATAAATATTAGTAATTTTTTCCTCTAATTCTTTTTTTTCATCATCAGTTTTACCTGGATCATCAACTTGCTCACCTAGATTAGGGTTGTTTACTATTTCTTTATAACATAAGTATAAAGTTGAACTAACATCACCTAAAATATTCCCTCCCATATATTTTAAATCAAAATCCACAAAATCTTGCATTGTAAGACCATTTGCTTCGGCTTGTTGCTTCCAATAAAGTGCTATCTGTTTTATTTTGGCTGAATCTGTTATTTGTGTTCCATCACCATTTCCTGAAAGTTTATCCGCCATTTTTTGTACTTCTTCCAAAATAGATAGTATTATCTCGTCTTTTGTTGCTGCAAAAACATTGTTATATATAGTTGGTAATATAATAGCTACTATTGTTAAAATAATTAATATATTTTTTATTATTTTCATTACATCCACCCTCTCTCATACCTACTATTTCTATTATACAGTATTTTGGCATATTTTTCAACATTAGCCTAAATTTCGTAAAAATGTATTTGTTTTGTAATAATTTTGTAACAAAGATTGCATATATAGTAAAAAGTGAAAATAAAATATTAAAATTTGAAAAAAAGCGTATTGAAAGTAATTGAACTAGAAATTCTTAATAAATTTTATGGAAAGAGTTCACGTTTCGTGGAAGGGTGCCATAAAATTTATTTAGAATTTATGTGATAATTATCTTGAACAAGCGGTTTTGAAAATTTTACATATTTTATCTTCACTTTTATAATAGCTACCTATAAAGCAAGGGCACAGTGGTGTCATGTCCTACGATGTATTCCCACAAACGATGCCCCTACTATTGATTTTTCATATACAAAAAAATAAGAAATGGCATCAAAATATAGCATGATTTGCCTTTTCTTATTTTTTACTTTTTTTATTTACTTTCTTTTCTAATTCCTTATCTTTACTATCTTCAGTCATGTAATATTTTGCAATTAGCTCATCTAATTCTACACTTATTTTATATATTTTATCATAGTTGTCATTATTCTCAATACTTTTGTTAAGCTCATCTCTTTTTTTACATATTTCATCATTTAGCATAAATATCACTCTCCTTTTACCACATTTTTCACTTTATATATTAAAAGTACCATATTTTTACATTGTCGTCAATAAATAAAGTCTATTTTTGTGATAAATCGTACGACTGGTTTTGCTATTTATAGGGCTTATTTTATATATTGTTTCGTTTTTTTCTCTTTTTAGACAAATTGCTATAAAAACCGACAAATATCATTCCTACAAATACTACTGCTGACACAATTTGTGATATTCTAAAATTTCCTATCATTAAACTATCTGTTCTTAACCCTTCTATAAAAAATCTAATAAAAGAATATAGCATTAAATACCAAAATGTGATTTGCCCACTGTGTTTTCTGTTTTTTCCTAATTTTATTAAAATTACAAATATTATAAAATCCGCTAAAGATTCGTAAAGAAATGTTGGATGTACATATGTAATTCCTGTACCCTCTTTAATTCCCATTTTCCATGGTAAGTTTGTAACGCTTCCATATGCTTCTACATTTATAAAATTGCCCCATCTTCCTATTGCTTGCCCGTAATGCTAAATATGGAATAATATAATCTGTTAAATCTAAAAATGATATTTTTCTTTTTTTGCAAAATATGTATGTAGTTATAGCTCCTCCAATTATTCCACCATATATTGCAAGCCCTCCATCTTTTATGCTTATTATTCTTTGAAATGTTGTGTAATATTCTAAATGAAATATTATATAGTATAGCCTTGCACATATAAAACTAACTGGTATTAATATTAGGCTTAAGTCTATTATATCATCAAAATATATTCCAAATTTGCCATCATTTTTATAATACATAAATATTGCGAATCCTAATGCAAATACTATTAATATGGCATACCAATATACTGGTACGCCACATACTTTAAATGCTATATTGTTTATATTTAATTCTAAATTTAACATTGGTATTATTATTTGTTTCATATTATTTTCCTTTTACTATAGATACTACCATTTTATTTAAGTCAAATACTTCTTTTAGTATTGAAAACGCATATTCTATACTTACACTATTATATTGTTCTAAATAATCAAAACTGTTTATTCCTTTAAAGTAATCTGCTAAAAACATTCTTGCCATACTTGATACATCATTATATTCTGACATAAAGTCCCCATAAATTTTCTTTTTTATTCTTTCAAAATGTTCTTTATTTAAACCCTCTTTTTTGTATTTTTCTATTTGCTCTTTTAGTGTTTCTACTATTTTTTCTGGTTCTTTTGCTCCTCCTGTAATTAATACATGTGCATATTGTTTTGAAAATTCATAATCTAATGATGGTTGTGCTATAATGTCTCCATTATTATATAATTTTTGATATCCTTCAGAACTTTTTCCAAGTAACATATATAGTAATATTTGTATTGCAATATGTTTTTTTACTATTTCTTCATTTTTACTTGGTTTATCTTTAAACCCTATTGCAAATATTGGCATGCTTACTTCCATTGTAACTGTTTTTTCTTTTCCTACTATTTCTTCTGGCTCTTTTTCATATATTCTTTCTACCTTCATATTATTACTAGTTTTGGTAATTCTTCTTTTTATTTCTTCTAAAATTTCATCTTTATCAAAATCTCCACAAACTACTAATAACATGTTAGATAAGTCATAAAAATTGTTGTATGCTGTATATAAAATATCTTTATCTATTTTTGAAATTGATTCTATACTTCCTGCTATATCTATATTTATAGGGTTTACTTTATACATTAATTTCATAGCATTCATGTATACTTGCCATTCTGGCTCATCATCATACATGTTTATTTCTTGCCCAATAATTCCTTTTTCTTTTTCTACATTCTCATGTGTAAAATATGGATTTTGTACATAGTTCATTAATTCATCTAGGGCTTCATAGAAGTTATTTGTTCCTTCAAATAAGTATGCTGTATGGTCATTTGTTGTATATGCATTTGCATCAACACCTAAACTACTTAAAACATCTAAACTGTTTGTTCCATTTTCTTGTTCAAATAGTTTGTGTTCTAAAAAATGTGCTACTCCATCTGGTATTTGTACTTCTTGATTGTTTTTAGGAATTATAAAATGATTATCTATTGATCCAAAATTTGTTCCCCATATTGCATATTTTTTTAGCGTATTTTTTTTAGGAATTATCATAACTGTTAAGCCGTTTTCTAGCTTTTCTATATAGATTTCTTCTTTTACTTTTAAATTTTTTATAGCTTGCATTTTTATTCCTCCTTTCCTTTTAAGAAGTATATTGTGTGTAATTGTATGTTTTTTGCAAGTTTTATTACTTTGTCTTTTGTTATGTTTTCTATTATCTTTTTATACTCGTCTATAGATACTACTCTTCCTGCAAATTCTTGACCAAAATAATAACTAATTTGTGTATCTTGTTCATCTGGTATGAAATCTATTGTAGCTATTATTGTAGTTTTTGCATTACTTAAATCTTCTTCTGAAAACTCGCCATTTTTCATATCTTCTATTTGTTTTTCTATGATTTCTCTTGCTTTTTCATAATTGCTTGCTTCAATTCCGTGCTCTTATAAATATATTACTTTTTTGTCTTACATAATTTGAGCCTGCACTATATGCAAGACTTGCCTTTTCTCTTACATTTTGGAATAGTTTTGAGTTTGCTCCTCCTCCTAAAATTGTATTATATACTATTGCCACATATTTGTCTTCTAGGTCTTCTTCTAACATAGTTAATCCCATTACAAGTTTTCCTTGTGTAATGTCTAATTTTTCTACTATTTCATTTGGTGTTTTAAGCCCTTCTACTACATCATTTTTTATAAAGTTTGTTTGTCTATTTTGTAGATTTTTTATTTGTTCATTTTGCAAAATTATTTCTTTAACATTTTCATTTTCTATTTTTCCAGAAACAAATATATCTATTTTTGCTTTTTTAATTGTTTCCATATATGTTTCATATAAGTTTTGTGAATTTATTCCTTCTAAATCTTCTACATACCCATATTTATATAGTCCATATGGTTTATTTTTATACATTTCTTCTATACATCTTTCTAATGCAAATCTTCCTTTATTATCGATTTTTCTTTCTATTATTTGTTTTAAATTGTTTTTTTCCATTTCTACATATTCATCTTTAAATGCATTATTTATAACAAGTGGATTAAATACAATATCACATAACATATTTACACCGTTTTTGTAATATATCTTCTTTTTCTGGTAGAAATTCTTCATTTATAGTTTCTATATAGAATTTTAATACATGTGTGTCACCAATTTTTTCAATTCCGCAGTCAAAGCCTGCTCCATACATTTCTTCTAATGCAATACTCATTTCTTCAGCAGTTTTATAACGCATATTTCCTCTTCTTAATACTGCTGAAATTAGTGCTTCTTTTGTAATGTTTTCTCTTGTAAGTGGTAATGTTAGGAATATAGATATTATGTTTGTTTTAAATTTTTGGGTTTGTATTACATGTAGATTTATACCTTCTTTTATTTGATTTTTTTTGTAATCCATATTGCTATTTCTCCTTTCCTTTTACTTGTTATAGTATAACATATTTTGGTAATATTATACATATATAACATAGTAATCTATATTTTATACAATATAACTATTATAAGAACCCTCCGTCTCGCTTCGCGAGCCACCTCCCTTAAATAAAGGAGGCTTTACTCTACTTTTTAAAATTAACTATGCTAGTTTAAAAATAGTAGAGAAATGGCCCCTTTACTTAAGGGGGCTGTCAGCGAAGCTGACTGGGGGTTCTTATACCTCCTATCCTCCTATTTCATAAATTTCAAATTCTTCTATTTCTCCTATTTTTTCATAGTGTTCTCTAATGTAATTAGTTATTTTGTCTGATTCTTGGTAAAAGTTTTCTTTTGTTAATAGTATTTTGTAGCCTGTTTTAGATTTTATTTGTTCTAGCATGCCATCTTCTCCACCTTTTCCTAGGTTTCCTAAAAATGGTAAGTCCATTGCTCCATTGTTTCTTTTTTTAGGAATGTTGTATAAGGCTGCTTCTTTTGAAAATATGATTACTTTTTCGTTGTGTTCTTCTATGTATTTATTAACATTGTTTATACTTTGTTCCAGTTCTTCTGTTACATAAGCTCCATAGTATGGGTTACTATATTCTAATGTAAATGGATTGTATTTTACCACTCTTAATGTTGATTGTACAAATATTAATATAAATAAAATGACCATAAAGCTTATTCCTATTTTTATTATTTTGCTATTTAGAAATTCTTTTGTTACTGTGTCTGTTAAGTATAGTAGCTCTATTGCAAGTGGTAATACTGCAATCATTACATGATATGTGTTTATAATTGGGTATACTATAAGTAGCATTGGTATTCCTATACATGAAAATATTATTATATTTTGCTTTTGCTCTTTGCTTGCTATTTTTTTATATATTATTACATTGCAAATAATTAGTGCAATTACTACAATTATGGCTAATATATTTGCTATTTCCATTTTGATGTTTCTTGTTCCAAATTCTCCTATTCCTAAAAATGCATAATTTATAAAATCTGTTAGGTTTCCATTTAGTGCAAACATTGCAAATGTTAAAACAGATAGTGCTAATGCTATTACCCCTTGACATATTATACTTTTTATATAGCTTTTCATGTCTTTTCTTGTTAAAAATCCGCATTAAAATTGTTCCTAATAGGTAGTATACCCCTATATTTTGTTTTGTGAATATTATTAGGTATATTATTATTCCATTTAGTATAGTAAAATGTTTTGTATTATTGTATTTTAGTGTTATATAAATTCCTAATAGTACTAGCATTATTGCAAGTATATTATAGTTTGCTCCTCCATGTACTATTGTGTACATGAAATAGTGTATTATTAAAGTGTATAATAGTGCATTTCTTTTTCTTATTTTTAATTGTTTTAATATGTTATATACTATTAGTATCATTGTTGAATATATTAAGCTATCTAATAACCTAAATATAAAAAAGTTTGCTCCTAATATTTTAAATGTTATTTCTCCTATTATGAAGAATATTGGTGTTATAATTACGTTTGCATCTTTGTATATCTGGTATCCATTTACCATTTTGTATATGTTTGCAAAGTTCCATATTTCATCACCTGTTCTAAGGCGTATGCTAAATATTGCTATCATAGAAAATATTGTAATTACTAACCATAATATTAAATTGTCATGTTTTTTTATTTTTTCCATAGTTTTTTCCTTTTTAACTTAAAATAATATATTATCTTATTTAAACAAAGGGCACAGTGGTGCCTGTCCTACGATGTATTCCCAGCAAACGGTGCCCCTACATTTCAATTAACTTTCCTATACAAAAAAGCGTTTTTCTTTGTAAGAAAAACGCCCTTTTTTGTATTATTTTATTAAAACTTTCTTTTTCTTGCTGCCTCTGATTTTTTCTTTCTTTTTACACTAGGCTTTTCATAGTGCTCTCTTTTACGTACCTCTTGTAAAACTCCATTTCTGGCACATTGTCTTTTAAATCTTTTTAAAGCATCTTCTATATTTCCATTATTAACTTTTACCTCTGACATTTTGTTCCCCTCCTTCCGATGTTTCGTGAACTTATGTAATTTTAAGGGTTTGTAATTTATTTTTTTGTTTATAAATTCCCTAACTTAATACGTGTACTATTATAACCGACTTTAAACAAAATTGTCAATACTTTGTAGGAATTTAATCCATTTTAAATAATTCCCCCAATGGTCGTGCTTCATTTATTCTTCTAATTGCTTCTGCAAATAACGGTGCCATTGATAATACTTTTATTTTATCTATTTGCTTTTCTTTTGGAATTGGCACTGTGTCTGTTACTACAAGTTCTTTTATTGGAGAGTTCTTTATTCTTTCTATTGCTGGTCCTGCTAAAACCCCATGTGTACATCCTGCATATATTTCTCTTGCTCCAAATTGCTCTAGTATTTTTGCAGTTTCTATCATTGATCCTCCTGTTTCTATTTCATCGTCAAATATTACTGCTTGTTTATCTTTTACATCTCCTATCACTGTTGATGCTATTGCTCTATCGTCATTTCCATCTCTTCTTTTATCTATTAATGCAATTGGACATTCAAAATATTCTGAATATTTATATGCTTTTTTAGAACTTCCTGCATCTGTTGCAACAATTACCATGTCTTTTAGGTTCTTTTCTCTAAAATATGCTTGTAATAGGTTTTGTGCAGATAATCTATCACAATTTATGTTAAAGTATGCTTGAATTGCAGGGTTATGTAAGTCACAGGTAATTACTCTGTCTGCTCCGTGCAGCTTCTATTAATTGTGCCATAAGTTTTGCTGTTACTGGCACACGTGGTTGATCTTTTTTGTCTGACCTTGAGTAGATAAAATATGGTAATACTACATTTACTCTTCTTGCTGATGCACGCTTTGCAGCATCAACTGTAATTAATAGTTCCATTACTCTTTCATTTACTGGTGGTTCAGTTGTTTGAACAATATATACATCTTGTTCACGTACTGTTTCTAAAATTTGTACAAAATTGTTATCATTTGCAAATTTTATTGAGCTGATTTGTCCCATTGGGATTTCTAAGCAATTACATATTTCTTTTGTAAATTTTTCTGCTGATTTACAAGCAAATACTTTAATATTTTCCATAACTACCTCCAACTTTTTATTATAGCTCTATTATATATTTGTTTTTGCATTTTGTACAGTTTTTTTTAGAATTTTGTAGAAAAAAGGAACGAAATTTGATTTTCGCTCCTTCTTTAATTTGCTTTTTTTATTTGTTCATCTTCTACATCTGCCCATATAATTTCATTTTGTTTTATGCTTTTTTTAACATCTATTAGTCTTTGGTTTTCTGAGCCTCTAAATTTTAATGATGGATTTTTTAGTTCTTGTTCAAATTTCCCATCCACAATTACATCAATATTTGAGATTAACTCTTTTGTTTCATCCCATGTATTGTACATTTTTCCCATAACATCTTTTTCAAAGTCGAACCCTGTATAGCACCAAATTGTTTTGTTTGGAAATTTTTCTTTTACTTGTTTGATTAGTGGTAATAGACCTTTTTGGTTACTATGTTCTAGTGGTTCTCCTCCAAGTAATGATAATCCTTCTATATAATCGTGGTCTAAATCTTTTATTACTTTATTTATTGTATCTTCGGTAAATTTTTCACCATATTCAAAATCCCATGCTATTTCATTAAAACATCCTTTACAATGATGATTACAACCACTTACAAATACACTTACTCGTACTCCTGGTCCATTTGCTACATCACATTCTTTTATTGTTGCATAGTTCATTTTCTTGCCTCCTATCTTATCTTGATTTATCTCCTTAAGAACCCTCCGTCAGTCCTTTGGACTGCCAGCCACTGCATAAGATATCTGTAACGCTCACTAATGTTCGCTAACAGCTATCTTAACCTCCCTTGAATAAAGGAGGCTTTTCTCTACTCTTCAAAAATTACTATGCTAGTCTAAATCTGTAGAGTAAAGGCCCCTTTACTTAAGGGGGCTGTCGTTCATAAGAACGACTGGGGGTTCTATAGGTGTAATACACGAGATTTTATTTCTTTTGTTTTTCCTTCGTTCCAGAAATTTTCTCCTAAATATCCACATGTTCTTCTTGTTACATTCATTTTGCTATGGTCTTTGTTTCCACAATTTGGGCATTCCCATTCGCCTTTTTCGTTTATTATAATTTCTCCATCAAATCCACATACATGGCAGTAATCTGATTTTGTATTAAATTCTGCATATTGTATGTTGTCATATATGAATTTAACTACTTCTTCTAATGCTTTTAGGTTATGTCTCATGTTTGGTATTTCGATATATGAAATAGATCCTCCTGATGATATTTTTTGGAATTCGCTTTCAAATGCAAGTTTTTGGAAACCATCAATTTTTTCTCTAACATCGATATGGTAAGAGTTTGTATAATATCCTTTGTCTGTAATGTCTTTTATTTCTCCAAATTTTTCTTTATCTATTCTTGCAAAACGATAGCATAAGCTTTCTGCTGGTGTTCCATATAATGCAAAACCAATTCCTGTTTCTTTTTTCCAACGGTCTGTTGTTTCTCTTAAGTGTGTCATTACTCTTAATGCGAAATCATGTCCTTCTTTTGTTGTTTGTGATTGTCCTGTCATTAATTTTGTTAATTCATATATTCCAATATATCCTAATGATATTGTTGAAAATCCGCCTTTTAGTAATGGATCAATTTTTTCTCCAGATTTAAGCCTTGCAATTGCCCCATATTTCCAATGTATTGGGCTTGTATCTGATGTAATTCCAAGTAATGAATAATGCCTACACATTAATGCTTCTTTGCAAAGTTCTAGTCTTTCTTCTAATAGATTCCAGAATTTTTCTTCATTTCCATTTGCAATAATTCCGATTTGTGGTAAGTTTATACTTACAACTCCTTGGTTAAATCTTCCTTCAAATTTGTATTCTCCATTTTCATCTTTCCAAGGTGATAAGAAACTTCTACATCCCATTGGACTAAATACGTTTCCTTCATAGTTTTCACGCATTTTTTTAGCTGATATGTAATCTGGATACATTCTTTTGCTAGAACATTTTACTGCAAGTTTTGTTAAATAATCGTATTTTCCTCCAGATAGATTGTTGTGTTCATATAATACATATACAAGCTTTGGAAATGCTGGCGTTACATATACTCCTTTTTCATTTTTTATACCTTCATAACGTTGTTTTAAAATTTCTTCTATAATCATTGCGTTTTCTTCTATGTATTCATCATTTTCATCTAGGTTTAAGAATAATGTTACAAAAGGAGATTGTCCATTTGTTGTCATTAATGTATTTATTTGATATTGAATTGTTTGAACACCTGCTGAAAGTTCTTTTTTTAGTCTTTGCTCTACCATTTCGTCAATTATATCTTGTGATAATTTATCTTTATAGTTTTCTTCTAAGTCTTTTCTAAATTTCATTTTACTTTTTCTTAGGTATTTTCCTAAGTGTTTTAGGTCTACACTTTGTCCCCCATATTGGTTACTTGCTACTGCTGCCATAATTTGAGTAGATACTGTACATGCTACTTGGAAACTCTTTGGACTTTCTATTAGTTTTCCATTCATAACTGTTCCATTATCTAACATGTCGCCAATATTAATTAAACAACAATTAAATATTGGTTGTAAGAAATAGTCTGCATCATGGAAGTGTAATACTCCATCATCATGTGCTTTTGATATTTTTTCTGGTAATAACATTCTTTTTGTTAAATCTTTTGATACTTCTCCTGCAATGTAATCTCTTTGTGTTGATGCTAAAACTGCGTTTTTGTTTGAGTTTTCTTCTAATAGTTCTTTGTTTTGATTTTTGATTAACCCTAGTATTGATTCATCTGTTGTGTTTTGTTTACGTACTAACATTCTTGTGTAACGATATACTATATATTTTTTTGCAAGCTCAAATTTGCCATGTTCCATTAATTGTTCTTCTATTATATCTTGAATATCTTCTACTAATATTCTTTTTTTGTCTAGATCTTGAATATATTCAATAATTTCATCAATTTCTTGTTTGCTTGCTCTTTCTTTTGGTCTTACTTCTTTATTTGCCTTTTCAATCGCAGTAACGATTTTATCTCTATTATAATCTACTGCTCGTCCATCTCTTTTAATAACCTTCATAGTTTTCTCCCCCTTTTGTTTATGCATTTATTATATATCAACTTTTTTTATTTTCTGTTGCAATTGCAACAAATTATGAAGTATGAGTTTTTATTTGTTCTAATTCCCTTTGGTTGTAAGCAATTTATTATTATTTCATTTATATTACAAATATGTGACATTTGATTTTGCCTAAGTTTCGCATAAAATATGTGCTTTTTCTTTGTTGCATTTTGTGTGGATTTTATGTATAATGGGAAAGGAATGTTAAAGAGTATTAAGAACCCTCCGTCAGTCCTTTGGACTGCCAGCCACTGCATAAGATATCTGTAACGCTCACTAATGTTCGCTAACAGCTATCTTAACTTCCCTTAAATAAAGTAGGCTTTTCTCTACCCTTAAAAAATACTATGCTATTCTAAATCAGGAGAGTAATGGCCCCTTTACTTAAGGGGGCTGTCCACGAAGTGGACTGGGGGTTCTTGAGGAGTAATTTTATGAATACTAATTTAGATTTGTCTATGTTTATTAAAGAATTAGACCATAATTGTTCTAAGGTTCAAAAAAAGGTTTTTAAAAAGGGTGAACTTATTACCTCTTATATTGCTAAACGTAATCAGCTTTGTTTAATGCTTTCTCGGTGAAGCTGATTTAATTCGTTATGATTTAAATGGAAACCGTACAATTGTTGAACATTTTTCAAATAATGATATTTTTGGTGAGATTTTTTATGTTGTTAATACTAATAATGAGTTATTTGTAGAGGCAAAAAAAACTTCAGCTATTTTGTTTTTTATTTATGATGATTTACAAGAAAATTGCAAACCGGATTGTACTTTTCACCAAAAGTTGTTAGATAGCCTTTCTTCTTTATATTTGAATAAGGTGATTGAATTAAATACAAGAATTGAACTACTTAGTAAGCGAACTATTCGTGAAAAATTACTTGGTTATTTTAATGTTGTTTCTTCTAAGAATATGGGGAAAACCTTCCAACTTTCTTTTTCTCTTACTGATCTTGCAGATTATTTGAGTGTTGATAGAAGTGCTATGATGCGTGAATTAAAACTTTTAAAAGAAGATGGTTTTATCGAAAAAAATGGTAATAGTATTAGGTTATTATATAAATAAAGACAAACGGGCACAGTGGTGTCATGTCTAACTGGTATTCCCACAAACGGTGCCCCTACAAACGTTTTTTCTAAAAAACCGAAACTAAGATTTTGTACGCAGTAGAAACTGCTTACAAAATCTAACTTCCGCCATAATTATCTTCTACGGAAATTTATGCCACTGGCATGAATTTCCTAGAATATAAAAAACACCAAAATCACTTTCATGATTTCGGTGTTTTATTTTATGCAAATATTTCGTCAAATTCTTCTCCGTCTATTTTTTCTTTTTCTAGTAAGATTCCTGCTACTTTATGAAGTTTTTCTATGTTTTCTTTTAAGATTTCTACTGCTTTGTTATATGCTGCATCTATTATCTTTTTGGTTTCTTCATCTATAATTGATGCTGTTTCTTCTGAATATTCTTTGCTTTGTGCAAAATCTCTTCCTAAAAATACTTCTTCTTGTGTAGAGCCTAGCATTATTGCTCCTACTTTATCACTCATTCCATATTTTGTTACCATGCTTCTTGCAATTTTTGTTGCTCTTTCTATATCATTACTTGCTCCTGTTGAGATATCATCTAATATTAGTTTTTCTGCTACCCTACCGCCTAATAATGATACAATGTTTTCTTCCATTTCAGTTTTTGACATAAATGATTTGTCTTCTGTTGGACGATACATTGTGTATCCTCCTGCCATTCCTCTTGGTACAATTGATATTTGGTGTACAGGGTCTTGTGTTGGTAAATATCTACTTACAACTGCATGACCTGCTTCGTGGTATGCTACTAATTTGTTTTCTTTTTCGCTTCTTACTCTTGTTTTCTTTTCTGGTCCCATAGTTACTTTTACCATGGCATCTTCTATTTCTTTCATTCCTATTTCTTTTATGTTTCTTCTTGCTGCAAGTAAAGCTGCTTCATTTAATACGTTTTCTAAGTCTGCTCCTGCAAATCCTGATGTGTTTTTAGCTATTGTTTTTAGGTCTACATCTTCTGCTAATTTTTTCTTTTTTGCGTGTACTTCTAATATTTGTTCTCTTGCTTTTACATCTGGTGCTGATACTACTATTTGACGGTCAAATCTTCCTGGTCTTAGTAGAGCCTTATCTAATACGTCTGGACGGTTTGTTGCAGCTAGTACTATAACTCCTTCATTTGTTCCAAATCCATCCATTTCTACTAATAATTGGTTTAGTGTTTGTTCTCTTTCATCATGTCCTCCTCCTAAACCTGCTCCTCTTTGACGTCCTACTGCGTCTATTTCGTCTATAAATATGATACATGGTGCTTTTTTCTTTGCTTCTTCAAATAAGTCTCTTACACGTGATGCTCCTACACCTACAAACATTTCTACGAAATCTGAACCACTTATTATAAAGAATGGTACTCCTGCTTCTCCTGCTACTGCTTTTGCAAGTAATGTTTTTCCTGTTCCTGGCTGACCTACTAGTAATACTCCTTTTGGTATTCTTGCTCCCATGTCTGTAAATTTCTTTGGACTTTTTAAGAATTCTACTATTTCTTGTAGTTCTTCTTTCTCTTCATCTACACCAGCAACATCTTCAAATGTTATTTTGTTTTGCTCTGCTCCACCCATTAGCCTTGCTTTGCTTTTTCCAAATGACATGGTTTTGTTTCCACCTTGGTTTGGGTTCATTACAAATAACCAGAATATTATGAATATAATAAGTAATCCAAATGGTGTAAGTAGCCCTAGTATTGTCATAAATATTGGTTGGCTTTTTTCTGTTAGTTTAATGTTTCCTTCTTTTAATGAGTTTTCAGCGTATGACATAAATGTGTGTATACTTGGTATGTTTACTTCTTTTTTGTTGTTGTCTCCTTTTGTTTTTACATATGCTTTTTTTGAATCTGATGACAATTCAATTTCTAATATTTCTGATGTTTCCATTTTTGCAATTAATTCTGAATAGGTCATTTTTGTGTCTTGGTTGTCTATTATTGATGTTAGTAATACAATAAATATTACTACTATTATTAGCCACATGGCTAGTGTTTTTAATCCGTTTTTCAAGATGATTTCCTCCCTTGTTTTGCTTTTTATAAGTTTTGTTTGCAATATAACATATTTTATTTTTAATTGCAATAGTTTTTATGTGTCATTTTTGTGTCGAACCCAGTCGTATCAAGGTTTTACCTACGGAAGCTATTGGTTCTTGATAAA
This sequence comes from uncultured Clostridia bacterium, assembly GCA_948777935.1. Lineage (GTDB taxonomy): Bacteria > Bacillota > Clostridia > TANB77 > CAG-508 > RGIG8482. Next base: position 12,871 of record CAQDYY010000005.1, on the reverse strand, counting down.
AAATATTTTACGATTTTTTATTAAAATTTTTATTTTTTTGTTTGGAATTAGGTATTTGTTTCCTATATTATTTGCACATAATTTAATAATATCCTCTATATGCTTTTTTTCTATTCCTGCACTTGATTTAAAAAGCGTCGTTATAGTATATAACACAATTCTATTTTTTATAACTAAATCTAAGTTATTAAATTTTTTTAAGTCTAATATGATTTCTGCTTCTGAACTGTCTATAAAAAGTTCGTTATAGTATTTTTGGGTTATGTTTTCTATGTATTTGTCCTCATTTGATATTATTTCAGCCATTCGTGCTAATGATTCTATAATGTTTGGGTTAAATTCTTCTTTTATATATGGGATTAGCTTGTTTCTTATTTTGTTTCTTGTGTATAAGTTTTCAAAGTTTGTTTTGTCTATTTTAGGTTCTAGTCTTTTTTCCTTGCAATACTCATCTATTTCTTGTTTTTCGCATTCTATTAATGGTCGTATGTATTTATTTTCTCTTTTAGGTTCTATTCCTTTTAAACCCGAAAGCCCTGTTCCCCTAAGTAAGTTCATAATTACTGTTTCAGCTAAATCATTTTTTGTATGTGCTGTTGCAATTTTATTTGCTTTTTCTTGTTTTAGTATTTCATAAAAAAATTCATATCTTACTTTTCTTCCCATTTCTTCTGTTCCAATTTTTTGCTTTTTGGCTATGTCTATAATTTGTTCTCTTTTTACAAAGAATGGAATATTATGAATTTTACACATATTTTCTACATATTGTTCATCTTCGTCTGCTTCTTCTCGAATTTTGTGGTTTATATGGCATACTACAAATGTAAATTTTATTTGTTTTTGTAGTTCTAAAAATATATGGAATAAACAAGTAGAGTCAGGTCCCCCTGACACTCCTAGTACTATATGATCATTTTCTTCTATTAAATGATATTTATTAATTGTTTCTAATACTTTTTCTTCTAACATCATGTCTTCCTTCTAATCTCTATATTTTTCAATATTAGTAAATTTTGTGTAATTGCCTAGCCATAGTAGCTCTACTGTTCCAGTTGAACCAGAACGGTGTTTTGCAATTATTACTTCTGCTACATTTTTCTTTTCGCTTTCTTCGTTATAGTAGTCATCTCTATATAAAAACATTACTATATCTGCATCTTGCTCTATTGCTCCAGATTCACGAAGGTCTGATAGCATTGGCCTATGGTCTGGACGTTGTTCTGGTGCTCTTGATAGTTGTGACAGGGCTATTACTGGTACATTGATTTCTTTTGCAAGTATTTTTAGAGAACGACTTATTTCTGATATTTCTTGTTCACGGCTTCCTCCTCTTTTGCTACTTCCTTGAACTAATTGCAAGTAATCTATAACTACTAACCCTATATTTTTTTCTAGTTTTAGTTTTCTGCATTTTGCTCTAATCTCCATAACTGAAATTCCTGGTGTGTCGTCAATATATATTCCAGATTCTGAAAGTGGTCCTAATGAACTTGCAAGTTTCATCCAGTCTTCATCATCTATTTTTCCTGTTCTTATTTTATTACTGTCTACCATTGCTTCACTACATAAAATTCTGTTTACCATTTGTTCTTTTGACATTTCTAAGCTGAATATTGCAACTGGTACATTTGCACGTACTGCCGCATTTGCTGCTATATTTAATGCAAATGCTGATTTTCCCATTGCTGGTCTTGCTGCAATTAATACTAAATCTGATTCGTGTAGACCTGCTGTTTTATAGTCTAAGTCTGAAAATCCTGTTGGTACACCTGTTATGTGTCCTTTTTGATTATATAATTTTTCTAGCCCTGCAAATGTGTCTACTAATATATCTTTAATTGATGCATATCCTTTTTGATTCTTTTTCTGCATTACATCAAATATCTTTTTTTCTGCTTGATCCATTATATTTTCTACTTCTTCTGTTGGATCATATCCTAAAGCTATTATTTGGTTTGCAGTTTGAATTAGACTTCTTAACATTGATTTTTCTTCTACTATTTTTATGTATTTGTCTATGTTTGCTGTTGTTGGTGCCATGTCTGGAAGGCTTGCTAAATATTCTAGCCCTCCTACTGCTTCAAATTTACCAATTGATACTAATTCTGCTTTTAGTGTGATGATATCTATTGGTTCTGCACGGTTATATAGGTTTAAGATTGCTCCATATATTGATTTATTGTCTTCACGATAGAAGTCTTCTTCTTTTAATACTTCTATAACTGATGTAACTGCTTCTTTGTCTGTTAGCATGCTTCCTAATACTGCTTGTTCTGCTTCTATATCGCTTGGTGGTATTTTTCCTAATTCCATATTTTCTCCTTATATATTGGGCACAGTGGTGTCATGTCTTACAGGTATTCTTAAACAACGGTGCCCCTACATTGGTATCATTAATATATTTTTATGGGCTTTAGTGGTGTCATGTCTTATGGGTATTCCCTTTAAACGTGCCCCTACATTGATATTACGTTTACTTTTAGTTTTGCATTTACACCGTCATATAGTTTGATTTCTATATTGAATGTTCCTAAGTTTTTTATTGGTTCTTGTAGATTTATTTTCTTTTTATCTACCTTAATTTTATATTGTTTTTCTAAGTTTTCTGCAATTTCTTTTGCTGTAATACTTCCAAATACTTTTCCGTTTTCTCCTGATTTTACTGGTAATTTTAGTAATATTTCTTCTATTTTTTTTGCAGTTTCTTTTGCAGCTTCTCTTTCTAATTCTTTTCTATGTTCTTCTGATGTTTTTTTAGATTGCAAGTTTGTTAAATTCCCTTTATCTGCTAGAACTGCTAGGTTTTTGGGAAATAGATAGTTTCTTGCATATCCATCATTTGCATTTACTATTTGATCTTTTTTTCCTACTCCTTTTATATCTTCTTTTAAGATTACTTTCATATATGTCCACTCTCCTTTTTTCTTGTATAATAGTTTATCGCAAATTCTACTATTTTTCAAGGGTTTTATGTGATTTTGCAAAAGAATGGTGTAATGTATGAAATATATATTCTTTTACTAAGTAGGGGCGGAAATGGATTCCGCCCCTACTTTTAGTTTGCTAATTCACTAAAGTATTCGTCTATTTTTTTAATTAACTCTTGTTTTACTTCTTGTTTGGTTTTTCCTTCTACTTGTGCCCCTGCAAGTGTAATATGTCCTCCACCGCCTAGTTTTTCTAATATTACTTGTACATTGATATCTCCAATAGAACGTCCACTAATACATACTTTGTTTCCTATTGTTCCTATAACAAATGATGCTGTTATATTACTGATTGTTAGTAGTTCATCTGCTGCTTTTGCACAAATTAAATTTGCATCTTTTCCTTCCTCTTCATATATTGAAATCGCTATTGTATCACGTATTATTTCAGCTTTTTTTACTACATTTGATATTGTATTATAACCCTCTAAATCACTTTGAAACCATTTTTTTACTTTTATAATGTCAACTCCACATTTTCTAAGGTATGCTGCTGCTTCAAATGTTCTAACTCCTGTTTTGAATGTAAAATTTTTCGTGTCTACCATAATTCCACCATACAATCCTTCTATTTCGATTTGCTTTAATGAAATTGGTATTTCTACATATTGTAATAATTCTGTTACTAATTCTGCCGCAGATGACGCGTACACTTCTTGGAAAGTTAGTGTTGCATCATCAATATAGTCTGTACTTCTTCTATGGTGATCTATAATTACAATTTTGTTGGTTCTTTCTAATAACTCTGGTACTTCTACATAACTTCTTTTATGTGTATCTACTATAATTAGTAAAGTTTCATTTGATATTTTAGATAAAGCTTCACTTTTATCTATAAATGTATTTTCTTCTTCTTCTTTTTTTGCAAATTCCATAAATGTACTAATTGTTGAGCCTGCCACTTCATTTACAATATTTGCTTCTTTCCCTAGGCTTTTCGCTATTCTATATACTCCTAAGCTAGAACCTATTGAATCTATATCTGCATTTGTGTGCCCCATAATTATAATGTCTTTTGAAGCTAACATTAACTCTTCTAGTGCATGTGCTACTGTTCTCGCTTTTACTTTTGTTCTTTTTTCTACTTCTTGGGTTCTTCCTCCAAAGAATAAGTATTTTTCGTTTTCACGAATTACTGCTTGGTCTCCACCTCTACCTAAAACTATATCCATTCCAGATAGTGCAGATTTATATTTTTCATATTCTGTTGCACCTTGATTTGAGATAGATATGCTTAATGTTATTTGAAGTCCATCTTCTAATTTTATTTCTTTTATTTGGTCTAAAATTTGAAATTTGTTTTCTTTTATTTTTTCTAAATATCTTTGTTCAAATACGTATACAAAAGTATTTCTATCTGATTTTATAACAACACCTTTTGATTCTATTGCCCAATCATATATGAACTTTTCAACTTTTGCTATTACTTCTGGTCTATCTTCTGTTTGAATTCTCTGCATCATCTCTTCATAGTTATCTATAGTAATAATTCCAATACATGTTTGTGCATCATTATATTTTTTTACTGCTTTTACATAGTCGGTGTTATCTATAAAATATAAAAGAACCATGTATTCTGCTTGTTTTTTACGTTCATTAGTTTTTGATTTTACATATTCACCTAGAATTTTATAATTTTTATCATCAATAAATTGCTCTTTTACAATATTACGATCTTTGGTTCTATTAGTGTCATTATTAGCTATTTTTTCTTCAATTTCTATTCTTATTTCTTGCATTAATTCATTTAAAACACTATCTATATCTATATTCTCAAATTCGCTTACAAATTTAGAACTTTTATATATAATACTTCCATCTGTTTCTAATATAATTAGTGGAAATGGCGAATTTATTAGTGTATTTTTTGCTGCAGAATCTACATTAATTGTTAGTTCTTGTATATGTTCTGAAATTTCTGCTTTTCTTTTGTTACTAGTCCATAGTGCATAAAAACAAATAAGTCCGTAAAACATAATGGCTGGTATAATTAATGTTACTTGATAGCAACATATAACTACTAATAATATTGCAATAATTACTAAGTATATTTTTGTTTTTGAATTAATAATTTCAAAGGTTCTTTTGTTTGAATTTTGCATAAGTCCTCCTTTTATTCATAGTGATATTGTATCCCTTTTAAGTCCATTTGTCAAGAAAAGCTGATAATACGGTTTTTAATTAATTTTTTTAAAGTAGTTGTAAATACTTATATTTTATGATATATTGTTCCTGATTTAAAATTAATTGGAGGAATTGATTTGGAAAAATTAGTTATTACAGGTGGTACACCTTTAAAAGGTGAAGTTTCTATTAATGGTGCAAAAAATGCAGCTGTTGCTATATTACCTGCTGCTTTATTGATAAATGGAATTACTACTATAGAAAATTTACCTAATATTAGTGATGTTAAATTGCTTTGTGAAATTATAGAAGAACTTGGTGCTAAAATTACTTGGATAGGTAAAAATACAATAACTATTGATTCTAGAAATATATCTTGCACAAGGGCTCCATTAGAGTTAACTAGAAAGTTTAGAGCTTCTTACTATCTAATTGGTTCTCTTTTAGGTAGATGTGGAGATGTACAAGTTGGAATGCCTGGACGGTTGCAAATTAGGTGCAAGACCTATTGACCAACATATTAAAGGTTTTGAGGCTCTTGGTGCTAATGTAAATGTTGGTCAAGGTAATATTACTGCTACTTGTAATAAACTTGTTGGAACTAATATTTATATGGATATTGTATCTGTTGGTGCAACTATTAATGTGATGCTTGCTGCAGTTTTAGCAAAAGGCACTACTGTTATAGATAACCCTGCTAAAGAACCTCATATTGTTGATGTTGCAAATTTTTTAAATACTATGGGTGCTGATGTTCGTGGTGCAGGAACAGATGTTATTAAAATAAATGGTGTGGAAAAATTGGAGGGAAATGTTACTTATTCTGTTGTTCCAGATCAAATTGAAGCAGGAACTTTTATGTTAGCAGCTGTTGCTTCTCGTGGCGATTTGATTATCAAAAATTGTACTACAAAACATTTAGAGTGTATTAGTGCAAAATTATTAGAAATTGGTGCTCATGTGGAGGAACTTGATGGAGATACAATTCATGTATGGTGTGATAAAAGACCAACTAAGGCTAATATAAAGACTTTACCATATCCTGGTTTTCCTACAGATTTACAGCCTCAAATGGGCGTAGTTCTTTCAACTGCTGAAGGAACTAGTACTATTAATGAAAGTATTTGGGAATCTCGTTTCCAATATACAGATGAACTAAATAAAATGGGTGCTAAGATTATGGTACAAGGTAAAACTGCCATTTTTGAAGGTACTGATTCTTTATATGGTGCTCCTGTTTGTGCAACAGATTTAAGAGCTGGTGCTGCTCTTATTATTGCAGGTATTTGTGCAAATGGTATTACTGAAGTGCACAATTTAGAGCATATTGACCGTGGATATGAAAATATTGAAGAAAGATTTAGAAATATTGGGGCTAATATTAAACGTGTAAGAGAAGATGACCCTAATAAAAATTTGGTTGAGATGTCAGAATAGAAAGGCAAATGATAAAATGTTAAGTTTTTATAGTTTATATAGTGGTAGTACTGGTAATAGTTTATTATTAAAAAGTGATAATTGTAATATTTTAATTGATAGTGGTGTAAGTGCTAAAAAAGTTGTAGAAGGACTAGAACAGGTTGGTACTCCTATTTCAGATATTGATGCTATATTAGTTACTCATGAACATTCTGACCATATTCAAAGTTTGGGTACAATTTCTAATAAATATGATATTCCAGTTTTCGCAAATGCAAAAACTTGGGATGCTATGAAGCCTCAAAAAGATAAAATATCTGATTCAAATATAAAGTTCTTTTTAACAAATGAGGATTTTGAAATTGAAGATGTTTTAATTCACCCTTTTTCTATTCCTCATGATGCTACTGATCCATGTGGGTTCAATTTTACATCTAATAAAGAGAAATTTAGTGTTGCTACTGATATTGGGCATATGACTACAAATATTATTGATTGTTTAGAAGATAGCAAATTTTTGATGTTAGAGGCAAATTATGAACCTGAGGTTTTAAAGTGTTCTAGATATCCATATTTGCTAAAAACAAGGATTGCTGGTCCTAATGGTCATTTGTCTAATGAGTTGGCTGGTAAGACTATTGCGAAATTAATTAATTCTGGTTTGCAAGAGGTTATGCTAGGGCACTTAAGTAAAGAAAATAATTTTCCAGAACTGGCTTATAAGTCTGTTTTAGATGAGTTAAATTATGCAGGTTTTAGTGAGACTAATGTGAATATAGAAGTTGCAAGTAGAGTAAAGCCTACTTGTATGAAGAACCATTTAGAAAATGTTGCAATTTAGATTAAATTATATTATATAGTAAAAAGTAGCTCCACGTGGCGGTTACGTTTTTCTTTTCGTGCTTTAGCCAAAGAAAAGAAAATGCCTAACCGCCAACAATTTCTTAGCCGTAGCATTTTTAATGCGTACGGATAAGTTATGCGTAGTGATGGAGCGGATTTTATACCTCAAAACTATAATTTTATTTTATAAGGAGGTTTTATGCTTTCTGTTAATATTGTTTGCGTTGGTAAATTAAAAGAAACATATTTAAAAGACGCTGTTTTAGAATATACAAAGCGTTTATCTAAATATTGTAATATTCATATTACAGAAATTCAAGATGAGCCTTTACCAAATAGGCTTAATTCCTCTATTATAGAAGATATTAAGCAAAAAGAGGCTTCTAAAATATTAGAACATATAAAAAATTCATATGTTATTGCTTTAGATTTAACTGGCTCTATGTATTCTAGTGAGGATTTTTCTAAAAAGATTGATGATATTGCTTTAAATTATAATAGTAGTATTACTTTTATTATTGGAGGAACTTTAGGTCTTACAAAAGATGTCTTATTAAAAGTAAATGAGAAAATTTGCTTTTCTAAGATGACTTTTCCTCATCAATTAATTCGTGTTTTTTTGTTAGAGCAATTATTTAGGGCTTTTAAGATTTCAAAAGGTGAAACTTATCATTGGTAAAATATAAAATTGTATTTTTATGGGCACAGTGGTGTCATTTCTAACAGGTATTCCCACAAACGGTGCCCCTACATTAGCAATACAATATAAAGAGTAATAATATTAATTTTAAAAAACGAGTTCGACCTGTTAGCCAAAGGCGTCATATTTCTTTTTCTGGGAGTATAGTGTGTATCTTTCTTGTTAAAACCAATTATACTTAAACGCCTTGGAGGACGGAATTTTTTAAGATTAATATTATTACTCTTTATTTAAATTATAAATAATCTAGAATAAATCTCCTAATACTGGTAAAACTACTAATATTAGGAGGTTTTTTATGGATAATTCTTATTGGATAGATTCGGTTAATTTAAAGCAATTCCCTAAACTTGAGAAAGATTTAAGTGTGGATGTTGCAATTATTGGAGGACGGAATTACTGGTCTTTCTACTGCTTATTATTTAACTAAAAATGGTTATGATGTTTGTATTTTGGAGAAAAATAAAGTAGCTTCTCATGCTACACGGAAATACTACTGCTAAAATTACATCTCAGCATGGATTGTTTTATGATTATTTAATTAATACTTTTAGTAAAGATTTTGCTAAAAGCTATTTAGATGCTAATGAGTACGCTATTAAAAATATAAAAGAAATAATAGATACAGAAGATATTGATTGTGATTTTGAGTGGCAAGATTCTTATGTTTATACTGATATGAATGATGAAGTACAAAAAATAAAAGATGAAGTAGCAAGTGTAAATTCTATTGGTTTTCCTGCTGAATTTGTAGAAGATACTTCTCTTCCCTTTAAAACTTTAGCAGGTATCAAATTCCCAAATCAAGCGCAATTTCACCCTATAAAATATTGTAAAGGCTTATGTGAATGTATTATAAAAAATGGTGGAGATATTTATGAGAATACAAAAGTTTTTGACATTGATAAAAAAGATGGGGTTTATGGTATAAAAACAGATACGCATACTGTTCACGCTAAATATGTTGTTTTAGCTTGTCATTACCCTATTATTAATGCTCCTGGTTTTTATTTTTTAAAAATGTACCAAGAAACTTCTTATTTAATTGGATTTACTACAAATTCTAATCTGTTTAATGGTATGTATATAAATACTAAATCACCTATTTGTTCTTTAAGAACAGTTCCTTATGGTGATAAAAGACTTGTTATAATGGGAGGATCTGAACATAAGACTGGTACAAAAGAAGATTTATCTAATTGTTATATAAATTTAGAAAATCGAGCAAAAGAATTATTTCCAGATGCTAATATATTGTATAGGTGGAATACAGAAGATTGTATCCCTTTAGATAAAATTCCTTATATAGGCGAGTTTTCTAGTTTAATGCCAAATATGTATGTAGCTACTGGCTTTAAGAAATGGGGTATGACTACTTCTAATGTTTCAGCAAATATTATAACTGATATGATTATGGATAGAGAAAATCCTTATTTTGATACATTTAAATCTACAAGATTTCACCCTATCGAAAATGGTACAGAGTTTGTTAATATGCTAAAACAAACTACTACTTCTTTAGTTTTAGATAAGTTTAAAATCCCAGATGATACCTTATCTTCTATTGAATATGATGAAGGAAAAATTATAGAATTAGATGGTACTAAGCTTGGTATTTATAGAGATAAAAAAGGTAAATATTTTGCATTAAAACCTATTTGTTCTCATCTTCGGTTGTGAACTTTCTTGGAATAATTTAGACAAAACTTGGGATTGTCCTTGCCATGGTTCTAGGTTTAACTACATGGGTAAATCTTTATATGACCCTTCTATAAAAAATATTGATTTAGTTGAGATCGAAAAAGAGAATTTATAAATCTTTAAAAACTTTGGTGTGCCTAGGCGGACTCGAACCACCATCGGTCGCTTAGGAGGCGACTGCTCTATCCTGCTGAGCTATAAGCACATATTACTTTGCTTATTTTATAATATTTTTAAGTATTTATCAATATCTTAATTAAAACTTCATATTCTTTTTTTGATTTTGCACTTTTTCACAATCTCCTCTAAAATTCCCCTTTCCATATCTTTCCCTCCATTTTGGTAATAATTGACATCTTTTAGAAAAAGACGTATAATAACCTTGTGTATGGGCTATTATATGTCTTTCACGAGAGGTAGCTTTAAATCTTGCAGGACTAAATCTACTTCTCTTTTTATGCCTTCATATAATATGAGTCTTTTAATCGCCACTTCGTTACAAAAAAATACAAAAATTTTACTTTTTTCGTTTTTCTGTTACTTCTATTGTTATTTTATGTATGTTTAGGGTACAGAAAAGAGCAGTATCACTACTACCCTAAATTTTCCTACACCCCATATGTGTATTATTAATTCTTGATTATTGTAACATTATTACCAGTATTTGTCAAATTCCACATCTTTCTACTTGTACTATTTTTCGACATTTTCTATTGTTATTTTCTATAAAACGTGATAAGATTATCGGGCAAAGCGAGGTGAAAGTATGAACTATAACGAATTGAGAAATTTAGAGGAACCAAATAAATCTTCATTGTCTTCTATGTTTAGTGGAATATTGTCAAATATAAAAAATACTTCTTTTAGAAAAATGTCTGCAATTATTAAAGATATTCCTGCAGTGTGTAAAATGAGTTATGAATCTTATGAAAATTCACAATTAAGAAAAATGAGCTATAACAGAGTACATCCTATTGTTCCTACAAGAGGTGAAATATATAATGCTTCTATAACAGAGGGTGTTGGAAAAGAATTATGTGGAACCCATCCAGTTGTAATTATTCAAAATGAAAACCAAAATATACATGCCGAAAAAGTAAATGTATTACCTATAGAAGGAGATGGAAATAAAATAAACCCTAAATATCAGGTACAAATAACTAGTCTAGATATGGAAAATGATGTTATTTTATCAAAAGACCCTTCTAGAGTTATAATTTCAGATATAACTACTATAGACAAAGCTCGTTTAGGTAAAAAAATTGGGAAGTTAAAACAATCGAAGATAGATGAAATTAGTAAAACTCTAAAAATACAATTAGATTTACAATAATTTTTTAAATAAAGTGTTGACTTTTTTCAATACTAGTGTTATTATTAATTTACAAATAGTTAATTGTTATGTTAACTGTATCTGCCGAAAGGCTTTGACTCTATATAAAGAGTATTTCTGAACTATGCGCTCAAAATGCATAGTTCCTTTTTTTATGCATATTTTTTATAAAAATGGATATACATATATTATCTGTTTATTAAGACTTAATAAACTTTGGCTTATAAGCATTTTCTAGAGAGCTCTAACGCTCTCTCTTTTTTATTTCATATATTAAAAAATCAACTAAAAAACGGATTACTAGAATCGATTTTAAGCCATTTTTCATTTTTGATTAGATAAATTTCTTTATGCAATCTATATAAAGTATCATCAAAATTTAAATACATCGCATGTAACTATTGCCTGTATTATACATTATCTTAAAAATTATTGCAAGAAGCAAAGTAGAACTAACTACCCTGCTTGTTTTCTTGCTGTAAAAGATACTCTTTTTCAATATACTCTCCTATGTCTCTAGCATACCCCCACCACCTTGGATTCATATTTAAATTAATCCGCTTGCCGTCTAGGCTGATGGTGGCAGTTCCAATTTTTTGTATAAAGAAGATAAATCTTTTTACATACAAATTATAGTGGTACAGCCCCGTTTTTTGCACTCCAATTTTCATACTAGTTACCTCCTACTTGCCTTTATTGGTGTTTCTACTATATTTTACCACATTATGTTAAATTATACAATCCTTATCTTTAATATCTTCTTTCTTTTTGATTGAATTTTATTTAATTTGCTTGTATAATAATAATACAAGGAGAGATTATTATGCAAAAAATACTTAGTTGTTTAAGAAAGGCTATAGAAGATTATAATATGATCGATGAGGATGATAAAATTGCTGTAGGATTATCTGGTGGTAAAGATTCTATTACTTTACTTATGGCTCTTAAAGCTTTACAGAGGTTTTACCCTAAAAGGTTTCACTTAATTGCTATTAGTGTTGACCCTCGGTTTTGAATTTTTTAATCGTTCTTTATTAGAAGATATTTGTAACAATATAGATGTTCCTTTATTTTGCGAAGAAAGCCATATTAAAGAAATTGTTTTTGATATTAGAAAAGAGAAAAATCCCTGTTCACTGTGTGCAAATCTTCGCCGTGGTATTTTAAATACTACGGCTATTAGAGAGGGTTGTAATAAAATTGCTTTAGGACATAATGAAGATGATGTTTTAGAGACTTTTTTGTTAAATTTATTTTATACTGGAAGTATTTCTACTTTTGCACCAGTAAGCTATATGGATCGTTCTAAAATGACTCTTATTAGACCTTTAATTTATACTCCTGAAAAAGAGATTAAAAAATTTATTAAAAAGAGTAATATTACAGTTATGCCAAAAACTTGCCCTATGGATGGTATTTCTAAAAGAGAAGATATGAAAAAAATGATAAAAGATTTACAAATAGATATCCCCCATATTCGTGCTAATTTGTTTGGTGCAATTGAAAGAAGCAATATAAAGGGATGGGGTGAGTCTAGACTAAGATAACAACCCTTTTACTCCTTCTATCTCTTTTTTAGTTGCTTTTGTTATTTCTTGTATTTCCTTTATATTTATTCCTTTTTTTAACATACTATTTATAATATTCCTTCTTTCTTCTTTTTTTCCTTTGTTTATTCCTTCTTTCATTCCTTCTTTCATTCCTTCTTTCATCCTTTATTTAATGCTTCTTCCCATACCATTTCTACACATCCTAGCATATCTT
>CAQDYY010000004.1 GCA_948777935.1 uncultured Clostridia bacterium | reverse complement strand
TAGATGATGATGGAAACATAACAGCAGTAGGAGAAGGAGTAGCAATAATAACAGCAACATCAAATGAAGTAAGTGAAGTAAGTGCAACATGCAACATAACAGTAACACCCCCACCCCCACCAAGTGTAGGAGCAGGAGCAGATACACATGAAGCACATGAAATACAATACACATGGGAAGAACTATCTGAGCTTGCGAAAATAATATCAGATAACTATGGAACTGAAGTAGGGCAAGTAAATAATGATACAGCAGAAGTAAATGTAAGTATAAATGGAAAAAAAGATACACTAGGAATAGGAGACTGGACAACAGTAAAAATAACAGAAGAAGACAATATAAATGAATATCAAGTACGAATATTAGGATTTAACCATGATGAATTAACAACAACTACAACAGATGAAGAAGGAAATGAACAAACAATAAGTCAGTATGGGGAAGGAACAACAAATACCTATGCTGGAATAAGCTTTGAATTTACAGAATGTATAACAACATCAAAATTTAATAGTAGCAATTTGTTTGGAAAAGGATGGGGAGAGAGCCTCTTAAGAGGCACATTAAATGATGCAATATACGACATTTTAGAGAATAAACAATATATAAAGCAAGTAGATAAAAAATATATAAGTGCTTACAATAGTAGTAATATAAGTATTTCACAAGATAAGTTATGGGCATTGTCAAGCTCAGAAATATGGAATAATGGATATAGTATAGGGTGTTACGGTTATGCAAAAACAAAGGAAGGAGAAAGGTATAAGTTCTTTGATGTACATCTAGGAAATATGGGATACCAAAATAAAGCTAGTGTGTTAATAAAATCTAATCAATGGTGGTTACGTTCTCCTAATTATAGTTTGAGGGCACATTGTTCTAGCATTACTGTGGAGGGGGCACTTCAAACTAAGGATGCTACTAGTATGTATGGCGTTGCGCCAGGGTTTGCAATTTAGCTTTTTCAAAATAAGACATAAAATTTTCTAAAGTGACTAGAAAATGTTTTATGTCTTATTTTTTGTTACAGAATTATTAAATGTATGTTACAATTCAGCTTTAAGTATTGACTTATGCTAAAAACATAAATAAAATAGTAATATATCGAAGAGGGATTTTAAATGCGAGTGATTAGTGGATTAGCCAAGGGAACAATTTTGTATACGCTAGAAGGAAATGCGACAAGACCAACATTAGATAGAGTTAAAGAAGCAATATTTAATATTATTCAAATGGATATACAAGATAGTGTTGTGTTAGACCTATTTTCTGGTAGTGGAGCCTTAGGAATAGAAGCACTAAGTAGAGGTGCTAAAAAGGCAGTTTTATGCGATAAATCTAAAAGTGCAATTAATATTATAAAATTAAATTTACAAAAAACACATTTAGAAGAAAATGCAATTGTTTTACAAGAAGACTATAGTAGAGCATTAAACTTTTTGAAAAATACATATCAGTTCGATTTAATATTTTTAGATCCACCATATAAAGAAGAATTTGTAAAAGAATCTATAGAAAAAATTATACAGTTAAATTTATTACAAAAGAGTGGAAAAATTATTATTGAAACAGACGATGAAGAAAGAATATTAAAAGAGATTGAAAATTTAAATGTTAGTATTACTAATTTAAGAAAATATGGTAGAGTAAAAGTTATTTTCTTAAATTTAAATATAGAAAACTAAAATGACTGTCCTAGGAAAGGAATGGATAAAACATGGAATTATTTACATTACTAGAAACTTTAGAGGAAATGCTAGAAAATAGTAAAACAGTACCTTTTTCTGGTAAAACTATTGTAGAAAAGGAAGAAATATTAGATATTATTAAAGAAATAAGGCTAAAACTTCCAGATGAATTAAAACAAGCAAAATGGGTAAAAGAGGAGAGACAACGTATATTAGTAGAAGCACAAAAAGAAGCAGATGATATTGTAAAAGAAGCAGAAAATAGAATTATTTCTATGATAGATGAACACGAAATTACAAGAAAGGCATATGAACAAAAAGCACAAATTATAGAAACAGCAAATGAAATGTCTAGAGAAATATCAAAAGGAACAAAAGATTATGCAGACAATCTATTAGAAAAAATTGAAGTGGTTTTAGAAGATGCCTTAAAGACAATAAGGAACAATAGAAAAGAATTAAATTAAAGGATATCTATAAAGACCACGAATTTTCGTGGTCTTTTATAGATAGAGAAAGGATGTAAAAATGGCAAAAGCAAAAAGAAGAAAAACTAATACAAGTTCAAGTTCAAAATCAAGAAAAAAACAAAATAAAATAGATATAGATTTAGCAGTTGTATCAATGATTGTTATTAGTATTTTATTAACAGTACTTATTTATACAAGTTCAGGGTACATTGGAAAAACACTAAGTCCACTTCTAGGTGGTTTAATGGGATGGATGAAATACATATTGCCAATTGGAACATTTGCAATTGCAATCAATTTAGCATGTGAAAAAAAGGAAACATTAACACCAAAACTAATGCAATATGCTATTTTTTTAGTATGTATTGCATCTATCATGTGTACTTTTCAAATATCAAAAGGCACTATAAATATGGAAAGAGAATTTGGAGATATATTGCAACAAGCATATGATTTAGGACAAAAAAACATAGGAGGAGGAGCAATACGGAATGATTGCGACTATTCCTGCAGTAAATATGCTTGGAGAAACAGGAGCAGTTATTTTAGCGGTCGGAATAGGCATAATAGTTCTTATATTTATGTTTAGCATACATCCTGCTAAAATGATTACAGATGCAGTACAAAATATGGAAGAAAGAAAAGAATTACGTAGAGAACGTAGGCTAGAAGAAGAGGAGGAATACGAAGAAGAGGAAGAAGAAATTATTGTAAAACCAGTTAGACCTCCAAAACCTAAGAAAACAAAGAAAAGTTCAATAGACATTCCACTAGATGATGATATGGCTATAAATGAGCCAATTGAAAAATTACAAAAATATGATCATTCAGAAGATGATTTAACAATAATAGGAATGAAAAATAATAAACCAAAAAAGGATTTAAGTGTAGGTTCACCAAATGAATTAGAAAATATATTTAAAAATGACAAAGAAGAAAAACAACAATTGTCACAAAATCCAAATGAACTAGAAAATATATTTAAAACAGAACAAGAAGTAAAAGAAGAAAAAACAAAAGAGGTATTAGTATTGGAACATACACTAACATCAGAAGACGAAACATATGAATTTCCTCCAATTGAATTACTAAGTGAAGGCACGTCAAATGGAATGAAAGGAAGTAAAAAAACAATTGCAGATAATGCAACAAGACTTCAAAAAACACTATTTAGTTTTGGTGTATCAGCTAAAGTTGAAAATGTATCAATAGGTCCTACAATAACAAGATATGAATTAAAACCAGCAGAAGGAGTTAGAGTTAGTAAAATTGCAAATTTAGCAGATGATATAGCACTAAACTTAGCAGCAGAATCTATACGTATTGAAGCACCTATACCAGGAAAACAAGCAGTTGGAATAGAAGTTCCAAATAAAGAAACAGAAATGGTACACCTAAGAGATATATTAGAAAGTAATAAATTTGTAGATTATGAATCAAAACTTGCATTTGCATTAGGAAAAGATGTTGCAGGAAACGAAGTAGTAACAGATATCGCAAAAATGCCACACGTATTAATTGCAGGAAGTACAGGCTCACGGAAAGAGTGTATGTATTAACACTTTAATTACAAGTATAATATATAAAGCAAAACCAAGTGAAGTAAAACTAGTTATGGTAGACCCAAAAGTAGTAGAGCTTTCTGTATATAATGGAATACCACACCTTTTAATACCAGTAGTAACAGACCCTAAAAAAGCAGCAGGAGCACTTGCTTGGGCAGTACAAGAAATGGTAAATCGTTATGGATTATTTGCAGCAAAGGGTGTAAGAGACATGAAAGGATATAATGCAGCAATTGAAAAAGAAGGTTCACAAGAAAAGTTACCACATATAGTTATTATTATTGATGAGTTAGCAGATCTTATGATGGTAGCTGCAAAAGATGTAGAAGATGCAATATGTCGTTTAGCACAAATGGCAAGAGCAGCAGGAATGCATTTAGTAATTGCAACACAAAGACCATCTGTTGATGTAATCACAGGTATTATTAAAGCAAATATCCCATCAAGAATTGCATTTGCAGTTTCATCACAAGTAGACTCAAGAACTATATTAGATATGGTAGGAGCAGAAAAACTATTAGGAAAAGGAGATATGTTATTTTATCCATCTGGTGCACCAAAACCAACAAGATTACAAGGAGCATTTGTATCAGATAAAGAAGTAGAGAAAATTGTAGACTTCTTAAAATCAAATGGAGAAGTAACATACAATGAAGACATATTAGAATCAATAGAAAAATCAAAGAGTACAGATAAAGAAATAGAAGAACAAGTAGAAGCCGATGATACAGATCCATTTTTAGCAGATGCAATAGAAACAGTAATTGAAACAGGACAAGCATCTACATCATTTATACAAAGAAGGTTCAAAGTTGGATATGCAAGAGCAGGAAGAATAATAGACCAAATGGAAGCAAGAGGCATTATTTCAGGGTATGAAGGAAGTAAACCTCGTACTGTATTAATGACAAAAGAAAGATGGCAAGAATTAAACATGCAAGCACCAGTAGAGGCAGAAAAAACAGAAGAACAAGCAGAATAAAATAAGAAATGCAGGGGAAACATAATAGCAAAAACCCCCAGTCGTTCTTGCGAACGACAGCCCCCTTAAGTAAAGGGGCCTTTACTCTAAAGATTTGGACTAGCATAGTATTTTTTGAAGAGTAGAGAAAAGCCTCCTTTATTTAAGGGAGGTGGCAGTGAGAAGCACTGACGGAGGGTTCTTTACAAAAGATAATAAAGTGAGGATAACATATAACACAAGAGAAAGGGAAGAAGAATAGTGGACAAAGAAAAAATTTTATCTAAAATAACACCAAAAGACTATCACAATGAATTAGAAATAATATTAGAAGATAAAGATTTTTCAGAGGATGTTAAAAATCTTCTTCTTTCTTGTATATATAAAATAGAAGCTGGATATAGCGATTATGAAAAAATAAAACCACAAGCATTAGGTAAAAAAGAATATCTAGAAGAAATTTTAGAAATTGTAAAAGACAAATGTAAATCTATTGAAATAAAGAAGGAAGACACATCTATGTTTGAAGACGACGAAAAAACAAGATATGAAATTGATAGATTAGAAGGAAATATCACAATGTGGCATCCAAATGAAAAGATGCTATTATATGCTATATATGAATTAGATGATAACCAAATTTATGTAGATGAAAAATACAGTTTAATTAGAACATCTTTATCAGGGCTATTAAATAAAGGTGAAAATATGAATAGACTAGAAGTGCTAAGGGACTTTAATGGCTGGAACTGGAACACAGATCCAAATGAAATACAGAATATTACTTATAACTTAGTATATCAAAACCTTATAGATTTATTAGGAATAGAATTTATGGAACAGTGGATTCATACTGAAAAAATAAAAGACTATTTAGGATTGGCAAAAGATAAAATAATAAGTCAGTATGGAATAGAAAATGAAGAAATACTATTTAAATGGATTAGCAAATTAGCATTAATTACATGTATTAGTGAAAATTCAAAAGAAAGAGAATATTTATTGCAAGAGAAACAAGAGGTAGAAGAAGAACTACAAAAACTACAAAATAAAGCATTATTATTAGAAGAAATATCTAGGAATAAAAAAGAAGCACTTATTCAAATTAAAGAAATCGATACAATATTAAGTGATAAAGAATTATTAGAAAAAGAATATATAAAAAGAAATGAAGAACTTCCACAATATCATAAAATATTTAGTTTATCACATTTAACAGAAATATTAACAAGACAAAGAAAAAAGATAATGTCTAAAATAGAAGAAGAAAATAGACTTTTAGAGCCAGTATATTATTTAGAAGTAAAAGCAAAATTAGAAGAAAAACTAGAATTACTATCAGATTTAGAATTAAAAGAAGAAGATATAGAAGAGAAAATAATATATTATAGTATACAATTAGAAAAAAGAGTAATGGATTGCTTAAAAATAAGAATTAATAATATAGATGTACTAGAAAAATCAGCAAAAAAAGAAGCATTAGTAAAAGAAATTTATTCATTTAGGTATTATAGTTACTTATACTTAGACCAAAATAGATATATAGGAATAGTAGATGAATTACAAGAAAAAGCAAAAGAAATAAAAATATTACTAATAAAAAAAGCAGAAGAATTAAAAATATTAAATAAAATAGCAAAAGAAGGAAAGAGCTTTGAAATTTTTAATATTCTATTTACAACAAGAATAATTAATTTAGAAAACATAGAAGTAGAACTGCAAAATAATGTAAATATAGAAGCATTAATATATGAAACAGATATATTTGAAAAGAAAATAGAATTACAATTAGGTAAAAAAGACTTAAATGTAAAACTAAATAAAAAAGTAAAATTAATTGGATAACGGTGTAGGGGCAGATTCCATATCTGCCTAAAAAGGAAAGAAAAAACATGTAGGGGCATGTCGTTTAAAGGGAATACATTGTAGGACATGATACCACTGTGCCCTAATAAACATTAACAAGGAGGAAGTATATGAAAATAACATTTTTAGGTGCAGCAAAAACTGTAACAGGATCAAATTTCTTAGTAGAAGCAGCAGGAAAAAAATTCTTAGTAGATTGTGGAATGTACCAAGGAAAAGCAACAGAAGAAAAAGACAATGATGATCCATTTTTATTTAATGTGCAAGATGTAGATTTTATGCTATTAACACATGCACATATAGACCATTCAGGAAGAATACCAAAATTATATAATGAAGGATATAGAAACCCTGTGTATGCAACAAAAGCAACCTGTGATTTATGTAAGATTATGCTTCCAGATAGTGGACATATTCAAGAAATGGAAATAGAATGGAAAAACAGAAAACGTAAAAGAGAAGGAAAACAAGAGCTACCACCACTATATACAGCAGAACAAGCTGCAAAATCAGTAGAATTATTTAAATCAGTTAATTATGATGAAATAATAGATATTGATGAAAATATAAAAGTTAGATTTAATGATGCAGGGCATATGTTAGGGTCTAGTATAATAGAAGTATGGGTAACAGAAAATCGGAAAGACTGAAAAAGCTGTATTTACAGGAGATATAGGAAACAATGACATACCACTATTAGCATCACCAACAATGATAGAATCTGCAGACTATTTAATAATGGAATCAACATATGGTAGTAGACTACATATGAGAAATGATGACAAAGCAGAATTGTTTTTAAATATTGTTTCAGAAACAATAGATAATGGTGGAACAGTAGTAATACCATCATTTGCAGTAGGAAGAACACAAGAAATAGTATATGAATTAAACAAACTAAAAGAAAAACGTGATGATGAAGAATTCTTAAAGAAATATGAAAAATTAATGAAAGTACCAGTTTTTGTAGATAGCCCTCTTGCAATCTCTGCAACAGAAGTATTTAGAGAAAACATGGATTTATTTGATGATGATGTAAAAGAAGAAATGGAAAAAGGAGATAATCCACTAGAATTTCCGGGGTTACAATTTGCAAGAACATCTGAAGAATCAAAAGCCTTAAATGAAAGTAATGAATCTTCAATTGTAATATCTGCAAGTGGAATGTGTGAAGTAGGACGTATTAAGCATCATTTAAAACATAACTTATGGAACCCAAAAAGTACAATCCTTTTTGTTGGTTACCAAGCACCAGGAACATTAGGAAGTAAACTTGTAAATGGAGAAAAAAAGGTAAAAATATTTGGAGAAGAAATTGCAGTAAATGCAAGAATTGAATATATTGAAGGATATTCTGGTCATGCTGACCAAGAATGGTTATTAAACTTTATATATTCATTTATTACTAAACCAAAGCAAATCTTTTTAGTACATGGAGAAAAAGATGCACAGGAAGTATTAAAAGAAAAAATACTAGAAACAGTAGGAATACCAGTTACAATACCGGATTTTGGTGAGACTTATGAATTAAAAGATGATATGGTAGAAATAACAAACAAAATAGAACTTACAACAAGATACAAACCATTAAGGCTAGAAGTACTAGAACGTATGCAAAAATTAAAAGATGAAGTAAATGATATGACACAAATATTAAGAGATGAAATAATATTAGAAAAAGCAAAAGATGCAGAAGTTGCATCAATCAATGAAAAAATAAAAGAACTAGAGAAACAAATTGTAGCAATTATAGGAGAATAAAATGAGAGACTATCTTCTACGGAAATTTATGCTACTGGCATGAATTTCCTAGAATATAAAAAAACCCAGTCTTTTTGAGACTGGGAAAAGATAGAAAGAAAAGACGTAAGATTAATAGTATATTGTGATTTTTTATTTGTTAACAGGTTCCATATTTAGTTGTAATGTAACTTTCTATCTTTATTTGCACAAGGAAACAACGTTTTGTCGTATTTACATTATAGCTATAGAAGCCTATAATGTTGTGCAGTCCTATGAATAAACATCATTCATGAAACTAGTATAACATAAATCTTATGTAAAGTCAATATAAACAAAGGAGAAAATATAAAATGAAAGACAAATATTTAAATGATGCAATTATTGGAAACAAAAAATTAGTAGCAAGTTATAGTAAAAAAGGGGAATTATTAAGGCTATATTATCCAGCACCAGATAGTAAGCAATTTATAGACTATTGCTATGCAGGGCTTAAAATTAATGATTCAGGGCTTGTTAACTTATATGATGATATCAACAATGAATATAATCAGTATTACACAGAAGATACAAACATATTAAATACAGAAATTTACAACACATATTTTAGGTTAAAAGTAAATCAAGTAGATTTTGTACCTATGAGAGAAAATGTATTAATAAAAAAATATGAATTTGTAAATGAAGGTGGAATAGATTTAGATGTTAAGTTTTTATTACATTCTAAACTGCTTTCAGATGAAAACAATCAAGTATCTTGCAAAATCATTAATGGAGGAATGACACAATATTCACACGACTATGCATTATCAATTGTATCAAAAAATACAATACTTTCAAGTTATCAAATTAATGATACAATTTCTAATATTCATACAGGAGCGATCAGTGATAAAGATTATATTGGAATGAGTGCAGATTCTAGTATTTGTTATAATATAGGTGTATTAAAACCAAAAGAGAAAAAAGAACTTATATTATGCATGTGGGTAAATGAAAATAAAGAAAAAACAAAGATAGATGATATAGAAAAAAAGTGTGAAGAAATAAGAAAAATTGATTTTGCAAAAGAGTTAATAAATACTTCAAAGTATTGGAGGAAGTATATAAAAGAGCATGAAGCTTTAGAACTTAAAGATAATACAGAATATGATAAAAAAGTAAAAAATATATACCATCGTACAATTTTATTATATCCATTATTAACTAATGAAGAAACAGGAGGGATATCTGCAAGCATTGAAGTTGATGAAAAAAGAACCCAGTGTGGAAGATATAGTTATTGCTGGCCTCGAGATGCAGTATTTATTACCAGAGCACTAGATATATTAAAAATGGAAAAAGAAACAGAAAAATTTTATAAATCATTTTGTAAAAACACACAAAGTGAATCTGGCATGTGGGAGCAACGTTTTTATACAGATGGACGCCTTGCACCATGTTGGGGGTATCAAATTGATGAAACAGCAAGTGTAATTTATGGAGTATATGAACATTATGAAAGAACAAATAATATAAAATTTTTAAAAGAAAACCTAAAAATGCTAGAAAAGGCAAGCAAATTTTTACAAAAATATGTAGAAGATATTATAGACGAAAAAAATGAAATGCATGTAAGTTACGATTTATGGGAAATGCATGAAGGAGTGCATTTATACTCTATGGCAAGCATATTTGCAGCATTTAATTCAATGCTTAAGATTTATGAAATAATGCTAAAAGATAAAGAATTAGAGACAAATCGCTTAAAACAAGAAAACATATTAAAACAACAAGAAATTTTAACAAAAGAAACAGTGAGAATAAAAGAATATTGTATTACAACATTTTATGATGAAAATAAAAAGTGTTTTAAAAGAAATAATCAAGATGAAAAAATGGATATTAGTTTATTAGGAGCAGTAACACCATTTGCAATGTTTTCACCAAAAGAAAAGAAAATTGTAAATACAGTAGAAAAGATAGATTTAACATTACGTACATATACAGGAGGATATAAGCGTTTTGAAGAAGACCATTATAGAAATGGCAACCCTTGGCCAATTGCAACACTATGGAGAGCTTTATATTACATTGAAGTAAAAGACTATAAAAAAGCAAAAGAATGTTTAAACTTTGTAGTAGCATCTAGCACTAAACATGGTTTCTTAGCAGAACAAGTAGATAATAATACAATGGAAGCAAATTGGGTAATAGGACTAGGTTGGAGCCATGCAATGTTTATGATTGTATTGGAAAAATTAATGAATAGATAAGAACGAGAAATCGTTCTTTTTATTTATCTTCTACGGAAATTCATGCCAGTGGCATAAATTTCCGTAGAAGATAATTATGGCGGAAGTTAGATTTTGTAAGCAGTTCCTACTGCGTACAAAATCTTAGTTTCGGTTAGGTATTGGATGAAATGTAGGGGCATCGTTTGCGGGAATACCAGTCAGACATGACACCACTGTGCCCTTTTGTTCTAATTTTTCTAAAATGTAAAATATAAAATTAAGAAATTCGCTTGTTCAAGATAAATTTTGCACAGTATGTAATAAAAATTTGTAGGCCCCTCTCACAAGGGTGTGAGATTCTCCCACAAATTTTTAAAACATACGTATACAAAATTTACTTTCAAGACGCTTCTTTCTAATTTTATATTTTACATTTTTAGAAAAATACTAGAGTAAATACACCTTTACTTAAAATATGACTAAATACCAAAAAAATGTTCGAATATTTTTTGAAAAATCATTGACATTGTATAATAATATAGTTATAATTTCCTTTGAAAGTAAGATAAAAGGAGAAATTTGATGGCTAAGGAAAAAACAGTATTTGTATGTAATGAATGTGGTTATGAATCACCAAAATGGATGGGAAAATGTCCTGCATGTAATAAGTGGAATACTTTTTTTGAAGAAAAACTAACCAAACAATCAGGCTCAAAATATGAAAAGAAAAAAGAAGCTAATCCTATGGTATTAAATGAGCTAGAGGGAAGAGAGGTTAGTAGAAATTTAACAGGCTTTTCTGAACTAGATAGAGTACTAGGGGGAGGTCTTGTTAATGGTTCTTTAGTACTTTTAGGAGGTGAGCCAGGAATAGGAAAATCTACTTTAATTCTTCAAATTTGTGACAAAATAAAAGGAGAAGGAAAAGTTCTTTATGTATCTGGAGAGGAATCTGCAGAACAAATAAAATTAAGAGCAGATAGGCTAGGAATAAAAAATAATGATATTTTATTTTTAGGGGAAACAGATATATCAGTTGTAGAAGAGGCTATATTAAAAGTAAAACCCAAATTAGTTATAATAGATTCTATTCAAACCATGTACTCAGATGAAATTACCTCAGCACCGGGAAGTGTTAGCCAGGTAAGAGAAATTACATCAAAAATAATGAGAGTATGTAAAGAAAATGCAATTACAACAATCATTATAGGACATGTTACAAAAGACCGGAAACATTGCAGGTCCAAGAGTATTAGAACATATGGTAGATACAGTCTTATACCTAGAAGGAGAAAGATATTTTTCATATAGGATTCTACGAGGAGTAAAAAATAGATTTGGTTCTACAAATGAAATAGGAATGTTTGAAATGCAAGATAAAGGTATGAGCGAAATTCTAAACCCATCATCTATTTTAATATCAGAAAGAGAAGAAACACCGCCAGGGTCTATTATTGTAGCAACAATGGAAGGAACAAGACCACTAATGGTAGAAATACAAAGTTTAACATCTACAAGCGTATTTGGACTTCCAAGAAGAACTGCAAATGGTATGGATTATAATCGTTTAACACTACTAATAGCAGTACTAGAAAAAAAGGCAGGGCTAAGCTTAGGAAATCAAGATGTTTATATAAATGTAGTTGGAGGAATAAAACTAAATGAGCCAGCAATAGATTTAGGAGTGGTACTTGCAGCTGCTTCAAGCTACAAAAATATGCCTATACCAAAAGGAACAGTTGCAATAGGAGAGGTAGGCTTAACAGGAGAAATTAGAAGTGTTAATTTAATAGAAAAAAGAATAAAAGAAGCAGAAAAATTAGGATTTAAAACATGTATTATTCCAGAAAATAACAAAAAACTATTGAAAGAAAATTACAAATTAGATATAATAGGCGTAAGTGATATTTTAGATGTCATGAAAAAAATAGGATTGAAATAAAAGGAGATGTGAAATAATTGAGGCTTAACCGCGATACTTTTGTAACTGACATCTTAAAGTTAATTGCACCAGGAACACCCATAAGAGAAGGATTAGAAAATATACTAAAGGCAAAAACAGGAGCATTAATTGTAATAGGAGATTCAAAAGAAGTATTAGATATTGTAGACGGTGGGTTCTCAATTAATGAAGACTATACATCATCAAGGCTATATGAACTTGCAAAAATGGATGGAGCAATTGTATTAAGTAAAGATTTAAAACAAATTCTTTATGCAAATGCACAATTAATTCCAAATGCTAATATCGCAACAAGAGAAACAGGTACAAGGCATAGAACAGCAGAACGTACAGCAAAACAAACTAAAGAATTAGTAATTAGTATTTCACAAAGAAGAAATATAATTACTGTATTTAAAGGAGAGTTTCGCTATGTTATAGAAGATACAGCCAAAATACTTGCAAAAGCAAACCAAGCCTTACAAACAGTAGAGAAATATAAAAAAGTATTTGATGGAAAACTAAACATATTAAATGAATATGAATTTAATGATATTGTAACATTAGATAATGTAATAACTGCTATTCAAAGAGCTGAAATGGTTATGAAAATGGTAGAAGAAGTACAAAGAAGTATTTATGAACTAGGAGAAGAGGGACGTTTAGTGCAAATGCAATTAGACGAATTAGTAGGGGATTTAGAAAAAGAAGAAACACTTATTATAAAAGATTATATGGTACAAGCAAGAAAAAAAACACCAGAAAAATTATTAAACGAAATAATTAACTTAGAATATGAAGATTTAATGAATTCACAACGAATTGCTAAAATCCTAGGATATGAAATATTTGATAATTATGAAGAAGTAGGTGTTTATACAAAAGGGTATAGGATTTTAAACAAAATTCCAAGAATGCCCATAAACATAGTAGAAAACTTAATCAAAAAATTTAAATCTTTACAACATATAATATCAGCAGATATACCAGAGTTAGACGAAGTAGATGGAATTGGTGAAGTAAGAGCAAGAACAATTAAACAATCATTAAAAAGAATGCAAGAGCAATTTGTTTTTGATAATGTTATGCTATAATTAATACGAAAGATGGTGGTTAAAATTTGAGAACAAGTGAAAAAGGAATAACATTAGTTAGTTTAGTTATTACCATAGTTATTTTAATGCTTATAACAGGAGTTGCAATTTCAGCAAGTACTGATTCTATAAAAAGTGCGAAAAGAACAGCATTTATAACAGAAATGGAAATGATACATGAAAAAGTAAATACAATTTACGAAAAAAGAAAGTTAAATGAAGAAGATATAACATATTACAATTCACTAGGACAGGTTGTTTCTAGAGTGGATGCTTCAAAACTTAAAGAAATATTAAAAGGACAATCTTCAATGGGATATTTGTATTTTTCAAAAGAGGATTTAAAAAAACTAGATTTAGATAATATTTCACAAGATGTAATTATTAATTTTACTACAAGAGATGTTGTAAGTGTTACGGGAATTGAAATTGATGGAAATACTTATTATAAGTTATTAGATATACCAAATTATTCAGGACAAAAGATAGAATATGTAAATAAAAATACAGAGGCACCAACATTTGATGTAGAAGTAAATAAATTAGTTGGGTCATGGCAAATTGTATTAAAAAATATTACATATCATAGCAATGTAGCAAGAGGAACTCTAAGTTATAAATTAAATGAAAATCAAGACTGGATTATAGCAGGTGAAAAAACTTATTTTGAAGTAACAACTCCACGGGTTATATGATATAAAATACACTGATAGTGCAGGAAATGATACGACTGTACAAAAATTAATAGAATTAGAGGAGGAAAATACAAATGAAATCTAAACAAATTATTACAATAATTGCAATTATTTTAGTAGTTGCACTAATAGGATGGTTAGGAATTGGATATTACCAAAAAGTATTTGTAAAAGTACAAAATCCAATAGTTACAATGGAAATAGAAGGATATGGAACAGTAAAAATAGAACTATACCCAGACATGGCACCAAATACAGTAGCAAACTTTATAAAACTTGCAAATAGAGGATATTATAATGGGCTTACATTCCATAGAACAATACCAGATTTTATGATACAAGGTGGAGATAAAAAAGGAGATGGAACAGGCGCAGTATATTATAGTGATTTAAAAGATGACGGAGAAGAAAAAGCATATACAATTGAAGGAGAATTTATTGCAAACGGATATAAGAAAAATACATTAAGACATGAAGAAGGAGTTATTTCAATGGCAAGAGGAGATTACTCTCAATATGGATTAACAACAGAAGGATATAATTCAGCAGGTTCTCAAT
Source organism: uncultured Clostridia bacterium (assembly GCA_948777935.1). Classification (GTDB taxonomy): domain Bacteria; phylum Bacillota; class Clostridia; order TANB77; family CAG-508; genus RGIG8482. The sequence goes on along the minus strand of CAQDYY010000004.1, from coordinate 156,928 downwards.
TCTTCATTATGACAGGAGATAATTCAAGCTTAAATGGACTATATTCAGCATTTGGAAAAGTAACAGAAGGAATGGATATTGTACACAAAATAGAGAATGTAGAAGTAGTAACAAGAGATTCATCTGCTACAGAAGGAGTAGATAAACCAGTAAATCCACCAGTAATTACAAGTATAACAGTAGAGACATTTGGAGTAGATTATGGAATGCCAGAAGTACAAGATGCATTTGATGTACAAAATTGGCTTATGCAAAGATATTTAACAAGTGCACAATAAATACAAAAAAACAAGCAAAACTGCTTGTTTTTTTGTTTCAAAAATTATATAATAGAGGACAATGTTAAAGAATTAGGAGATGATTAAGTAATGCAAGTAAGTAAAGAAGAGATTATACACATTGCAAAACTAGCAAACATTAATTTAAAACAAGAAGAAGTAGATACATATTTAGGACATTTAGAAGAAATCTTAAATTATGCAAATATTGTAAACAAAGCACCAATAGATGGTTTAAGCGAAACTATAGGTGTAAATGAAGCATATAATGTATTTAGAAAAGATGAGATAAAGGAAAGTTTTCCTAGAGAAGAACTATTACAAAATGCACCAGAAAAACAAGAAGGAATGTTTAAAATTCCAAAAGTAATTAACGCATAATGCGTGTGATATGTAGGGGCATGTCGTTTAAAGGGAATGCCCAAAAGACAGACACCACTGTGCCCATAAGCTATATATTATAAAATTAGGAGGAGACTAATGGAAATTTATGAATTAACAGTACATGAATTATTAGAGAAGTTAGATAAAAAAGAAATTACAAAACAAGAAATACTAGCTTCATATCAAAATAGAATTAAAGAAAAAGAAAATGATGTACAAGCTTTTATTACAATTACAGATGCTGAGGCAAAAGAACAATTGGAAAAGAATGAAAATAACAATTCTAAGCTTGCGGGAATTCCTATTGGAATTAAAGATAACATCTGTACAAAAGGAATAAAAACAACATGTGCATCAAAAATGCTAGAAAACTTTGTTGCGCCATATAATGCAACAGTAATGGACAAGATAAATAATGAAGGAATGGTAATGCTTGGAAAGCTAAACATGGACGAGTTTGCAATGGGAAGTTCAACAGAACATTCATATTTTAAGCAAACTAAAAATCCATGGAATCTAAATAAAGTACCAGGAGGTTCATCAGGAGGTTCAGCAGCAGCAGTTGCATCAGGAATGCTACCTTGGGCATTAGGTTCAGATACAGGAGGAAGTATACGCCAGCCTGCATCATATTGTGGAATAGTAGGGTTAAAGCCAACATATGGTCTAGTTTCACGTTATGGGCTAGTAGCATATGCCTCTTCTTTAGACCAAATAGGAACACTAACAAAAGATGTAAAAGATGCAAGTATGCTGTTAAATGTAATTGCAGGTCATGATGAAAAAGATACTACATCAGCTATTAAAGAGAAAAAAGACTATACACAAGCCCTAAAAAATGATATAAAAGGACTAAAAATAGGTGTACCAAAAGAGTATTTTGATGACGGAATTGATGAAGAAGTAAGAGAGTCTATAAAACAAGCAATTGAAAAATATAGAGAATTAGGAGCAATAGTAGAAGAATGTTCTTTAGATATTGCAGAATATGCACTTGGAAGTTATTATGTTATAGCTTGCGCAGAGGCAAGTTCTAATTTAGGAAGATTTGATGGAATACGTTATGGATATAGAACTAAAAACTATGAAAATTTAAGAGACATTTATCGTAATTCTAGAAGTGAAGGTTTTGGAGCAGAAGTAAAAAGAAGAATTATTTTAGGTACATATGTACTTTCTTCAGGATATTATGATGCTTATTATAAAAAAGCACAACAAGTTCGTACTCTAGTAAGAAATGAATATGCTAAGAATTTTGAAAAATATGATTGTTTATTAACACCAACAGCACCAAATGTAGCATTTGATATAGGCTCAAAAGTAAATAATCCATTAGAAATGTATTTAGCAGACCTTTGTACAGTTCCTGTTAATATTGCAGGGCTTCCAGGAATTAGCATTCCGTGTGGACTAAATAGTGAGGGCATGCCAATTGGTTTCCAATTAATAGGAAAGCCATTTGATGAAGAAACAATTTTAAATGTAGCATATACATATGAACAAAATACAGATTTTAGAAAAAATAAACCAGAGTTTAGAAATTAAGGAGGGAATAAAATGTCAAGAGAAGATTATGAAGTTGTAATAGGATTGGAAGTACATGCAGAGCTTTCTACCAAAACCAAAATATTTTGTTCCTGTCCTACAGAATTTGGTGGAGAACCAAATACACACTGTTGCCCAATATGTATGGCAATGCCAGGAACATTACCAGTATTAAATGAAAAAGTAGTAGAATATGCAGTACGTGCAGGTCTTGCAACTGGTTGTGAAATAGAACAAAACAGTAAAAATGACCGTAAAAATTACTTTTATCCAGATTTACCAAAAGCATACCAAATATCACAATTTGACCGTCCACTTTGCAAAAAGGGAAGTGTAGAAATTGAAAATGAAAAAGGAGAGAAAGTAACAATTGGTATTACTAGAATTCATATAGAAGAGGATGCAGGTAAATTAAACCATGATGAATTTGGTGGAGGAAGCTTAGTAGACTTAAACCGTGCAGGAGTTCCACTAATTGAAATTGTATCTGAGCCAGATATGCGTTCAAGTGTAGAAGCGGAAAATTACTTAAGAAAACTAAAATCAATTTTAGAATATATAGAAGTATCAGATTGTAAAATGCAAGAAGGTTCACTTCGTGCAGATGTTAATGTTTCTGTTCGTAAAAAGGGAGAAACAAAATTAGGTACTCGTACAGAAATGAAGAATATGAATTCATTTCGTTCTATTGTAAGAGGAATTGAATATGAAATAGACCGTCAAATTGATGTAATTGAAGATGGTGGTAAAGTAGAACAAGAGACATTACGTTGGGATGATGTATCTGGAAAGACATTTTCTATGAGAGATAAAGAAGATGCACAAGATTACAGATATTTTCCAGATCCAGATTTAGTGGCAATTCGTTTATCAGATGATTATATAGAAAATATTAGAAAAACATTACCAGAACTTCCAGAATCAAGAAGAGAAAGGTATATAAAAGATTATAACTTAAGCCAAAGGGAAGCAAATTTATTAACAGCATCTAAGTATTTATCAAACTTATTTGAAAATACTTTAGCTATTTGTAATAACCCAAAAGCTACATGTAACTGGATTTTATCAGATATTTCAAGAATATTAAATGAAAAAGAAATGGAGCCAAATGAAATTCCATTTGATGAAAATCATTTAGCAGAATTAATTACTTTAATAGAGAAAGGTACTATTAGTAGTGCTATTGCAAAAAAAGTATTAGAAGAGTTATTTGAAAATGTTAATATGCCAAGCAAGATTATTGAACAAAAAGGATGGGTGCAAATTTCAGATGAGGGAGCAATCAAAGAAGTTGTAATGCAAGTATTAAGTGAAAATGCGCAATCTGTAGCAGATTTTAAAGCAGGAAAAGATAGGGCATTAGGATTTTTAGTTGGTCAAGCAATGAAACAAACAAAAGGAAAAGCAAATCCACAAATGTTAAATAAGATGTTTGTAGAAGAAATGAATAAGATGTAAAATAAACCACGGCAAGTAGATTCCTTGCCGTGGTTGCTTTCCATATTCAGTTGTTATTTAAATTTTTTTAAAAACGTTAAACCAATAATCAAAGTATTTTTTGCTGTTAAAGGGATCAACCCAAATGCAGATGTTTTTCCTTCTTGTAGTTTTGACTTTCATTATAAGTCCTCCTTAGAATACGTTTTTATAGCTAGATACACATGCTATACTTATATTATACCACAATACTCTACATAAATCAAATTTGCTTCTTTATAGTATCAATAGCAATAGCACAAATAAAGAATTCTACCGCAAAAAATAGACTTAAACGAAAAATAGATAATCCTGCATAATATAGATCTAAATTTGAATTTAATTCATATGTAATAAGTAGAACCATACTAATAATACAAACTATAAAAGAAAAAATAAAACCATTATGCATAATCTTTTTTACTTTTTCTTCCATAGAATTAAATTTATCAACTAACATTTTCATCATATGTAATCCTCTTTTCTTAATACACTTATTGTAAAAACAACAAAGTTCTTATAATATAATGTTAACATGAAAAAAGTTTAAAATCAAAGGTAATTCATGGAAAAACCTCTCGTTTTAATACGAGAGGTTTAAAAAACTATGCATAATTTTTATACTGTTGGAATTTTCACCCTGTGGGTGAAAAGCTCCTTACAGTACAAATATGGGAATTATTAGAATTTCTTTGCGGTTTCTACCGCTTAGAAATTCTTAAATTCGTTTTTTTTAATTTTCCTAAGCTTTTACAGCATTTAATTTCTTAGCTAATCTAGATTTTTTTCTAGCTGCTGTATTTTTTACTATAACACCTTTTGAACAAGCCATATCAATTTTTTTGCTAGCTTCTACAAATAAGCTTTCAGCATTTTTAACATCCTTAGCATCTACTGCTTCTTCAAATTTTCTAACAGCAGTTCTATATCCAGATTTAATCATATTATTTCTTAATGTTTTCTTTTCAATAACACTTACTCTTTTAATAGCTGATTTAATATTTGGCATTTAATTTGCACCTCCTTATAATGTAAAATAAACTATAACGCATAGTATTCTATCATAAATGCTAAAAATATGCAATACCCTAGTGACAATTTATAAACAATTTGATATAATTCTAGTGGTGGTAATATGAATGATAAATATAATTTAACATTAGAAGAAAATATATTTTTAGCAAAAAGATTAATTGTAGATAACATATATAGCAATGCAAGAATAGAAGGGTGTAATGTTACATTTCCACAAACTCAAACTATATTACAAGGTGTAAATGTACCACAAGTTACTCTAGATGATATAAATTGTATTTTAAACCTTCGTGATGCATGGAAGTTTATGATAGATAATGTAACAAATGAATTTAATTTAGAGTATATTTGCAAAATTAACTCATATGTGGCAAGAAATGAATCTTTAGAGTGGGGAAAACTTCGTACAGGAAAAGTAGGAATATCAGGAACAGAGTATATACCAGAAATTCCAAATAAAGAAGAAGTAATACAAAAAATTAATGAAATAAATAAAATAGAACCTATTACAAAAAGAGCAATAAAATATATGTTATATGGTATGAGGGGACAACTATTTTGGGATGGTAATAAAAGAACTAGTATAATATTAGCAAATAAAATATTAATTTATAATGGAAAAGGAGTATTAACTATTAAAGACGCATATTTAAACGAGTTTAATACTTTATTAACAGAATTTTATAATACAAATGATAGTGAGAAATTAGAACAGTTTTTATATGATAATTGTATTTATGGAATAGAAGAATAAAAAGTGGATTTAACCACTTTTTATTTTTCTATTTTATAATAGGAAATTACTCTATTTTAAGTTAAAAATGTAGGTGCGAGCATTGCTCGTTCGCGTGGCTAATCTTTTTATTCTTCTATTTTTAATTGTTCACCTTCTATTTCTTCTTTTAAATTAGATGTACAATGAGGGCACTTGCTCGCCTTAATATTAATTTCAGATAAGCAAAAAGGACATATTTTTGTAGTAGGAACAGGTGTAGGTGTTGGAACTTCCTTTTTCTTTTTTCTTTTAAAAAACTTACTTTCTTTTTCTAGTTTTTTATTAAATTCTTTAGATTTTTCCTCTAATGTTTTATTTAGTTTATTAATATATCTTACAATTAGAAAAACACAAAAAGCCATAATTAGAAAATTAATTACATTAGTAATAAAAGAACCGTATTTTACAGAATTACCGCTAATTGTAAACATCATATCATTAAAATCAATTTTTCCAGTAAAAATAGAAATAGCAGGCATAATAACATCATTTACTAAAGAATTTACAATAGACTGAAAACCTCCACCAATAATAACACCAATTGCTAAATCCATAACATTTCCTTTAGTTGCAAACTCTTTAAACTCTTTCCACATAATAAAACTCTCCTTATAATTTACTACATAATCCATAATAAATTAAAACAAGAAAAATGTCAAATAGTGAAAATTAAGGAAAAGTCTTCTAAAAATCAAAAAAATATTGTATAATGTACTATATTTATAAACCAAGGAGAAATAAACAAGATGAATGAACTTATAAAAATGCTAGGGGATTCAAAGAAATTTAATAGCTATATACAAGATTTAGAAAAAAGTAATAGCCCAGTAGTGTCACTAACTGGGCTTACAAACGTGGCAAAAACATATTTTGCATATGGAACAAAAGAATATGCAGGAAAAAAGATATGTATAGTAACATATAACGAAATACAAGCAAGAAATCTAGTAAAAAATCTAGAGTTTTTTACATCAAAGGTTGTATTTATACCTAAAAAAGAAATTGTAACATATGATTACATTGCAGAAAGTAAAGAATTGCCATATGAAAGAATAGAAGCCTTAAACAAATTGCAACAAAACAAAGTAGATATAGCAGTTACTACAATAGAAGCACTAATGCAGCCTATAATACCAAAAGACACTTTATATAAGTGCAAAATAGACTTTAAAGTAGGAAACTCATATTCTTTAGATGCATTAAAACAAGATTTAATTAATTTAGGGTATTCAAGATGTGATTTAATAGAGGGAAAAGGGCAATTTAGCTTAAGAGGTGGAATATTAGATATAGCAATAAATGAAAAACAAGGTATTCGTATCGAATTTTGGGGAGATGAAGTAGATTCTATACGTTATTTTAACATATCAAGCCAACGTTCAACTGAGATGTGCAAAGAAATTACCATATATCCAGCACATGAATATGTACTAGACATACCTTTAGAAGAAGTAGTAAAAAAACTAGAAGATACATATGAAGAAGAAAACATAAACCAAGATATAGAGCAAATTAAAAATGGTGGATATATTAGTAAAGTAGACAAATATTTTAATTGTTTTTATACGAAAACAGAAAGTTTATTAGACTATATTGAGGAAGATTTTTTAGTCTTCATAGATGAAATTACAAAAATAAAGGCAAGGGCAAAAAATATAGTAATAGATAATGAAAATATTAGAAAAATGCTAACAGAAAAAGAGAAAAAGATACCAGATGCTATTACAAATATAATAGATTTTGAAAATATAATAGACAAAATAGAAAAAAGAAAAAGAGTATATATACAAGAACAAGATATTGGGGTAGAAGATGAAGAAACTCTAGATGCAAAACGAAATGAAATTCATTTTGCCACAAGAGAAGTTATTTACTATAAAAGCAGTATGGATGTATTTTTAGAAGATATAGTAAAAGGAATAAATGAAGACAAAACTATAATTGTATTAGGAGGAAGTGAAGAATCTAGTAAAAAACTATCTTTATTCTTATTAGAAAAGGAGATACCACATAAATATATAGAAAATTTAAACCATGTATTACCAAAAAAAGTAGTAATTGTAACAAAAGGAAACTTACAAGAAGGTTTTGAATATTATGATAACAAACTTTTAGTAATTAGTAGTAATGAGTTATTAAATACTGATACAAAAAGAAGAAAAAAAGTACATAATGCTTTTTCTGAAGGAGAAAAAGTTATATTTGCAGACTTAAAAATAGGAGATTATGTAGTACACAAAACTCATGGAATAGGTCAATTTATTGGAGTAAACACAATAAGTGCTGATGGAATTACAAAAGACTATATAAAAATAAAATACCGTGATGCTGATATTTTATACATTCCAACAAATCAGTTAGATAATATAAGAAAATACATAGGAGCAGGGGAAGGAGAACTAAAACTAAATAGGTTAGGAAGTAAAGAGTGGACTAACACAAAAGCAAAAGTAAAAAACAACTTAAGAGAAGTAGCAAGAAATCTAATAGAATTATATGCAAAACGTAGTAAATCAAGTGGATTTGCATTTAGTAAAGATACTCCATGGCAAACACAATTTGAAGATAGTTTTCCATATGTAGAAACAGATGACCAATTACGTTGTATAGAAGAAGTAAAAAAAGATATGGAACAAGCTAAGCCAATGGATAGGCTTTTATGTGGCGATGTAGGCTATGGAAAAACAGAAGTAGCAATAAGAGCTGCTTTTAAAGCATGTATGGATCAAAAACAAGTAGCATATTTAGTACCAACAACAGTACTTGCAAACCAGCAATATGAAACATTTAAAGAACGTATGGAAGCATTTGCAATTAAAGTAGAATTATTAAATAGATTTCGTACTAAAAAAGAGCAAGAACAAGTAATAAAAAAGCTAAAATTAGGTGAAGTTGATGTTGTAATTGGAACACATAGAATATTAAGTAAAGATGTAGAGTTTAAAGATTTAGGGTTATTAATAATAGATGAAGAGCATCGTTTTGGTGTAAAAGACAAAGAAAAAATAAAAGAATTAAAAACTAATGTAGATGTATTAACAATGACAGCAACTCCAATTCCTAGAACATTACATATGTCTATTGTTGGAGTAAGAGACATGTCTGTTATATATGAACCTCCTCAAGATAGAAGACCAGTACAAACCTATGTATTAGAATATGATGAAGAAGTAGTAAAAGAGGCAATTAGTAAAGAATTAGAAAGGAAAGGTCAAGTATTTTATTTATTTAATAGAGTAGAAGATATAGAGTTAAAGGCAAAACAAATATCTAGTTTAGTACCAGAGGCACATGTTGCATATGCTCATGGAAAAATGACAGGAAATGAACTAGAAGACATTATGATGGACTTTATAAACCAAAAAGTAGATGTTTTAGTTTGTACTACAATATTAGAATCTGGAATTGATATACCAAATGCAAATACAATTATTGTAGAAAATGCAGATAGGTTGGGGCTTGCACAATTATATCAAATTAGAGGAAGGGTTGGTAGAAGTAACATACAAAGCTATGCATATATTACCTATAAACCAGATAAATTACTAAGTGAAGTAGCAGATAAGCGTTTAAAAGCAATTAAAGAATTTACGGAATTTGGTTCAGGTTTTAAAATTGCAATGAGAGATTTAGAAATTAGAGGAGCAGGAAGTTTACTTCGGAGAAATTCAGCATGGGCATATGGATCAAGTAGGGTATGATACTTATTGTAAGCTGTTAGATGAGGTTGTAAAGGAAATACAAGGTGTAGAAGTAAAAGAAGAAATTGATGTACAAATAGATTTGAATGTATCAAGCTTTATACCAGATGAATATATAGAAAATAGTAGTCAAAAGATAGAAATTTATCAAAATATTGCACTTGCAAGAACAGAAGAAGATATACAAAATGTAACAGATGAAATGATAGATAGATATGGTGTTATGCCAGAAGAGGTAAATAACTTATTAGAAATTGCAAGAATTAAGGAATTATGTAAAAATGCATATGTTATTAAGATTTCACAAAAAAGAGAAAGTATTATTTTTAATTTTAATGCAGATAGTTTTAATATGGAAATAGTGGATACATTAATAAAAAAATATCGTAATGAAATTCGCTTTTCACCCGGAAAAGAGCCATATATAACGTATAAAGTTCCGGAAAATACAGATACAGTAATTGTAAAAAAAGTAAAAGAATTTTTAAAAACAATAGTAGAGGGTAAATAAGAAACGGGGCGGCTACAGCCGCCCTTTCTGCTTAATAATACTTAATTCAAGCGCCGATATTCTTCACGAGAAACTACTTCATAGGGAGTTTCCTGTATAATGACAGTACCATCCTTATAAAGATAGTCTTGAGGAAGAACTATGTTCTTAATGTCGAGGTTAGTAACAATAAATTTACGATTTAAGTACTCGCCTACAAACAGATAAACATCAGGATTACTGAAACGCTCCCGATTTAAGCTACGAAAACTGTTTAGTATTTTGCCTGCTTTAATTTTGCTTGCCATAAAAATTTACCTCCATAATTTGGTGTTATTATACTGCTCCGTTAGTCGAATGCTAACTTAATAACAGTATATCACATTTACATAAAGCAGTCAAATTATAAATAAATTTCCCATATTTGTTTTAATAATTTACAAATTAGTGTATAATACTAATAAAGTTTTATAAAACAAGGGAGATATTATGCAAGTTATAACGAGCAAAGATAATGATGTAATTAAAAATATTAGAAAACTAAAAGATAAGAAGTATAGAGAGCAAGAAAATAAGTACCTAATTGAGGGGATTAAGTTAATAAAAGAAGCAGTAGAGGAAAAAGCTAATATTGATACAGTTGTTGTGTGTGAAGATTGTGTAGAAGATAATACTATAGACCAAAAGTTATTATATGAAATAGCAAAATATAATTGTGTTTATGTAGCAGAAAAAGTATTTGAATCTATAACAGAAGTAAATAACCCACAAGGAATGTTAGCAGTAGTTAATAAAGAAAATAAGGAAGAAGATATTGATTATAGTGAAGATATGATTGTTGTATTAGATGGTATACAAGACCCACGGAAATTTAGGTACAATTTTAAGAACGATAGATAGTGTAGGACTAAAACAAATTATACTTTCTGAAAAGACAGCAGATGCATATAATCCAAAGGTTGTAAGGTCTACTATGGGAGCAATTTTTAGAGTAAATGTAATTGTTGTAAATGATATTGTAAAAACTCTAAAAGAGATGAAAAAGCACAAATTTAAGATACTTGCTACTTCACTAGAGACAGATAATAATATTTATGATATAGATTATAACAAAAAGGTGCTAGTTATAGGAAATGAGGCAAATGGGGTGTCTAAAGAAGTATTAGAATTAGCAGATGAAAAGGCTAAAATCCCAATGCTACGGAAAAACAGAAAGCCTAAATGCATCAGTTGCAACAAGTGTTATTTTGTATGAATATGTAAGAAGAAAAATAAAGAATGGGTAATTAAAATTATCCATTCTTTTTAGTTAATAATTCCAATATAATAGGATAGATTTCATCATGTTCTTTTTCCCATTTTTCGGAAATAAGTTTTGCTTGTTCACGTGAAGTGGCTTGTAGATTTAATTCAAAAACAGTTATATTATTTTGCATTAACTTACATTTTACTAAAAACTCATTTTCATTTTGAGGAATAAACTCAGAAACAGCATGTTTTGCATTTTGTACTTCAGGTACTTCTTCTTTTAGAGCATTATCTATATTAAGCTTCATAATACCGGGAAGTAAATCATCAGTTAAATTTAGAGTTTCCTTACCAGCATCAGTTATTTTATACATTGTTTTATCTTCCTTGGTATAACCAATAATGTATTGATTATCTAATAAATCCAACAAAAACTGTTGAAAATAAAAGTAATTCATCTCTTGAATAGACAAAACAAGTTTTAATAAGCTTTCATTACTAATAGGCTTATTTAATTTATCTAAAATATATAAAATTAATACCTTATTTTCTGCTAAAGTCTCACTATCTTCCGTTAATTTCATGTACAAAATACCTCCTTTTACAAGTTTAAATTTTGTTCTAAATTATAACTAGTAGAGTAAAGGCCCCTTTACTTAAGGGGGCTGTCAGCGAAGCTGACTGGGGGTTCTATAGTTTCAATATTTTTTCTATTTCCTCCCAAACACTATCACTATAAATCTTCTTTTCAGAAGAAAATGGAAGTAATATACTAAATGACATACCAAATTCTTTTTTTAAGTCTTCTACATAACTATTTACTTTTGTAGGAGCAATTTTATCTGCCTTATTTGCAAGCACAATAAAAGGTAAATTCGAGCTCATAATGTAATGGTACATATGTAAATCATTTTCAGTTGGTTTATGGCGAATATCAACTAAAAATATAATCATACGAATAGTGTTTCTTTTTACCAAATATTCTTCAGTAAATTTACCTACTTTTTCTTGTTCCCCTTTTGACATCTTACTAAAACCATATCCGTGGTAAATCTACAAAATAGAACTGGTTATCGATGTTATAAAAATTAATTTGCCTTGTCTTTCCGGGTTCACTACTAGTTCTTGCTAAGCTTTTACGGTTTATCATAGTATTAATAAAAGAAGATTTACCAACATTTGATTTACCAACTAATACAATCTCAGGCAAACCATTTGCAGGGTATTGCTTAGGGCTAACCGCAGATACTTCAAACTTAGGATTTTTAACAATCATAGCTAATAGCTCCTTTCAATAATAAGTAGTATTTCTAAAAGGTAGAGTAAAGGCCCCTTTACTTAAGGGGGCTGTCAGCGAAGCTGACTGGGGGTTCTATAAAATAAAAAAGTTAAAATTATGCTGAATATTAATGTTTTTCGATTTGTTCTATTCCTTTGGTTTTAAAATTTCTTTTCCACCCATATAAGGACGTAAAGCTTCTGGAATAACAATAGAACCATCAGGCTTATAGTTATTTTCTAATAGTGCTATTAACATACGAGGTGGAGCAACAACAGTATTATTTAGAGTATGAGCATAATAATTTCCATTTTCACCTTTAATACGAATACCTAAACGTCTAGCTTGTGCATCTGTAAGGTTTGAACAGCTTCCTACTTCAAAATATTTTTGTTGTCTTGGGCTCCATGCCTCTACATCAACACTTTTTGCTTTTAAATCTGCAAGGTCACCACTACAACATTCTAATGTACGAACTGGAATATCTAAACTTCTAAATAATTCAACAGTATAAGACCACATTTTATCATACCAATCATAGCTATCTTCAGGTTTACATACAACAATCATTTCTTGTTTTTCAAATTGATGAATACGGTAAACTCCACGTTCTTCAATACCATGAGCACCTTTTTCTTTTCTAAAACATGGTGAATATGATGTCATAGTATATGGTAAATCAGCTTCTTTTAAAATTTGACCCTTAAATTTACCAATCATAGAATGCTCACTAGTTCCAATTAAGTATAAATCTTCACCTTCTATCTTGTACATCATAGCATCCATTTCTTCAAAACTCATAACACCAGTTACAACATCTGAACGAATCATAAAAGGTGGAATACAATAAGTAAAACCTTTGTTAATCATAAAATCTCTAGCATAAGAAATAACAGCACTATGAAGTCTTGCAATATCTCCAATTAAATAGTAAAAACCATTTCCAGCAACTCTTCTTGCAGCATCTAAATCAATACCACATAAAGATTCCATAATATCTGTATGGTAAGGGATTTCATAATCTGGAACAATAGGTTCTCCATACTTTTTAACTTCTACATTTTTAGAATCATCCTCTCCAATAGGAACAGATTCATGCATCATATTAGGAATTTTCATCATTTTACTTGTAATTTCTTCGGCAAGTTTTGTTTCTAATTTTTCATTTTCTACAAGTTCTTCATTAATATTAGTAACTTGTAGTTTAATTTCTTCTGCTTTTTCCTTTTCGCCATTTTTCATAAGAGCACCAATTTCAGAGCTTAAACGATTACGATTAGCACGAAGTTCATCACCATTTAGTTTAATTTTTCTATTTTCTTCATCTAATTTAATAACTTCATCTACTAAGTCAAGTTTATGGTCTTGAAACTTTTTCTTAATATTCTCTTTAACCAAATCTGGATTTTCTCTTAAAAACTTAATATCAATCATTTAAAATCCTCCTGAAAAACAATGTATTATCTTATGAAAGCCATAAGACAATACTAAATATTTGTAATATTTTATCACACAAATAGGACAAATTCAATGGTAAATGAGGTTAAAATTAAGAAAATTAAGACAAATAAACATAAAAGGCTATGAAACTTGTGTGATTTATGATATATAATAGGAAAAGCAATATTTCTACGGAAATGTATATGTTCCAAATGATTTAGATGAAATTGAGTTGTAAAGAATAGGAGAATATATGGTAAAAAATATAATATTTGATTTATCTGAAGTAATAATTTCTGGATTTCACAAAACAGAAGAGATAATTGAAAAGAATACTAATATAAAAGCAGAAGAATTTCTAGCAAAGCGAAGAGAAGTAGGAGATATATTTTTAGATACAATGAGAGGTAAACATACAGAAGATGAATATATTGAAGCTTTAATAGAAAATGCTAATTGGAATATAAATAAAGGAATTATAAAAAAATCTGTTAGGCAAAATTTAGATGTAAAAGTAGAAGGAACAATAAAAATAGTAGAAAAGCTAAAAGAAAAGTATAATCTTATTTTATTGTCAGACCATATAAAAGAATGGGTAGAATACATATTAAGTACTAACAAAGATCTAGAAGTATTTAAACATAAATATTTTTCATATGAATATGGAATGTTAAAAGAAGATGAAGAAACTTTTAAATATATTTTAGAAAAAGAAAAAATATTAGCATCAGAAACAATATTTATAGATGATAGCGAAAGTAATGTAAAAATGGCAAATAGAGTAGGAATTCAAGGAATAGTATTTAAAAATGCTAGGCAATTAAAAAGTGAATTAAATAAGTTACACATAATATAGAGATTGAACTTGCAAGAATTTATTGTAAGTTCAAAGTGAAAGTAAATGTACAATTTTTGTTCCACATCAATTGTAACACTACAAATAAAAGAACAAAATTTCGCAAAAACTATTGAAAATATATTTTAAATGTGATATAAATATAGAAGATAAAACAAAATTTTGGTATTTAATTATTTTAAATAGTGAAAGTTGGAAAAGAGGTAGGAAATGGAACAAAATAATAGTATTAAATTATTTGAAGATAAAAATATTAGAGTAGCATGGAATGAAGATGAAGAAAACTGGTATTTTTCAGTAGTAGATATCGTAGCAGTTTTAACAGACAATGATTATCAAGCAGGAAGGAAATATTGGAAAACATTAAAGATGAGGTTAAATCAAGAAGGAAGTGAACTGGTAACAAATTGTTACCAGTTGAAAATGAAAGCACATGATGGAAAATTAAGAGATACAGATGTAATGAATACAGAACAAATTTTGAGATTAGTACAATCAATTCCATCAAAGAAAGCAGAGCCATTTAAATTATGGCTTGCACAAGTCGGAAAAGAAAGAATTGACGAAGCATATGATCCAGAAATAACAATAAATAGAGCATTAGATACTTATAGAAAAAAAGGATATTCAGAAGAATGGATAAACCAAAGATTAAAAACAATTGATGTAAGAAAAGAATTTACAGATGAACTAAAAAGAGTAGGTGTTAGTAAAAATAAAGATTTTGCCATATTAACAAATATATTAACCCAAGTTTGGAGTGGATATTCTGTAAAGGAATATAAAAATTTAAAAGGTCTGAAAAAAGAAAACTTACGTGATAACATGACTAATATGGAATTAGTTTTAAATATGCTTGCAGAAACATCTTCTACAGAAATATCCAAAAGCACAAATGAAAAAGGAATCAAAAGTGCAGAGAAATCAGTTATAAAAGGTGGCAACATAGCTAAACTTGCTAGAGAACAGTTAGAAAAAGAAATAGGAAAGGAAGTAATTTCTAATAAAAATGCAAAAGAAATAAGAAAATTAGACATATAAAGAGATGTATGAACACTTTGCTGATGTCGGGAGGGTGTTAAAAGTTGGTAATAATGCCGAAATGAAAATAGAGAATATTATAAGGCTACATATAAGAAATATATAAAGATAAAGAATTAGATATTGAACTAACAAGGAAAACTTGTTAGTTCAAAATGGAGCTAATAGACAAATATAGAGAAAAATTTGCAATTATAATTTAGATGTAGTATTATATAGAATATAGAGTGTAATCACAATTTACAACAAGATTTAAAATATAGGCAAATAAGAGATTAAAAGTGGAATATGGAGGACAAATTAGATGGTAAAAGTAGTTATTTTAAATGATACAAGAAATTCTAATAAAGATAAGTTTGAAAATGATGATGGTTTTTCTGCTTATATAGAAGTTGAAAATAATAAGATTTTATTTGATGCAGGACCAAGTGAAAAATTCATAAAAAATGCAGAGAAGTTAGGAATAGATTTAAATAAAGTAGACACTATAGTATTAAGTCATGGGCATTATGACCATGGTGACGGACTTAAATATTTTAATAACAAAGTAGAATTTATAGCTCACCCCAATTGCATATTAAAAAGATGGTGGAAAGATGACCATTCACATTATTCAGGAATACAATTAACAAAAGAAGAATTAGAAAATAAATATAATGCGCATTTTACAAAAGAACCATATAAAATTAATAAAAATACGTATTATTTAGGTGAAATTACAAGAAAATATCCAGTAAAGCTTACAAAATGGGTACTTGAAAATGGGCAAAATGATGATGTATTAGATGATTCAGGGATGGTTATTAATACAGAAAATGGAATAATAGTAATTGCAGGATGTAGCCATAGTGGAATATGCAATATAGTTGAACATGCCAAAATGGTTACAAACAATAATAAAGTATTAGCTGTAATAGGAGGTTTTCACTTACAACAAGTTAGTGAGAATACAAATAAAGTTATTGATTACATGAAAGACAATGTAGAAGAAGTAATACTAGCACATTGTGTAGCAGATGAAGTATGCAGTAAATTTATAGATGACTCGAAAGGAAAAATAAAAGTATCTGTTACAGAAGTTGGAAAAGAATATAATTTTGATTAAATTTAATAAAATACTAAAATACTAAAACACCTCATATAATATATGGGGTGTATTTTATGGGTCAAAAGGGGCTTGATTTTAAACATAAAGAGGTAGTTAATATTACAGATGGGCGTAGGTTACGGATACGTACAAGATGTAACAGCAGATTTAGAAACTGGTATGATTACCTCTATTATTGTGCCACGGAAGCAATAAATTACTTAATATATTTGCAGGAAACAATGATATAGTTATTCCATGGAAACAAATACGTTGCATAGGGGAAGACCTAATTTTAGTAGAAATCTAAAAACGAATTTAAGAATTTCTAAGCGGTGGAAACCGCAAAGAAATTCTAGAAATTCCCATATTTATCTAGTACAGAAAATTCTCCTACTAGGAGAATTTTCTTACTATCTAAAAAAGGACTGTTCTTTTTTAGATTTCTTTGATATAATACGAGTGTTAAATTAAAAAGTTAGGAGATATTAAATTGGACAAGCAAATGAAAACAAAGTTTAATCTAATTGCAATTGTATGTATTATAATTTTCTGCTTTGCAATTACACCAATTACATTACAAAACGATACATTTTATACAATAAAAATAGGAGAACATATTTTAAATAATGGAATTAATATGGAACAAGATCCATTTTCAATGCATGAAATACCATATACATACCCTCATTGGTTATATGATGTAGGAATATATCTAATATATAGTGTAGGAGGAATGGCAGGTATATACATATCAACTGTAATATTAGCATGTATATTAGGAGTTACAGTATATATAACAAATAAAAAGATTACAAAAAATGAACTTGTATCATTTTTATTAACATTAGGGGTAATGTATATATTAACAGGATTTATTGCAGCAAGAGCACAACTTGTTACATTTATACTATTTGCACTAAGCATATACTTTATAGAGAAATTCTTAGAAACAAAAAAGAAACGTTATGCCATAGCACTAATAATAATACCAACTATAATTGCAAATATACATTTAGCAGTATGGCCATTTTACTTTATAATATTTATGCCATATATTGCAGAATATCTAATTTGTTTATTTGCAGATTCACATATATTCCATAAAATACAAAACAAATTTTATAACATCCAAATAAAGAAAATGCAAGCAAAACAAGCACCAGAAGAAAAAATAAACAAGTTGCAAGAAAAGATAGATATATCAAATAAGAAATTTGAAGAGAGCTTGAAAAAGCAAGAACATAGAAGAAAAGAACCATATAAAATCAAAATAGAAAAGCGAGATAATACAAAATGGCTTATTGTAATTATGCTAATATGTGTACTAACAGGGCTACTTACACCATTAGGAGACACACCATATACGTATCTTGTAAAAACAATGCAAGGAAATACTACAAAAAGCATAAATGAACATTTACCAATGGTATTAGTCCAGTCAGAACCAACAATCGCAATACTTATAATTGTAGTTGGAATTTTAATGTTAACAGATACAAAAATACGATTAAAAGACTTCTTTATGTTAGGTGGATTAATAATACTTACACTTATGTCTAGAAGGCAGTTATCGATGCTAACAGTAATTGGAGTATATTCAATAAACAGAATGATTTGTGATTTGTTTGATAAATATGACCCAGAAGGAACAAAAAAATTCATGATGAAAATAACAAGTGGTTTTGGGGCAATTATTACAATATTACTTGTAATTCTAATGAGTACTGTAGAATATAAGCCAAAAGCAGGAAACAGCTATATTAATGAAGCAAGCTATCCTGTACAAGCAGTAGAATGGCTAAAAGAAAATGTAAACATAGGCGAAATGCGTTTATACAATGAATACAACTATGGAAGTTATATATTGTTTCAAGATGTAAAAGTATTTATAGATTCAAGAGCAGATTTATATACACCAGAATTTAATGGGGATTCTGAAAAAGATATATTTTCAGATGCAGTTCAAGTAGCAAGTATTAGTAGATATTATGAAGATGTGTTCGACAAATATGAAATTACGCATTTATTGATACCGAATAATACAAAAACGAATATGTTTATTAGTAGAGATGAAAACTATAAAGAACTGTACAAAGATAATAACTTTGTTATATATGAAAGGTTAAATAAATAAGGGGATAAAATTGAAAGAAGAAAGAAAAAGTAATATATTAAAAATGGGTCTAATTATATTTGTTATTTTATTAGTAATAGACCAAATTAGTAAAATAATGGCAATTAATACTAATGTAAATATAACTATAATAGATAATATTTTAAATTTCAAATTAATATTTAATAAAGGAATTGCATTTGGAATAGGACAAGGCAAAAACATAGGTACATTTGTTGTTACAAATATAATTGTATTAGGCATTATAATACGATTTATTTGGCTACAAAAAGAAAGAATAGATGCACTAACAATGTGTTCATTATTTATTATATTAGCAGGTGGAGCAGGAAACTTTATAGATAGGCTATTTCGAGGACAAGTGGTTGATTTTATAGAAGTATTTCCAAATATACATTTTCCAATATTTAATATTGCTGATATATGCATTGTTATACGGATGGATAATGATTGCTTTTACCTTTGCAAGGTACACATATAAGGAGGTATTACTTAAAAAAGATGAGAGAAATAATAACAATATTGGGGGTTCCAATTGACAATATCACAAAAGAAGAATCTGGTACTATTACTGAAGAATTAATAAAAAGTAGCAATAAATCTTGTAAGATGATTTTTGCACCAAATGTAGAATTTATTATGATGGCAAATAGTGATAAAGAATTTTTTGATATATTAAAAAAATCTAGCCTTTCTACGCCAGATAGCATAGGGGTAATGATAGGAGCAAAACTACAACATAAAAAATTTAAAGAAAGAATACCAGGACAAACCTATTTTAGGCAGATTATTTCATTATCTAATGAAAAAGGATATTCGATTTATCTATTAGGTGGAAAAGAAGGAATTGCAAAAGAAACAAAAACAAATTTAGAAAAAATATTCCCAAATGTGAATATTATAGGGACACACCATGGGTATTTTGATGAAAATGAAGAAAAAGAAGTTATAGAAGAAATAAACAAATTACAACCAAATGTATTATTTGTTGCATTACGGAGCACCATATCAAGAAAAATGGATAGCAAAACATAAAGAAGTATTAAGAGTAGATGTAGCGACTCGGACAAGGTGGAACATTTGATTATGAAGCAGGAAAAATAAAAAGAGCACCTGTATTTATACAAAAAATAGGAATGGAATGGTTTTGGAGGCTTATAAGAGAACCTAAAAGAATAAAAAGGCAGTTGGCATTGCCAGTGTATTTATTTAAGGTAATATTTGCAAAAGATAAAACAAAAGGCAAATTTGAATAATGTAAACCTAAAATACATGTAGGGGCATCGTTTGTGGAAATACATCGCAGGACATGACACCACTGTGCCCACAAAATTAGATGGTTAGTTATTCTTAAGTAATAGTATATAAATATATTTTGTAAGAACCCTCCGTCAGTACTTCGCACTGCCACCTCCCTTGAGTAAAGGAGGCTTTCCTCTACAATTCAAAATAAACTATACTAGTCTAAAACAATAGAGTAAAGGCCCCTTTATTTAAGGGGGCTGTCGTTCGCAAGAACGACTGGGGGTTTAATAGATTTGAGAGTTACATATAATCGAAATTTAAATAACAATAATTTTAAGGAGAATGAATATTGAGAAAAATAGAAGTAGAAGAAAATGGAATAAGGCTCGATAAATTTATTTCTATTAAATGTACAGATTTATCTAGAACAATGATACAAAAACTAATCGAAGATAAAAAAATACATGTTAATGGAAAACTACGGAAAACCTTCTGTAAAAGTAAAACAAGGAGACATTGTTGAAATAGAAGATATAGAGGTAAAAGAAACAGAGCTAAAACCACAAGAAATACCATTAGATATAATATATGAAGATACAGACATTATTGTAGTAAATAAGCCAAAGGGGTTAGTAGTTCACCCAGCAAATGGAAACCCTGATGGCACTTTAGTAAATGCAATAATGAACATTTGTAAAGATTCTTTATCAGGAATTGGAGGAGAACTAAGACCGGGAATTGTTCATAGATTAGACAAAGATACATCACGGGTTAATTATAATTGCAAAAAATGATAAAGCACACTTAAATTTAAGTGAACAAATAAAAAACCATGAAATAGAAAAAACATATATTGCACTAGTAAGGGGAATTGTAAAAGAAAATGAAGCAACTATTAATATGCCAATTGCAAGAAGTACAAAAGATAGAAAGAAAATGGCAGTAGATAAAAATGGAAGAAATGCAGTTACTCATTTTAAAGTGTTAGAAAGATTTGATGGATATAGTTTACTTGAAATAAAGATTGAAACAGGAAGAACTCATCAAATACGTGTACATATGTCACATATAGGCTATCCAGTTGTGGGGGATATGGTATACTCAAATGGGAAGAATCCTTTTGGAGTAGCAGGACAAATGCTACATGCATTTAGGCTAGTTTTTAAGCATCCTATTACTAAAAAAGAATTAAAACTAGAAGCACCATTACCACAGTATTTTCAAGAGGTGTTAGATGAATTAAAAAATGGTATATAAAAATGCTCCACTACATTAAAAACGTAAAGGAGCATCAAAATCTATATAAACTTTATACTCTAGAAGTATAAAGAAGATTAAAAACGAATTTTTATACAATATAAAAGCGAAAGCTTGTATATAAGTAGTATATGTAGAATTATAAAAAATGTGATAGGAGAAATATGGAAGAAGTTAGATTACAAAAATATATGGCAGATTGTGGTATTGCATCAAGGAGAAAATGTGAAGAATATATTTTAGAAGAAAAAGTAAAGGTAAATGGAAAAGTTATTAACAAATTAGGTATAAAAGTGAATCCAAATAAAGATAAAATTGAATTTTGTGGAAAAGAGATAAAACAACAAGAAGAAAAAGTATATATTTTATTAAATAAGCCAATAGATTATGTAACAACAGTAAAAGACCAATTTGGAAGAAAGAATGTACTAGAACTTGTAAAAGGAATAAATAAGAGATTAGTTCCAGTAGGAAGGCTAGATATGTACACATCTCGGTGCACTTATTTTAACAAATGATGGAGACTTTGTATATAAACTTACACATCCAAAACATGAAATAAATAAGACATATGTTGCAACTGTAAAAGGAAGATTTATAGATGAACATAAAAAACAATTAGAGAATGGAATACAAGTTGAAGATTATATAACAAGACCTGCAAAAGTGAAAATATTGAAAATAGATGAGGAAAAAAATATATCAAGAGTAGAAATTACTATACATGAAGGGAAAAATAGACAAGTAAGAAAAATGTGTGAAACATTAGGATATTCAGTTTTAGCTTTACATAGAAGCAAAATAGGAGAAATAAATGTAAAGGACTTAAAAATTGGTGAATGGAGATATTTAAGTAAGAGAGAAATTGAAAATATAAAAAAATAAACGTAAGAACATGTATTAATATAAAATTTAAAATTCCGTTCTCCAAGGCGTTTTAGTATAATTGGTTTTAACAACACTTGAAACACACTATACTCCCAGAAAAAGAAATATGACGCCCTTGGCTAACAGGTCGAACTCGTTTTTAATTTTATATTAATACATGTTTTATTAAATTAAATTTGTGAAATAATAACAAAAATATATTTACAATTTTAAAAATTATCTATATAATGGCATTATAAATTACCAAAGAAAAAAGGTGATAGTATGGAAAAACAACTTTTTTATCCAGAAGGTTGGGAAAACAGTTTAAAACCTATTAATGCCTATACATTAAAACAAGCATATGAAACAGGAAGCGTAATAAATGGGCTTGTTACTAAATGTGATGCAAATTATAATTTATATGTAGATTTAGGTGAAAACATAAAAGGAATTATTCCTAGAGAAGAAGTAGAAGCTATCAATGTTGATGAAACAGGTTTTCCAAAGCCAAATGTTTGTGCTAAAAAAGTAAACAAAGTTGTACAATTTAAAGTAAAAGATATAAAAAGTGAAGATATTGCAATTTTATCAAGAAAAATTGTTGGACAAGAAGCCCTAAATTGGGTAAAAGAAGACTTAAAAGAGGGAATGGTAGTATGCGGAATTGTACGAAACATACAGCCATATGGAGCATTTATAGAAATTGGTGGAGGAATTGCAGGTTTGCTTCATATAGAGGATATATCTATTGCAAGAATTAAATCACCAGAAGAAAGATTTAAAATTGGACAAAAAGTAAATGTTATGATAAAATACATAGACAGAAACCATGATAGGGTAGAACTAACATATAAAGAGTTGCTAGGAACATGGGAAGATAATATTAAGGATTTTTCAGAAGGAGACATTGTAGAAGGAATTGCAAGAGAGACTGAAAAACAAAAAAATGGTATTTTCGTCGAGCTAAAACCTAACTTAGTAGGCTTAGCCGACTATAAAGAAAATATACAATATGGACAAAAAGTTAAAGTAAACATTAGGAAAATTATACCAGAAAAGAAAAAAGTAAAATTAGTTTTTATGTAGGAGGGATTTAATATGGTTGAAGATAACCAAATTGAAGCAAAAAATTCACCATTCGCAATTCGTCAAGGTGAAATTAAAGTATTTGATGGGAAAGATGGATATGTATCTATGAATCAAATAGTACACAAGATTAATATAGGTCACATTAATGACTTACACTTTAAAGTATTAGAGATAGTTAATGAATTTGAATTTATTACATCAAGGCAACTATGTCAAATTTTAACTTGGAAAGGAATAGATTACAATTCACAAGACAAATTGAATAATAAACTAGAGCAATTAGTAAAATCAAAAATCTTATCAAGATATTACTTTAGCTCAGAAGAGGGAAAAGGTATTTATCGTATATATAGCTTAGAAAAAATGGGAAAATACTTATTAACTTCAAAAGAAATTGAATGTAAATGGCAACCAACAGATAATACAAAACCAGTTGCAATGATTAAAAAAAGATTATCAGGAAACCAAACTATACTTGCATATCTAAGAAAAGTAAAAGCATTTGATGAATACACAGTAAAACCAACAATTACAGCAAAAACTTTAGGAAAAACGTTTAAGGCAACAGGTGGTAGTGTAAAATTAACAAAAAATAATAAATCTATTATATTTGTATTTGAAGTAATAAGAAGAGAAGAAGAATGGGAAAAGAAATTAGTAGAAAAAGTAAGATTATACCAAGACTTTTATGCAAATTATGTACCAGGAGATTCTGGCTTTAGTGCAATGCCACAATTAATATTCATTTGTGAAGATGAAAAACATATGGCAGAAAGTTTTAAAACAATTGTAACAAATAAAATAGAAATTCCACAAATAAAACTATACTTCTCAACAGATTTAAGACAAAACAATGAAACACTAGCAAATACATTAGTAGAATTTAAACTAGATGAAACAACAAATAAATACAAAATGGACGAAATAGAATTAAAACTACTAGATTAAAATATAAGCGAAAACTAGATACAATAAGTATCTAGTTTTTGCTTAATTCATAAATTGCATTTGCATAAATTTTAGCCCCCAAAATTAAATTATCTATAGATATAAATTCATCTATTTGATGGCACATATCCTTATTACCTGGCATATTTGCTCCGAATGAAACAAAATTAGGAAAAGCTCTTGCATATGTTGCACCACCAATAGCAATAGGAGTAGCATCTAAACCAGTAGTATCATGGAATACTTTACAAAGCGTTTTGATTATTAGACTTTCCTTTGAAACATATAAAGGCTCTTTCTCACCAGAAAAACTAATTTTAATCTCTTTAGGAAGACTATTACTTAGCTTTTGCTTAATTGTATCAATGCTTGTATGAATTGGAATTCTTAAATTCATACCAATAACTAAATTAGAATTTTCTAAATTAAATTGTGCAACATTTAAAGTAAGTGGACCAGATTCATCTTTAAAATCAATTCCTAAACTCTTTCCATTATATTCTAATCCAATCATCTTATAAAAATAAGCAATTAATTCATTGTTAATAGAGTACATTTCGAACAATTCATGTAATACTACTAAAACTTGTGAAATTGCATTTTTACCTAAGTCTGGATGCGCAGCATGTGCACTAATACCACAAGAAGTTAATATGGTGTTATCATTTTCTTGTGTTACATCTATGTCAAAACCGTATTTATCTATAATTTCTTTTAAATTGTTAATACAGTTTGAAATAGAATTATCTATGGACAATACAATTTTACAATACTTTGGTACTACATTTATTGCATTATTATTACAATCTATATTAGTAATAGTTATCTTTTCTTCTTTTATTGGGCAAGATATATAAGCACTTAACAGTCCTTTTTCAGCATAAATGCATGGAAAATCAGCATCAGGGCTAAAACCAAAAGAAGGAGTTTCTTCTGTTTTTTTATAATGTTCAATACATTTCCAATCATTTTCTTCATTTAAGCCTAAAATAAGACGAACTCTTTTATTTAATTTGACAGTATCCATTACAACTTTCATAGCATACAAACTTGCAATAACAGGACCTTTATCATCAATTGCACCACGTCCGTAAATGTTACCATCTGCAATATGAGCACTAAATGGGGGATATGTCCAGTTTTCGCCTTCTGGAACAACATCTAAATGCCCAATAATTCCAATCATTTCTTCACCTTCGCCAAACTCAATATATCCACAATATCCATCAATATTTTTTGTACGAAAACCTAATTTATTTCCTAAATCCAAAATATGTTCTAATGCTTTATTGCAATCCTCACCAAAAGGCATTTTAGGATTTTTGCTAGGGGATAATACACTAGGGATTTTTATTAATTCACATGTAGAATTAATAATTTCATCTTTCAATAAATCAATTTGTTCATCAAACATAAAATTTCTCCTTTTTTCTTTGTGATATTATTATATGAAGAAAACAAAAAAATATCAATAGAAAAACACAGGTACCCAATAAAAAAATTGAGCACCTGTGTTTCGTTAATCTTCTGTTACAACAGTTATACAGACAGTATCTTCAATAGCAACGGCTAACACAATAGGGTTTTTGCTTAGTAACTCATTAAAGCAAGCAACTTGCTCCTCAATACGAGAAGTTCGTTCTATTAGCCAAAATGAAGCTCTTCCTATTCGGCCTTTGCAAGACTGTATACGAATTCTTTCTGGTGAGGCTTCATCAAAAGTTAAGCAAAAGCTTTTTCTTGTGTCGCTAGCTAACCGATTAATTTCTCTTACAGCTTTTTCTGTTGAAGAAGTGAATTCCCGAATGGGGAAGTAAAAGTAGTCTTTCATAAGTATATGTTCCTTTCTTGGTTTTATATATTCTATTATACAATATATTTACATAAAAAGCAAATTTTAGCCCAAATTCAAAATTTTACAAAAAAATGACAATATGTATTGACATACGGAAAAAAGCGTTATATAATATTTCAGCATGTAGATTTGCGATGAAGTGGAATGTGGCTACATTCGTTCTTACGGATGGAGGGAACTTCCATGGAGTATGTCTTGGCTTTGACCGGGCGGTAAGATGTGCACTTATCCCAAGAAAGTCATGCGGAAACTTGGGTTTTTATATGGTGATAAAAGAAACACCAGGGTGCGTTTAAAACTTGCCAAGGTACATTTATATTTTAAGGAGGGAAATACTTATGGCAACAACAAATCAAGTAGTAGGAAGCGAAAAAATTAGAATAAGATTAAAAGCTTATGATCACGTTGTTTTAGATCAGTCTGCTGAAAAGATAGTAGATACTGCTAAAAGAACAGGAGCTAAAGTTTCAGGTCCTATTCCACTACCTACACAAAAAGAAGTTGTAACAATTTTACGTTGTCCTCATAAATACAAAGATTCAAGAGAACAATTTGAAATGAGAACACATAAAAGAGTTATAGACATTCTTTACCCAACACAAAAAACAGTTGATACTTTAATGAAATTAGAATTACCAGCTGGTGTTGAAATAGAAATAAAACTATAGTCTGTAAAAATACCGCAATGTAGGGGCACCGTTTGCGGGAATCCTAAAAAGACAGACACCACTGTGCCCATAAAACCATGCTAACAAAAGTTAGCCAATAGTTAGGAGGAAAATTTAAATGAAAGCAATTATTGGAAAGAAAATTGGGATGACACAAATATTTGATGAAAAAGGAACTGTTATTCCAGTAACAGCGATTCAAGCAGGACCTTGTGTAGTAGCACAAGTAAAAACAACTGAAACTGATGGATACAATAGTGTACAATTAGGTTTTGGTGAAGTAAAAGAAAAACATATGAACAAACCAGAAAAAGGACATTTTGCAAAAGCAGGAATCTCAAACAAAAAATATTTAAGAGAATTTAGAGTAGATTCTATAGATGTAAAAGTTGGAGATGAAGTTAAAGCAGATGTGTTTACAGCTGGAGAAAAAATAGATGTTCAAGGAACAACAAAAGGAAAAGGATTCCAAGGTGTTATTAAACGTCATGGACAATCAAGAGGACCAATGGGACATGGTTCTATGTACCATAGAAGACCAGGTTCAATGGGACCAACATCAACACCAGGTAGAGTATTTAAAGGTAAAAAACTTCCAGGGCATATGGGAGTACAAACAGTAACAATACAAAACCTAGATGTTGTAAGAGTAGATTTAGATAAAAATGTAATCTTAGTAAAAGGTAGTGTACCAGGAGCAAAAGGTTCATTACTAAAATTAAGAGCAACTGTTAAAGCTGCGAAATAGAAGGAAGGAGGAAAAATAAATGCCTAAAATAGATGTATATAATATAGAAGGTAAAAAGGTTAGTGATGTAGAATTAAAAGAAGAAATCTTTGGTATTGAGCCAAATGAAGCTATAGTACATAGTGTAGTTGTAAATTACTTAGCTAATCAAAGACAAGGTACAAAAAGCACCAAAACAAGAGCAGAAGTATCTGGTGGTGGTAAAAAACCTTGGAGACAAAAAGGAACAGGACGTGCAAGACAAGGTAGTATACGTGCACCTCATTGGGTAGGTGGTGGTATTGCATTAGGACCAAGACCACGTTCATTCAAATATAGAGTAAATAAAAAGGAAAGAAGATTAGCAATTCGTTCAGTTCTAAGCTCTAAAGTATTAGAAAATGAATTAGTAGTTGTAGATAGCTTACCTTTAAAAGAAATCAAAACAAAAAATATGGTTAATGCATTAACAAACCTAAAAGTAGAAGGAAAAACATTAATCGTAATACCAGAAAAAAATGAAAACGTACAAAAATCAGCAAGAAATATAGAAGGAGTAAAAACAAGTTTAGTAAATACAATAAATGTATATGATTTATTAAAATACAAAAACCTTGTAATGACTCTAGATGCTGTTAAAAAATTAGAGGAGGTGTACGCTTAAAATGAGACCAGAAGATATTATTATAAAACCAATAATTACTGAAAAAAGTAATGACGGATTACAAGATGGAAAGTATACCTTTAAAGTAAACAAAAAAGCTACAAAAGTAGATATTGCAAGAGCAGTAGAAGCACTTTTTGAAGTAAAAGTTATAAATGTAAATACAATTACTGTTAAAGGTAAAGAAAAAAGAGTAGGAGCTCATACAGGAAAAACACCAGACTGGAAAAAAGCGATTGTTACAATTGACACAAATCCAGAGGATAAAAAATATTTAGCAAAAGGTGGAAAAGAAACTAAAATTTCTAAAAAGTATAAGGACTCAATTGAGGAGTTTATGGGCGCTTAGAAATTATAAGCTTCGTCTAACTTCGTTAACCTTCATTTTAAATTTTATCAACGTGCACAAGCACGCCTCAAAAATTTAAAAATCGGTTGCCTAGTTATACTCGCTTCTAATTCCTAAGCAAAGCAAAATAAAATAAATATCGAGAAATAACTCGGATAATAAAGAATATCTGCTATGTGGAGCAGGAAAAAATCCACAAATATAAAAGTAAGAGGATTTAGCAAAAACGAGTATTACTAGGAAAACAAGCAAGAAATCCGCAGGCGTACATGTGTACGTCGAGGAATTTTGAAGCGAAGTTTGACAACGTAAGACGAAGTTTTTCATAAATCCGAGAAAGGAAAAAGAAAATGGGAATGAAACATTTCGGAGCCTACACCCCATCAAGAAGAAACATGACAGTTTCTACATATGAAGAAATTACAAAAAAGACACCTGAAAAATCTTTACTTGCAAAAAAGAAAGAAAAAGCAGGAAGAAACTCATATGGTAGAATTACAGTTCGTCATCAAGGTGGAGGAAATAGACAAAAATATAGAATAATTGATTTTAAACGTAACAAAGATGATATGGTAGCAACTGTTATTGGGATAGAATATGATCCAAACAGAAGTGCAAATATCGCATTAGTAGAATATGAAGATGGAGAAAAAAGATACATTTTAGCTCCAGTAGGATTAACAGATGGAGATAAAATAGTATCAGGAGCAAAAGGGGATATTAAGCCAGGAAACTGTATGCCAATAGAAAGCATACCAGTAGGTACATTAATCCACAATATCGAATTAAATCCAGGTCAAGGTGGAAAAATGGTAAGAAGTGCAGGCCAAAGTGCACAACTTATGGCAAAAGAAGGAAAATATGCTCATGTAAGATTACCTTCTGGAGAAATGAGATTAGTTATGACAAGATGTAGAGCTACAATTGGAACAATTGGAAATACAGATCATGAAAATGTAAAACTTGGTAAAGCTGGAAGAACAAGACATATGGGAATTCGCCCTACTGTTAGAGGTTCTGTTATGAACCCAGTAGATCACCCTCATGGTGGTGGTGAAGGAAGAGCACCAGTTGGACGTCCAGGACCACTTACTCCTTGGGGTAAACCAGCACTTGGATATAAAACAAGAAAGAAAAATAAACTTTCTAACAAATTTATTGTTAAGAGAAGAAAATAATCATTTAAAACGTAGTGAGTTACGGAATATTTTCGTTAACCAAATTAAGAGAGGTTAACTACCTTATAAAAGAAGGAGGAAAAATTAATGTCAAGATCAAGCAAGAAAAAGCCATTTGTTGCACCTGAACTTTTAAAAAGAGTAGAAGCAATGAATGAAACTGGAAAAAAAGAAGTTTTGAAAACATGGTCAAGAGCATCTACAATATATCCACAATTTGTTGGACATACAATTGCTGTTCATGATGGAAGAAAGCATGTTCCAATCTACGTAACAGAAGAAATGATTGGACATAAATTAGGTGAATTTGCACCTACAAGAACATTTAAAGGTCATGCAGGAGAAAAAGCATCTACAATTAAAAAATAAATTAGAAATTAGAAGTTAGTACATTAGAAGTTAGAATAATGCTAACCTTAACAAACTAACTTACTAGGTAAGAAATGGAGGGAATCTAAGTGGAAGAAATGGCAAACGAAGTAAAAACAGCTGAAGCTACATTAAAATATGCTAGAATTTCTGCAAGAAAAGTTAAAATTGTAGCAGATTTAATTCGTGGCAAAAATGTAGATGAAGCTTTAGCAATTGTTAAATTTACACCAAAAGCTTCTTCAGAAATTATAGAAAAACTATTAAAATCTGCAATTGCAAATGCTGAAAACAACCATGGTATGGATAGTAGAAAATTATATATTGATAAAATATATGCAAACCAAGGTCCTACTCTAAAAAGAATAAGACCAGCAGCAAAAGGTTCTGCTGTTAGAATAAGAAAAAGAACCAGTCATATTACAATCGTATTGAAAGAAAGAGTATAGAGGGTTAAGAAAGGAGGATTTTTAGCATGGGACAAAAAATGCATCCACATGGATTAAGAGTAGGAGTAATTAAAGATTGGAACTCAAAATGGTATGCTGATAAGAAAAATTATAGTGATTATCTAGTAGAAGACCACAAAATCCGTGAATATGTTAAAAAGAAATTATTTATTAGTGGTATTTCAAAAATAGAAATTGAAAGAACGGCTAAATTTGTTAAAGTAAATGTATATACTGCAAAACCTGGACTAGTAATAGGAAAAGGTGGACAATTAGCAGAAAGCTTAAAAAATGATTTACAAAAAATGATTGGAAAAGAAGTCAATTTAAATATAGTTGAGGTTAAAGACATCGATACAGATGCTCAGTTAGTAGCAGAAAATATCTGTGCTCAACTAGAAAGAAGAATTTCATTTAGACGTGCAATGAAACAATGCATGCAAAAAACAATGAAAGCAGGAGCATTAGGTATTAAAACATCAGTATCTGGAAGATTAGGTGGAGCAGATATGGCAAGAACAGAATTTTACAAAGAAGGAACTATTCCACTTCAAACATTAAGAGCAGATATTGATTATGGATTTTATGAAGCAAATACAACATATGGAAAAATAGGTGTTAAAGTTTGGATTTATAAAGGTGAAATTCTTCCAACTAAGAAAGAGAAAGTGGAAGGAGGAGAAGCATAATGCCATTAATACCAAAAAGAACAAAATATAGAAAACAACAAAAAGGTAGAAATAGAGGATGTGCTACAAGAGGTAACTTTGTATCTGACGGAGAATATGGTTTACAAGCAACAGAAGCTGCTTGGATTACTACAAACCAAATAGAAGCAGCCCGTATTGCTATGACTCGTCATATAAAAAGAGGTGGTCAAGTTTGGATTAAAATATTCCCAGACAAACCAGTAACAAAGAAACCTGCTGAAACTCGTATGGGTAAAGGTAAAGGAGCTCCAGAATATTGGGTAGCTGTTGTAAAGCCAGGAAGAGTATTATTTGAAATTTCAGGAGTAACAGAAGACCTAGCAAAAGAAGCTATGAGACTTGCAGCAAACAAACTACCAATAAAAACAAAATTTGTAAGAAAAGAAAATGTGAATATAGGTGGTGATATTGATGAAGATAAATAAAATAAATGAAATGTCTTCACCAGAACTAGAAAAAGAGTTAAGTGAGTTAAAAACTGAATTATTTAAATTGAGATTTAGTCATGCAACACATGGACTAGATAATCCATTAAAAATAAAAGAAGTTAGAAGAGACATTGCAAGAATCAAAACAGTACTAAGAAAAAGAGAATTAGCTAATTAGAAATTAGAAAATAGAATTTAGAGATTAGAAAGATATCCCTGAGTAGGGGCGATTAGTAATCGCCCGAACTTTGAAGAAAGGAGAAAAAATATGGAAGAAAGAAATCTTCGTAAAGTAATGGTTGGTACAGTTGTATCAAATAAAATGGATAAAACTGTTGTAGTAGCTGTTAAAACAAATGTAAAACATGATGTTTATTCTAAAATTATGAAGAAAACTTATAAATTAAAAGCTCATGACGAAGAAAATGCTTGTGGAGTAGGAGACGAAGTAAAAGTAATGGAAACACGTCCACTTTCAAAAGATAAAAGATGGAGAGTTGTGGAAATTACAAAAAAAGCAATTGTAAAATAAAGTCGAGAGTGAATATTGAAGAGTACAAAATTCTTCGAATTTTGAAAGGAGGAAAAAACAAAATGGTACAACAACAATCAATATTAAAAGTTGCAGACAATACAGGAGCAAAAGAAATTATGTGTATTCGTTGTTTAGGTGGATCATATAGAAAATATGCTAGTATTGGCGATGTCATAGTTGCTTCTGTTAAAAGTGCTACACCAGGTGGTGTTGTAAAAAAAGGAGAAGTTGTAAAAGCAGTAGTTGTAAGAACAAAAAAACCACAAAGACGTGCTGATGGTTCTTATGTTAGATTTGATGATAATGCAGCTGTTATTATTCGTGATGATGGTAACCCAAAAGGAACACGTATATTTGGACCAGTTGCAAGAGAATTAAGAGAAAAAGAGTATATGAAGATTTTGTCATTAGCTCCAGAGGTTCTATAAGCTGTTCGCGAAAATGTCCAACGGACATTAGAGCGTTACAGATTATAGATGCGAAAACTTAATATTTGTAAACGAGGATAGCCCTTAGGCTAGGCGAGTTTTACAAATAGTTAGTTGTAGCTTCTATAAGAGTAAACCAAAATCGAATAAAGATCTTGAAAAAGAGGTGAAAAATAGAAATGAAAATAAAAAAAGGTGATACTGTTAAAGTTTTATCTGGAAATGATAAAGGAAAGACAGGAGAAGTTTTAGAAGTAATACCAAAAACTGAAAAAGTTATCGTAAAGGGTATTAATGTTCGAAAAAAACATGTAAAACCTAGAAAACAAGGTGAAGAAGGAGGAATCATTCCAGTAGAATGTGCAATTCATTCTTCAAAAGTAAATGTTGTATGTCCAAAATGTGGAAAAGCGACAAGAATTGGATACATAGAAGAAAAAGGCGAAAAAGTTCGTGTTTGTAAAAAATGTGATACAAAGTTAAAATAGAAAGGAGGATTTTAAAAACTTATGGAAAAATTAAGAGAACAATATGAAAAAGAAGTAGTTCCAGCATTAATGAAAAAGTTTAATTATAAATCAGTTATGCAAGTTCCAAAACTTGAAAAAATAGTAATTAATATAGGTTTAGGAGATACAAAAGATAATCCTAAATCATTAGAAAATGCAATGAATGATTTAAGCCAAATTACAGGTCAAAAACCAATGGTAACAAAAGCTAGAAAATCAATTGCTGCATTCAAACTAAGAGAAGGAGCAAACATTGGATGTAAAGTTACTTTAAGAAGTAGCAAAATGTATGAATTTGCTTATAAATTATTTAATGTAGCTCTTCCAAGAGTTAGAGATTTTAGAGGAGTATCTGCAAATTCTTTCGATGGAAGAGGAAATTATTCTATGGGTATTAAAGAACAATTAATATTCCCTGAAATCGAATATGAAAAAATCGATAAATTAAGAGGTATGGATATTATATTTGTAACAACAGCTAAGACAGATGAAGAAGCAAGAGAGCTTTTAACTTTATTAGGTATGCCTTTTAAAAACTAATTGAAGGAAGGAGAATATTATGGCTAAAAAGTCAATGATAATAAAACAACAAAGACCACAAAAATATAAAACAAGAGAATATAATCGTTGCAAACTTTGTGGAAGACCACATGCTTATATTAGAAAATATGGAATTTGCCGTGTATGCTTTAGAAAATTAGCTCATGAAGGTGAAATTCCAGGTGTAAAAAAAGCAAGTTGGTAGAATAGAAAATGTAGGGGCATGTCGTTTAAAGGGAATACATCGTAGGACATGACGCCACTGTGCCCAAGAAAATAGAAGAAGGAGGTAAAATAAGTGAATATTACAGATCCAATTGCAGATATGTTGACAAGAATTAGAAATGCAAATACTTCAAAACATAAAACAGTTGATATACCAGCTTCTAATATGAAAAAAGCAATTGCTGAAATTCTATTTGAAGAAGGATATATTAAATCATTTGAAGTTATTGAAAATGAAAATCAAGGAATTATACGTATAACAATAAAATATGATGAAAAAGGTAGTCGTGTTATTGCAGGATTAAAAAGAATTAGTAAACCAGGATTAAGAGTTTACGCAGCAAATGACGAATTACCAAAAGTATTAAATGGTTTAGGAATTGCTTTAATATCAACATCAAAAGGAATAATGACAGATAAAAAAGCAAGAGAACAAGGTATAGGTGGAGAAGTTCTAGCCTATGTATGGTAATCTAATATGTAGGGGCACCGTTTGCGGAAAATACATCGTAGGACATGACACCACTGTGCCCATGAATAAGAAATATATTAAAAGAGGTGAAAAAGGAAATGTCAAGAATAGGAAATAGTCCAATTACTGTTCCAACAGACGTTACTGTTACAATTGATGGACAAAATATTACAGTAAAAGGTCCTAAAGGAACATTAGAAAGACGGAATACATAATAATATGAAAATTACTCTTGATAATGGTGTTATTACAGTAACAAGACCAGATGATGAACCATATAACAGAAGTTTACATGGTTTAACAAGAACATTGATTAACAACATGATTCATGGAGTAAAAGAAGAATATCAAAGAGAATTACAAATAAATGGTGTTGGGTATAGAGCCCAGAAACAAGGAACAAAATTAGTAATGAACCTAGGATATTCACATCCAGTAGAAATGGAAGCACCAGCAGGAATTACATTTGATGTACCAAACCCAAATACAATTATTGTAAAAGGAATTGATAAAGAATTAGTTGGTCAAACAGCAGCTGTTATAAGAACAAAAAGACCACCTGAGGTTTATCGTGGAAAAGGTATTAAATATGCTGAAGAAGTTATTCGTCGTAAAGAGGGTAAGGCTGGCAAAAAATAAAAAATTCAAATGAAAAGCGGCATCTTGCGCCAGTCAAGCTGCATAAAAATTTTTTCGATGTACAGACGTACTATCTCAAAAATTTTTAATTGCTTTCCTAGCAATATACCACTTTTGCTTTGAATTATAGATTTTGAAACCCAATTTAAAGAGTTTTATGAAAGGAGAAAGAAATGGTAAAAAAGACTGATAGAAAGCTTGAAAGAACTAGAAGACATATTCGTGTACGTAGAAAAATAAGTGGAACAGCAGATTGTCCTAGATTATGTGTATATAGAAGTAATTCTAATATTTATGTACAAATAATCGATGATGATGCAAAAGTTACATTAGTTAGTGCTTCTACTTTAGATAAAGAAGTAAAAGAAAAACATGCAAATAAAGTGTCTGCTAAAGAAGTAGGAAGCTTAATTGCAAAACGTGCAATGGAGAAAAAAATAGATACAGTAGTTTTTGATAGAGGTGGATATATCTATCATGGTATTGTAAAAGAATTAGCAGAAGCTGCTCGTGAGGCAGGTCTTAAATTCTAAAAAAATTAAAAAGGAGGGAAAACTAAAACTAATGGAAGAAACACAAGTTGAATTAAAAGAGAAAGTTGTTGCAATCAACAGAGTTGCAAAAGTAGTAAAAGGTGGTAGAACTTTCCGTTTCAGTGCAGTTGTTGTTGTAGGAGATGGAAATGGACACGTTGGTGTTGGAAATGGTAAAGCAGCTGAAGTTCCAGATGCTATTAAAAAAGCTATTGAAGATGCTAAAAAGAACTTAATTACAGTTCCAGTTGTAGGAACAACAATTCCTCATGAATATATTGGAAAATTTGGTAGTGCACATGTTATGCTAAAACCAGCAGCAGAAGGTACAGGAGTTATTGCAGGAGGTAGTGTAAGACCAGTACTAGAACTTGCAGGTTACAAAGATATTAGAACAAAAGTGTTAGGAACAAACAACCCAAGAAACGTTGTTTATGCAACACTTAATGGTTTAGCAAGTATGAGTACAATAGAACAAGTTGCTAAAAAAAGAGGAAAGAAAGTAGAAGAAATTATGTAATTAGAAATTAGAGATTAGAAATTAGAGGTTAGAAAAGCTTTAATATTAGTCTCTAAAAGGAAAAATAAAAGAAGTTTAGAGTATAAAAATTAGTAAATTTTTTCTAATTTCTAACATCTAACTTCTAATATCTAAATAATTAAGGAGGTGCAAAGCAAAATGAAATTAGACGAATTAACCCCAGCACAAGAAAAAGTAGCTAGAAGAAGAGTAGGACGTGGAATTGGTTCTGGACTTGGAAAAACTTCAGGAAAAGGACATAAAGGACAAAAAGCAAGAAGTGGTGGAGGAGTAAGAAGAGGATTCGAAGGTGGTCAAACACCATTATATAGAAGATTACCTAAAAGAGGATTTACTAACATTTTTGCAAAAAATTATGTAGAAGTAACTTTAACAATGCTTAATAAATCAAAAGCAGAAGAAGTAACAGCAGAAACATTACTTGCAGAAGGTATTATCTCAAAAGTAAATGATGGCATCGTTATTCTTGCTACAGGTAATTTAGAGAAAAAATTAACTGTTAAAGCAAAGAGATTTACAAAATCAGCAAAAGAAAAAATTGAAGCTGCTGGTGGAAAGGCAGAGGTGATTTAATTGTTTAAAACAATCAAAAATGCACTAAAAACACCAGAAGTTAGAAAACGACTATTATATACACTAGTATTAATACTTGTTTTTAGACTTGGTTGTTTTATTACAGTTCCAGGAGTTGATACATTTGCATTAAATGAAGCAATGGGATCAAATAATGGAATTGGAGGATTAATTAATATTATTTCAGGTGGTGCTTTTTCTAGATTTTCAATTTTTGCTATGACAATTAGCCCATATATTACAGCGTCAATTGTTATTCAATTATTGGGAATGGTAATTCCTGCATTAGAGCGTTTAGCAAAAGAAGGTGGAGAAGAAGGAAGACAAAAAATGAATCGTTATACTAAATACTTAACAATTGTTCTTGCAATTGTAGAAGGATTAGGCATATATCTTTCATATAAATCTTCTGGAATATTCATTAATCCAGGATTTTTAACAGGATTTATAGTTGTGCTTTCACTTGTTGCAGGTACAGCACTACTAATGTGGTTAGGTGAACAAATTACTAATAAAGGGATTGGAAATGGAATTTCAATTATTATCTTTATAGGTATTGTTTCAAGCTTACCAAGTGTTGCAACAACACTATGGAACTTAATGTTTGGATCAGGTGCATTTAGTACAACAGGATTACTAATATCACTTGGAATTATTATTGGAGCAATTATATTAGTTGCAGGTGTTGTATTTGTACAAACAGCTGAAAGAAGAGTTCCAGTACAATATGCTAAAAAAGTTGTAGGAAGAAAAATGGTAGGTGCACAAAATACACATATTCCATTAAAACTTGCTATGGCAGGTGTTATGCCAGTTATATTTGCAAGTAGTTTTATGACATTTCCTGCAATGCTATTACAAATATTTATAAAAGATATTGAAACTGCAACAGGTTTCTGGGCAGGAGTATATAAATTTTCAATTGCAACATCAACATCTAATGTCCCAGTTGGTTACTCTATAGCAAATGCTATTGTATACTTACTATTAATTGTAGGATTTACATTTTTCTATACTTATGCAACATTTAATCCAGCAGAAGTATCAAACAATATTAAGAAAAATGGTGGATTTATTCCAGGGATTCGTGCAGG
This sequence comes from uncultured Clostridia bacterium, assembly GCA_948777935.1. GTDB lineage: Bacteria > Bacillota > Clostridia > TANB77 > CAG-508 > RGIG8482. The sequence goes on along the minus strand of CAQDYY010000004.1, from coordinate 119,261 downwards.
AAAACCAACAACAGATTATTTATCAAGTGTTATTGGGAAAATAACATGGTTTGGAGGTTTATTCTTAAGCTTAATTGCAATACTTCCGATGTTAATACGTTTTACAGGATTAAACGTAGCATTTGGAGGAACATCAATACTAATTGTAGTAGGTGTAGCACTAGAAACAGTACAACAACTAGAATCATTATTAATGATGAGACATTATAAAGGATTTTTAAGTTAAAATAAAAAGGGCTCCGATACTCGGAGTCCCGTTTTAGTTTAATAACAACTTTTGCGCACACAGATATGACGATGAGGACATGTTTTAGGGGATGGGCATGAACTGTAAATAAGTTCAACATTCCTTGATTGTCTGTAAAACAGAATGTGCTGTTGCCGATTTCTAAAACAGTCGTCATAACGCTTTCTCTGTTTTAGTTCCCACCGTTCCACGTTGTTACCCTTTTTACTGAAATTCTTCATTGTAAAACCTCCTTTACAAATTGACTTGTCAACTGATGAACCATAAAAATTATATCATATATTTCTTGAATATACAATGTTTAAAATTGCTTACATATGAGTCTTTTATTTTGTTTTACAATTTATTATTTTTATGATATTATTATATAAAATTATAAAGATGATAGTTTTGAGGAATTTAATAAAATGCAAGTTCCACAAATTATTTTACAAGGCGATGAAACAATAGAAGATTACTTAATTAAGCATAATTATAAATTAGTAAAGAGGGATTAAGATGGAACATTGGAGTGTAGAAGATTATAAAGAGTATAATAATAAATCAACTAAAAAAACAAAGTATAGAGCAAATAAAACATCAATTGATGGGCATACGTTTGATAGTAAAAAGGAAGCAGAGTATTATTGTGATTTAAAAATGAGATTACAAGCACATGATATAAAAGGATTTTGCTTACAACCAATATTCATGTTAGCACCAGGACTTAAATATAAAGCGGATTTTGTTGTATTTCATAATAATAATACAACAGAAGTAATTGATGTTAAAGGATATAAAACCAAAGAGTATATTGCAAAAAAGAAGGTATTCGAAGAAAAATACGATTTAAAAATAACAGAAATTAATTAAAAACAGCTTGAATATTTTACCAAAAAGGTATATAGTATAGTAGATAAAATTAAATAAGGAGTTTGAAAATTATGAATATTATTATGTTAGGTGCACAAGGTACAGGAAAAGGAACAGTTGCAGGAATTTTAAGTGGAGAATTAGGAATTCCTCAAGTATCAACAGGAGATATTTTTAGAAAAAATATAAAAGAAGAGACAGAACTTGGAATAAAAGCAAATGAATATATTAAAAATGGAAACTTAGTTCCAGATGAAATTACAGTTCCAATGGTTGCTAGTCGTTTAGAAGAAGATGATGCAAAAAATGGAGTAATTTTAGACGGTTTCCCAAGAACAATTGCACAAGCGGAAAAATTAGATGAAATGTTATCAAAAAAAGGAAATAAGATTGATTTAGTTATTAATTTAACAACACCTAGAGATGAAATAATAGAAAGAATTTTAACAAGAAGAGTATGTTCAAACCAAGCATGTAAAGCAACTTATAACATTGTTATGAATCCACCAAAACAAGAAGGAATATGCGATAAATGTGGTTCAAAATTAGTACAAAGAGAAGATGACACTAGTGAAGATGCAATTCGTAGAAGGCTTGCAATTTATGATGAACAAACAAGCCCATTAGTAGAATACTATGAGAAAAAAGGAGTATTAAGAACAGAAGAAGTAAGCACAAGAAGCAACCATTTAGGAGCAGATGTAGCAAGAGAAGTTATGGAATCTATAAAGGGGTAATATAAGTGGTAGAAATAAAGTCAAAAAGAGAAATCGAACTAATGAAAGAAGCCTGCCGTGTTACAGCATTGGTACATAAGGTAATAGAAAGAATGATAAAACCAGGAATGACCACTTTAGAACTAGATAAACTAGCAGAAAAAGTAATAAGAGAAAATGGAGGAATACCAGCAGAGAAGGGGTACCCTAGCTATGAAAAAGGGGTACCTAATTTTCCTGGTTCTATTTGTGTTTCAATTAATGATGAAGTTATACATGGTGTACCATCTGAAAAAGTAATAATAAAAGATGGGGATATTGTTAGTGTAGATTTAGTAGTACAAAAAGGTGGATTTCACGGAGACGCAGCAAGAACATATTTAGTAGGAAATGTACCAAATGATGCAAAAAGATTAGTAGAAATAACAAAACAAGCATTTTTTGAAGGACTTCAGTTCGCAAAGCCAGGAAATCGTATAGGTGATGTGAGTCATGCCATTGGAGAATTTGTACAAAAAAATGGATATAGTGTAGTACAAGAATTTCAAGGACATGGAATTGGTAGAAATATGCATGAAGAACCAGGTATTCCAAACTACGGAAAAGCAGGAAAAGGGATAAAATTAGAACCAGGAATGACACTTGCTATAGAACCAATGGTAATACAAGGTTCACCAGATATTTTAGAATTAGATGATGGTTGGACAATCATTACAGAAGATGGCACTTTATCAGCACATTATGAAAATACAATTTTAATTACAGAAAAAGAGCCAGAAATATTGACAATAATTTAATAATGGTGTATACTATATAAGCTAATTGTGTAAAAAACCAAAAAATGGCAAATTTAAGGAGTGAAAAACATTGGCAAAAGAAGATGTAATAGAGGTAGAGGGAACAGTTGTAGAAACTTTACCAAATACAAATTTCAAAGTAGAACTAGAAAATGGACATCAAATATTAGCTCATATTTCTGGAAAGCTTAGAATGAATTATATTAAAATTTTACCAGGCGATAAAGTAAAAGTGGAATTATCACCATATGATTTATCAAGAGGAAGAATTACATGGAGAGCAAAATAGATTTTATCTATTTCAAGCATACATTAACCCAAAGAGTTTAAAATTACAGGAGGTGGATAGGATGAAGGTAAGACCATCAGTAAAACCAATTTGCGAAAAATGCAAAGTAATTAAAAGAAAAGGAAAAATTAGAGTAATTTGTGAAAATCCAAAACACAAACAAAGACAAGGTTAATTTAAAAGACCAAACTGATATTAACACAAGACTATTTATGAGCGGCTGAAAAAAATAGTTTTGTGTTTATATACATTTCTTGTCAAAATATTTTAAGCACTACTTATTTATCTTTTGGTAAATAGGTACATTTCAATTAAAATATTAGACAAACATAATTTAAAAACAGACAAAAAGAAATATAATTTGGAGGTGCAAAAATTTATGGCTCGTATAGCAGGAATCGATTTACCTAGAGAAAAAAGAATAGAAATTGGGCTAACATACATTTATGGAATAGGTGTATCAAGCTCAAGAAAAATTCTAGAAAAAGCTAATGTAAATCCAGACATAAGAGTAAAAGATTTAACAGACGAACAAGTAAATCAAATAAGAAAAGTTATGGACGAAGAATACAAAGTAGAAGGTGACTTAAGAAGAGAAGTAGCTTTAAATATTAAAAGACTTACTGAAATTGGATGTTATAGAGGAATTCGTCATAGAAGAGGACTACCTGTAAGAGGACAAAGAACAAAAACAAATGCCCGTACAAGAAAAGGTCCAAGAAAATTAGTAAGTAAAAGTAAAAAATAAGGAGGTATAGAACCAAATGGCTAATAAAAAAACTGTAGCAAAGAAAACACCTAGAAGAAATAGAAAAAATATTGAAAAAGGTGCTGCACATATTCATTCAAGTTTTAATAATACAATAGTTACTGTTACAGACACTCAAGGAAATGTAATTTCTTGGGCAAGTGCTGGAGAATTAGGATTTAAAGGTTCTAAAAAATCTACACCATTTGCTGCTGGAGAAGCTGCTGAAACAGCTGCAAAAGCTGCAATGGAACATGGATTAAAAACAGTTGAAGTATTTGTAAAAGGACCAGGTTCTGGTCGTGAAGCTGCAATCCGTTCTCTTCAAACAGCAGGATTAGAAATTAGTGCAATTAAAGATGTAACACCAATCCCACATAACGGATGTAGACCACCAAAAAGAAGAAGAGTGTAGCTAGAAATTAGAAAGATTAGATGATGGAGATTAGATTTTAAGCAAAAAGAATATTAAATCGAAATATAAAAAAGGAGGAAATACTAGATGGCAAGATATAAAGATGAACAATGTCGTATTTGCCGTAGAGAAGGTCAAAAGCTTTTCTTAAAAGGTGAAAGATGTTTTTCAGATAAATGTTCTGTTTCTAGAAGAAATTATGGACCAGGACAACATGGACAAAAGAAAGCAAAACTTTCTGAATATGGTACTCAATTAAGAGAAAAACAAAAAACAAAATCATTCTATGGAGTAGGAGAAAAACAATTTAGAAAATATTTTGAAATGGCTTCTAATAAAAAAGGAATTACTGGTGAAAACTTACTTCAAATATTAGAAAGTAGATTAGATAATGTTGTTTATCGTTTTGGAATTGGAAGTTCTAGAGCACAAGCAAGACAAATCGTAAATCACGGTTTAATTGACGTAAATGGTAAAAAAGTTGATATTGCTTCTTACTTAGTAAAAGCAGGAGATGTAATTGCTATTCGTGAAATTAAACAAAACAAAGGAATTATTAAAATAAATGAAGAAGCAAATTCTGGAAGACCAGTACCTACATGGCTAGAAAAAGATGCCAACAAATTAGGTGGAAAAGTATTAAGACTAGCAACAAGAGAAGATATAGACTTACCAGTACAAGAACACTTAATCGTAGAGTTATACTCGAAATAGAACTAAGTGAAGAATTAAGTAAATGTGCTTAATTCGTAAGTAATTGGGAGGTAAAAATGATAGAATTTGAAAAACCAAATATTGAATGTTTAGAAATAAATGAGGATAGTAATTATGCAAAATTTGTTTGTGAACCATTAGAACGTGGATATGGTGTAACAATAGGAAATTCTCTAAGAAGAATCCTACTTTCATCACTTCCAGGAAGTGCTATTACCAGTGTAAAAATTGATGGAGTAGTACATGAATTTTCTACTATACCAAATGTAGTAGAAGATGTGCCAGAAATTATTCTAAACTTGAAAAATGTAAGGTTAAAAACATTTGATAACGAAGAAAAGATGATAAGAATTGATTTTAAAGGACAAGGAGAGGTAACAGCAGCAGATATCATTACAGATAGTTCGGTGGAAGTACTAAATCCAGATTTACATATTGCAACTGTTTCAGAAGGTGGAAACCTAAAGATGGAAATGACAGTTGAAAAAGGAAGAGGATATAATGGAGCTTCTAAAAATAAGAAGCCAAATCAAGATATCGCAGTATTACCAATTGATTCTATCTTTACACCAGTAAAAAAAGTAAACTATCAAGTAGAAAATACTAGAGTAGGGCAAATGGTAGATTTTGATAAATTAATTATAGAAGTATGGACAGATGGAAGCTTAAAGGCAGATGAAGCACTATCACTTGCAGCAAAAGTAATGACAGGACATCTAGAACTATTTATAGACCTTTCAGAAGCAACTAAAAATACTCAAGTTATGGTTGAAAAAGAAGAGTCTAAGAAAGAAAAAGTATTAGAAATGTCTATTGAAGACTTAGAGTTATCTGTTCGTTCATTTAACTGTTTAAAAAGAGCAGGTATTTCAACAGTAGAAGATTTAGCAAATAAAACTGAAGAAGATATGATGAAAGTAAGAAATCTAGGAAAGAAATCATTAGATGAAGTTACTCATAAATTACGTTCTTTAGGTTTAGATTTTGCTAAAGAAGAGGAATAAGATAAAATATAAATTTGTAAAGAGGTGAAAAAAGTGGCAAGAAATAGAAAGTTAGGAAAACCAACTGATCAAAGATTAGCTATGATTAAATGCTTAACTACAGATGTAATTCTTCATGGAAAAATAGTTACAACTGAAACTAGAGCAAAAGAAATAAAAGCAATCGTTGATAGTTTAGTTGCACTTGCTGTAAAAGAAAAAGACAATTTTGAAACAGTAGATGTAAAAGTGATTACAGCAAAATTAGATGCAAAAGGAAATAAAGAAACCGAAAAAGTTACAAGTAAAAATGGAAAAGAATACTTAAAAGTAGTAAAAGAAGAAAAAACTGTTTCAAGACAAAAAGATATGCCATCTAGATTAAATGCTAGAAAGAAAATTATGAAGATGGTAAACAAAGTAAAAGATGCAGATGGTAAAAATGTTGATTTACCAGGAAAACTATTTAATGAAATTGCACCAAAATATACAAACAATGTTGGTGGATATACAAGAATGATTAAAGTTGGACCAAGAAAAGGAGATAATGCTCCAATGGCTATACTAGAGTTATTATAGGATGTAAATTTAATAATTATCAAGAGTGGACGAGAGAATCGGCTTTAAGACTCCACAGCAACCTTAAAGAAGTAAGGTGCTAATACCGACAGAGCAAAGTGCTTTGAATGATGATTTTATTTGTTAAATAATAAAATGTAAGATAAGACCTTTGCTTTAAGCAGAGGTTTTTATTTTATAAAATTGTAGAAATGAGAGGACTAATATATGAAGAAATTATTTACTAGTGAAAGTGTTACAGAGGGACATCCAGACAAATTATGTGATTACATATCAGATAGTGTATTGGATGCATGCCTAGAACAAGACCCGTACTCAAGAGTGGCATGTGAAACAGTTGCAGGAAAAGGAGAAATATTTATTACAGGAGAAATTACATCAAAAGCAGATATAAATATTGAAGAAATTGCAAGAAATGCAATAAAACAAATAGGATATGATAATGAAAAAACAGATATAGATTATAGAACTTGTAAAATTAGTATTAATATATCTAAACAATCACCAGATATTGCAATGGGTGTAGATAATTCTCTAGAAGAAAAAGAAGGAAAAGATATAGTTTCAGAAGGAGCAGGAGACCAAGGAATTATGTTTGGCTTTGCATGTAATGAAACCAAAAACTTAATGCCACTTCCAATAGATTTAAGCCATAAACTTTCAAAGAGGCTATCAGATGTACGTAAAGAAAAAATTATTCCATATCTACGTCCAGATGGAAAAACACAGGTAACTGTAGAATATGACATGGACAAGCCTATACGTGTAGATACAGTGGTAATTTCTACACAACATGATGAAAATGTTAGTTTAGAGAATTTAAGAAAAGATATAAAAGAAAAAGTTATAAATAATGTTATACCAAAAGAATTATTAGATGAAAAGACTAAATATTATATCAATCCAACAGGTAGATTTGTTATTGGTGGGCCTTTAGGAGATAGTGGCCTAACAGGAAGAAAGATTATAGTTGATACATATGGTGGATATAGTCGTCATGGAGGAGGAGCATTTTCTGGGAAGGATCCAACAAAAGTAGATAGATCAGCAGCATATATGGCAAGATTTATTGCAAAAAATATTGTAGCAAATGGTTATGCTACAAAATGTGAAATACAGTTTTCTTATGCAATAGGAGTTGCAAAACCAGTATCTATTTATGTAGATACTTTTGGAACATCTACAATTCCAGAAGAAGAAATAGTAAAACTAATATATAATAAATTTGAATTAACACCAAAGGGAATTATAGAATATTTAGGGCTTCGTAAACCTATTTATAAGAACACCACTAATTATGGGCATTTTGGAAAAAATAATTTACCATGGGAAAAAATAATTAAAATGTAAAGAAAAAATGGAAAATAAATCAATTTATTTTCCATTTTCTAATGTTGCAACTAATTTTCAACAATAACTTTTGTAAGCTCATAAACAAGCTTTAACTTGTCTGGCGGGCAATTTTTAAGTAAATTAGATAAATCATTATTCAAATAATTTTGAGAAGTAGTAGAGGTACCATTTAATATATCCCCTTCTGTTACACCTAATATTTCACAAATTTGAGATAATCTTTTTAAACTAATATCAAGACTACCACGTTCAACTCTACTTAAAAATGCAACAGAAACATCTAACATTTCAGCTAAATTTTCTTGTGTCAATTTCTTATTTAATCTTGCTTGTTTTAACCTTGTGCCTATTAATTTGAAATCTAAAGCCATATTAATCATCCTTTCTTAGATAAAAATATAGCATCTAGGGGTATAAATTAACCAGATACATATATATTAAGTTTTACTCATAGAATAAAAAATATGTATAATTTTATTTATAAAAGTTTAATATATTACTTGCAAAAAATAATAAGTTATTATAAAATAATAAAAGAAAATTTGTTTGTAAAAATTAGGAGGTAAAAATGCTTGCATATGTAAAAGGAAGTTTAGAAATGAAATTTGATAACTATGTTGTAATAGATGTAGGAGGATTAGGCTATAAAGTTTTTATGAGTGAAAAAGCAATTGAAGAAGTAGGAAGTATAGGAGATATTGTAAAAGTACATACACATTACCATGTGCGTGAAGACGATATTAGCATTTATGGATTTTTATCAAATGAAGAACTTAAAATGTTTGAACTACTATTAGGAGTAAGTGGAATTGGCGCAAAATCTGCAATTACAATGTTATCTAATATTACACCATCTAGTTTTGCACTTGCAGTTATTACAAATGATACATCAAAACTAGTAAAAATTCCGGGAGTTGGAGCAAAATCTGCAGCACGAATTATATTAGAATTAAAAGATAAAATAAAAACTATAGAAGCAAAAGAAGACAAAAGGGATACAACAGTAGAAGAAGCAATTATAGATGATGACAAAGCACAAGAAGCAATTTCAGCACTACAAGTACTAGGATATAACAAAAAGGAAATTGAGAAAGTATTTGAAGAAATGGATACAGGAAATTTATCATTAGAAGATATGATAAGAAAAGGATTATCAATTTTAGCAAAATAAAGGAGAAAAGGACATGGATTTATCACAACCATTAGCATACCGAATGAGACCTAAAACATTAGATGAATATGTTGGACAAGAACATATTTTAGCACAAGATAAAATTTTATACAGAACTATTAAAGCAGATAGACTATCTAGCATAATTTTATGGGGTCCACCAGGATGTGGAAAAACGTCTCTTGCAAGAGTAATAAGTGAAACAACAAAATATAAATTTACAAAAATTAATGCAGTAACATCTGGTGTAGGAGATATAAAAAAAGCCATAGAAGAAGCAAAAAATGCATTTCTAAATCCAAGTGGAAAATGTATTCTTTTTATAGATGAAATTCATCGTTTTAATAAATTACAACAAGATGCATTATTACCATTTGTAGAAGATGGAACTGTAATATTAATAGGAGCTACTACTGAAAACCCATATTTTGAAGTAAACAAAGCTTTAATTTCAAGGTCTATGGTATTTAAATTAGAGCCATTAACTACAAATGATATTTTTAAAGTATTGAAAATGTCACTAGAAAGAGAAGATGGACTAAAAAGCTTTAATGTAAAAATAGAAGATGAAACTTTGCAAAAAATAGCAGAAGTATCTGGCGGAGATGTAAGAACAGCATTAAATGGGCTAGAAGTTGCAGTACTTACTACAAAAGTAGATAATGATGGATATGTACATATTACAAATCAAATTGCAGCAGATAGTATACGAAAAAGAAAAGCTATTTTTGATAAAAATGGAGATAGCCATTATGATAACATAAGTGCATTTATAAAATCTATGCGTGGAAGTGACCCAGATGCTACAGTATTTTATTTAGCAAGAGCATTAAATGGTGGAGAAGACCCTGTATTTTTAGCAAGACGTATTGTAATTGCAGCAGCAGAAGACGTAGGAATGGCAAACCCACACGCATTAGTAGTAGCAACATCAGCAATGCAGGCAGTAACCATGGTCGGTATGCCAGAAGCAAGAATTATATTAAGTGAAGCAGCAGTGTATTTAGCAACTTCTAAAAAATCAAATGCAAGTTATTTAGCAATAAATAGGGCATTAGAAGATGTTTCTTCAAAAGATACAGGAGAAATTCCAATGCATATTAGAAATGCTCCAGCAGAAGGAATGGAGCAATTTGGGTATGGTGATGGTTATAAATATCCACATGATTATCCGGGACATGTAGTAGAACAACAATATTTGCCAGATAAAATGTTAGGAACTAAGTATTATATAAAAGATGATACAGTAGAATAAAAAGAAACATATAAAATAGCTACATATGTGTAGCTATTTCTTTTCATCTGGTATATATTCTAATAATTCTGATATTTCACAATCAAAAACTTTACAAATATTATTTAAATGCCTTACATCAATTCTTTTACTTTCTTCGTAATACATTTGTGAAATAGTAGCAGGGCGAATTCCAGTAAGATCTGATAAAGACTTTTGAGTCATCTTATTTTTTCCTAATAAATCTGAAAGCTTAATTTTTATCATAATTTAACATCCTTTCAATTCCAATTACCTTATTTTAGTATTTTATCACTTAATGTACAAAAATTACATAAATCAACAAGAATATAACGTTAAAAGTAATTTTAAATTCATTAAAAGTAAATGCTAAAAAGTGGTATAAGAAAACAAAAAAAACAAATAATATAAAAGAAGGTGCAAAATATGGTAAAAAAAATAGTAATTGGTTTAATGGCAGGCATAGTAAGTGGATTATTTGCAACAGGTGGTGGAATGATTGTTGTTCCAGCATTAGTCTATTTATTAGGAGTAGAAGAAGCTAAAGCAAGAGCTACTTCTCTTTTTGTAATTTTACCAATGGTAATTACAAGTGGAATTTTTTATTACCAAAATAATTATATTGATTGGAAAATAGGAATATTATGTGCTGCGGGAGGAATGATAGGTGGATTTTTAGGTTCTAAGTATTTAAACAAGATACCAACTATTTATTTAAAAATATCGTTTACTGTTTTTCTAATTTATGTATCAATTAGAATGATAATAGCATAGGAGAAGAGAATGATTGAAGTTTTAGTAGGAATAGTATCAGGATTTGTAAGCCGGAATGGGAATGGGAGGAGGAACTATTCTAATATTATGTTTGTCTATGTTTATTGGAATAGAACAACACATTGCACAAGCAACAAATTTAATATTTTTTATTCCAACATCTATTGTAGCAATTATTACAAATATTAAGCAAAAAAATATTGATTTTAAAATAGGAATTCCTATTGCTATATCTGGAATTATAGGAGCAGTAATTGGAGCTATAATATCAAACAAGCTAGATGTAGTTAGGCTAAAAAGGTATTTTGGCATATTTTTAGGAATGATAGCTATATGGGAAATTTATTCCATGACAAAAAAGTATATATATGAGAAAAAAAGACATAATAAGGATATAAATAAAAAAATTAAGGAGGAGAAATAATATGAAATTTGTAAAAGGTATGGTTATGGGTACATTAATATCAGCAGGAGTTGTAATGCTTTATAATGAAAAAAATACAATGAAGAAAAATAAAATGATGAAAAAAGGAAAACAATTTATAAAGAAAATGGGAATCATCTAAGATTCCCATTCATTTTGACTATTTGCAATCTTTGCATTCACATTCACAGTTGCAATCACATTCGCATTCACGATCACATTTGCAATCAGGTTTTCCTACGAAGCAATCACATTTATCCATTTTAACACCTTTTAGGCATTTTCCTTCATGAGAACATTTAGCACATACACTTACATGTTTTACTTGATCTACCCAGAAGTTTATTTCGTATTTCTTATCAGGACAAAGTGGTCCAAAAACAAATTCTCCGCATTCATTAGTAAAAGTATGAGAAACTGGTCTTCTTTCTTCTTTTCCACATTCACATACAACTTCAACTAATTTAACAACAGCATCACAAACTGGTTCTTTATAACAATCACGAATAACACCATAAATAACATTTCTATTATCACATGGTAATGTGATATCTAAATCGAATTGTTTACCGCAAGCGATGTTTCCATCTACTTCAACAACTGGACAACATGGTTTTTCAAAATCCATAAAAATCTACCTTCCTTTTAATAATATTAGCATTTAAGCTTATACTATATTGTATGAAAATTCGACATTTAGTGTGATAAAATACTTAAAACTTGTACTTGAAAAATAATATAAAGTATGATATAACATGTACATAAATTTATGGAGGGAATAAAATGAGCGAAAATAAGAAAAACAAAGGACAATTATTTGTTAAAATAATGGCAGCAATTTTAGCAGGACTAATGGTACTTGCAACAGCTGGTACTCTAATCTATTATTTATTAGCAAAATAAGAAAGAAGGAATAATATTGATAGATGGCTTTGGAACAAATTTTCAAAAATTTTATGATGATATTATATTAGGATATTTGAATGCATTTACAAATAACCCAATGAGTTTACTAGTATTGGTAGTAGATATTACAATTGTCATATTTTTAGGAGCGACAATAATTAAATTTGCAAAGAACTCAAGAGCATGGCAATTACTAAAAGGAATCTTCTTTTTAATAATTGCAAATGTAGTAAGCTATGTACTACAACTACGAATTTTAAATTTTTTATTAAGTATAGTAATGACATGGGGAGTATTTGCACTAATTGTAATTTTTCAACCAGAACTTAGAAGAGCACTTGAACAATTAGGAACAAACAAATTTACAAGATTCTTTGGAATAGATAAAGATTTAGAAACAAGAACAAAAGAAGATATCTATAAAATAATTATTGCAGTAACAGAACTTGCAAAAAATAGTACAGGTGCATTAATAGTAATAGAAAGAGATATTGAAATTAAAGATATTATTCGGAACTGGAATTGCAATAGGTTCTGAAGTATCGCCTCAATTATTGGTAAATATATTTGTGCCTAATACACCACTTCATGATGGAGCAGTTGTTATATCTAATAACAAAATTGTAGCAGCAGCATGTATGCTTCCATTAGCATCAGATACAGATATTGCAAAGGAGCTAGGAACGAGGCACAGAGCAGCAATAGGAATTTCAAAAGAATCTGACGCAATCGCTATTGTAGTTTCAGAAGAGACTGGAAAAATATCTATTGCTAAAGACGGTACTTTAATTGCAGATGTAAAAGAAGAGACATTAAAAAAGATACTTATTAAAAATATTATAGATAAACGTTTTGATAAAGTAAGAATAAGTAAAATTGAAAGGCTAAAAAGTATTAATTTTGGAAAAGATAAAAAAGAAGAAAAGGATTAGAATATGTTTCTAATCCTTTTAAGATATAAATTTATAAACAGCTTCTGCAAAACCTGCATTTTCAGAAGTATTTGTTGTAATATAACTTGCTACTTTTTTTACTTCATCATAAGAGTCTGAAAGAGTAGCACTTTTTCCTGAAATTTTAATCATATCAATGTCATTTACATTATCTCCAATAGACATTATATCTTGTTTATCTACTTTTAAGAAATTACTTAAATATTCTAAAGCATAGCCCTTTCCAATATGTTTTGGAGTAATATCTAAATATTCATATTCTTTATTAATAATTTTATCTTTATAAAATCCCTTTTTTCTAATATGATTAATATTTAAGTCAAAATTAGATAAAATTTCATTTTTTAGATTTGATAAATCCTCGGTACTTGAAATTACTAGCTTAAATATAGAAGTGTTGTTATTTGTAACATAATCTTGTATGTTTTCAGCAATTTTAAACGATAAATTAGATGTGTTTTTATTGCCATTTAAAACATAGTTACGAAGATCCATATAAAGTAAATCCTCACTTATAATTTCTGTGTCGCTATATACATGAACATGAAAGTTATGCTTTTTTGCTAAGTTATAGCAAGAGTTAAAATCTTGTAATGGCAAAAGGTTTTTATATATTTCTTCACCAGTTTTTAAATTTATAATTTGTGTCCCATTTCCAAAGATTCCATAAGAGGCATGGCATTTGTCACATATATCTTTTGTAATAGAATATGTTTTTCCAGTGCAAATGGCAAAATCAATATTCTTTTTTTCCATATCATAAATGGCATTTAAATTATTAACAGGAATTAGATTATTATGGTCTACTAAAGTACCATCTAAGTCACTTGCAACTAGTTTAATTGGCATAAGATACCTCCTAATATAAATTTCGATACTATTTTATCATATATTAATGGATAATGGTAGAAAAAATAAGAAAAAAGAGATATAATATTAGAATAGAAATGGAGTAAATATGAGAAATATTAAATTAACAATAGAATATGATGGAAGTGATTTTAATGGTTGGCAGCGTCAACCGAACAAATTAAATATACAAGGAACAATTGAAGAAGTTATTAAAAGCATTGTAGGAGAAGAGGTAGAATTAAATGCATCACGGAAGAACAGATGCAGGAGTTCATGCTTATGGACAAGTTGCAAATTTTAAAACAAATTCTAACTTACCTATTGATAAATTTGCAATTGCCATTAATTCTAGGTTAAAGAAAACAATTGTTATAAAAAAAGCAGAAGAAGTAGAAGAGGATTTTCATGCAAGATATGCTTGTAAGCAAAAAACATATGAATATATTATAGATAATTCACAATATGGAAGTGCCATTTATAGAAATTTAATGTATCATATTCCACAAAAGTTGGATGTAGAAAGTATGAAAGAAGCAGTTAAATATTTTGTTGGAGAACATGATTTTAAAGCATTTAAAGCAAGTGGGACAAGTAGCAAAAGTAGTGTAAGAACAATTTATAAAGCAGAAGTTATAAAGGAAGATGAAAAAATTATAATAAGGTTAACTGGAAATGGATTTTTATACAATATGGTTCGAATCATTTCTGGAACATTAGTAGATGTAGGATTAGGAAAAATAAAACCAAATGAAATTTTAAATAGAATAGAAGAAAAAGATAGAACAAAAGCAGGAAAAACATTACCTGCACATGGGTTATATTTAAGGAGTGTAGAGTATAACTAAGAGTCACAAAAAAAGTAAAGAATTCATAATATATATTAGCCAATCTATAAAAAGAAGGGAGAAGATTGAAAAATAATTATAATTTTGGCGCCCGTCAAACATCATTTTAAATTTAATCAACGTACAATTGTACGCCTCATAAATTTAAAATTCGTTTTCCTAGCCAAAATTTAATTCTTTTCCAATCAATTTGAGCCTTTAGAAGGGAATGATATAATATGAATACTTTACTTATATTTTTTGCATTACCACTTGCTACTATTATTTTAGCAATTGTTCTACAAAAATTAATTAAATGTCCTGTTTTAGTTGCAGCAATATTTTTTGCGATTTACTTAATTGTAGCTTTTGCAGTATTTAATGCTACATTTTTAATAGCAGTAATTGTATATACATTTTTAGCTTATGTAACTGCATCCATTGTAAAAATTCTTTGTTGTTTTTTTAATAATTGCAATTGGAGCTTAAATTGTGGATGTAGAGAAAGGCAAAATAATTGCTCTTGCAGAAACAACATAAATACAGCAAACAATAATATATTAGAACTAAATGAGGCAAATGGTAGTGTACGTATTTTAAATGATAATGGATGTAATTGTAGACTTACATGTACAAACGGAAATTCTACTGTATTTAATAATGGATACAATAGAGGATACAACAATGGCTATGATAACGGATACAATAATGCTGTAGACTTTTTAAATGATAATACATGTAATGGAAATACAGTAGCAGCAAATAGTAATAATAACAATAATTGCTGTTGTTGTAGAAGAAGATGTAGATAATTTGAATATGGTATAAAAAATCATTATGAAAGCAGTCATAATGATTTTTTGTAACTAAAATGTAACATAAAACTCATTGACAAGTAATATAAGTTGTTATAATATGTATACATATTAACAAAATAGAAATACTAAAATACAAACGAAAAGGAGAAAGAAAATGAAAAATAATATTCACGGAATTACATTAATTGCCCTAGTAATAACAATCATATTGTTATTGATCTTAGCAGGAGTGGTACTAAACCTAACACTAGGAGAGCATGGAATATTAAAACAAGCACAGCAAGCAGGAGAACAATATAAAATAAGTGAAATATTAGAAAAGCTAGAATTAGAAAAAGTAGATCTATATGCAAGAATGAATGGAGAAGTACCAAGCGTACAAGAATATATAAATCACCTAATAAATAAAGGGATAATAACAATAGCAGATGTAACAGATATAGATGATAATAATAAAAATATAGTAGTAGAAGGGTATTTATTTTTGGTAGAAAAAGAAGCTAGTGGAAATATAAAAATAACATACCAAGGAAAGCCAGATAATACACCAAGAATAGCGAATTTGCAAGTAACAGGGACAACAGTAGATAGTATAAGTGTAAAGGTAGTAGCATCAAATGCAAGTGGAGCAAGCTATAAATATAGTATAAAAAATGTAACAACTGGAGAAACAAGCTTTACAGAAGTAACAACATTAAATACAAACGAATATACATTTACAGGGTTAACAATAAACAATGAATATATAATACAAGTAGAGTTAATAACAGCGAATGGAGG
Source organism: uncultured Clostridia bacterium (assembly GCA_948777935.1). GTDB lineage: Bacteria > Bacillota > Clostridia > TANB77 > CAG-508 > RGIG8482. The sequence continues at coordinate 102,811 of CAQDYY010000004.1, read as the reverse complement.
AGACACAAAAGAAACAAGTGCAATAAAGACAGAGCCACCCAAAGTAACAACTATCACATTAGATAAAACAAATATAGACTTAGTAAAAGGTGGAACAGATATGATAGTAGCAGAAGTATTACCAACAGAAGCAACAGATAAAACAATAACATGGACAAGTAGTAATGAAGCAGTAGTAACAGTAGATGATGATGGAAATATAACAGCAGTAGGAGAAGGAGTAGCAATAATAACAGTAACATCAAATGATGTAAGTACAGTAACAGCAACATGTAATATAACAGTAACACCGCCACCTCCACCAAGTGCAGGAGTAGGAGCAGATACACATGAAGCACATGAAATACAATACACATGGGAAGAGTTATCACAAATAGCAAAAGTAATATCAGATAACTATGGAACAGAAGTTGGACAAATAAATAATGACACAGCAGAAGTAAAAGTGAGCATAAATGGAAAAGAAGATACACTAGGAATAGGAGATTGGACAACAGTAAATGGTGCCAAAGTACGAATATTAGGATTTAACCATGATGAGCTAGCAACCCAAAAAGAAAACGAAGATGGAACAACAACAGCAATAGCACCACAATATGGAGCAGGAACAATAAATGTATATGCAGGTATTAGTTTTGGATATGCTAAACGTATAACAAATAAAAATATGAATAATAGCGAGACAAATGTAGGAGGATGGGGAGCTTGTGTAGTAAGAAGCTACTTAAATAGTACAACGTATGATAGTCTAGAAAATAAAGAATATATAAAAGAAGTAAATAAAGAGTATATAGCAACATATAATAATGCAGGTAGTTTAACTATATCACAAGATAAATTATGGATATTATCATGTTCTGAAATCTGGGACAATGGAAGGGATGGTATGCCTTATCGGATTTTCAAGAGCTAAAGAAGGGAATCAATACAAATTTTATAAGAATATTGGAGCAATTTGTTCAAATAGTAATAATGCGCTCACAGAAGATACTGGTACAGCTGTTAGCCATGTACTAAGATCACCTATGGCTAATAATGTCCGTTACTTTTGCTATATGAGTGCGACTGGATTATGTACAGCAAACAAAAGTTATAAAGCCTCAGGAATATCTCCGTGTTTTGCTATCTAGTAAAAAAAGACACATATTGTGTCTTTTTTTACATCCATTTCTTTACTATTTCGCCAAAATATGATATAACGTACGTATAAGAGGTGAAAAAAGTGAAAATAGCAGTACTATCAGATTTACATGGAAATATTGTAGCATTTGAAGAAGCAATAAAAGATGCGAAAAATCAAGGGGTAACTGAATTTATCATATTAGGAGATATAATTACAGACTTACCAATTACAGATGAAATAATAGATAGAGTAAAAGAACTAACACCATATGTAATAAAAGGAAATAGAGAACAATACCTACTGCAATATGAACAAACAAAAGAGGACAAACAGTGGGAAACTATGCAAAGTAAAAGTGTTGTATGCTATTATGACCACATAAGAGAAGATAACAAAGAATACATTAGAAACTTACCAGAACAACTAAAATTAGAATTTGAAGGAGTAACCATTAGAGCTGTGCATGGTTCACCATATAGTATTACAGAATTATTATATTTTAATACACCACTTATGGACAAAGTATTTAATGATTTACAAGAAGATATATTAATATATGGACATAATCACAAAGTAGCAGAATACGAGGAAAGAGATGGTAAAATAGTTCTTCAAGTAGGAACATTAGGAATGCACAATAATGGTATTGGAACACCACAATATAGTATATTAGAATGTAAAAATGGAAAAGTTAATACAGAAATTAGAAATATAGATTATAGTAGAGAAAAATTAAAAAATAAAATAAAACAAGTAGGAGGAACTTATCCAGAAGCAAAAGTATGGCAAAACCTATGCTATCAAACTCTTATTCATACAGAAGATGTAAGAAGAGAATTTTGCCATATGGCAAAAGACATGATGATAGAAAAATATAATGGGGAACTACCACAAGGGTTTGATTCACATTTCGTATCATTTGATGATGATATTTATAAAGAAGTATCAAAAAAATTTGAAAAATATTTTATATTATAGGAGAGTACAATGAGGCTAGATAAATTTTTAAAAGTTGCAAGGGTAATAAAAAGAAGAACAATTGCAAATGAGGCAGCAGATAAAGGAAGAGTAAGTGTTAATGGGAAAACAGTAAAACCAAGTTACGAAGTAAAGGTTGGAGATATTGTAGAAATTGCATTTGGAGATAGTGTTTCAAAATTTGAAATTTTGCATATTCCAGAAGTAGTAAAAAACAACATGCCAGAATTAATAAAAATATTGTAAAATCATCTAAGGTAATAATATATAAATATTGAAAAACCGTCGCCATTCCCCAATGAAACTGTACAAAATGTGTAAACACATTTTGACGGTTTCTATTGGTCACCCACTTATGGCTCCGAGATTCTTTTTCAATATTTATATATTATTACCTTAGAATATCAATATATTGCAAGGGAGAAGAAAAATGTCGAAATTTATTCATTTACATGTGCATAGTGAATATAGCCTATTAGATGGAGCAAATCGTATAAAAGACTTACCAGTTCGAGCTCGCGAAATGGGAATGGATGCGATTGCTCTTACAGACCATGGAGTAATGTATGGTGTTATAGACTTTTACAAAGCATGTAAAAAAGAAGGAATAAAGCCTATTATAGGTTGTGAGGTATATGTAGCAAATAGAACAAGATTTGATAAAGAAGCAAACTTAGATTGGAATAATCACTTAATATTACTTGCAAAAGATAACACACGGTTATCAAAACTTAACCAAACTTGTATCAGCAGGTTTTACAGAAGGCTTTTATTACAAACCACGTATAGATAAAGAACTTTTAGAAAAATACCATGAAGGGTTAATTTGCCTTAGTGCTTGTTTAGCAGGAGAAGTGAACCAAGCAATACTAAAAGACGATTTAAACCATGCAAAAGAAGTAGCACTATGGTTTAAAAATATATTTGGAGAAGATTATTATTTAGAAATACAAAACAATGGAATAAAAGAACAAGCACTTGCAAACCAAAAATTAATAAGTTTATCAAAAGAACTAAATATTCCACTTGTTGCAACAAATGATGCCCATTATTCAAGGCGTGAAGATGCATACAACCACGAAGTTTTACTATGCATACAAACAGGAAAGAAAATGAAAGACGAAGACCGTATGCGTTTTGATACAGAAGAATTATACTTAAAAACAAGTGAAGAAATGGAAGAATTCTTTGAAAATGTACCAGAAGCAATAGAAAACACAGTTAAAATTGCCGAAAAATGTAATGTTGAATTTGAATTTGGACATACAATATTACCAAACTATGATGTACCAGAAGGTTTTAAAACACACTATGACTATTTAAAAAAATTATGTGATGATGGAATAATTAAAAGATATGGAAAAAATCCAAGTAGTGAAATATTAGAAAGAGCAGAATATGAATTAAATGTAATTAATAAAATGGGGTATGTAGATTATTATTTAATAGTATGGGATTATATAAACTATGCAAAATCAGTAGGAATACCAGTAGGACCGGGGCGTGGCTCAGGGGCAGGCTCAATTTTAGCATATGCAATAGGAATTACAGATATTGACCCAATACAATATAACTTACTATTTGAACGTTTTCTAAACCCAGAAAGAATTAGTATGCCAGATTTTGACGTTGACTTCTGTTATGAAAGAAGGCAAGAAGTTATAGATTATGTTTGTAACAAATATGGACATGACCATGTATCACAGATTATTACATTTGGAACAATGGCAGCTCGTATGGTTATAAGAGATGTAGGAAGAGTGCTAGATATACCATATCAAGATGCAGATAAACTTGCAAAAATGATTCCAAATGAAATACATATTACAATACCAAAAGCATTAGAACAAAATAGAGAATTAAAAGAATTATATGAAACAGATGAAACAACAAAACAAGTATTAGATATAGCAATGGCATTAGAGGGAATGCCAAGACAGGCATCAACACATGCATGTGGAATAGTTATTACAAAAGATCCAGTAGTAAGCTATGTTCCGCTATATGTAAACACTAAGGATGGTTCTATTACTACACAATTTATAATGACAACATTAGAAGAACTAGGACTACTGAAAATGGACTTTTTAGGATTAAGAACTTTAACAGTTATACAAGATGCAATAGATTTAGTAAAACAAAATAGAGGAATAGAAGTTCAGTTTGATGAAAAAATGAATGACCCTAAAGTATATAAGCTATGGGCAAGTGGAGAATCTTTAGGAATATTTCAGTTTGAATCACAAGGCATGACAAACTTTATGAAAGAATTAAAGCCAGATAGCTTAGAGGATATAATAGCAGGGGTTTCACTTTATCGTCCAGGACCAATGGACCAAATACCAAGATATATTAAAAATAAGCTAGACCCAGAACATGCAGTATACACACACCCAGCATTAGAGCCAATATTAAATGTAACCTATGGATGTATGGTATACCAAGAGCAAGTTATGCAAATAGTAAGAGATTTAGCAGGGTATTCACTAGGAAGAGCAGACCTTGTAAGACGTGCAATGGGTAAGAAAAAGCTTGATGTTATGGCAAAAGAAAGAGAATATTTTATTTATGGAAAATTAGATGATAATGGAAATGTTGAAATTCCGGGGTGTATTCGTAATGGAATAGATGAGGAATCAGCAAATAAAATATTTGATGAAATGGCAGAATTTGCAAAATATGCATTTAATAAATCTCATGCAGCAGCATATGCAGTTGTATCATACAGAACAGCATATTTAAAAGCATATTATCCAGAAGAGTTTTTAGCAGCAACTTTAAACAGTTTTTTGGGAAATTTAGATAAAGTACCAGCATATATAGATGAATGTAAGCGTTTGAATATAGAAATCTTAAAACCAGATATTAATAAAAGTTACACAAAATTTACAGTAGATAATGGTAAAATTCGTTTTGGTTTAGGAAGTGTAAAAAATGTAGGAATTGCAGCAGTTGAAAGTATTGTAAAAGAAAGAAATGAAAATGGAGAATTTACAAGTTTTACAGATTTTTGTGAAAGAATGCAAGACGAGGCAGTAAACAAAAAATGTATAGAAAGTTTAATAAAAGCAGGAGCTTTTGACGAATTCGAACAAACAAGAAGCACATTAGTAGCATCCTTTGAAACTATTATTGATACAATATCAGATTCATCTAAAAAAGTATTACAAGGGCAAGTAACTATGTTTGATTTAGCACCAGAAGATGAAAAAATGAGTGATATAAAATATAGTTATAATACATTAGAGGAATATTCAAAAAAAGAGTTATTATCAATGGAAAAAGAGATGTTAGGTTTATACATATCTGGTCATCCATTAGATAACCTAAGGGCTCAAATTGAAAAAGAAAGTAGTATAAATACGGCTAAAATGAGGATGCTTCATGAGGAAGAAGAGGGCGAAATTAGAGAAAATGTAGCAGATTTTAAAGATGGACAAGCTGTTACATTAGTTGGTGTTATAAGTAGTATTAAAAAGAAATACACAAAGACAAATAAGATTATGGCATTTTTAACAGTAGAAGATTTATATGGTCAAGCTGAAATAATTTTGTTTGAAAACTGTTACCAAACTTGTAATGATATTTTATTAAATGATAAAATTGTAAAGATAGAAGGGCGTCTAAGTGTAAGAGAAGATGAAGATACAAAAATTGTAGCAAATAGGATTTACGAATTTGGAGAAAAGAAAACTAAAAAATTAGTAATAGATATTACTTCTTTAGAAGAACCAATAAAACAACGTTTAAGAGGAGCAATAAAATTTTTTTCTGGTGATAGAAACAATATGCCTATATTTGTAAAAGAAGAAGAGGAACTAAAACCATGTGGTGGTATTTATTGTAATGATGAGATAAAAACACAATTTGAAGAAATTGTTGGTGGAGAAAGAGTAAGTGTGATAGAGGAATAGAAATAGTATTTGATATAAAGCTATAAATCTATAAAAATATCCACGAACCGTCGCCATTCCCCAATGAAACTGTACCAAATGTGTAAACACATTTGGACGGTTTCTATTGGTCGCCCACTTATGGCTCCGAGATTCTTCGTGGAGATTTTTATAGATTTATAGCTAAAAAAGAAAAACATCTTATAAATCTTCACAAATTAGACACAAAGGCAAGTTATAATATATAATATTTCTTAAAGTAACGGAGAGTGATAAGATATGAATAATGTAACAGTTCTTGTTGTTGATGATGAATCTAGAATGAGAAAATTAATTAAAGATTTTTTAGTACAAAAGGAATTTCAAGTTATAGAAGCAGAAGATGGAGAAAAGGCTTTAGAAGTATACCATGAGAACCAAAAAGAAATAGGGCTAATTTTGCTAGATGTAATGATGCCAAAACTTGATGGATGGTCTGTATTAAGGCAAATTAGGCAAGAATCTAAAGTGCCAATTATAATGTTAACTGCAAGAGGAGAAGAACAAGATGAATTATTTGGGTTTGAACTTGGGGTAGATGAATACATTTCAAAACCATTTAGCCCTAAAATATTAGTAGCAAGGGTAGAGGCTATTTTAAATAGAACAAGAGGAAGTAAAAATGAAGTTAAGGATTATGGTGGAATTGAAATAGATGTAGACGGTAGAACTGTAAAAGTAGATGGAAAAGAAATAGAAATGAGTTTAAGAGAATACGAGCTTTTAAAATATTTAGTAGATAACCAAGGAATTGCTTTATCAAGAGATAAAATACTAAATAATGTATGGAATTATGATTATTATGGAGATTCAAGAACAATAGATAGCCATATAAAAAAGATAAGACATAAGTTAGGTAAAAAAGGAAAATATATTGAAACAATGAGAGGCGTGGGATATAAATTTGAAATTAAGAAATGACAAAAACGTAACATTTAAAAAATGCTAATCTTAAATTATTTTCATACTATAAAAATAAGAAAATCTACGAAGCCTTGCAAGAAACCTCCTTTAACAAGGGAGGTGGCACGCTGAAAGCGTGACGGAGGGTTCTTATTAATGGTTTTAAGAACCCCCAGTCCACTTCGTGGACAGCCCCCTTATTAAAGGGGCTTTCTTGTAGGGCTTCGCAAGTTTATCTAAAAATTTAGTCTAAATAATATATTAAAAGAAAGGAAATGATAATAAAAAATGGAGCATATAAAAGAAAATTTCAAATCTATTAGAGTAAAGCTATTTTTAACACTATGTATAGTAGTTATTGTTATTATAGCCTTTCTTATTTTAACAAACAACTTTGTATTAGAAACATTCTATCTATACAGTAAAACAAAAGGACTAGTATCTATTTATGATAGAATTAACTCATATTATGTCCAAGAAGATGATGATAGCAGTAAAATTAGACTAGAACTAGAAAAAGCAGCAATAAATAGTAACTTAGATATATTAATTCAAAGTGAAGGAAACATTTCTGTATATTCTACAAACCGTGATTTTATGAGCAATATAACCGACTTAAACTCTATTAATGACAAAATTACTAGAAATAGAAAAAATATAGTATTTAAAAATGACAAAATAATGGTTAGAAAAATAGAAGACAGTACAAAAGGAATTACATTCTTAATGTTTAGTGCAAAACTAGATAATGACTATCAGCTCTATATAAGAATGCCATTTGCATCTATAAAAGAAAGTGTAAGAATTTCAAATAAATTTTTATATTTAATTGGTGGTTTTACAATTTTAGTAGGAGGAATTGTAGTATCATTTATATCTAGAAGATTTACTACACCAATATTAGAACTAAACTCAATTGCAAATAAAATGTCAAAACTAGACTTTAGCCATAAATATCGTACAACAGACACAGAAGACGAAATAAACAATTTAGGAAAAAGTATTAATACAATGTCAGATAAATTAGAAAATACAATTAAACAACTAAAAGAAACAAATATTGAACTAGAAAAAGACATAGAGGAAAAATCTAAAATTGATGAAATGAGAAAACAATTTATTTCAGATGTATCACATGAACTAAAGACGCCAATTGCTTTAATACAGGGCTATTCAGAGGGACTAATAGAAAATGTAAATACAGATGATGAAAACAGAAAATTTTATGCAAGTGTTATTTTAGATGAAGCAAACAAAATGGATAAATTAGTTGCACAGTTACTAGAACTTATGAAACTAGAATATGGAAAAAGAGAATTTAATAATAAAGAATTTGATGTTTGTGAACTAATAAAAGAAGTAATCCGCAAGTCTAAGGTAATGCTAGAAGAAAAAGAAATAACAGTTCAGTTTGATGAAGATGCAAGTGTTATGGTATTAGCAGATGATTTTTATATTGAACAAGTTATTACAAACTACTTTACAAATGCCATAAAACACGTAAAAGGAGAAAATGGGCAAAAATTAATTAAGATTAATATTACACCATACATAGAAAACAACATTGTACGAATAAGTGTATTTAATACAGGAGAAAACATAAAAGAAGAAGATCTAACTAGAATTTGGAATAGATTTTATAAAGCAGATGAATCAAGAAATAGAGAAGATGGAGGAACAGGAATAGGATTATCCTTAGTAAAAGCAGTTATGAATAACTATAAGAAACAATATGGAGTAATAAATAAAGAAAATGGAGTAGAATTTTACTTCGATTTGGAACTTATTGTTTAAAAAGGAGAAAATTGGAAAAACTATTGTTATGAGAAGGTGGGCTTATGGCAATAGTTTTTTTTATTATACTATTTTTAGCATTACTTATACTAGTAATTACTTTAAGTACATTACAAATTCGCATAAAAAAAGCAAATATATCTAATATGAACTCTAAAAAAATAGAATATGATTACTTATTTTTTATAGAGTTGAAATTTTTAAACAAGTTAAAAATTATACAAATAGCAATTGATAAAGAAAAAGTTAGTAAACTAAGTAAAAAGTTTAAATTAAAAGAAAAGATTGATATTAAAAAAGTAGAAAAAGGAATACCAAATAAAAAAGCAAGAAAGAAACTACAAGAAAAATTAGATATAAAGCTAAATGAGTTTCATTTAAAAGCAGAAATTGGTACTTATGATGTAATTATAACATCAGCAATAATCGCAGTTATTTCAAGTGCTATAGGAATAGTAATGGCAAAATTAATAGACAACTATAAAAAAGAAAAATACGAATACACTATTATGCCAATTTATAAAAATAAAAATATAATAAACCTATCTTTAAATTGTATAATTCAGGTAAAAATGGTACATATTATCAGTATAATTTTTACTTTATTAAGAAAAAGAAAGGAGAGGAACAAACATGTACGAACATCCAATAGAAGGTCTTATGACTACAGCTATGGACAATATTAAAAACATGGTTGATGTAAACACAATTATAGGGGAGCCAATTGAAGCATCAAATAATGTAGTAATAATTCCAATATCAAAAGTATGTTTTGGTTTTGCAGCAGGAGGAAGCGAGTTTAGTGGAGAGACAATAGGAGAGTATAGCAAAAAGGAGAAAGAAGAGGAAATACAATACAATTTACCATTTGGTGGTGGAGCAGGAGCAGGTGTAAATATTAATCCAGTAGCATTTTTAGTAGTGCAAGGAAGCGGAGTAAAGCTATTACCAGTAGAACATTTTTCTTCAATAGACAAACTATTAGATTACATGCCAGATTTACTAGAAAAAGCAAATAACTTAATGAATAAAGCTATGCAAGATAAAAAAGAAGAGAAAAACAAAGTAAGGCAAGAAGAAATAAGACAAAAGAAAGAAGAAGAAAAGCAAAAAGAAGAGAAAAAACAAGAAAAAGCAGAAAGAGTAGTACAAAGAAGAAAGCCTAAAAAACCACATGATATTGTATATGAATATGCATATGAAGAACAACCAAGTGAAGATTCAGAAGTGCCAAATATAGAATATGAAGAATTTGATAAATATGAAGATGAATAAAGAGAGCAAGGCGCACTCTCTTTTATAACTTGCTATATTATGTAAAATGTGGTATATTATATATGTATTAGAAGTTTTAAAATAAATGTTGATGTATTTAACATTTTAACATCAAAGGAGGAGATCTAAAATGAGAAGAAAAGAACTAAAAAAGGTAGCAAAGCGGATACGAAGGGAGGTTTTAAGTAAAAGACCGTTTAAAGAACTTTTTGAAGGATTGCTTGCAATTGATGCAAAGATAAATGCAATCTATGAAAAAGACTTTAAAAACATCGATATTTCTGCGATGATTCCCACAAGTTGCACAGCAACTGAAATAATATATATAAGAAATGCCATTACCAAAAAACTAAAAAAAGAATTTGGTAAGAAGCATTCTTATTTTGTAACAACTAAAATAATGCTAGCCTTGTGGGCACTATCTGAGGAAATAAAAGAGACGGATTTATGTAGCAAACGCGAACAGTTTTGCTATAGGTATATCGAAAACTATGACACAATTGCTGTAGAGTTTGAAGAGGCTCTGAGGCACATAAGATTGTTAGATTAAGTCCTTAGTGAAAATGTCACTTTCGTATAATAGAAAGTGGCATTTTTCGTGTATAAAATATTTCGAAGTTCCTTTTTCTTATTTCGTATAAGATTTTACTTCATCAGTCATTTCTAAAATATAATCACAAGAAGTGTTATAAAAGTTAGCTAAAATTTTAATATATTCAGCAGGAATATCGCGTTTTCCAGTTTCATATAAGCTATATTGCTGTCTAGTAATTTTAAGCAAGTTAGCTATAGCAGTTTGTTTTAAATCAGCATCTTCTCTTAAATCTCGTAATCTTTTTAAATACATAGAATCACTCCAATTTTTCTAGCAGTAAATTATAATTAAATTTTAACATGCATTCATTTAAATGCCTTGACATGCATTCAAATGAATGATAAAATTTAAACGTGCATTCAAATAAATGCAAAAAAGGGAATAAGGAGGAACAAAAGAATATGAGAAAGGAAAAAAACACTGAGGGTATTACTCTAATAGCTCTAGTAATAACAATCATCATCTTATTAATTTTAGCAGGTGTGGTACTAAACCTAACTTTAGGAGAACATGGAATATTAAAAAAAGCAGAACAAGCAGGGGAACAATATAAAATAAGTGAAATATTAGAAAAGCTAGAACTAGAAAAAGTAGATTTATATGCAAGAAAGAATGGCTCTACACCAAGTTTACAAGAATATATAAACCACCTAATAAATAAAGGAGTAATAACAGCTAGTGATGTAACAGATATAGATGATAATACAAAAAATATCGTAGTAGATGGATATGTATTTACAGTTGTAGAAGAAGGTGGAAATATAAAAATAACATGCCAAGGAAAAGCAGATAATAAACCAAGAATAGCGAGTTTACAAGTAATAGGAACAACAATAGATAGTATAAGTGTAAAGGTAGTAGCATCAAATGCAAATGGAGCAAGCTATAAATATAGTATAAAAAATTTAACAACTGGAGAAACAACATTTACAGAAGTAACAACATTAAACACAAATGAATACACATTTATAGGATTAACAATAAATAATGACTATATAATACAAGTAGAACTAATAATAAATGAAGTAATAGATACAAAAGAAACAGAAAGTATAAAAACAGAACCACCAAAAGTAACAAGTATAACATTAGATAAAAACAATATAGAACTAGTAAAAGGTGAGACAGATGTAATAACAGTGGAAGTATTACCAGAAAATGCAGAAGATAAAACAATAACATGGACAAGTAGTAATGAAGCAGTAGTAACAGTAGATGAAGAAGGAAATATAGTAGCTATAGGAGAAGGAGTAGCAATAATAACAGTTACATCAAATCAAGTAAATAGTGTAACAGCAAACTGTAACATAACAGTAACACCACCTCCACCACCAAGTGTAGGAGTAGGGGCGGATGTGCATGAGGCACATGAAATACCATATACATGGGAAGAATTAAGTGAGCTTGCAAAAATAATATCAGATAATTATGGAGAAGAAGAAGGAAAAATAAATAACAATACAGCAGAAGTAGCAGTAAGTATAAACGGAAAATCAGACACATTAGGAATAGGAGATTGGACAACAGTAGGAATAACAAAAGGAAATAAGACAACACAATGTCAAGTACGAATACTAGGATTTAACCATGATGAACTAGCAACTGAAAGAAAAAATGAAGATGAAACAACAACTACAATAGCACCACAATATGGAGTAGGAACAACAAACACATATGCTGGAATATCATTTGAATTTACAGAACCTATAACAACTACTGCACAAATGAATAGTAGTCTAACAAATGCAAATGGATGGGGAGTATGTAATTTAAGAGGAACACTAAATAGTTCAACAATTAACAGTTTAGAAAATAAGGAATATATAAAAGAAGTAAATAAGCAATATATGACAGACTCCAAGGATGTGAATAGTGTAACCACATCACAAGATAAATTGTGGTTATTATCATGTTCGGAGATATGGAACAATGGAAGCAAAGGAGGGTATGGGCAAGCATTGGCTAAAGAGGGAGAAAGATACCAATATTATGCTGTGAATGTAGGAAACACTAGTTATGGTTCTTCGAGTTTAGCTAAGAAGGGGTTCAAATACTGGCTTCGATCTCCAGATATGTACTCTCCGAGTTTCGTGAGTGTGACGAATGTTGGTGCCTGCGAAACTGCAGTGACGCGTGCTAATGATTATTATAACGTGACGCCTGGCTTTAGTGTGTAGGTGAACTATACCACAAAAGGCAGAAGTGCTAGGGAATATCATAAATTTTGAATTGAAATGAAACTGGTAACATTTTAAGCTAAATATAAAAGACACTATAGAACTGCGAATTTATAGTGTCTTTTATTTGTTACAGTTTAATCGCTATAAAAAATTAAAATATTTTAATAATACCTATTCTATAAAAAAATCGTCTAAAAATGTCGAAAAAATTCAAAATAAAAAGTATTTGTTCGCTTGTATTTAAGCAAGTTTTATAGTATAGTAAATTTTATAGGAGATGAAAATAAGAGAGATGTGAGAGGAAGAAAGGAAGTAACAAAGTGGAAATTAGTGGAACGTTAAGGGAAATTATTTATCAAAACGAAGTAAATAGCTATACTATTGCAACACTTGAAACAGATGAAGAAGAATTAACAATTGTAGGTTATCTTCCTTTTATTCATCCAGGTGACTATCTAAAACTATTTGGAAAATTTGTAACACATCAAGAATATGGAGAGCAATTTAAAATAGATTCTTTTCAAAAAATGATTCCACAAACATTAGATGCATTAGAACAATACTTAGCAAATGGAATTATAAAAGGAATAGGACCTGCTACAGCAAAAAAAATAGTAAAAACCTTTGGAGAAGATACAATACATATCTTTAAATATGAACCAGAAAAATTAGCAAATATTAAAGGAATTACTAAAGAAAAAGCAGTAGAAATGGCACATGAATTTAATGAAAACTGGGAACTATGGCAAATTGTGGGGTATTTAGAGCAATTTGGAATAGGTCCACAAAATGCTAAAAAAGTATATGAACTTTTAGGAGCAGATGCAATTAAAAAGATAGAAGAAAACCCATATATATTAATAGACATTGCAAGAGGGGTAGATTTCAAACAAATAGATAAAATGGCAATGGATATAGGAATAGATTACAACAATGAAAAAAGAATAGAAAGTGGAATTAAATATAGCCTAATACGTATACGGATATAATCGGACATACATGTGTTAATAAAGAAAAACTAATACTATTTGTTTATGACCTTTTACAAGTAGAACAAGAAGCAATAGAAAATAGTTTAATTAATTTAAATGTAAGAAAAGAAATAGTAATAGAAAAACAAGATGAAACACTAGAACTAGTATACTTATACCCATATTATATGGCAGAGTTAACCATTTGCCAAAGGATAACTAATTTAAAAAATGCAGAAAACAATAAAGAAATTAAAGGATTTAAGAAGGATTTAAAAAAACTAGAAAAAGAATCTAGTTTTGAATTATCTGAAAAACAAAAAGAAGCATTAGAAATGGTAAATAACGAAAATGTATGTATTATTACAGGAGGACCAGGAACAGGAAAAACTACAATTATAAAAAGTATAATAGAACTATATGAAACATATGGAAAAAAAGTAGTACTATGTGCACCAACAGGAAGAGCAGCAAAACGTATGACAGAGGCTACTGGAAGAGAAGCAAAAACATTACACCGCTTATTAGAAATTGGAAAAATAGAGGAAGAAATAACAAAAAACGTAGAAAATGAAGTAGCACCAATTGATGCAGATGTTATTATTGTAGATGAAGTATCAATGGTAGATGTATTTTTAATGAATTATTTAGTAAAAGGAATATATAAAGGAACAAAACTAATATTAGTAGGAGATGCAGATCAATTGCCATCAGTAGGACCGGGAAGTATATTACAAGACATGATTGAATCTAATACGATAGCAACAATGCATTTAGATAAAATATTTAGACAAGCAGCAAAAAGTAAAATTATTGTAAATGCACATAGAGTAAATGAAGGAATGCCTTTCTTAAGTAAAGAAGAAAGCTTAAAAGAAGAACAACAAGAAGACTTCTTTTATATTCGTGCAAACACAAAAGAAGAAATGATATATCAAGTAATAAGTTTAAGCAGTAAAAGGCTTGCTAGTTTTGGAGATTATGACTTTTTTCAAAATATTCAAGTATTATCACCTACTAAAAAAGGAAGCTTAGGAACAAAAGAACTAAACATAGCATTACAACAAGAATTAAATCCACCATCAGATTTCAAAAAAGAGAAAAATAGCATGGGAGTTATTTTTAGAGAACAAGATAGAATTATGCAAATTAGAAATAATTACGATATTTATTGGGAGAAAAAAGAGCCAACTTATGAGGTTGGAAGTGGTGTATTTAATGGAGAAATGGGCATAATTGAAAAAATTGATGAAGTAGAAAAACAAGTTAAAATAAGGTTTGATGATGATAAAACTGCATGGTATGCGTTTTCAGATTTAGACCAAATAGAACATGCATATGCAATTACTGTTCACAAAGCACAACGGAAGTGAATTTGATGTAGTAATTATGGTAGTTCCGCCATCTTCTAGTATGTTATTAACAAGAAACTTGCTATATACGGGCTTAACAAGAGCAAAAAAGATGCTTATTGTAATAAGTCAAGATAGAATAATTGAAGGTATGATACAAAATGCAGATACGAAAAAAAGAAATACAGGCTTAGTATATAAATTACAAAATATTGGTTAATAATGTAGGGGCATCGTTTGTGGGAATACCTGTAAGACATGACACCACTGTGCCCTTTTAAGTATATCAAAACAAAGGAGGAAAGATGCTATCTAATTTAATAAACCTTATTTATCCTACTGTGTGTGGAATTTGCGGAGAAATTTCAAAAGAAGATATATGTAATAAATGTAAAGTAAAAATAAAAGAGCACCAAAGAAGTAAAAAACATATTTATTTAACTAAAAATTTCGATACACATATGTATTTATTTGATTATCAGGGTATAATAAGACAAAAGATTTTACAATACAAATTTGGTGAAAAAACATATATTTCTAAATGCTTTTCAAAAGTTATTTTAAATGATAAAAAAATTTGTAGATTTTTGAAAAATTATGATATAATAATCCCAGTTCCAATTAGTATTAAAAGAAAGAAAAAAAGAGGATATAATCAAAGTGAACTAATTGCAAAACAATTAGCAAAACAAATGAGAAACTTAAAATACATACCAAAGGTATTATATAAAATAAAAGATACAATACCACAAAGTATATTAGATAAAGAAAAAAGAATAGAAAACATAAGAGGAGCGTATTACATAAAAAATGGAGAGATACTTAAAAATAGGAAAATTCTTTTAATAGACGATATTTATACAACAGGTAGTACAGTAAATGAATGTAGTAAAATTGTAAAACAAGCAGGAGCAAAAGAAATAGGAATTTTTACACTTGCAAGAGATTAGCAAAAAGGAGAGTAAAGAAGATGGAAGATTTAGTAGAAAGTATTTTAGATTATGTTAGAAACGATTATACAGATTATGCAATTATGATAAATGGTGAATGGGGAAGTGGAAAAACCTATTTTTGGAACCATAAAATAAAAAATAAAATTGAATCATTACAATTAAATGGAAAGCAATATACAACTATATATATGTCTTTATATGGAATATCTAACTTAGAGGAAATTAGTAAAAAAATATTTATTGAAACAACACAACTAATGGATAGAAATTTACAAAAATACATGCAAACAAATGGACAAACTACAATTCCAGAATATGCAAAAACTGGTCTAGATATGGCAAACTTCTTTGGAGTAACACAAAATGGAGACCATATAGATTATGAAGAATTCTTTTCAACAGATGATAAAGTATTATGTTTTGATGACTTAGAAAGAGCAAATGTAGATGTTATAGATATTTTAGGATATATCAATAATTTCGTAGAACATGACCATATTAAAACAATTATCATTTGTAATGAAAAAGAATTATCTACTAAATTTAAAAGTAATAACTTAGAAATGAAAACATTTATAGCGACATATCTTTTAGATAAAGAAGGAAGTTTAGTAAAGGCAAATGACAAACCAATGGTAGAACAAATACAAGATAAAATAGAATATGTATTTGACAAGGCAAATGATTATGAAAGAATCAAAGAAAAGCTAATAGGAGAAACATTTGAATATGCTCCAGAGTTTAGTTATATTATAAATGGGTTACTAATGAGATATGAAAATAATGAAGAATTAATTAGATTTTTAAGGCAGAATACGGGGCTTATTGTATCTACATTTAATAAAAGTGGAACTAGAAACCTAAGAATTTTAAAACATGCATTAAATGACTTTAAAAAGATATTTGAAATGGTAAATAAACATTATCCAAATACTAATAACAGAGTATTACAAACAATGCTTATATTTACTATTGCTGTTTCATTTGAAATAAAAGCAGGAAAAGTTACAAAAGATAAATTTATTAACATTAAAGATAACGAAGAGTATAAGTCTATTTTAGTATCATCTAGGGTACTTTTAACAGATAATCGTCAATTTTATATTAAAGAATTTGATAATAGCTATTATTATAATTTCAAATCAGAATATAGATTTATAAAATTTATAGAAATATATGTACGTACTAGAATTTTCAATATGAAAGTATTTAGAGAGAATATGGAAGTTATTATTAACACAGTTGATACAGACAAGCTTCCAGGGTATAAAAGATTACTTACAGAAGAATATTGGAAAATTAATGATGATCAGTTTGATTCTATAATAGAAGAAGTATTAGAAGATGTAAAAAATGGAAGAATATCTTTAATAGAAATTGTAAAACTATTTGCATATTTTAGTTATTTCATAAAAAAAGGACTAACAAAATATGATATGAGAACAATTAAAAGTATTTTCTTTAATGGAATGAATATTGCTTCATTAACATCAAATTATTGTGATAATGTGGAAGAAGAATTAGGAGAAATTACAGTAGGAGAAGCAAATGCTGATATAGAAGAAATACTAAAACATTTTAATAATTTAAATGTTCAGTTAAAAGATAAAATGTATATAGAAAAAGCAGAAGAAATATTTAAATGCATACCAATGCGTATGGATGTATTTTATGAAAGATTTGATAAAGAGTGTATGAATGTACCAATATTCAAATATTATGATGTATTTCAAACTTTCCAAAGATTGTCTTGTGCAAGTAATGAAGATGTAGTAACAATTAGAGAAAAACTAGTAAATCGTGTAAAATTATATAAAGCAGAAATAGAACCTGAAATGAAAAATATAAAACAATTAAAACAATTAATTGATGATTACACAAAAAATAAGGATGCTACAATAAAAATTGTTATGTTAAGAGAATTTGCAAGAGACTTAGAATACATTTTAGAACAATACAAAACACCAGTATTAGGTGGAAGAAAGGAAGAATAATCATTTCACAAAAAATTCACAAAAAAATTAGCAATTGGGGTTGACAATTGCTAATTTTGGTTATAATATAAGAAAAGTAATTAGCAATCGAAACTTTCAAGTGCTAAACGGATTTAAGAATTTCTAAGCGGTGGTAACCGCAAAGATTTCTTAACCGTAGCATTTTTAATGCGTACGGATAAGTTATACGTTAGTAATTCTATAAATCCGCATAATTATACTGTAAGGAGCTTTTCACCAACTGGGTGAAAATTCCTACAGTATAAAAAAACGGAGGTGATGAATGTGCTAGATAAACGTAAAAAAGAAATTTTACAAGCTGTTATAGATGAGTATATTAATACAGCAGAACCTGTAAGTTCAGCAACTCTTGTAAACAAATATGGTCTAGATTATAGTAGTGCAACAGTACGAAACGAATTAGCAGAGTTAGAAGATAATGGGTATCTAGATAAGCCTCATACATCATCAGGTCGTGTACCATCAGAAAAAGGATATAGGTTCTATGTAGATGAACTAATAAATGATGAAGATATTTCATTAGAAGAAATAAAATACATCCAAAACAAATTATCTACAAAAGTGAATGAAATTGAAGATTTAACTAAAATTGCAACAACAACCTTATCTGAAATTACACATTATACAACAGTTGCTATACGGGCCAAAAAATGATATGCAAATAATAGAAGAAATTAAATTTGTTCTATTAGGCTCTAGAATGCTAATGGTTGTAATTGTAACAGATAGTGGATTAGTAAAGGAAACTATTATTAAATATGATGAAGATATAAGTATAAGCCAAGTAGAAACACTAAATAATCTATTTAATAGTAAGTTAAAAGGAAAACCACTTAGTAAAATAGATAAACCAATGGAAGAATACATCTTTTCTGAAATTAATTACAGTGTAGAAGTAATAAAACCAATTATTGAGCAAATAAATAAAGTAATTGAAGAAGAAAACAAGATATATTTAGAAGGAACAAATAAAGCATTCGATTTACCAGAATTTAAAAGTTTGGAAATTGCAAAAAACTTTGTAAACCTTTTAGATGAAAAAGAATTAGTGTTAGATATGTTAAATTCAGGAATTGCAAAAGATATAAATGTATACATTGGAGACGAAAATGATAATGAACAACTAAAAGATTTTAGTATTGTTACATTTAAACATTCAGTTGGAGATAAAGACTTAGGAACAATAGGCATTATTGGACCAAAAAGAATGGACTATTCAAAAGTAATTTCTGTTATGAAATATATTAGTAAAAAAATGAAAGAAAAAGATTTATAGGAGGACAAAATGGAAGAAAATGAAGAAGTAGTAGAAAAAAAAGAAAACATTGAGACTGAGCAAGATTCTACAAAACAAGAATTAGAAGAAATGACAGATAGATATAAACGTCTTATGGCAGAATTTGATAACTTCAAAAAAAGGAGTTCAAAAGAAAGAGAAACACTATATAATTCGTTAATATCAGATATAATTACATCTATATTGCCAGTAGTAGATAACTTAGAAAAAGCAGTATCTACAAAAACAGAGGATGAAAGCTATAAACAAGGTGTAGAAATGGTATACAAACAACTTATAGATACATTATCGAACTTAGGAGTAGAACAAATACCAACAGTAGGAGAAACATTTAACCCAGAATACCATGAAGCAGTAAGCAGTGTAGAAGATGACACACTAGGTGAAAAAGAAATAAAAGAAGAATTTAGAAAGGGCTACAAAATAGGAAACAAGGTAATACGTCATTCTATGGTAGTAGTAGCAAATTAAACAAATGATGTAGGGGCACCGTTTGTGGGAATACCCGTGAGATTATCACCACTGTGCCCTTATGAAAAATGTTTTAAATAATAAAGTTTTTAATTTTAAATTATATAAATGTAACAGTTCAGAGGTAAAATAACATCTCTATATAAATAAATGCAGTAAGAACCCACCGTCTCGCTAACGCGAGACACCTCCCTTAAATAAAGGAGGCTTTTCTCTATACTTCATAATTACTGTGCTAGTCTAAAACGGTAGAGTAAAGGCCCCTTTACTTAAGGGGGCTGTCAGCGAAGCTGACTGGAGGTTTTTAGGAAATTTATTCATTATGAATCGTTACATATAAAATACAAAAGAAACCCAAGAAAAATAAAAAATAATTAAGGAGGAATTTAAAATGGGAAAAATTATAGGAATTGATTTAGGAACAACAAACTCATGCGTTTCAGTTATGGAAGGTGGAGAACCAGTTGTTATACCAAATGCGGAAGGAAATAGAACAACACCATCTGTTGTAGCATTTTCAAAAAATGGAGAGAGACTAGTAGGACAAATTGCAAAACGTCAAGCTGTTACTAATCCAGATAATACAGTTATATCTATTAAAAGAAGTATGGGAACAGATAAAAAAGTAAAAATTGAAGGAGATGAATTTACACCACAAGAAATTTCAGCAATGATTTTACAAAAATTAAAACAAGATGCTGAAAATTACTTAGGCTCAGAAGTAAACCAAGCAGTTATTACAGTACCAGCATATTTTAGTGATTCACAAAGACAAGCAACAAAAGATGCAGGAAAAATAGCAGGACTTGAAGTATTAAGAATTATTAATGAACCAACAGCTGCAGCTCTTGCATATGGAATGGATAAAGAAGATCAAGACCAAAAAATTATGGTATATGACTTAGGAGGAGGAACATTTGATGTTTCAATTCTAGATATTGGTGATGGAGTATTTGAAGTTTTAGCAACAAGTGGAAACAACCATTTAGGTGGAGATGATTTCGACCAAAAAATTATTGATTACTTAGTAGCAGAATTTAAAAAAGAACAAGGTGTAGACTTAAGTACAGATAAAATGGCAATGCAACGTTTAAAAGAAGCAGCAGAAAAAGCAAAAATTGAATTATCTGGTGTGCAACAAACAAATATTAATTTACCATTTATAACAGCAGATGCATCAGGCCCAAAACATATGGATATTACTTTAACAAGATCAAAATTTGAAGAATTAATTCACGATTTAGTAGAATCTACTGCAGGACCAGTTAACCAAGCATTAAAAGATGCAGGAATTTCTGCAAATGATATTCATAAAATATTATTAGTAGGTGGATCTACAAGAGTACCTTGTGTACAAGAAATAGTAAAAAGATTAACAGGAAAAGAACCAGATAAAGGAATTAACCCAGATGAATGTGTTGCAATAGGAGCAGCAATTCAAGGTGGTGTATTATCTGGAGATGTTAAAGACTTAGTATTACTTGATGTAACACCATTATCATTAGGTATTGAAACATATGGTGGAGTATTTACTAAATTAATTGAAAGAAATACAACTATACCAACTAAAAAATCACAAGTATTTTCAACAGCAGCAGATGGTCAAACAAGTGTAGAAGTACACGTATTACAAGGTGAACGTGAAATGGCTGCATATAACAAAACATTAGGAAGATTCCAATTAACAGGAATTCCAGCAGCACCACGTGGTGTTCCACAAATTGAAGTAACATTCGATATTGATGCAAATGGTATTGTTCATGTATCTGCAAAAGATATGGCAACTGGAAATAGCCAAGATGTATCAATTACTGCAAGTTCAAATCTTTCTGATGAAGATATTGAAAAAGCTGTAAAAGATGCAGAAGCACATGCTAGTGAAGATAAGAAAAAGAAAGAAGAAATTGAAGCTAGAAATAATGCAGAAAGCTTAGTATATAACAGTGAGAAGACATTAAAAGATTTAGGAGACAAAGTTTCTGGAGAAGAAAAAGCAAAAGTAGAAACAGAAATAGATAATGTTAAAAAAGCATTAGAAGGAACAGATGTTGATAAAATAAAAGAAGCAACAGAAAAATTAACAAGTGCTTTCTATGAAATATCTGAAAAGTTATATAAACAAGCAAATCCAGGTGCAGGAGCAGAAGGTGTAAATCAGGATACAGCAGGAGCAAATGAAGCACAAGGTGAAAATGACGGAAATGTATATGATGCAGATTACAAAGTAGAAGAAGATGGAGAAAATAAATAATTAGTGAGTTAGATAATTAGGAATTAGAAGTTAGAGGCAATATTCTAACTTCTAAATTCTAGTTTCTAAACTTCGAACGGAGGCTAGAATGGCTACAAAAAGAGATTATTATGAGGTATTAGGTGTAGATAAAAATGCAAGTGATGATGAATTAAAAAGAGCATATCGTAAACTTGCAAAAAAATATCACCCAGATGCTAACCCAGATAACAAAAAAGAAGCAGAAGCAAAATTTAAAGAAGTAAATGAAGCATATGAAACTTTATCAGATTCTCAAAAAAGAAAAATGTATGACCAATTTGGACCAGATGGACCACAGGGATTTGGTGGAGGAGGACCAGGTGGAGGATATTATTCATACTCTACTTCTGGTTTTGATGGCTTTGATATGGGAGATTTAGGTGATATCTTTTCATCTTTCTTTGGAGGAGGCTTTGGAGGAAGAGGTTCTAGTAGAACAACGAGTGGTCCACAAAAAGGTGCAGATTTACGATACAATATGGAAATTACATTTGAAGAGTCTTTCTTAGGTGTAGAAAAAGAAATTAGCATAAGTCGTGATGATACATGTGATATATGTAATGGAAGTGGTGCGAAACCGGGAAGCAAAGTAGATACATGTACAATGTGTCATGGAACAGGGCAAATTAAACAAGTTCAAACAACTATATTAGGACAAATGCAAACTACAAGAACATGTCCAACTTGTCATGGAGAAGGAAAAGTAGTACATGAACCATGTGAAGCTTGTCGTGGAAAAGGAACAATTAGGAAACAAGCACGAATAAAAGTAAAAATTCCAGCAGGAATAGACGAAAATCAAACTGTTGTATTAAGAGGAGAAGGAGCACCAGGTGTAAAAGGTGGACCAAAAGGAGATTTATACATAACAGTACATATTAAACGTCACAATATATATACACGTCAAGACTATAACGTACTTTGCACAGTTCCAATAACATTTACACAAGCAACATTAGGAGCAGAACTTGAAATTCCATTAGTAGATGGTTCAAAAGAAAAGTTTAAAATACCAGAAGGAACACAAACTGGAACAAGGTTTAGAGTAAAAGGAAAAGGATTTAAAGCAGTAAATAGAAATTATGAAGGTGATTTAATATTTACAGTAGAAGTACAAACACCAAAGCGTTTATCAAAAGAGCAAAGAGATTTATTAGTAGAACTTGCAAAAACAATGAATGAACAACCACCTGTAAAGAAAAGAGGAATATTTGGATAGAATTTATGTAAAACACATTAAGAATTGATATAATAAAATAAAGAAGTTAAAGGTGAGACTTTGATATAATACCTCTTAAGTAGACTAGGTAAATAACCAAAATCTACTTAAGAGGTGTTTTTATATTTTTAAGAAACTACCGGAATTATATTTTTATTGTTCTAATTATACTTATTAATGAATCCATCTGTTTATCTGTTGGCAAATTTAATCTAATGCAATTTTTATCAATTCCATCAAAACATGTACCCGAATAAACTTTTACTCCTTTTTGAGCGAACTTTTTACACAAATCTATATCTTTATCGCAATATAACATACAAATTGATGTACTTTCGTGTGTAAACGCCATTTGTAATCCAATTGGCAAAGATTCCAGCAATTTCTTTTTATTTCTTTTTGTTTTATTTATACAATCATTAAGAAATTTTGTATCTTTTAATGCCTTTATAGCCATCTTTCTTGATAATTGTGAGATATTATATGGATGTAACATTTTTTCAATATAATTACATATTTTTTCATTTGATATTATATATCCTGCACGTATTCCAGCTAACCCAAATCCTTTTGAAAAAGTTCTAATAACCATTAAATTAGTGTAGCTATTAACTAAATCTATACATGATTCGTTTTTTGATAAATAATCTCCATATGCTTCATCAATTATAATTCCAATTCCTAGTTGCTGAGCATATTCGATTAATTTAATTGCATAAGATTTTTCTAATACTTGACCAGTAGGGTTATTAGGTGTGTCTATATAAATTAAGTTTACAGAGCTATTTATACTTTTTATTAATTTATTAATATCATATTTATAATTATTTTTTTTATCAAGCAAAACTTCTTTATATTTATATCCAATCATTTTAGCATGATTGCTGAAATTAGGAAAATGTGGTGCGAATGTAAGTAATGTAGCATTTGGTATTTTAAATAATTGATTAATATAATATAACCCTTCTACTGAACCTGAACATAACACAATATTACTATCTTGTATATTCCAATATTTTGCTATTTCTTGTTTTAAACTATTGTCATATGAATAATTTGTAATATCACTTTCTTTAATTTCAGCTAATGATTGCATTACTTTTTTTGAACATCCATATGGGTTTTCTCCATCAGAACAATCGATTTTTATATCGTACTTTAATTTTTTAGCATCTGCATAATATTTAGTGCTTGTATTTTCTATATATTCTGAAATTTTTAAATTCATTTTAAATTCCTCCTATTTCAAAATTTGATGTATTACGTGTAATATTCTTAATTTTTATATTTTGCTCAATATCTATATCTTGCAAAATTTCTTTTTGAATAGCTGATAGTTTTTTTAAAATTTCAAATTGGGGATTAGAAATATCTTCTGAAACAATTATTTTCCCAAATAAATCTTCATATGGTTCAATAATTGTTTTTCTCCAGTTTTCAATCGATTTTTTGAATTTTTTCCTTGAATCTCTTGTTTCTTGCATATTACCTATATATGTATTTACATACAAATCTATATTTTCGTCTATTAAAGGTCTATTATCATTTTCTGTTACAGTATATGGAGGAGAACATCTACCATCTAATCCAATTGCTGGTGGTGTATAGATAAAAGAATACTCATCTTCTGGATAAACATATCTATATATTTCATCAAAATATAATTCATTTAAATGTCCACACTCTATAAGTTCTCTTATATAATCTTTTGATACTACTAAAGGTCTTGATGTGTCTCTAACACACCAACCTGTTTTTAAAATTACTTTTTCTTTTTCATATAAGTACTTACATATTGAGGTTTGTAAGATTGTATAACTACCATATTGATCAAAATTAATAGCATCATTAAACTTAGATAATGTATGTTCTATTTCACTTTTTATTTCTAAGAATCTAGGTGTTTCTATAAAATTGCTTGAACATATGAGTCTATATTCATTTTGTATTCCTAGATTTAATACTATTTTTTGTATTATCTCTTCTTGTTTTTTTACAATATTTTCTTTTGTATCTTCGCTGATATTATAGCCTGTTGTAGATATTAGATGTAATACTTCCTTTGCACCTAATATTCTTTTTACTTTTAATGACGTTAAGATTGTACCTAGAATGTCTATACCAAATCCTAAACTTGGCGCTTGTGATGATGCTAAGCCTGTTCCAAAAAAGACTGATTTGTCTCCTGCTTTTTCATTATTTAAATTGTTTGATAAACATGTGCTTATCAAATTTTTCATTTGTGATATCTCTTCTGTCTTTTTCATACTTAACTCCTTTCTGACAATAAATTTGCCATATATTTTATATCTCAGATGTGCAATTTAATTACTTATTTAAGTGATAGCTTATAGTAAACAAAAAAGGAACTCATTTTTTAATGAGTTCCTTTCGATAATTAAAAATCTTATTCAATACCTATAAATAATACTATAATATAGATATAATATTTTTACTCATTAAAAACAATACATATGCAAATAAGCCGTAGCTAAAAAAGAAGCTAAAGCTAAAAAAGAAATTAAATTTTACATAATTATTGTTTTTAATTTTCATTATATATTCCTTCCATCTTCGATATTTCTATTAGGTTACCATGTTTTCTAAAAAATGTCAACAATATGTAGTAAAATTTTAATTTTAAACAGAACACTTGCAAAGTGTTCTGTTTTGGTATAAAATGAAATTAGTTTAGGAGTAAGGAAATTATTATATGGAAGAGATAAAAGATAAAGTTATAGAATTATTAAATAATGCTTTAGAGTGTGAAGCAATTGTTATTTTTGGTAGTTTTGCAAGGGGAACGCAAAACGAAGAAAGTGATATAGATATTGCAGTTAAAGCAAATAAAGAAATAACTAAAAAAGAGTTATATGCGATTAGTGGCAAATTAGCTGATGAATTAGAAAGAGATATTGATTTAATAAATCTTGATACAATAGAAAATGATGGGTTTAAATATGAAATATTAATTAATGGAGAAGTAATTTATTGTAAAGATAGTTATAAATTTGATTTATATAAATTAGATGCATATAGAGAATATTTAGATTTAAATGAATCTAGAAAAGCTATTATTAATGAAATGAAAAAGTAGAGGAATGATGAAAAATGGAAAATGAGGCAGTTATTATTAACAAATACGAAAGTATACAAAAATGCATTAAGAGAATAGAGGAAGAATATGAGGGAAATATAGAAAATCTATATGATTATAGAAGATTAGATCCAATTGTATTAAACCTTCAAAGAGCATGTGAAATATCAATAGATATTGCTATGTATATTATTAGTAACCGAAAATTGGGAGTGCCACAAACCAAAAAAGAAGCATTTATAAAATTAGAAGAAAGTAATCTTATTTCAAAAAATATAAGTACAAATATGCAAAAAATGGTAGGGTTTAGAAATATTGCAATTCATGATTATAAACAAATTGATGAAGAAATACTTGCAGATGTCATAGAAAATCATTTAAAAGACATAACAGATTTTGCAAAACAAATATTGAATTTAGAAAGATAAAAAAAGTTAAACAGAACACTTGCAAAGTGTTCTGTTTTGGTATAAAATGTTAATGTTCTGGAAAGAATAAATTTAAAAGATACATTATAAGTATCAGAATTGGAGGAATTAAAATGTCAGTTAGAGTAGCCATTAATGGTTTTGGACGTATAGGACGTCTAGCATTTAGACAAATGTTTGGAGCAGAAGGGTATGAAATAGTTGCAATAAACGACTTAACAAGCCCAGATATGCTTGCACATCTATTAAAATATGATTCAGCACAAAGAAAATATGAAAAAGCAGATAGTGTAGTTGCAGGAGAAGATTCAATTACAGTAGAAGGAAAAACAATTAAAATATATTCTGAAAAAGATGCAAAAGATTTACCATGGGGAGAAATAGGAGTAGATGTTGTACTAGAATGTACAGGTTTCTATACATCTAAAGAAAAAGCACAGGCACACATTGATGCAGGAGCTAAAAAAGTAGTTATTTCAGCACCAGCTGGAAAAGACTTACCAACAGTAGTATTTGGTGTAAATGAAAATATTTTAACAAAAGAAGATAAAATAATTTCAGCAGCATCTTGTACAACAAACTGCTTAGCACCAATGGCAAAAGCATTAAATGATTTTGCACCAATCCAATCAGGAATAATGACAACAGTTCATGCTTATACAGGAGATCAAATGGTATTAGATGGACCACATAGAAAAGGCGATTTAAGAAGAGCAAGAGCTGCAGCAGTAAATATTGTTCCAAATACAACAGGAGCTGCAAAAGCTATAGGACTTGTTATTCCAGAATTAAATGGAAAATTAATAGGATCTGCACAAAGAGTACCAGTTGCAACAGGTTCAACAACAATACTTGTAGCTGTAGTAAAAGGAAACGATATTACAGAAGAAGGCATTAACCAAAAAATGAAATCTGTATCAAGTGCTTCTTACGGATACACAGAAGAATACTTAGTATCTTCAGATGTTATAGGAATGGAATATGGTTCATTATTTGATGCAACTCAAACAATGGTAACAAAAATAGATGAAGGATTATATCAAGTTCAAGTAGTTTCTTGGTATGATAATGAAAATTCATATACAAGCCAAATGGTAAGAACAATAAAATACTTTGCAGAATTAGGATAATTTAATAAACTAGAAAAGAATACTTGAAAAGTATTCTTTTTTAGTATACAATGGTATCGCACAAAACAAAATAGGATATAATGCATTATGGATAAAAATATTATTAGAGTAAGAAATTACTCTAGATGGAGGTTTGTAACATGAATAAAAAAACAGTAAAAGACATTGATGTAAAAGGAAAAAAAGTATTGGTTCGTTGCGATTTTAACGTACCACAAGATGAAAACGGAAATATTACAGATACAAGAAGAATTGTATCATCATTACCAACTATAAAATACTTAATAGAAAATGGTGCAAAAGTAATTCTTTGCTCTCATTTAGGTAGACCAAAAGGAGAAGTAAAAAAAGAGTTTTCATTAGCACCCGTAGCAAAAGAATTATCAAAAGAATTAGGAATAGAGGTTAAATTAGCAGATGATGTAATAGGAGAAAGTGCAAAATCTATAGCAAATTCATTACAAGAAGGAGAAGTAATGCTTCTTGAAAATGTACGTTTTGATTCAAGAGAAGAAAAAAATGATCCTGAAATGGCTCGTGAACTTGCTTCACTTGCAGAAATCTATGTAAATGATGCATTTGGAACATCACATAGAGCACATGCATCAACAGCAGGAGTAGCAGATTACTTACCAGCTGTTTCTGGTTTCTTAATTGAAAAGGAACTTGATTTTATGGGAGATGCATTAGATAATCCAACAAGACCATTTGTTGCAATCTTAGGAGGAAAGAAAGTTTCAGATAAAATAGGTGTAATAAATGCACTACTTGAAAAAGTAGATACATTAATGATTGGTGGAGCTATGGCATATACTTTCTTTAAAGCACAAGGTTATGGAGTAGGAAATTCTATATGTGAATTAGATAAATTAGATTTAGCATTAGAGTTAATGGAAAAAGCAAAACAAAAAGGTGTAAAAATGATGTTACCAGTAGATACAAAACTAGGAAAAGAATTTGACAAAGACACTGAAAGTAAAACAGTAAAAGCGAGTGAAATTCCAGATGGATGGGAAGGCTTTGATATAGGAGAAGAAACAATAAAACTATATAAAGAAGAATTAAAAAATGCAAAAACAATAGTATGGAATGGACCACTAGGATTATTTGAATTTGATCAATTTGCAATTGGTACAAATGAAATAGCAAAAACACTAGCTGAAGTTGATGCAGTAACTATTATAGGAGGAGGAGATTCAGCAGCAGCTATTGAAAAAGCAGGATTAGCAGATAAAATGACACATATTTCTACTGGTGGAGGAGCAAGCCTAGAATTCTTGGAAGGTAAAAAATTACCAGGAATTGAATGTCTACAAAATAAATAATATGTGTGTAGGGGCATCGTTTGTGGGAATACCCAAAAGACATGACACCACTGTGCCCTGTTTCGATAAGGTATAAATAAGTTCTAGGTAATAGTATTAAATACCTACGAACCGTCGCCATTCCTGGGTGGAACTGTACAAAATGCTTGCGCATTTTGACGGTTTCTATTGGTCCCCACTTATGGCTCCGAGATTCTTCGTAGGGATTTAATACTATTACAGAAGAATTTAGTATAACTAAAATTAAAAGGAGAGATTTTATGAGAAAAAAAGTAATTGCAGGAAATTGGAAAATGAACAAAAATCCAGAAGAGGCAAAAAAATATTTAGAAGAATTTATTCCTCTTGTTAAAGATACAAGTGCAGAAGTAATACTTTGTGCACCATATTTAGACTTAAAATGTATGGTAAAACATACAAATGGAAGTAATGTAAAAATTGGAGCACAAAATATGCATTGGGAAGAAACAGGAGCATATACAGGAGAAATATCTGGTTCTATGCTAAAATCAATTGGCGTAGAATATGTTATTATAGGACATTCAGAAAGAAGGGGGTATTTTGCAGAAACAGATGAAACAGTTAACAAAAAAATAAAAGCAGCTTTTGCAAATGAACTAAAACCAATAGTATGTGTTGGAGAAACTTTAGAAGAACGTGAACAAGGAAAAACAAAAGAAGTAATCACCGCACAAACACGCCTTGCATTAGAAGGTCTAACAAATGAACAAGTAGAAAATACAATTATTGCATATGAACCAATTTGGGCAATTGGAACAGGAAAAACAGCAACAAGTGAAGATGCAAATAATAGTATAAAAGAAATACGTGACGAAATTTGTAAAATATATGGACAAATGACTTCCGAAAGAGTTATAATCCAATATGGTGGAAGTGTAAAACCAACAAATGCAAAAGAACTATTTAACACATCAGATATAGATGGAGCACTTGTTGGAGGAGCAAGTTTAAAACCAGAAGACTTTGCAGGAATTGTAAACTATTAAACTTATAGGAAATAAAAGGAAGGTAATAAATTTATGGAAAACAAACTAACTATGTTAATGATTCTAGATGGATTTGGAGAAAACACAAATGAAAAAGGAAATGCAGTAAAATTATCAAACACACCAAACATTGATAAACTAATGAAAATGTATCCTACAACAGATATATATACAAGTGGATTAAATGTAGGTCTTCCAGATGGACAAATGGGAAACTCAGAAGTTGGTCATACAAACATAGGGGCAGGAAGAATTGTATACCAAGAATTAACAAGAATTACGAAATCTATTGAAGATGGAGACTTCTTTAGTATACAAGAATTTAATGAAGCAGTAGAAAACTGTAAGAAAAATAATTCGAGCTTACACATAATGGGGTTATTATCTGATGGAGGAGTTCATAGCCATATTCGTCATCTGTATGCATTACTAGAACTTGCAAAAAGAAAAGGAATAGAAAATGTATATGTTCATGCATTTTTAGATGGAAGAGATACACCACCTGCATCAGCAGAAGGGTATATTACAAAACTAGAAGAAAAGATGAAAGAAAAAGAAATTGGTAAAATTGCAAGTATTAGTGGTAGATTTTACGCAATGGATAGAGATAAAAGATGGGAAAGAGTACAGAAATGCTATAATGCAATAGTTAATGGAGAAGGAGAAAAAGCACAAACAGCAATTAGTGCAATTGAGGCTTCTTACCAAAAAGAAATATTTGATGAATTTGTAGAACCAACTCTAATATGCAATGGAGATACACCAATTGCAACAATAAAAGAAAACGATTCTATTATATTCTACAACTTTAGACCAGATAGAGCAAGAGAAATTACAAGAGCATTAGTAGATAGTGACTTTGATGGATTTGAAACAAAACCATTAAATTTATATTTTGTATGTATGACACCATATGATGAAACAATGCCAAATGTACATGTTGCATTTAAGAAAGAAGCACTAAGCAATACATTTGGAGAATATATAAGTGGTTTAGGATTAACACAGCTTCGTATTGCAGAAACTGAAAAATATGCACATGTTACATTTTTCTTTAACGGTGGGGAAGAAAAACAATATAATGGAGAAGATAGAATTCTAGTGCCATCTCCAAAAGTAGAAACATATGATTTGAAACCAGAAATGAGTGCATATGAAGTAACAGATAAAGTATTAGAAGCAATAAAAAGCAAGAAATATAATGCAATCATATTAAATTATGCAAACCCAGATATGGTAGGTCATACTGGAAACTTAGAAGCAGCAATAAAAGCCATAGAAACTATTGATGAATGTGTAGGAAAAGTAGTAGAAGCTATAGAAGAAGTAAAGGGAGTATTATTAATTACAGCAGACCATGGAAATGCAGAGCAAATGATAGATTACAAAACAGGAGAACCACATACAGCTCACACAACAAATCCAGTTCCATTAGTATTAGTTGGAATGAATGATATAAGTTTAAAAACGGGAAAACTAGCAGATTTAGCACCTACTATGCTAGATATTATGGGATTAGAAAAACCAGAAGAAATGACAGGAGAAAGTATATTAGTAAAAAAACGAATTTAAGAATTTTTAAGCGGTGGAAACCGCAAAAAAATTCTATAAATTCGCATATTTATCCTGTACGGAGCTTTCCTCCCACAGGGAGAAAATTCCTACAGTATAAAAATAAACGGGGGCGTTTATGATAGCAAAATCCATTATGCAAGAACATTATGATAAAGTACTAAAACAGTTATTTTATATGATCCCTGAAAAATGGGATCGTGTGTATTTATATGCTTCTGTGGTAGATCACTTTAAAGAAGTACAAACAGGAGAAATGTTTTTCTACTATTTCCCTAAAAGTATGATAAGAAAAAATCCAATAAATGTTTATGAAATACCAACAAAATTTAATATTGATGAACATGGTTATTTAAAATTAGCTGAAAATTTATATAATGAAATCAAACAATTAAGAAAAGCAATGATAGCTATTGGAGAAAATCCATGGAGCAATGTTACTATGTGGGTTAAGGACTGTAAGTTTAATGCAGAATATAGTTATGAAAATTTGCAACAATCAAGATACACAAGTGATGATAGGCATTTAATATGGAGACATGAATATTTAGAAATTCCGTTATCTAGTTACTCAAGAAAAGAAAAAAATATGATAGAAGAATATTTAGAAGAAAAACGACATAAAGTTAATAAAAAGTCTACATATCAAGAAGCAATTTATGAAATGACAGTTAGTAATATTACACAATATAATAAAAAATATGAAAAAGAAGAAAAAAATATAGATGAAAATGATGATATCGATGTAAGGGCAGAACCTATATCTAACAACGAGAACACAGAAAAAGAAGTAGAGGAACAAGAAATAGAGGTTAAAAGTCAAATTTTAATTACAAATTAATAATGTTTTCAAAATTTTTAAAATATATATTAATGCTAGAAAGGAGCAATTAAAATGATTTATTCAAAAGAAGTAGAAGAAATGTGTCCAGTAGCAAAAGGAGTGGACCATGGACCAGCACCAATTCCAGAAGAGGGAAAATGGGTAAAAGCAAAAGAAATTAAAGATATATCAGGGTTAACACACGGTATTGGTTGGTGTGCACCTCAACAAGGAGCATGTAAATTAACTCTAAATATCAAAGAAGGAATTATACAAGAAGCACTAGTTGAAACAATAGGATGTTCAGGAATGACTCATTCAGCAGCAATGGCAGGAGAAATATTAGTAGGAAAAACAATCCTAGAAGCATTAAACACAGACTTAGTATGTGATGCAATTAATACTGCTATGAGAGAATTATTCTTACAAATCGTATATGGTAGATCACAATCTGCATTCTCAGAAGGAGGACTTCAAATAGGAGCAGGGCTTGAAGATTTAGGAAAAGGACATAGAAGTCAAGTGGGAACAATTTATTCAACACTTGCAAAAGGCCCAAGATACTTAGAGCTTGCAGAAGGATACATAGTAGAAATAGGTCTTGATAAAGACAATCAAATTATAGGATACAAATATGTAAACTTAGGAAAAATGATGGAAAACATCAAAAAAGGAATTGAACCAATGGAAGCTATTGAAAAAGCAAGTGGAAAATATGGAAGATTTGATGAGGCAGTTAAGGTAATAGACCCAAGAAAAGAGTAAGAAACGAATGAAAATCGGCATCTTGCGGTGTCAAACTTCATAAAAATTTTTTTGGGTGTACAAACGTACAATCTCAAAAATTTTTAATCGTTTTCCTAGTAATATACCGATTTTGCTTCGTTTCAAGAAATAATATATGAGGAGGAATAAATAATGGCAGTAACATTTGAAAGTTATGAAAGAAGAATAGACCAAATTAAACCAGTAATGGAAAAATACGGAATTAAAGATTTTGAAGATGCACTAAATATTTGTAAAGAAAAAGGATTTAATCCATATGATATTACAAAAAGTGTTCAACCAATTTGTTTTGAAAATGCAGCTTGGGCGTATACTTTAGGTGCAGCAATTGCAATTAAAAAAGATTGTGTAAAAGCAGCAGATGCTGCAAAGGCAATAGGAGAGGGATTACAAGCATTTTGTATTCCAGGTTCTGTTGCAGATGATAGAAAAGTAGGATTAGGACATGGAAATTTAGCATCTATGTTATTATCAGAAGAAACAAAATGTTTTGCATTCTTAGCAGGACACGAATCTTTTGCAGCAGCAGAAGGTGCAATTGGTATTGCAAAATCTGCAAATAAAGTAAGAAAAGAACCATTAAGAGTTATCTTAAATGGACTTGGAAAAGATGCAGCACAAGTCATATCAAGAATTAATGGATTTACATATGTACAAACAGACTTTGATTTCTTTACAGGAAAAGTAAATGTAGTTAAAGAAATTGCATACTCTGATGGTGAAAGAGCAAAAGTTAGATGTTATGGTGCAAATGATGTTAGAGAAGGTGTAGCAATTATGCATATGGAAGGTGTAGATGTATCAATTACAGGTAACTCTACAAACCCAACAAGATTCCAACATCCAGTTGCAGGTACATACAAAAAAGAATGTATAGAACAAGGTAAAAAATATTTCTCAGTAGCATCAGGAGGAGGAACAGGAAGAACATTACATCCAGATAATATGGGAGCAGGACCTGCTTCATATGGTATGACAGATACAATGGGAAGAATGCACTCAGATGCACAATTTGCAGGTTCATCATCAGTTCCAGCACACGTTGAAATGATGGGGTTAATTGGTATGGGTAACAACCCAATGGTTGGATGTACTGTATCTGTAGCAGTAGCAGTAGAAGAAGCTATGAGCCGTTAATTCTATGAATACGAAGTATGAAGTAGAATATTACAGATCTAGTCTGCGTTAGCTAGCTATGAAATAGGAAAATATATAAACAATAAAAGCTATGTGACGATTGCATAGCTTTTATGTGTGTTAAAAATAAGGAAGGTGTATAAAATGAAAGTATTAGTTGCAACAAAAAATCAAGGAAAAATAGAAGGTGCAAGAAGGGCATTATCAAGGTATTTTGAAAATATTGAAATTGAGGGTATACCAGTAGAATCTAATGTAAGTGAAGAACCAGTAAATGAAGAAATATATATAGGAGCTAAAAATAGAGTAAGAAATTTAAAAGAATATTGTATGAAAAATAATATAAAAGCAGATTTATATTTATCTAGTGAAAGTGGAATATATAATTCTTTAGGTAGATGGATGGTTACAAATCTTGCTGTTATAGAAGACAACAATGATTTTGAAAGCTATGGTACAAGTGCATCTTTTCCAGTGCCAGAGAGGTTAGTACAAGATATAATTAATACAGATTTAAGCCAAGTAATGAATTCTATTTTTTATGAAGATAACGAAAGACATAATAAAGGTGGAGCAATTCAAAATTTAACACATGATCAAATATCAAGAATTGATTTGACGGAAACAGCATATATAATGGCATTAACCCAATATATTAATGGGGATGTTTGGAGATAAAGCATAAGAATATAACAAAAGGGCACAGTGGTGTCATGTCTAACTGGTATTCCCACAAACGGTGCCCCTACATTTTTAACTTAAAATAGAGTAAATTCATATAATATAAAAAAAGAACTATAAAGTTCTCTTTTTCTACTAGACAACTTTTGAACTATTTTTATCGAAGCGTTCAATAGCTTCGACATCTTTAAAATATTCTGCATCAAAAAAATCTTTTAATTCTATGTTTAATCCTTCACAAATATGAATAATAGAACTAACAGAGAGTTCTTTTACTTTTCCTCTTTTACAATCACTAATAATAGAATTTGAAATTCCTGCACGATATGAAAGTGCATATACACTTAATCCATGTTGCTTAAGAAGTTCGCTAATCCTCAAATTAATTGCATCAGTTATTATCATAAAACTACCTCCGTTAGTAAAAGTATAGCAAAAGAATTTGTAAGACTATTTGGAAACTACCGAACACATTAAGATATTTTGCATTATAAAAAATAGTATGATATAATGTCAAAAATACATATGAAAAATGTATCAAAATTAGAAAAGGAATGGTGAAACATATGAAAAAAAGTGTATTATTATGGAGTATGATTGGGATAATAGCTATTTCACTATTAGCAACAATAATTTTTATGATATACAATCCTTTAAATAATGAAAAACTAAGAAATAAAGGGATAAATTATAGAGAACTAGGAAAATATTTATCAATAGATGGGCTTCCAGAAGAATATAGTTTTGAACAGGCATTGTATGATGGATGCTTTATTATTACTGATAAACAAGTATATAATGCTGAAATACTAGATGAGTTTATAGAAAATACGAAAATTACTAATAAAAATCGTACATCTGATATACTAAGAATTATAGAGTATACTAAAGAGGGAGATATGCTAATAACTGATATATGTTATCAAAGATATCAAAACAAATATGTTGTTGTAACAGATAATTCTAAAGATAGATTTGTAGAAAAGTCAAATAAAAAATCAACAATAAAAAATGATCTTCCAGGCAACTTTTATGGAATCACAAAGACAGAAAGTGAAGACTATATAAAATTAGAATTAACTGTATATGGAGAAGAAACTAGTGAATACAAGAATTATGAAATAGCAAGTTATTTAAAAACTGCAAAAATTAATGAAACAGGACCAAATTTTATAGGAACAGTTGAAAAAGTAAATGGAAAGGCAGTTTTTGTGAAAACAGATGATAAATCAGGGGAATTTGAATGTGATAAATATAGTTTTATAATTCCCGAGAAGCAACAAATACAACTAAAAAAAGGAGATAAAGTTCTTGTTATATATACAGGAGTGGTAACTACAACATATCCTGCAAAAATTGATTTAGTAGAAATAAAAAAAGTAGAAGAAAATTTGTAAAATAGAAAATATTAAATGTATGGGTACCGTTTAAAGGGAATGCTTAATAGACATGACACCACTGTGCCCTATTTTTTTACACAATATACCTTGACAGATAAGGTATATTGATATATAATAGTTTATGTTAAAAGAGAGGTGATAAAATGTCAATTCGAGCAGATGTTATTAGAGGGCATACTGAAACCATTATTCTAGCACACTTAATGAAAGGAAATAGTTATGGATATGAAATTAATAAATCTATTAAAGAAAAAACTAATAACAAGTATGAATTAAATGATGCAACATTATATTGTGCTTTTAGAAGATTGGAAGAAGCAGGTTATATTACATCTTTTTGGGGAGAAGGAAATAGTGGAGCAAGAAGAAGGTATTATTCTATTACCAACGAAGGAATTGAATTTTATAAAAAGAACATAGAAGAGTGGAACTTAACAAAAGAATTAATAGACAAATTAATTTAGAAAGGGGAGTAAATTATGCAAAAAAAATTGTACAAAATTGAGCAAGGCAAAAAACTAGATGGCGTATGTGGTGGAATTGCAGAATATTTTGATATAGATGCAACACTTGTACGTTTAGCATGGATTTTATTTTCATGTTGTTGGGGAGGCGGAATTATAGCATATATTGTAGCAGCTATTGTAATGCCAAAAAAATCAGATATTATTTGAATAAAGGGGAGAGAAGAAAAAATGAACGAGAAAATTAGAAAAGAGGTTAATACTCTATTTGAAAGTGCTCCAAATACTAAAAGAGCAAATGATTTAAAAGATGAAATTATATCTAATGCAGAAGATAAATATGAAGATTTATTAAAACAAGGGAAAAAAGAAGAAGAAGCATTTAAAACTGTAATAGATGAAATTGGTGATGTAAATGAACTTGTTGAAGAATTAAACAAGAACAATCCAATTCATAAAGAATATGTAGGAGAAGCAAGGAAAAAGACAGGTCTTACAGTTTCTATTTGCGTTGGTTTATATATTTTAAGTTTAATAGCAGTTATTGTATTAGATGAACTTAGCATGCCAGATTTTATATCAGCATCAGCGTTCCTTGCACTTGCAGGGCTATCTACATGTATATTAATATATCATTTTATGACAAGACCTAAATATACAAAATATGAAGATACAATGGTAGAAGAATTTAA
Organism: uncultured Clostridia bacterium; assembly: GCA_948777935.1. Lineage (GTDB taxonomy): Bacteria > Bacillota > Clostridia > TANB77 > CAG-508 > RGIG8482. Next base: position 64,939 of record CAQDYY010000004.1, on the reverse strand, counting down.
GGAATGGAAAGGAAAAAAAGATAAAAACAAGGAATTGAAAAAAGCAATAGACTCTATTATATGGACACTAACAGTTATTATATATCTACTAGTTAGCTTTACATTTGGAATTTGGTATATTTCTTGGATTATCTTTTTAATTGCAACATTAATAGAAAACATTATACATTTATTATTTAAGTTAGGAGAAGAATAAAATGAAAAAAATAGGAATTATTGTATTAATTATTGTACTAATGATGTTAGTTATTTCGTTTACCAAAGTTTTAATATTTGCTATTCATAATAATAACTGGAACTGGTTTTTAGGTTTTGGAAGTGGGAAAGAATTAAGAAAAAGTGAATACATACGAAAAGAAGAAAGTATTGATTTAGTAGATGTAGACAAAATAGAATTAGAATTTAAATCTTCAGATTTAAATGTACATTTTACAGAAGATAGTAAAATGCGTGTGGTTCAATATTCGGTTAAAGAACTAAAAGAAGATGAATTATTTAAAGTAAATAGAACATCTTCTACTATAAATATTAGTGAAAAGAATAAAATTTATTTCTTTTACATAGGATTTTTCGACCAAAAGGCGTATGATGTATATATACCTAAAGAATATGAAAAAACTTTAAAAATAAGTTTAGTATCAGGTGATATAGAAGTGGACGAAAGTTTAAAATTTGATGATTTAACAATTTCTTCTACAAGTGGAGATATAAAAATGGGAGATATTGAAGCAAAAAGTATTGGGATAGAAACTGTATCAGGAGATATTAAATTACAAAACTTAAAAGAAGATAATTTAAAATTAAAGACAACATCTGGAGATATTTCTGTAGAAAGTATAGAAGGAAAAATAAACTTAAAAACAGTTTCGGGAGATATAACTATAAATAATGCTATAGGAGAAATTGAAGCAAAAACAACTTCAGGAGAAATTGAGGCCCGCAAAATAGAAGGTAGTGTAGATATGCAAAGCGTATCTGGAAATATAAAAAGTGACGATTTTAAAATAACAGCAGATTCTAATATAAAAACAACATCAGGGGAAGTAAGAATGTATTTAAATGAAGAGTCAAATTGTGAAATGTTTACAGATACAGTATCTGGTAATACTACTTTACCAAACAGAAGAAATGTAATGGGTAATGCACCATATGTAGAGTTAAAAGTAAAAACAACCTCTGGAAATATTAGATTAGGAAAATAAAGTAAATAAGGCAATTTTATTAAAATTTAATGAAATTGCTTTTATTTTTATCTAAAATACCTTGACAGTATAGCTAAATACATATAAAATAGAAGAGTAGGTTTAATATATTAAGAAAAAGAAAATTAAATATATTAGAACATTGAAAATTAAATAGAAAGAGGTGTAAGATTATGGAAATCGTAATCATTATCGCCACTGTTCTAATCTCAGCTATTGTATTTATACCAATAGGTGTAGCAATACGCAAAAAAATAGCTGAATCTAAAATCAAAGGTGCAGAAAATGAAGCAAAACAGATATTAGAACTTGCAAACAAAGAAGCTGAAAATAAGAAAAAAGAAGAAATATTTAAAGCAAAAGAGCAAATCATGCAGGAAAGAAAAGACTTAGAGCAAGAGATTAGAGAAAGAAGAGGCGAAATTCAAAAACAAGAATCAAGAATTATACAAAAAGAAGAAAATCTTGATAAAAAAGAAGAAAATTTGGAAAAAAAGGAAAGAGAGACAGATAAGAAATATCAAGAATTAGATGAAAAGGAAAAAGAATTAGAAAATGCTGTTAATGAGCAAATGGAAAAACTTCAGCAAATAGCTAGGTTATCAGTAGAAGAAGCAAAAAAACTTTTACTTACAGAAGTAGAAAAACAAATAAAACAAGAAAAAGCAGCTATTATTCGTGAAGAAGAAACAAAGGCAAAAGAAGAATCTACTAAAAAAGCAAAAGAACTATTAACATATGCAATTCAAAAATGTGCAGCAGACCATACATCAGAGACAACAGTTTCAATTGTAAACCTTCCAAATGACGATATGAAAGGTAGAATTATTGGTAGAGAAGGTAGAAACATTAAAACAATAGAAAACTTAACAGGAATTGATTTGATTATTGATGATACACCAGAAGCAGTTATTCTATCAGGTTTTGATCCATTAAGAAGAGAAGTAGCTAAAATTGCTTTAGAGAAGCTAATTGAAGATGGGAGGATTCACCCAGCTAAAATTGAAGAGATGGTAGAAAAGGCAAAAGAAGAAGTACAGGCTATTATTAAATCAGAGGGAGAAAGAGCCACTTTAGAAACTGGTGTTATGGGACTAAATCCAGAAATTGTTATGTTACTTGGTAAATTAAAATACAGAACAAGTTATGGACAAAATGTATTAAATCATTCAATAGAAGTATCAAATTTAGCAAGAATTATGGCAGATGAATTAGGACTAGATACTAAACGTGCAAGACGCGCAGGTTTATTACACGATATTGGAAAAGCGTTAGACCATGATATGGAAGGAACACACGTAGAAATAGGTGTAGACATATTAAAAAAATACAAAGAAAATCCACTTGTAATAAATGCTGTAGAAGCTCACCATGGCGATGTAGAGCCACAGACATTAGAAGCTGTTTTAGTACAAGCAGCAGATGCAATTAGTGCATCACGTCAAGGTGCAAGAAGAGAAACTTTAGAAGCATACATTAAACGTTTAGAGCAATTAGAAGAAATTGCAGATTCATTTGAAGGTGTAGATAAATCATTTGCTATTCAAGCAGGTAGAGAAATTCGTATAATAGTAAAACCAGAAAAAATATCGGATGCAGATATGACACTACTTGCAAGAGATGTAGCAAAGAAAGTAGAAGATGAAATGGATTATCCAGGACAAATAAAAGTAAATGTGATTCGTGAATCACGTGTAATCGAATATGCCAAATAAAAACAGACGAGGGAGCAAATAAAAATCATTTGTTCTCTCGTCTATTTTGTGCTTGCAAAAAGTTAATCAATATTCAATTGTTCTTTAAAGCTTTCTAAAAAACCATAAACGAAACCAGCCATAATTTTTTGCTCAACAAAATTGTGAAATAATGAGTCTGCAATTGTTAAATTTTGCTGAAGCCGTGTTGGCGGAACTACCATTAATTCGCCAGTATTGTTCAAAGTAATGAATGAGTTTTGTTTTATTTCGTGCATTTTTACATATTCCCGCACATCGCTGGTATCAATTTTACCAGAAATAAAAATTGAATTGATAAAAACTTTTGTATTGTTCATGTGTTGCCTCCTTTTTGCTTGTTTACAGTTTCATAATAATATTATAACATTTAAATTAACATAAATCAAATTTTACAGTTTTAAAATAAAAAATATTTTACTTTAGTTAATTATAGTGTATAATATAAACATGCGAAAAGAAAGGAAGATGAGAATGAGAATTTTAGCAGTAGGAGATATTGTTGGAGAAAATGGATTAAAAAAAGCTAAAGAGGTATTACCAGAATTAAAGAAACAAGAAAATATAGATTTTGTTATTATGAATGGAGAAAATGTTGCAGATGGAATGGGAATTACACATAAGCATTATAAGCAAATGATAGAAATGGGAGTAGATGTTGTAACTCTTGGTAACCATACATGGGCTAAAAAAGATGTATTTACTTTTATAAATGAAGAAGAAAGGTTAATAAGACCAGCCAACTATACAGAAGGTGTTTTAGGAAAGGGATATGTAATAGTAGAATGTAAAAATAAGAAAGTTGCTGTTATTAATTTAATAGGAAGAACAGAAATGAATGTGCTATCAGAAAACCCTTTTACCAAAGTAAAACATATTTTAGAAGAAATAGATAAAAAAGCAAATATTATTGTGGTAGATTTTCATGCAGAAGCAAGTGCAGAAAAAATAGCAATGGGATACTATTTGGATGGAAAAGTAAGTGCTGTATTTGGAACACATACACATGTTCAAACAGCAGATGAAACTATTTTAGAAAATGGAACAGGATATATTACAGATATAGGTATGACAGGACCTATAAAATCAGTTATTGGAATGGAAGTAGGTGCATCACTAAAACGATTTGAAACAAGTTTACCAGAAAGATACAAATTAGCAGATGGTAAATGTGGCTTTTGTGGTTGTATTTTTGAAGTAGATGACGAAAATTGTCGAATTACTAATATAAAAAGGCTAAAAATGCAGTAAAATGGCTAAAAATGACGATGAAAAATTCCTTTTTTTACCAAAAACTACTAGACAACAATTCTAAAATATAATATAAATATAATTGTTAAAAAAATGAAACAAAAATTAAATTTTAGGAGGCAGAAAAAATGGAAGTTTTAAAAATTTCATCAAAATCAAACCCAAATTCAGTAGCAGGAGCAATTGCTGGTTTGGTAAAAGAAAATGAAAGAGCAGAAATGCAAGCAATTGGAGCAGGAGCATTAAACCAAGCAATTAAGGCGGTAGCAATTGCAAGAGGATTTGTAGCACCAACAGGAGTAGACCTTGTTTGTGTACCAGCATTCGCAGAGGTTGAAGTTGAGGGGGAAGACAGAACTGGAATTCGAATTGTGGTAGAATCTAGAGACTAAGAACAAAAAGATATATTTTTATGGGGGAAATATGGGGCTTTTATTAAGACGTATTTCCTCTTTTTTGTATATGCATATCTAGGGGGTAAAAAAGGAGGTGTAAAAAAGAAATATATGTAGCTTAAAATTTAAAAATAAAAGGAGAAGATAAAGTATGGAAAAAGAATTATTACCACCTAAAATGGACATTGTATTTCAAGCACTATTTAGAAAAGGAAATGAAACAATAACAAAAGCATTTATATCAGAGATTATAGGAAAAAATATACAAAAGATAGAATTAGATAAAAATAAAAATTTATTAAGAGAATATGCAAAAGATAAAATGGGAATACTCGACTTAATTGCGATACTAGATGATGGAGTAATATGTAATATTGAAGTTCAGTTATCAGATAATAAAGATATTGAAAAAAGGATATTGTATTATAATGGTAAAGCATATTCTCAACAGATGTTAGTAGGAGATAAATATAAAGATTTAAATCAAACAATATCAATAGCAATATTAGATTATAACCTAAAAAAATTAATGGATATAGAAGAAGCACATACAATTTGGCATATAAGAGAAGATAATAACAATATAAAGTTGACAGATGTATTAGAAATACATATAATAGAGATACCAAAAGTAAGAGAAATGAAAGCAAAAGGAAGTAAAAATGCATTAATAGATTGGATTACATTTTTAGATAATCCAAATCAAAAGGAGGTATCTGAAATTATGAAGACAAATAAAGAAATACAAGAGGCTATGGAAAAATTAGAAGAGATTAGTAGTGACGAAGAATTAATGAGACTTGTTGAATTAAGAAGAAAAGCAATATTAGATGAAAACCAAGCTAAATATGCAGCAAGAGTAGTTGGAAGAGAAGAGGGTAGAGAGGAAGGAAGAAAAGAAGGAAGAAAAGAAGGAAGAAAAGAAGGAAGAAAAGAAGGTAGAGAAGAAGGTAGAGAAGAAGGTATAAAAGAGGCAAAAGTAGAAGTAGCAAAAAAGCTGCTTAAAATGAATATAGAATTAGAAAAAATTATAGAAATTACAGAACTGACCAAAGAGGAACTAGAAAAATTAACAATGGAGGAAAACTAATTGAAATCTAATATTATAAAATATATATTTATTATAATTGTAGTAGTCTTAATTGGCTGCGCAAGTTATTTAATTTATGGGCAAAAAAATGAAGAACCAAATAAATCTGTAATTGAGGAAATTGAGGAAGAAACAAAAATAATTACAAATATTAGGGCACCAATTATATCTTTTGATACGATAAATCCAATTTTAAGTAAAAATCAAAATATACAAGATATTTCAAGGCTTATATATGAGCCATTACTAGATATAACAAGTGACAATAAAATAGCAATGTGCCTTGCAAAAGAGTGGACTAAACAAAGTAATACATCATATGTTATAAAATTAAAAGAAAACGTAAAATGGCATGATGGAAACGAACTAGTTGCAAAAGATGTTCAATTTACAATAGATAGATTAAAAGAAATAGGAGCAAATTCTATTTATGCTTATAATGTAGAAAAAGTAATTAGTGTTGAAGTAATAGACAAAAATACAATTAAAATTAATTTAAACGAGGAAGTACCATTTTTTGAATACAATTTAACTTTTCCAATTATGTCACATTACTATTATGAAAATGAAGATTTTGTAAATACTGAAAAGAACAACAAGCCAGTAGGAACTGGAAGATTCAAAGTATTAGAAAATAGTGCAAAAATCACATTAAAGAAAAATGATAATTGGTGGAAATATGAAGTAGAAGAAACGAAATTAGAAGAAATAGAATTGATTAAATATCAATCTATGGGAGAAGTTTATAACTCATTTAAAACAGGGAATATAGATTTACTTACTACTAAAACTACAGAGCTAGAAGACTATATTGGAACAATTGGATATTATAAAAAAGAATATTATGGTAGAAATTTGGATTATATTGCTTTTAATTGTGAAGAAAATATTTTATCAAATGTGGAAGTAAGAAAGGCTATTTCATATTTAATCAATAAAGAAAATATAGTAGCTGGAATTTATAAAGGAGCATATTATAAAGCTAATTTTCCATTAGAATTTGGTAGTTACTTATATGAAGATAAAAAAGTAATCTATGAAACAAATGAGGAAAAAGCAAGAAGTATTTTAGGACAAGCAGGTTGGATGTATAATAAAAAGATATGGCAAAGAGTTAAAGATTACAGAACTCAAAAGTTAAGATTTGATTTAGTTGTAAATAGTAGTAATGAAGCAAGAGTGCAAGTAGCAGAAAATATTAAACAGACATTATCAGAATTTGGAATTGAAATTAATATAAGGAAAGTATCTGATAGCCAGTATCAAAATTATCTACAAAATAAGAATTATGATATGATTTTAACAGGTGTATACAGTGGGATTAGTCCGGATTTATCTCCATATTTTGGTGAAAATAATATAGCTAATTTTAATAATGAAGAAATGAGAAGCTTAATAAATGATGTTAAAAATATACAAGATGAAAAAGTTTTAAGAGAAAAATATAGTAGAATAGTTCAAATTTACGAAGAGGAAATGCCATATGTGTTTTTATATTATAGTAAAAATACATTAGTATATAGTCCTAATTTAATAGGGGAATTGAATCCAAATAGCTATAATGTATATGAAGGAATTGGTACTTGGTATAGGCAGTAATTAAATAATTATTGTTCAAATTATGAATATTAGAACCCCCAGTCGCTAACGCGACAGCCCCCTTAAGTAAAGGGGCCATTACTCTATAATTTTAAACTTGTATAGTTAATTTTGAAAAGTAGAGAAAAGCCTCCTTTATCTAAGGGAGGTTAAGATAGCTGTTAGCGAACGTTAGTGAGCATTACAGATATCTTATGCAGTGGCTAGCACCCGAAGGGTGACGGAGGGTTCTTACAAAATTAATCATATAGAAATGTTTTCAAAAAGCATTAAATAATTATAGGCAGTAAAAAATTTTTAAAAAAAGTATTGACAAATGAAAAAAGTAATGTGATAATACATTTACAAACAAACGTTTTATAAATTAAAGGAGGAAAAAAAGAAAATGGAAAATTCAGAAAAGAAAAAAGCATTAGAAGCAGCAATGTCACAAATTGAAAAACAATTTGGAAAAGGATCTGTTATGAAACTAGGAGAGTTTCAAGCTATGAATATAGAAGCAATTCCAACAGGTGCATTAGGATTAGATATTGCATTAGGAATAGGTGGAGTACCACGTGGAAGAATTATTGAAATTTATGGGCCAGAATCTTCAGGAAAAACTACTCTTGCTTTACATGTAGTAGCAGAAGCACAAAAAGCAGGAGGAGAAGCAGCATTTATAGATGCAGAACATGCATTAGACCCAGTTTATGCAAAACATTTAGGAGTAGATATAGATAACTTAATAGTATCACAACCAGATACAGGAGAACAGGCACTAGAAATTACTGAAAACTTAATAAGAAGTGGAGCGTTAGATGTTATTGTTGTAGACTCTGTTGCAGCATTAGTTCCAAAAGCAGAAATAGATGGCGATATGGGAGATTCTCATATGGGATTACAAGCAAGGCTTATGTCACAAGCATTACGAAAATTAGCAGGAGCAATTAATAAATCAAAAACAGTACTAATATTTATAAATCAATTAAGAGAAAAAATTGGAGTTATGTTTGGAAATCCAGAAACAACAACAGGAGGAAGAGCTTTAAAATTCTATGCATCTGTTCGTATGGACATTAGAAAAACAGAAAATATTAAGCAAGATGGAGAAGTTGTTGGAAGTAGAGCAAGGGTAAAAGTTGTAAAAAATAAAGTAGCTCCACCATTTAGAGAAGCTGAATTTGATATAGTATATGGAAAAGGTATATCTAAAGAAGGAAACATATTAGATATGGGTGTTAACTTAGATATTATCGAAAAAAGTGGTTCATGGTTTAGTTATAATGGAAACAGAATTGGACAAGGTAGAGAAAATGTAAAACAATACCTATTAGATAATCCAGAAGTAATGGCAGAAGTAGAACAAAAAATAAGAGATAACTTTGCGAAAGCTTTTGAAAAAAGTTTAGGTGAAGAAGAATTATCTAGTGACGAAGAAGAATAGGAAAATAAAGCGAAGACAAAAGTCTTCGCTTTAAGATAAATATGGAGGTAATATGTACACAGTAGAAGAATTTGATAAAGAAAAGTCAAAGGTTATGAATTATATTATGTATAAAAAGAGAACAGAAAGAGAAGTAAAAAATAAATTTCAAAATACTATACAAAGTGATATCTTGTGTGATATTATAGACTATGTAAAAGAAGCAGGATATTTAGATGATAGTGACTATATAAAAAGAGCAGTTTTAGAATTTATGTCTTTAAAAAATCTTTCTATAAAAGAAATAAAATACAAACTTTATACAAAGGGTGTAGGAAAAGATAAAATAGAAGATTATTTTTATGAACATAAAGAAGAACTGCAAGATTACGAAAGAAAATCAGCAAGGAATATTTTTATTAAAAAGAAAACCACAATGGAAAATGATGAAATAGCTATATATCTTGCAAAAAAAGGATATAAAGAAGAAACAATAAAGGAAGTATTAGAATGCAAAACATATTAACAATGCAAACAAAGCAATATGCAATTAAAATAGATAATTTTGAAGGACCACTTGATTTACTATGTCATTTAATTGATAAAAACAAAATGAATATATATGATATTAGAATTTCTGAAATAGCAGACCAATATATAGAATATATAAATGCAGCAGAAGAAATGAATTTAGAAATAACAAGTGAATTTTTAATTATGGCATCTACACTTTTATATATAAAATCAAAAGGGCTTCTACCAAAGCAAGAAGAACCAGAAGAAGAACTTACAGAAGAGCAATTAATTGAAAGAATTATAGAATACAAGAAATATAAAGAAATTACAAATAAATTAAGAGAAAACTATAATGAATTTTCTGGTAGATTGTTTAAATTAGAAGAAGAGATAAAATTACCAAAACAACAATTAGAAAAAGAATATAAAAAAGAAGTACTAGAAGAAATATATTTGAAATTAATAAATAGAAACAAGAGTAGATTAAATCAACATGCAGATAATATTAAAAAAATTGCAATAACAGATACATATACAGTTGCAAGTAAAGTAAAAGAAATGTTTAGAGAATTAGTAAAAAAACCACGATTTGTTTTTAATAGGTTATATTCTCTATCAAAATGTAATAAAGAAGAAGTTGTAACAGCATTTACGGGATTACTGGAATTAGAAAGACGAGATAAAGTACATGCTACACAAGAGGAAATCTTTGGTGATATTGTTGTAGAGAAGAACAAGAAATAAAATTAAAATTGAACAAAAGAGGTTTTGCCACACGGACGAGCAATGCTCGCCCCTACATCTTTAACTTAAAACTGAGTGATTTTCTATTAGACAAAAAAATATTGGTGAATATTCACCAATATTTTTTTGTCTAAAAACGCCGTCGAAAAGTTCTCATAAATCGCTAAAACTTCTTAAAATTTGCTATTGGAAAATATTACCATATAATATATAATGATAAACAAGATTTGAAAAAAGAGGAGGAAAAAACGTGGAAGCAAATTATAATGAAAAGGACAAGCAATTGATATTTAAAATAACAGAAGAAATTGACCATCATACTACAGAAAAAATGAGGAGGAAAATGGATAATGAAATTACTAAATATATGCCAAGAAAAATTGTGTTTGATTTTAATCAAGTTACTTTTATGGACAGTGCAGGAATTGGAATGTTAATTGGAAGATACAAAATGATAAAAATGTTAGGTGGAGGTGCAGAACTTATAAATGTAGGGACAAGCGTTAAAAAAATATTTGAAATGAGTGGTGTTTTAAAAATTATACCAATTAGAGAAGAAAGTAAAATTGGGTAGGAGGAAAATGTAAGTAATGAAAAGTTTATATGATAATGAAATGAGATTAGAATTCCTAAGCAAATCTAATAATGAAGCTTTTGCACGTATTAGTGTAGCAGCATTTGCTTCACAATTAGATCCAACGGTGGAAGAACTAGCAGATATAAAAACAGCAGTATCTGAGGCAGTAACAAATTCAATAATTCATGGTTATGAAGATAAAGAAGGAACAATTGAGATTATATGCAAAATATTTGCAAATACTATTGTAATAGAAATATCAGATAAAGGAAAAGGAATTGAAAATGTAGATATGGCAAAAGAACCATTATATACAACAAAACCAGATCTAGAGAGATCTGGAATGGGATTTACTATTATGGAAAGCTTTATGGATGATTTAGAAGTGGAATCTATTTTAGAACTTGGAACAAAGGTAACCATGAAAAAAGTAATCCAAAAAAAAGATAAAAAAGAAGATAACGAAGGAAAAATATTTAGTTCATTTAGAATATAAGAAAGGGTGCTTTAGCATGTACGAAAATAGTTTATTAGACATTAAAAAAGCTCAGGCACGGAGACAATGATGCAATGGGAAGACTTGTTGAAAACAACAAGGGACTAATATGGAACATTGTAAAACGTTTTACTGGTAGAGGTTATGAAACAGATGACTTATACCAAATAGGATGTATGGGCTTTATTAAAGCAATGAAGCGATTTGACACAAGTTTTGAAGTACAAGTTTCAACATATGCAGTACCATATATATTAGGAGAAATAAAAAGATATATAAGAGATGATGGAATGATAAAAGTAAGTAGATCCACAAAAGAATTGGCTATTAAGATACTAGAATTACAAAAACAATATTTGGCAAAAACAGGGGAAGAAATTTCAATTTTAGAAATTTCAAACACATTAAAAATGCCAAAAGAAGAAATAACATATGCAATGGACTCACTAAAACCAGTTTCTTCTATATATGAAGAGAATTCTTCAGATGATAGTAGAAATGTTATAGATAAAATACCATGTGCAAAAGACGAATCAAATAATATTGTAGACAAAATTGCTTTAAAACAATTGATAGAAAATTTAGATGATAGAGAAAAACAAATCATTTTATTAAGATTTTATAAAGACAAAACACAATCAGAAGTAGCAAAAGTTTTAGGAATAACACAAGTACAGGTATCTAGGATTGAAAAGAAAATTTTAAATTCTATGAAACTAAAACTAACTTGTTAGAAAGGACAAAACATGAAAAAAGTTGTTATTGCAATTATTCTTTTTGTTCAGTTTATTTTTCTAATTCCAATACTTTTTACAAAGAGTTTTGAGATAAAACAAACAAGTACGGAAGAAGAAATCCAAAATAATATACAAAATAGTGTACAAAACGAAATACAAGATATTTCATATAATTACGGAGATTACCAAACAATAAAATTATTACATGCAAAAACAGGACAAGTAGAAGAGGTAAATTTAGATGAGTATTTATGCCATGTAGTATCAGCTGAAATGCCAGTTACATTTGAAATAGAAGCATTAAAGGCGCAATCAGTAGTGGCAAGAACTTATACGATTTATAAAATAACAGGAAGCCCAAAACATGAAAATGCAAATATTTGTGATGATAGCAGTTGTTGCCAAGCATGGGTTTCAAAAGAAGATAGATTAGCAAGATGGGAAGAAAACTTAAGAGAGGAAAACTGGAAGAAGATAGAGCAAGCAGTGTACTCTACTAAAGGAAAAATTATTACATATGAAGGAAAGCCAATTAACGCATTTTTTCATTCTAATAGTGGAGGAAAAACAGAAATACCTGTTAATGTATGGGGAGGAAGTTACCCATACTTAGTAGCAGTAGAAACATCACGGTGAAGATGCATATAGCCAATATTATTCAGAACTTACTCTTTCTAAAGATGAGTTTGTAAGTAAAATAAAGGAAAAGCATGCAGATTTAGAAATTGATTTTACAAAAGAAGATGCAATTAAAATAAAGGAAATGACAGATAGTAATCGTGTTAAAACTTTAAAAGTGGGCAATTTAGAGCTTGCAGGTGTAGAAGTAAGAACTATATTAGGGCTTCGTTCTACAGATTTTTCGTATACAATAGAAGGAGATAATATAAAATTTGAAGTAAAAGGTTATGGGCATGGTGTTGGTATGAGCCAAACTGGTGCAGATTCTTTAGCAAAGCAAGGAAAAAACTATGAAGAAATTATAAAACATTTTTATACAGGTGTGGAAATTATAGACATGTAGAAATAAAGAAGATGTAGTAATAAAAAATTAAAATAAATTGTATAAATCTTCTAACAAAGGAAATACTTTAACTAAATTAAGTTTAGTTTAGGAGGAATTAAAATGAGAAGAGATGCAAGGAGAAGAGAAAGAAAAGAAAAAAATCATAATTTATTTTATATTGGAGGTAGCGTAGTATTAATTGGATTAATCGCTTTTGCTATCACTTTTGTAGTATATGGAAATAAAATGGATAAACAAGCAAGTATTGATAGCCAAAAAATTGCAAGTTTAGTTAGAGAGAGTACTGCTGACAGTGCAGAGGTAAGCACTGAAATGGGAAAAACAGTAGAACAATCAAAAAATGAAATACAAAATACTATTTCAAAGAGTACACAAAATACAATAAGTAATACAACCACAAAAGCTACTAATACTAATATAGAAAATACAACTAAAAAAGAGGAAACAACAAAAACACAAAATAATACTAAAAAAGAAGAAACTAAGAAAGAAGAGAATAAAAAAGTAGAAACCAAAAAAGAAGAATCAAAACCAGAAGTTTTTGGTTTTGCAAAACCAGTAGATGGAGAAATTATTAAAAACTATGCAAAAGATAATTTAGTTTATTCAGAAACACTAGAGGAGTGGACTACCCATTTAGGATGGGACATAAAAGCAGATAAAACTACAGTTGTAAAAGCATCAGCTACAGGAAAAGTAAAGTCAATTAAAAATGACCCAAGATATGGCTTATCTATTATAATTGAACATCAAGATGGATATGAAACATTATATTCAAATCTTTTATCTACAGAGTTTGTAACAGTAGGAGAAGAAGTAAAACAAGGTCAAAGTATAGGTACAGTAGGAAATAGTGCTGCATTTGAAATAGCAGATACTGCACATTTACATTTTGAAATTACAAAAAATGGAGAAAATATAGACCCTAGTACTTTGGTAAAATAGTACTTTGCATGATGAAAATATCAAAAATATATTAAAAGAACACTTGAAAAGTGTTCTTTTTTGTTATAGAATACCTATAGCGTATAAATTAATACGAAAAGTGGTACATTAAAAGAAAAAACTTTACGGAGGTAACGAATGATAACATTAGAGGATGTGAAAAATAATAAGGAAGTTCAAGCCTTAATTGAAGGAACCCAGAAACAATTAAATGTATTAGGTTTTACGGAACATTCAATAAGGCATATTAGTATTGTTTCAAAAAGAGCGGCAGACATTTTAAGAATATTTGATTATAGTGAAGAGAGAATTGAACTTGCAAAAATTGCAGGATATTTACATGATATTGGAAATTGCGTAAACCGTGTTGACCATGCACAGTCTGGAGCATTACTCGCATATAACATTTTAAAAGATATGGGAATGTGTGATAAAGATAGGATTGAAATTATGATGGCAATAGGAAACCATGATGAACAAACAGGAACAGCTGTTAGTGATATTTCAGCAGCACTTATTCTAGCAGATAAATCTGATGTTCATAGAGATAGGGTAGTTAATAAGAATATTGCTACATTTGGAAAACATGATAAAGTAAATTATGCAGTAACAAATACAAAACTAGATTTAGATAAAGAAGAAAGAAAAGTAATATTAAATATTAATATAGATACAGAAATATGCCCAGTATTAGACTATTTTGAAATATTTATGGATAGAACTATGATGAGTAAATATGCAGCTAAATATTTAGGAATATGGTTTGAATTAGTTATTAATAATACAAAGTTATTATAAAAAATAAAATTAAGAAAATAAAATGTATGAGGAGGAAATAATGAAAAAGAGTAAATTAATAAAAGGATTAACAGTTTTGGTAATTATTGCAATATGTCTTATTTCATTTTGTGGAATCTATATAAAGAAACAAGGAAAAATGACAAACATAATGCCAGAATATAGTATGGGAATGAACTTAAGTGGAGCAAGAGTAGCAAAATTTAAAATTAGTGATAAAACAGAAGAAATTATATATGATGCTGAAGGAAATGTAGTAACAGATGGAACCAATGAAGATGGTACATTAAAAGAAGGATATACTAAAGAAAATAAACCAGTAAATTCTGAAGATGTATTAAATGAAAAAAATTATGAATTGGCAAAGAAAATTATGCAAAACCGTTTAGATAATATGGGAATTAGTGAATATGATTTAAGACTAAATTATAGTAATGGTGAAGTTATTGTAGCAATTCCAGAAGATAATTATACAGATACAGCAATTTCAAATCTTAGCTACTTAGGAAAATTTGAAATAAAAGATAGCAAAACAGATGAAGTATTAATGGATAATAGTAATATAAAAAATGCAGCAGCAGTTTATGGAAATACAAATACAGGTACAAGAGTATATTTAAGTATCGAATTTAATAAAGAAGGAAAACAAAAATTAGAGGATATTACAAGAACATATATATCATCTAAAGACGAAGAAGGAAATGATACAACAAATAAAATATCAATCAAATTAGATGATGAGACCTTACTAGAAACTTATTTTGATGAACCTATAACAACAGGTAGCTTAGAGCTATCTATTGGAAGTGCATCAACTTCAAATGAAGAAATATCTGACTATGTAAAACAGGCAAATCAAATAGCAGGGCTTATTAAAAATGATGTAATGAAAATCAAATATGAATTATCTGAAAATAATTATGTTTCTGCATCAATCGATAATATAGATATAAAAGTAGTATTGTGTGTAATAATAGCTATTCAAGTAATAGGATTTATATATTGGGGTATTCGTTATAGGGCAAATGGAATATTTGCTATAATAGGAACATGTGGACTTATGGCAATTATATTACTAGTTGTTCGTTATGCAAATGTTACAATATCAGTAGAAGCAATAGTTGCAATAATTGGTATATTAGTTTCAAATTTCCTAATGCTTCAATATGCATTAAGAAAATTTGAAAAAGCAGAAGGAAATAAGGTAGAAATTATAAAAGAAACATATAAACGATATGTAAGTATATTATTACCATTATGCATAATTGCGATTGTATTTACATTTATAAATTGGTTACCTATTGCAAGTATTGGTATGTTACTATTTTGGGGAATAGTAATACTTATGTTATATAACTATATTGTAATGAATCTTTTATTTGATTTAAAAGAGGTAAGAAAATAGAAAGGAGAAGAATATGGAAAAAATAAAAAATCCAAAAATTATTTATCTAATAGCAGTTTTAATTATAATTGTGGGAATAATTGTAACATGTATATGGAAAACAAATTTCTCCTTAGAATATTCAGAACATACAAGAATTGATGTTTATATTGGAAAAGAATTTAATGTGGAAGATATGAAGCAAATTGTAAAAGATGTATTTAAAAATAAAGAAATTAAATATCAAAATATCGAAACATTTAATGATTCCATAGCAATTAATATAAAAGAATTAAATGATGAAGAACTAACAGTTTTAAAAGACAAAGTAAAAGAAAAGTATGAAATAGAAGAAATAGATAGTAATGTAACAACCATGACTATACCACATTATCGTATAAGAGATATAATAAAACCATATATTGCTCCAATAGTTATTACTACTATAATTATATTGGCATATTTAGGAATTCGTTATTTAAAATTAGGTGCATTTAAAGTAATAATTACATTATTACTTAGATTAATTGTATCAGAAGCAGTATTTGCAAGTATAATTCAAATTTTAAGAATTCCAGTAGGAGTATACGCCATACCTGTTGCAATTCTTATATATATACTTGTAACAATGATTACAGTAACAGGATATGAAAACGAATTAACTAGAAAAAAAGAGCAAGAAGAAAAGAAATAAAAATATTGACTATTTCTTAAAAAGTGTATATAATATACCAAATTTGGAGGTATTTTTATGTTAGATTCAATGGAAACTATGGTAAATTTATGTAAGGCAAGAGGATATGTGTATCCTGGCTCAGAAATTTATGGAGGGCTTGCAAATTCATGGGATTATGGACCACTAGGAGTGGAATTAAAAAACAATATTAAAAAGGCATGGATGAAAAAGTTCGTACAAGAAAGTAGGTATAATGTTGGCTTAGATGCTGCTATTTTAATGAACCCAGAAACATGGGTAGCATCAGGGCATGTAGGGGGATTTAGTGATCCATTAATAGATTGTAAAGAATGTAAAACAAGACATAGAGCAGATAAATTAATAGAAGAATGGGCACATGATAATGGAAATGATATGATTGCAGATGGAATGAAAGATGAAGAAATGGTTGAATTTATTAAAAACAATCATATTTCATGTCCAAATTGTGGAAAAGAAAACTTTACTGACATTAGAAAATTCAATTTAATGTTTAAAACATTCCAAGGAGTAACAGAAGATTCAACTACACAGTTATATTTAAGACCAGAAACAGCACAAGGAATTTTTGTTAATTTTAAAAATGTATTAAGAACAACAAGAAGAAAATTACCAATGGGAATTGCACAAATTGGTAAAGCATTTCGTAATGAAATTACACCAGGAAATTTTACTTTTAGAACAAGAGAATTTGAACAAATGGAATTAGAGTTTTTCTGTAAACCAGGAACAGATTTAGAGTGGCATGCATATTGGAAAGATTACTGTAAAAAATTCTTAATTGATTTAGGTATGAAAGAAGAAAATATACGTTTAAGAGATCACTCAAAAGAAGAACTTGTTTTCTACAGTGCAGCAACAACAGATATTGAATTTGATTTCCCATTTGGATGGGGAGAATTATGGGGAATTGCAGATAGAACAGATTATGATTTAACACAGCATGCAAACCATTCTAAGGAAGATTTAAGCTATTTAGATCCAGAAACAAATGAAAAATACATACCATATTGTATAGAGCCATCTCTTGGATGTGACCGTGTTGCACTTGCATTTTTATGTAATAGCTATGAAGAAGAAAAAATAGCAGAAGATGATACAAGAATTGTGCTACATTTACATCCAGCACTTGCACCATATAAAGTAGCAGTATTACCACTATCTAAAAAATTATCTAAAAAAGCAGAAGAGGTATATACTAGCCTTTCTAAGAGGTTTATGTGTGATTATGATGAATCAGGTTCAATAGGAAAGCGCTATAGAAGAGAAGATGAAATAGGAACACCATATTGTGTAACAATAGATTTTGATACATTAGAAGATGACACTGTAACTATACGTGATAGAGACACAATGGAACAAGTAAGAGTAAAAATTAGTGATTTAAATACATGGTTGCAAGAAAAAGTCGAATTTTAGTATTTATTATTTTTTAAATATATAGTATAATATAGGTATAAAATAATGCAAAATAAACGGAGGAAGGCATATGATGAAAACAACGATAGCTTCAAGAATCTTACCCAGTAATAGAGAGGTAAGAGGACACGTTGAAAACAAAGAGTATACAAAGGCATTAGACTTTTTCTGTGACAAATTCAAGAAGGAGTCAAGTGAAGATGCAGCATGTGATACTGAAAAAAAATTCGATGTTAGTATATGCATTGAAGAAAAGCAAGATAAATTTAAGCTTGAGAAAAAGACATATGATGTATATATTAGCAAAAAGGAGCACTCTTAAGAGTGCTCTCTAATTATATAAATCATTTTCATATAAATCTTCTATATAAACATCTTTTTCTTCACAATTATCGACAAAACTAATTTTAGCAATATTATCATGAACTTCTTGAACCCATACAGGTCTTTCATCATAATAAACATCAACCTTTTCCTTATTATTTAACATAGTGTGTAATCTTTGTAAATTCATAGCTTGTACCTCCTAAAATTATAACTTTACTAAAGTATATCCTTGATAAACCAAAAATATACCAATATCCATTGATTTTAAAAAATCATTATGATAAAATCATTTAGAACATGCAAAAGATATTTAGGAGGAACAATGGAAGAAGAAAGAAAACTTGCAAAAAAAAGAAAATTGAATATGAAGTTATATCCAGCATATAAAACATTAGCAGCTGATGTATTATTTTTTAATGCAGTAAAAGTATTATTTTTAACACAGGTAAAGGGGGTTTCAAATGCTAATGTTGTTTTTATGGAATCAATATATGCATTTTTTAAAATGATTTTACAAATTCCTATAACGGTTATAGTTTCAAAGGTAGGGACAAGAAAAAGTGTTATATTAGGAAATATATTTTGGACATTAGAAGTAATTCTAATTTTATTTTCAAAAAATTATTTTATGATTATTTTATCACAATTTTCATCAGCAATAGGATGGGCATTTAAATCTATAGTAGAAGAACCATTACTAAATAAATCAATACCAGAAGGACACTTAAAAGGTAAAATATTTTCAAAAATTAATAGCAAAGGATATTCAAGATATTGTTATATATCTGCAATAACAACATTTATGTCTGGCTTTCTATATGATATAAATCCATATATTCCAATTATACTTGCTATAATTTTTATGTTATTTGCACTTATTATTTCTTTAAACTTTATTGATGTTAAAGAAGAAAAATCAAAAACAGTAAAAGAAAGCATAAGTGAAGTAAAAGATGGGTTTAAATTTATATTCAAATCACCTAGATTAAAAAGTTTGCTACTTATGCTAGGTTTTATGTGGGGACTAATGTGCTTATTTGGAACATATCAAACTACATTATTAAAAGATATAAATGTATCTGCTACATTTATTGGTATTATACTTGCTATACTAGATGTGGTACAAGGAAAAGCAGCAGTAAAAGCAAACCAATTCAATGAAAAGCATACTAACAAAACATTAACATATATATCACTTAGAATGACATTAGGAATTGCCATTGCAGGTGCAGTTGTAGTAATGGGAATGTATAGAATACCAATGCTTGCAATTATTATATTTACATATATTGTAAGAATGTCAGATAAAGGAGTATATAAAATTATAAGTAAAAGATATATGTGTAACTTTATGACACCAGAAATGCTTACAAAAATATATTCTATATATAGTATAATAGCAAGTATTTTTAGAGTAATTGCAGGAGCAGTACGGTTCGTATTTACTTACAATTATGGAAATACAATATGCTATGATAGTAATGGGAATAGGAACTAGTTTTATTACATTATTATTTGCAATATATATGAAAACAAGAATTGGATTAAAACCAGAAGAATATACTAAAAAAGATGTTGTGTGTATAGGATAAGGAGGAAAACATGAAAATTACATACGAAAATAGAATATTAGATGCTACTCCACGGAGTTACAGTATATGAATTATTAAAAGAAGAAATTAAAAATGCAAAAACAGAAGTAATTGCATGTATGTGTAATAATGAAGTAAGAAGTTTAAACTTAAAATTAACTGAAAATTCAAATGTAGAGCTAATTGATTTAAATAGTAAAGATGGAATGATGATTTATATAAGAGGTATAATGTATATTGCAGCAAAAGCATTAAACGAGTTATATCCAGAAGCACTTTTAACAGTAAATTACCAGCTTTCAAATGCTATGTTTTGTGAATTAGAAAATATGAAAGTAACAGAAGAGATGATACAAAATATTCATAGTAAAATGGGAGAAATTATTGATAAAGACTTAGAAATTAGAAAAGTGAAAATGACCGTAAAAGAAGCACAAGAATTTTACGAAAAAGAAAAAACATTAAAAGGAAGAATACAAATAGATACAGAAAACACATTTGGAGCATCACTATACTACTGTGAAGAATATTTCAATTACTTTTTTGGAGTTATGCCAATATCTACAGGGTATACAAAAGTATATGATATTGTAAAATATAGAGATGGATTTATTGTACGTTATCCAAATTGGAAAACACCAACAAAACTTAGCCCATTTGTAGAAAATAAAAAATTAGTTTCAACTTTAGACGAATATGAAGATATATATAAACTAATTGGAATTAATACTATTTACAAACTAAATCGTGAAGTAAAAAAAGACAATGCACAAGATGCAGTTTTATTATCTGAAAGTTTACATGAAAAGAAAATTGCCGAACTTGCGGATAATATTGCAAAAAATAAGCAAGTAAAGGTAGTTTTAATTGCAGGACCATCTTCATCTGGAAAAACTACTTTTGCGAAAAGATTAGGAATTCAACTAAGATTAAATGGGTTAAAGCCAGTAACTATATCAGTAGACAATTATTTTGTAGAAAGAGAAGATAACCCCAAAGATGAAAACGGAAACTATGATTTTGAGTGTATAGAGGCATTAGATATTAATTTATTTAATGAACATTTATTAAAATTATTAAATGGTGAAGAAATTAAAGTTCCAACTTTTGATTTTACTACTGGACATAAAAAATATAATGGAGAAACAATGAAACTAGCGGATGATGAAATATTAGTAATTGAAGGAATCCACTGTTTAAATGACCGTTTAACAAATTCTATTTCAAAAGAACAAAAATACAAAATCTATATTAGTGCATTAACTGTATTAAATATAGATTACTACAATCGTATCTCAACAACAGATACTAGGTTAATTAGAAGAATTGTAAGAGATAATCAATTTAGAGGGTATAGTGCAACACATACTATAAAAATGTGGTATTCTGTAAACCGTGGAGAAGAAAGATACATATATCCATTCCAAGAAGAAGCAAATAGTATGTTTAATTCATCACTTATATATGAATTAGGAGTATTAAAAGATTATGCACTGCCACTACTAAAAGAAATTAAAAACACACAACCAGAATATGCAGAAGCAACTAGACTAATTCGTTTATTAAGTTATTTTGAATCCATTCCACAAGAAGCAATACCTAAAACATCACTAATACGTGAATTTATAGGCGGAAGTTTACTTGCAGATTAGTGAGAAAAGAAGAATGTAGGGGCACCGTTTGTGGGAATACATCTATGGACATGACACCACTGTGCCCTTATTATTTAGTATTTAGAAAGGATTACACTATGTTAAGCAAATTTACAGAAATAGATGAAGAATTTATATGTGAAAATTGTGGCAAAGAAGTACCAAAATTAGGCTATTCATGCCGTAATCATTGCCCATATTGTTTACATTCCAAACATGTAGATATAAATCCAGGAGACAGGGCAGAAGAGTGCCATGGAGATTTAGAGCCAATTGGTATAGAAACCAATTCTAAAAAAGGGTATGTAATAGTATTTAAATGCAAAAAATGTGGAAAGATACGTAAAAATAAAATGGCAACAGATGATAATATGGAACTAATAATCAAACTAAGCAGTAATCCAGTGTAAAAAATGTAGAAAAAGGGCACAGTGGTGTCAGGTCCTACGATGTATTCCCGGCAAACGGTGCCCCTACATTCTATACTTCTCTTATAAAATTAGCATTTGTATAATCTTTTCCTTCAAATCTTTTTTCATGTCTTACAGTATCAATTATTTTATTAATTTCTAAAATATTTTCATTTAAAATATCAATTCTAACAGAATCTATAGGTAGTTCAGAAAAATCAAGAGATGTAACTTTACTATTATAAATCGTATTAATAGTCTGGATAGAATCTGGGATTACAGGAAAATAAAGTCCTAATCTATCTTTTAAATAATAATTATGTTTGCTCTTACAAAGTGATTTACAATTTGGATAACACTTGTTAGATTTACCTAAAACACAGTATCCAAGAGTCATAACAGGAGTATTTCCGTATACAATAAGTTCTGTACTAACACAAGCTAAATTAGAAATTTCTATTATATCTTGCTTATTTAACTCAGGAGATAGTGTAATTAAATTTAAGCCTAAATTTTGGTATGCTTCTAAAGAATAGTTATTAAACACATTTAAAGTATAATTTCCAATAAACTCATAGTTATCTTTATACTTTTCAAGCATATTAAATGTACCTAAATTAGATAAAACAAACCCTTTTATATTGTATTCTTCTAGTGCTTTATCAATATTAGTAGTAAATAGATTTCTGTAATTTGATTTAATAATAGTTGGCATATAAATGTATGTATCAAATTCAGCACTTATGTTTTTAATAATATTTGAATAATCTGACATAGCAAAATACTTTAATGGTATGTATATACGGTCTACTTTTTCCAATTCTGAATAATTTGTATTTACATCTAAAATATTTAATAAAAGAGATATTTTCTTTTTTGAAATCTTTTTCTTGGCAGTTTTAAAATCAAGAGAAGTAGGCAAAGTTCTTGGATTTTTTCTTTTAGCATTATTTATAATATAATGAGATACTTTTTCTAAACACTCACGTCGTAATTCATTTAAATCAGCAATATTTAAGTACAAATTATCATCTAATTCAATATCAAAATTAGTAAAAACAAAAGAAGAATTTCCAGTTTTTGAAAATTGCATTATAACACGTTCTTTAGTAATAGGTTGATTAGTAGCATCTACGGGTATTATATTAGAATTAACTTCTAAATTCATATTATAAGCAAATACTGTAACCATAACAGGGGCATTTTTTACTATTTTAATATAACAAGATAAAGGGTGCTTTTTTAATTCACCTTGATAAGAATTTTTGGCTTTAGTAAGAAGGGATTTACTTTCTAATTTATAAATTTTATCTCCGAGGGTTAATATTACCTTTCATTCTTCCAATAGTTACAAGTTGACCGATTTACTGCATACTCTATATTATTTTTTCCCATCATTAATTCAGAAATTCTATATTTAGTATCTTCCTTTTCAAAAACAATAGTATCACCAATTGTTAAATTATCATTTAAATTTAATGTAATATGTCCTTTAGTTTTATTGTAATTTGCTACATTCCCAATATAAACACCAACATTACTAGGTTTTTCTTTAAAAATTAAATTCCTATTTGGTTCTGCATCTAAATGACCTGTAGAAAAGCCTCCACGGTTAAATACTTGTAGTAAATCTTTTTTATCTTGCTCGCTTACTACAAATTTGTTATTAGAATATGCTAAATCAATGTATTTTCTATAAACTCTAGTAACAGTTGCAACATATTCAGGAGTTTTCATACGACCTTCTATTTTTAAAGAAGAAACACCAATACGTATTAAATCTGGAATAAAGTTAAGCCCACATAAATCTTTAGGGCTTAGTATATAGCCTTTATCCATACAGATTTCCTTATTTGAATTTACTATAAGTTCGTAAGGAAGCCTACATGCTCCAGCACATTTTCCACGGTTTCCGAGAACGCCCACCAATCATACTAGAAAGTAAGCATTGGCCAGAATACGAAATACAAAGAGCACCATGGATGAATACTTCAAGTTCAATATTAGAATGAGATTTGATAAATTCTAATTCTGTTAAAGAAGTTTCACGAGATAGCACAGCCCTTGAAAAACCTAAATTTTCTAATTCTTTTGTACCTTCTAAATTATGAATACTCATTTGAGTGCTTGCATGAAGAGGAAGTTCTGGCATATATTTTAAAAGCATAGAACATAAGCCATAATCTTGTACTATTAAAGCATCAATTCCCATTTTATATGCTTCTTTTGCAAGAGACAAAGCTTCTTCTAATTCATTATTTTTAATTAGTGTATTTAGTGCTAAATGTACCTTAACATCTCTTAAATGAGCATAATTAACCGCATCTTCAAGTTCAGATAAATCAAAGTTTTTAGCTGAAGCTCTTGCACTAAACATTGATGCACCTAAATAAACTGCATCTGCACCATTTTGAACAGCAGCCTTTAAGCATTCGAAATCACCAACAGGTGCTAATAATTCTATTTTATTCATTTGTATTACCTCTAATTTTAAAAAATTTCATTAATATTGTAACACAAATTTTAAAAAATTCATACTATATCATATAAAAACAAACAAGGAGGGAAAAACAATGGAAGAATCTAGAAACTGTGGATGTGGATGTAACAATAACTGTGGAGGCCTTTTTGGAGGTTGTGGTGACAGTGAAATTTTATTCTTCATCATCATATTCTTATTATTATTCACAAACTGTGGATGTGGATGCGGAAGAGGATGTTGCTAATCCAAATAAATACTTAAAAAACAGAGCATGGTTCTTACCATGCTCTTAAGCTTAAGGTGTTTCTTTATAGTTGTAGAATGTCGAATTTTATCGAAATGTTTTTCTTGACAGTATTTATCATATTGTGCTTTAATATTTAATATAAAGACAAAAATATAGATTAATTTCAAAACAATCTTAAGAATTTTATTCTAAAAGTTAATTCTTAAAATTACCTAGAAAGAAAACTACAAAAGAATGGAGGTAATTAAAATAAAAACCAGTCAAAAAGAGAAAAAAATCAGAAAATATATTGACAATAAAGCAAACATATATTATGATATATTTACAAGAAAGAATATAGCAAAATTTACATATTACGATTATTTGTATATAGAAAGACAAAAAACAATACATTGCATTGAAATAAGAGAAACAGAAGCAAAGTATGAAGCAATGAGTTCTAATACTATACACAATATACATGATAAAACATATCGAAAAATATTAGATAACAAAAAATATGCTACATACATTATAAATAAAGCATTAAAATTAGCAAAAACAATAGATGAAAAAGAAATAGAAAAATATACAAATAGATACATAACAGAAGAGTATACAGATAAAGAAACAGATGTAGTATATAAGATGAAAAATAAAGAAATATATTTTCTAATTGAGCATCAAAGTAGAGTGGATTATTCAATGAGTTTTAGACTAGAAGAATACAAACTAGAAATAATGAAAAGTGCAATAGACAAAGAAAAGATAAAAACAAAAGAATATGAAGTGCCAACAGTAATACCAATAGTATTATATACAGGAAAAGAAAAATGGACAGTAAAAAGAAAATTAAGTACAGTGCAAGATGAAAGGCTAGAAAACTTAAATTTACAACAATATAACTTAATAGATATAAATAGATATACAAAAGAAGACTTATTAAAAAGCGATAAATATATGGACAAAATATTTTTAATAGAAAAATATGAAAATGTAGATGAATTAAGAAGAATATTACCCAGAATAGAAAAGCAATTAACAAAAGAAGAAAAAAATGATTTAATTAGCATCATAAGAGCAAATTTAAAAGGGAAAATAGGAGAAGAAAAAGTAAAAGAGTTAATAAAAGAAATGAAAGGAGAAGAAGGAGACATGTTAGGATGTGTAGAAATGGTATGGGAAGAAGGAATAAAGGAAGGAAGAAAAACAATTATAAGTAATATGATAAAAAAAGGAGTGAGTTTGAAGGAAATACGAGAATTAACAAAAGCAACTAAAAAAGAAATAGAAGAAATCGAAAAGGGAAAGTAAAGAGAAAAAAATACTATTTCATTCCATTTATTTTTTCTTCTAGTTCTAACCAATTATCAACTCGTTCAATCTGTGTGGGAAGATTTTTATTAACTACAGAAGTAAACAATATACTTTTTATATTTTCGTTATGTACTGCCTCACAATGCTTAATAGAATCATCTACTAGTAAATCAATATTGTTTTCTTTACATATAGAAGCTTTATCTATACAGTTAAACAATATTTTTGAATAGGGGATATTGTTTGATTCTAAATAGTTTATGGTAAAATCTTCAGTTCCCTTAAATAATTCTCTTTCTTCTCCTCTTGCAGTAACAATATAAACATCATGTCCATTTTCAATAAAACGGCCGAATTACTTCACTTGCATTTTCTTTTACTTTTGTAGCTTTAAAAATTTTAAGATAATTATCTAAACAAAATTTATAAACATTAGGTGTAGAAGGGTCGCCACGCATTACATCTACCATATGTTCCTGTATTTCTCCATCTTTATCATATTTCATTACATAATCCTTCATAGCAAAAGAAGTATCAGTAATAACATCATCAATATCAATTCCAATTCTCATAAAATTAACTCCTAATTCTTTTTTTTTGTATTATAGCATAGGGTAATATATTAAGCAAGTTAGTAATTATTCAAAGCCTTAAAGGCAAAATGTTGCGTATATTAGAACCCCCAGTCGTTCTTACGAACGACAGCCCCCTTAAATAAAGGGGCCTTTACTCTACTGTTTTAGACTAGAATAGTTTATTTAAAAATGTAGAGAAAAGCCTCCTTTACTCAAGGGAGGTTAAGATAGCTGTTAGCGAACGTTAGTGAGCATTACAGATATCTTATGCAGTGGCTGGCAGTGCGAAGCACTGACGGAGGGTTCTTACAAAATTATTCATATAGAGATGTTTTCAAAAAAGCATTGAATAATTAAACAAGTTATTCTAAATTTTGCTAATACTATGGACTTTTTTAAAAAAATGTCATAAAATAGGTACATAAACAAAAAGAAAGGGGAAAATCATGTTAGCAGAAAAAATTATATTTAATGTATTAGCATTTTCCTTATTTGTTATCATGTTCTTTAAAATGATTAAGAAAAATGATACAAACTATGTTGTAGTTCTTTGTTTACAAGCACTTGGAATTGCAATAAATTTCATAGAAATTATATTTAGATGGAAAATAAATACATTTATAAGAATACTTATTTATTTAATTTCTGTTATAATTCCAGCAGTAATTATTTATATAGAATTTAAAAATGTAAATTTTTCAGAACTTATATACATTACACTTAGTAAAATTGCTACATTCTTTAATAATAACAAGCTTAGCAAAAACTTTTTAATAAAGTTAGTAACAAAATATCCAGAAAGTTATTTAGGACATAAAATGCTAGCTAAAATTTATGAAAAAGAAGGCGGAATGAGAAAAGCAATAGACGAATATGTACAAGTAATAGATATTAACAAAAAAGATTATAACTCATATTATCAAATATCGTATCTTTTAAATGAATTAGATAAAAAGCAAGAAGCATCAGAAATGTTAGAAAACTTATTACGTAAAAAGCCAGATATGATAGAAGCAACAGAGCTTTTAGGAGATATATACTGTGAACAAGAACGTTATAAGGAAGCTGCAAATATGTATAATGAAGCATTAAAATATAATCCAACAAGTTATGAACTATATTACAATATGGGAATGGTATATACAATGTTAAACGATTTCCAAAATGCAAAAATTTGTTACGAAAAAGCAGCAGAAATTAACACACTTCTTTACAATTCTTATTATAGTTTAGGACAAATTAGTTTTATATATAACGATTTAGATGAAGCAGAAAAATACTTTATGAATGCATTAGCAGACAACCTATTAGAGCCAAAAGCATACTATAATTTAGCTAAAATATGTATGCTTCGTGGAGAAAAGGAAAATGCCATTAATTATTTAAATGTAGCAATTGAGATTGATCCATATATGTATAAAAAGGCAGAAAAAGAGCCAGTATTTATCCCAATAAAAGCACATATGAACTTTCCTAATTTAGAAGAAGTAGAACCAAAACCATTAGAATTAACAAAAAAAGAAAAGAAAGTACAAAAACATTTAGAAGAAACAACTAAAATAGTAGGAAAATTAAGCCGAAATGAGCAAACAAATAAAAAAGAATACAAAGAAATTAGAAAAGATATACAAAAAGAAAGAGAAGAATAATTTTAGAAAACAAAAATACAATTAAATAAGAAAGGAATGTGATTAGATGATTAAAAATATAGCTATTATTGGTGGAGACTTAAGAATTGTTAAATTAGCTTCTATGCTAAAAAAAGAAAACTATAATGTAAAGACATATGCGCTAGAAAAGGCACATGAACTTGTAGATACTAAAACTAACAATATAAAAGAATGTGTAAAAGATGCAGATATTGTATTAGGACCATTGCCATTGTCTAGTACTGGAGAATTTGTAAATACACCATTTAGTGAGGAAAAAGTCCAAATAGAAGACTTAATAAATGAAATAGGAGGAAAAACATTTATTGCAGGTTCTATTAAGCAAGAAGTGTACGAAATGGTAGAAGAAAAAGACATTACAATTTTAGATATTATAAAAAGAGAAGAATTAGCTGTATTAAATGCAATTTCTACAGCTGAAGGAGCAATTCAAATTGCAATTAATGAAACACCAAAGAATTTACATGGGAATAATGTACTAGTACTAGGATTTGGAAGAATAGGGAAAGTGCTATCTAAAATGTTAGATGGAATTGGAGCAAGAGTAGCATGTGAAGCAAGAAAAACAACAGATCTTGCATGGATAAAGGCATATGGATATGAGCCAATCAATCTAATAGAATTAAAAGAAAATCTAAATAGATTTGATATTATTATTAATACAATACCATATGTAGTATTAGATAAAGATATGTTAGAACAAGTAAAAGAAGATGCTTTAATTATAGATTTGGCATCTGCACCAGGGGGAGTAGATAAACAAGCAGTAAAAGAATTAGGCATAAAATTTAATTGGGCATTATCACTTCCAGGAAAAGTATCACCAGTTACATCAGCAGAATTTATGAAAGAAACATTATTAAATATGTTTAAAGAAATAGATAATAATTAAAAATCAAATGGAAAGAGTTATTAAAAATTTAAATTATATAAAAACAAAGGAAAAGAGGTAAAAAATTATGACAATTATACAAGCAATTATTTTAGGAATAGTACAAGGGTTAACTGAACTGCTACCAATATCAAGTTCAGCACATTTAAACATTATACCATGGATATTTAAGTGGGAAATGCCAGAAAGTTTTGATGTTGCCTTACATTTGGGAACATTACTTGCAATAACGATATTTTTCTTTAAAGATTGGTTAGCTTTATTTAAAGGAGGATATAACCAAGTTGTAAAAAAGAAAAAGTCAACAGAAGGAAGATTATTTTGGTACATAGTTATTGTAACAATACCAACAGGAATTTTAAGTTTAGTATTAGATAAATTATCAGATAAAATATGTGAAAAATTTGGAATAGAAATGATACTAATAGCAATAGCACTTATTGTTTTAGGTATTGTTTTATATGTAGTAGATAAGAAATCAAAATCAGAAGTAAAACTTGAGAACATGACATTTAAGCAATCATTTTTAATAGGATTATCACAAGCAATAGCAGCAGCATTTCCGGGAACTTCGAGGTCGGGTATAACAATGACAGTTGCAAGAGCGTTAAAACTAGATAGAGAAAGTGCAGCAAAATATTCATTTTTACTATCAACACCAATTATTTTAGCAGCAGTATTAGTAAGTATAAAAGATTTTGAATTTACACTTGCTTTCTTTATGGGGGTGCTATTTAGTTTTATAACAGGAATAGTAGTAATAAAATTCTTGCTAGAGTATCTAAAAAAAGGAAGCTTCAAGGGTTTTGCAATTTATCGTGTTATTCTAGGTATTGCAATTATTGTGTTGACTTTTGTATTATAGAACATAGAAAAAAGACGTATATAAACACGTCTTTTCACAAAACATTAATTAATATTTTATCAAATTAAGAAAACTTATGCAACATTTAAAATAATGTGAATAATATAGAGTATAATATATAAACTAAAGATAAACAAATTAAAATAGGTTTAAAGGATAAAAACAACAAAAAGCAATATTTGAAAAAATATGTTTTCATATGATAATATAAATATACAAAGTAAATAGAAGAAAAGAATTTAAGAATTCGTAAGTGGTGGAAACCACAAAAAGATTCTTACAGTCTTAAAATCCCTGCGTAGTACGACAAACAAGATATTTTAGAACCTACAAGTTTTGGAATTGGGAGCCGACCTCTAAATATGGCGTGTATGCTTACTGAATGTAAGAAACCCAGGAGTATTTAGGTAAGCACCCACCTGTGTGAGTACAGGTCCGTAAAATCTCTTGAGAATGACGG
Organism: uncultured Clostridia bacterium; assembly: GCA_948777935.1. GTDB lineage: Bacteria > Bacillota > Clostridia > TANB77 > CAG-508 > RGIG8482. Next base: position 34,438 of record CAQDYY010000004.1, on the reverse strand, counting down.
CTAAGGCGGGGTTTTTGTTGTATACAATGAAAAAAATGATTCTGAAATTGTATGAATCATTTTTTTGTGATATACTACTTAAAAGAAACTAAAAAGTGGAGGATATTATGACAAAGAATACAAAAGAAGATACAGTATTATCAAAATTAGAATATATTGGCTTGAATTTAGCAAAAATACCAGCTTTTTTAAAACAAACAAAGAAAATAGATTATAGACCGTCAAAAAATATAGAAGAAAACAAGTATAGAGTATATAGATATATTCCTATATCTAAAATAAGAATTTTACTAACACCATGTAATAGGTTAAATACTATTATAGAGAAATATAAACAAGCAAAGAGTATTGCAGATTATTTAGATTCTAAGCAAGAAGAGAACATTATAAATTATGCTACATTTTTAAAAATGCTAAAACAAGTAAATTTAAGTGAAATAGAAGATTTAGAGAGTAAACAAAAAGAATTAAAAAAACAAGTGCCATTTCTTGTAAAATTTAACTCAAATTACCTATGGCAAATATACTATTCAGATATAGAAGACACATACTTTATGCTAGTACCTACAGAAGATCTAGATTATGCAGCTTTTTTCTATTTATTAAAAAAGCAAATAGAACTAAAGAAATCCAAAAAAGAAGAATTCATATATGTACCAATTTCGCATGAAGAATACTCGGGAGAATACTTAAAATCTTCACAAATATTAGACCTTGAAAAATATATATGTTTTTTTGCAAAAGATTGGCCAATCACATATGAAGTTTATGATAAAGAAGGCAATATGAGTCTTCAAATTGTAGGAAAAGCACATGTGTATGAAAATATACAAAGTGAATATAAAATAAAATTTCAAGATAAAGAAGAAGTAGAAAAATTTTATAAATTGTTAAAAGCGTTATTTATTTTAAATACAGAAATGCCACATTACTACAAATTCAAACTAAAAGTCAATTATTTAGGTGGGCTAGACTTTATATATGGCAAAAAGAAGATCACATATGATAGCTTAATGGAACTTTTAGTAAAAGAATATGAAAATATGAAAAATCAAATAAATACAGAGTTAGAAAATAGCAAGAGGTTACAAATAAATCTAGAAAAGTTAAAAAAAGAAGGTTTAAAAAAAGAGCAAGAATACTTTATAAAAGAAAAGCAAATAGCTACGTATTTAGAATGTAAGAAAACTTTTTTTGGTAAAGTAAAGTATTTTTTTAAGTCTAAAAAAATACAAAAAGAATTAGATAAAAATGTACAAGAAGATATAAAGCAAAATGTAGAAGAATTACCAAAAGAAGAAACAAAAGAAATAGAATTTATACAAAAAGAATATTACACAATAGAAGATATAATAAAAATATGTAAAGATTTAGATGAGGTTTTACAAAATGTAAAGAACTTTAAATTAGATATAGAAGCTCAAGAACGAAAAATAAAGGCTATATCAAAAAAGATTGAAAATGCTACTTTATATATTGAGGAAATAGACAAGCATGAAAAGAACATATTTGAGTTTTGGAAATTTGCAAATAAAGATGAGCAAAACTTATTACAAGAGGGAACTAAGGAAGATCAAATACAAGATAATAAATTAGAAAAAGTATTTGATTATAATGAGGATTTTAAAGAAATAGGGAACTTAATTGATAAAAAACAAAGAAATAATTTAAATAATAAAGAAACAGATGCTATATTTATTGCCACAACTGAGCTATTAAAAGTTTTAAATGACTGTGATAATAAAGATTTATTAGAAGAGAGTCTAAAAGAACTAAAAAAACAAGCTGAAGAAGAAAGAATCTTATTTAATACAGAAAATTTTGATTTATTTGGAAATGTTGTAGGAGATAATACAAAAATACAAGTATTATCAGGGAAAAAGCATAGAGAAAACATGAAAGATAAGCTAAAAATTTTAGATGTAACAAAAAATTTAAACTTAGAAGAATATCAAGATAAAATGTTAGATATTTTAAACATTATATATGAAGCAATAGATAAAAGCAGTTCACCTATTTCAGTTCCAATATATTATGTAGGCGATAAAGACTTAGAAGAAAATGCAATGCAGGTATTTTGTATAAATCCAGAAGAAATGTTAAAAGAAAATATTAATGAAAAAGAGTTGAATTTATATAAATTAGATATAAAAGAGAATATGCCAATTGTTTATTTTACAAACAGTATTTACTACGATAATAATAATAAAACATTACCATTAGGAATGGATATTAAATCAAAATGCTTAATAAAGCTAAGTGATTATGAAACTATATTAAAAGAGAAAGATGAGTTTAGAGTTACTAATATAAAAGATGAATTAAAAGTTAATACTATAAAAATTAATGTTTATGAATATGATTTAAGAAAGAAGGAAGAAAATGATTAATAGAGCGATTGTAATTGTTTTAGATAGTTTTGGAGTAGGTGAACTACCAGATGCAGATAAATATGGGGATGTAGGAGCAAATACATTAAGAGGAATTTATAATAATACTAGCTTAAACTTACCTAATATGAAAAAAATGGGATTGTATAATATTAAAGACATAAATGTAAATGAACCAAAAGAAGAAAATGTTATAGGTGCATATGGAAAAGCTATAGAGCAATCTGTCGGGAAAAATAGCCCTGTAGGGCATTGGGAGATGTCTGGCTTTATTTTAAGAAATGGATTTAAAACATATCCAAATGCATTTCCAAAAGAACTAATAGATGAATTTATTAAAAGAGCAGGGATAAAAGGAGTTCTATGCAACGAAGTAGGTTCTGGAACAGAAATATTAAAACGTTTTGGAGAAGAACATATTAAAACTGGATACCCAATAATATATACATCAGCAGACAGTGTTTTTCAAATTGCAGCACATGAGGATGTTATTCCAGTACAAAAATTATATGAAATTTGTAAAATAGCAAGAGAAATATTAAATAAGCCAGAGTACAATATAGGGACAGTAATAGCAAGACCATTTATAGGAGATGGCAAGGACAATTTCACAAGAACATATAATAGAAAAGACTTTGAATCTGAATCTTTTGGTAGAACAATGCTAGATGTTATAAAAGAAAATGGAAAAGAAGTAATTGCAATAGGAAAAATACAAGATTTATTTTCAGGTCGCGGAATGACAAAAATGATTCATACAAATGGGAATGAGGATGGAATTAGTCAAACTATTAAAGAAATAGAGAAAGATACAAAAGGGTTAATATATACCAATTTAGTAGACTTTGATATGTTATATGGACATAGAAACAATATAGAAGGATATGCTGGAGCATTAGAATACTTTGATAGTAAGCTTCCAGAAATTATGGGGAAGATGAAAGAAAATGATATGTTAATAATAACAGCAGACCATGGAAATGACCCATCAACGCCTTCAACAGACCATGATAGAGAATATATACCAATACTAGTATATAGTAAACAAGTAAAAGAAAATGTAGATTTGGGAATTCGAGGCACATATGCAGATATATCAGCAACTATACTAGATATATTAGGTATGGAACAATTGGAGGGAAAATCATTTAAAGAAGAAATATTAAGGTAAAGAAAAAATTAGAGAGCTAGTGCTTGACTGGCTCTTTATAATATGATAATATACTTAAAGTTATTAGGAAGAAAAGTCTTAAGTTACAACATAAGTCATAAAGCTAAGAATATAACATAAAAATAACAATAAGCCCGAGTGGCGGAATTGGTAGACGCACACGACTCAAAATCTAAATGGATTTTTTTATATGTAAATCCTAAATATATTGAAAATAGTAATGTTTAGATATTTGCTAGTGCTGAAATTAGTTCTAACATCTAACAAATATCTAACATAATTGTAAAACGCCTAATTTTTATAAAATATATGTCGATGTGGCGAAATTGGTATACGCACAGGTCTCAAAAACCTGCGGGAAACCATGTGGGTTCGATTCCCACCATCGACACCATAACTCAAATACCATTTGAAGATGAAGAGTTGCTTTCTTCATTTTCAGGCTTAAAGCCATATAACTGTTGACACTAAATCGAAGATTTAGACAACAGTTTATTTCTTTTTATCTGTAAGTTTAAAAGTATCTTCTAAAACACTAGCAGAAACTTTTTTAGAGTTACTATCTAAATGAGCATATAAGTTTGCAGTAGTGGAAAAATTAGAATGACCAAGCCACTCTTGAATTGATTTCATAGGAATACCTTTAGCAAGTAATAAACTTGCACAAGAATGCCTTAAATCATGGAAACGAATATGTCTCATATTATTTTTATCAAGCAACATACTAAAGTGTTGTGTAACATAGTCAGGTCTTACAATATTTCCATCAGGTTTAACAAAAACATAATTCAAATACTTTTTACTATAACTATTACCAAAAGCTTTTTTGAAGGATTGTTGTTTTTCTTTTGCATCTAAAAGCATATTTGCAATATCATCAAATAAAGGTAAAGTTCTATAACTAGACTTGTTTTTTGTTCTATCTTTTCCTTCAATTTTCCTATTATTACCATCTGTATTTGTAATTGTAATAGTGTGTTTAATGGTAATTGTTTTATTTTCAAAATCAAAAGAATCCCATTGTAAGCCTAAAACTTCACTTCGTCTTAATCCATAAAAAGCAGTAATCAAAATAATAAGTTCTAGTGGATCATTTTTAGATATGTCAAATAAATTATTTAATTCACTTTCATTATAGAAACTATTAATGAATTGTCCGTTTTTTAGGTCTTTGTACTTTATCAGCAGGATTACTTACAATAACATTCATTTTAAAGGCATAATCTAAACATTTTCTTATAATAGCATGATGGTGTATTACTGTATTTGCAGTAAGATTATACTTTTCCATCAATTCATTATAAAAATTTTGAATATGAATAGGCTCTAAATCTTTTAATTTTATAGGATGTTCTAAAAAATATCTCTTTATGTGATTATTAGACTGTTGCCTATAAGAAGTAAAAGTTGAACTTTCTATTGTGTGTTGTACAATTTTTAGCCAATAAAAAAGATACTCTATAAATAGAATATCAGTTGTATTATTTGTATTTGAGTTTGTTTCTGCATTATCTAATGTTTTTAATTGTAATTCTTTTTCTAATTTTTCTTTTAATTGTTCTGCAACTACTAAAGCTTGTTTCTTGTTACCTCGTTCTTTTAGTCCTGTGGAACGCCAAGGCAAATGTCTTTTTCCATTTTCATCATAATACTCTAAAACAGCTTGGTAAATACCATTTCTAACTTGCAGACAACTTACAGATACTTTGTTTACTTGTAAATTTTCTGTTACCAAATTTAACTCCTTTCCGATGTAACAGACTAAATTAAATTTACTATTGATTTTTTCTTGTAGTAAATATAATAGCCTAAACACTCTTTTTTTCTAAATAATTTATAACGCAATGTTTAGGGATTTTATATTCTCTACCAACTTTTATAGATTTAATAGCGTTTTGTTTAACTAACCTATAAGCAAGAGTTATACCTATGCCTAGCATTTCTGCTAATTGTTTTACAGTTACTACATCTTTATATGCAGTAAACATTACTTTGTTCAAATTAGTATCTTCCATAAACTTAACCTCCTTAAAAAATTCACAATAGCAAATAAAAATTTCACTATATGTATGCGTATTGCGTTTTTGAGAGAGGTCAATATCTCATACTTGTTTTTCTTCAAAAATTAATAAGCTTTTGCACTAATTCTTCGTGGTAAATCAATAGATGCTTTAATACCTCTTTGCATAATATATTGATTTTTCTTACTATCATAGTGATAAATACTAGAATTAGCTTTTTTACAGGCATAGTCGGAAAGTGGATGAGCATTATACGAAAGCTCTATTGCATCTTGCTTTTGAAGTTCTAATAATTGTTCATAAACTATATCTCTTTTAGAACTTCTAACATAATTCTTTTGATATTTTGCCTGTGCAATTTTTCTTTTTTCTGCATTAATAGATTTCCTAAAACTTTTTTCTTGTTCATATCTTCCATCTTCCTTAATAGTTTTAGAAATATATTGTTGAGAAACATTTGTAATATCAGCGATTTCCTTTTGTTTCAAATGTTTATTAAAATATAAATCTAAAATTTGCTCTTTTTTCTCCAAAAGATTTCCTCCTTTCATTTAGTTGTATTTTTGTTTGTTGATTTTTAGATACAAAAATCCTAAGGACTTTTAGGTAAAATTTCCAAACAAAACTTGACTATTATCTATAAAGACTATATAATAGTAATAACTTGATAAATATTATCAATTATAAAATGTAATATGACAACCTTATCAACAATTACTATACATATATAATATAGTAATAATTCGTACTTGTCAAGTATTACATATAAATTTTTTAAAAAAAAATTTTGGGAGAGTGAAAATGAGAAAGAATAATACAGGGAATTTCAAGACTTTTTGGTTTAAATATAGTGATTATGAACTAAGAGAAATAGATAAATTTACATATATAACACCAAAGGAAGACTCTAAAGCCCAAATGTATGACCCATTTAATGTTTCTGACAGTATATTAGTAGATATACTACTGATAGGAAGAGATGTAGAAAATGATGAATTAAAATTAGCCGAAGAGAAAATTATGGATTTTGTAAAAAAATATGGTTTATTAGGAGAATTAACATATTTGCCATTAAATACAGATATTGTAAAACAAAGTAAAGTATACTTACCTGCTGGAAATGTAGTTTGTAACAAAGAAACATTAACTGCTGGAGAATACATAAGGCTATTTATAAAATGTGAGAAGAAACAAAAAGTTACAATAAAAGAAAATTCAAAAGGAGAAATTTTAGAATTATCAATAGAAAATGAAGCAAATCCACTTGCTTTTATAGATAGACCAGGAGAATATGTAGTAGTATTTTCAAAAGCCTATTCAGAAGGTGTAGTTTGGATTATGGATTATGCAAGAAGATTATATTTAACATTTGAGGCAATAGAAAATTATAGTAAAGTAGAAAATGCTTATACAAGGCAAAAATATGATAATTACATAGAAAACTTTAATGCTTCAAAAATTGCTTGTAGAATATTAATGCATAGCAATAAAGAATACCCACCTGTCTTAGAATGGAATTTTAATTCTTTAAAGCTAGCAATAGATACAATGTTTGCATTAAATGAAACAAGCGAAAGAAAAACAGTAAAAATGTGTAAACATTGTGGTAAACCTTTTGCTTCAGATAACCTAAAAGCAGAATATTGTAGTCCACAATGTAGAAATCAAGCGAATGTTTATAAAAGTAGAGCAAAGAATAAATAGAAATTACTTGAGATTAGGAGAAAGTTATGTTAGGAGAAAAAATAGAATTTTATGGAGAAAAGCTATCAACAAATGCAATTGCTAAAAAAATAGGAACAACAACTACAACACTAACTAAATATTATGAACAAACAGGAAGTATATATGAAGCAGAAAAAATATGCAGAAAAATTTTAGAAGAGAAAGAAGCTTCTTTAGTAGAATATGATGGGGAAAAGTTAACTATACAAACAATAGCTAAAAGAGTCGGAATAAAGGATCCTAAAACGTTAAAGAAGTATTATGAACAGACAGGAGATATATATCAAGCAATACAAAAATGTAATGAATCTAAAATTGATTATTATGGAGAAAAAATAACATTAGATGCCATTGCTAAAAGAGAAGATATAAAAAGAGATACTTTAGAAACTCATTACAACAGAACACAAAATATTTATGAATCAGTAAAGCATTGTTTAGAAATTAAGGAAAAAGCTGAAAATGAAAAAATAGATTATAAAGGAGAGAAAAGAACAAAAACATCTGTAGCAAGAGAATTAGGAATAGGTAAGAAAACATTTGTAAAGTATTATGAACAGGCAAAGACAGTTGAAGGTGCAGTAGAATTATATAATGCTTCTTTACAAGCAATAGAAAATGAAAAAGTATTATACAAAGGAGAATTAAAATCAGTAAAAGCTATTGCAAGGGATGAAGACGTTGCAGAAACTACTCTTACAAGATATTTAAAAAGATATAGTAGTACAGAAAAGGCTGTATTTATGGCAAAGATACAAAGACAAAAAACTCAGAAAATAAAAGTTAGAAAAAGAGATATTAATTTGTATGATTTGTCTTTGATTTTAGGAATAAAATATACAGAGTTAATTAATATGATGAATAGAGGAATGTCTGTAGAACAAATAAAAGTTCAAAATCAAACTCATACAAAAAGAACAAAACTGAAACAAGAATATACAAAATTAGCTAATGGACAAACTCTGTTAGAATATTGTGTTGAAAATGGACTAAATTATTCATTTGTTTATAGAGCAATAAACACTTATGGAAAAACATTAGAGGATGCAGAACAAGAGTATCAAACCAATGGCTCTAATATGCCTAATAAATGGATATTTGAAAAATATGGTTTATTATTGAGACATTTAATGACAGAAAATAGTATTGATATTCAAAGAATTGTTGATTATATGAGAAAAGAACAAATCTCAATGAGTGAAGCTATTGAAAAATACATAATTAGAAGAAATTCAAAACAAGATAAATTAGATGCAGATTGGATACAAGAAGTGTATGCTGTATTAACAGATGAAAATATGTCTGATGAATATGATGATTTTAAGAAAGCATTTTACATAGATGATAAAGAAGAAGAATGTGTTATCCAAAGTTATGATGAAGTTCAAAGGTTAGAAAGAAAACTATTATTATTTGAAATTGCAGAGGCTATTAGAGAAAATACTTTTTCAGAAGAAGAAATGCAAGATTTACTACAGATATATGAAGTAAAACCAGAAGAAATAGAAACAATATTTTTAGATTTATATGGAAAATATGAAAATGGAATAATGCTTGGAGAAAATCAACTACAAACCAAAAGAAAAAGTACTATAAATGAAATAGCTAAAAAGTGGTACTACTTAACTGGGGAAGAAAGAGATAGAACGTTGACAGACAATGGAATAAGCAATGAAGAAATAAATATAATAATAGAATTGTCTAGTGATGTAGTAAAATATAAAAATATGCTAAAAGTAATAAAAAAAGATAAAGCCTTAGGAGGAGATTAGAAAAATGAATAATGAAGAATTGCAAAATGAGATAATAAAAATTAAGGAGAGAAATAAAAAAGTTGAATTAGATAAAAAATGGGAAACTAGCTGGACTAGAAAAATATGCATATGTATTTTAACTTACATAGTAGTTATTATATATTCGTTTATAGTAAGAAATTATGATAATATACTTTTAAGTTCATTAGTCCCAGTAATTGGTTTTACATTGTCAACATTATCTTTAAAATTAGTAAGAAATGTTTGGGAGAAAAATATTAACAAATAATAAAAAACTTGTAGATTGGAGGAATTAAATGTTTGAAGTTAAAAACTTTGATAATTGGATAGAAGATAAAGAGTCTGGAAGATTTGGTAGTGGAGCAAGTGAAAAGATATGGTTAATTAATCCAAAAACAAAAGAAAAAGGACTTTTTAAATTTCCAAAAGTAAAGGATAAAGAAAAAAGAATAATAACAGGAGAATACTGGGCTGAAAAGTTAGCTACAGAAATTGGAAAGCTAATTGATGTAGAATGTGCAAGAGTAGATATTGGTACATATAAACGGAAGAATTGGATCAATGAGTTATAATATTAACAAAAATAACGATATTACTTTTAGAGAAGGTCTTGAGCATATACAAGCTCATTATCCATTTTACAATAAAGAAACTTTAACAGATGAATATAATAATAAAAAGTATTCATTACAAATGATTGAAAATAGCATTGGTAAATTGTTAGATATATCGGAAATATTAAAGTTAATAGTATTTGATTGTTTGATTGGAAATAGCGACAGACATCATAGTAATTGGGGCGTTATTCCGTATATAAAAAATGTTGATGGAGAAAATTATTTGAAGTTAAAGTTATGTCCTTTATACGACAATGGATCTTCACTATGTGCATATGAGGATAATAGTGACATAGAAATATTTTTTAAAGACAAGATGAAATTTGAGGCATTAGTAAATACAAAGTCAAAGTCTGCAATAGGTTGGGAAAATGAAAGACCAATAAAGCATTTTGATTTATTAAAAAAATTAAAAGAAAACGAATATAAATTAACTATTTCATATATAGAGAAAATTAAAGATAATGTTAATGAGAAAAGCATTGATAGAATTTTAAATGAATTTGATAATAATATAATAAGCGAAGATATGAAAAAATTATTGAAAATGTTTCTTTTTGAGAGAAGAAAAAGAATGTTAGAAATATATAATTTGAAAGATGAGGTGTAAAAGAAAATGAAAAAAGATTTAGTATATTTAATTTGGACAGATGTCAATACTGGAAATAAATATAAAGTTGCAGAATTATATAAAGAAAATGAAACTTTTTATTTTAAATATATTTTAGAAAATGTAAAAGAAGCACAAAAAGATGGATTTGAATTATTAGTTGCTTTTCCTCAAATCAATGCAACATATGAAAATCCACATCTTTTTGCAGTATTTGGGGCAAGACTTCCTGATAAACGAAGACCAGAGATTAAGGAAATTTTGGCTACTTATGGAATGACAGAATATGACGAATTTGAGTTACTAAAAAGAAGTGGTGCCAAATTACCAACTGATAATTATGAATTTGTAAAGTAAATCAAAATAAAGATGAAAAGGAGCATTTTTATATGCTCCTTAATAACATTTATTTACTTTTAATAATACCTAATTTACAAAAATAGTAATAAGCATCCATACCACCTTTAAAATAAATTTCCTTTTCAATAATGTCTTGTAAGTCATAATATAAGTGAAGAATTTTAGAAATAGACAAGCAATCTTCTTTTGAAAGTCCATCTTCTAAAACTTCATCATCAAGTAATTTTTGTAGAGTAACATTGCTATCTAAAATTTTGTAAATTTGCTTATGCAATTCTTTATAATCTTCATTGTTATTCTTTAAGTAAGTTCTAACACCATCAAAAAGTTCATAAAAATTATCACTGTTCTCATCATAAAATGAAATAAATCTTTGTTCTTCATTCATATCTAATACCTCCATTAATTATAAATATATCTTTCTAAAATTATTTCTTCGATAGAATTTTTTAGGTTGTTCATCTTACCAACCCATTCTAATTGATTAGTTGCTTTTAATTCTTCTGTAATGCCTTCTTTTTCTGCCATTAGTTTCATTTGTATATCAAAAAAATCACTTGCTTGTTTATCTATATCTAGCAAGTGATTTATAAGCTCATCATTTATAAATAGTATTGTATATTCTGCTTTCTTATGGTTTTTAAGGTAATTTAACCTCATTCTAGCATACTTTCCTAATGTAACGTTTTTAGTATTATTTGATAATACTAAGTTTGGTAAATAATAATCTCCAATCTTTGTATAAGTTATTTTCATAATTTTCTATCATCCTTTCTCTTTGATTTATCTAATTTTTTCATTTGCCTTTCAAAATCAAAACAAATGCGATGTTTCTTTTCAAATTCTTTAATTAAAGTATCTGTAAAGGGAACGCCTACTATTTTACAAATAAATATTGCAAATAACTGTATAGCCTCAGACCATTCTTTTAAAGCATTTTCTAGTTGATTAGTTCTAGTTTTAAAGAAGTCTAATTCTTTACGAAATTTTATCTCTATTCGTTCTATCTTATAAGAAGATTCAAACTCTATATCAGAGCATTTCTTATTAAGTTTGTTATTCTCATTCCATAAATAAGAGTTTTCTTTTTTATATTGTGATGCCATATCTACTAAATGAGTCTGTTTACTTAATTCTTTGTGTAGTTTAACATTATCAGCATATAGTTGCTCAATTAATTTATCTTTAGGCTCAATAATTTCCTTTTGTATCTGCTCATCTCTATTAAAAAATCTTGCCTTTACATCTTTGATATTAGGAATATTGGGTAAGTCTAAAGTAATATCATTTAATGTTTTTTGAGTAGCTTCAAAATTAGTCAGTTTTTTATATTCTTCAGTAGAAAGATGTTTTCTATCACTTGGCTCTCCTCGTTCTAGTCTAAAGCCTTTATCATTAACATATTTATTAAAAGCATCTTGCATATTGCCATAACTGTTTTTACCTTTCCAATAATCACTAGCACACACTTTGCGAATACGACTTCCGTGTTTATCAAAACTATCAACTACAGGAATAAAAGATAAGTGCATATGTGGAGTTGCCTCGTCCATATGCACTACTGCAGATATTATATTTTCCTTGCCTAAACCTTTGTATTCAGCTACAAAATTATAACATTCTCTAAAATATCTTTTGGTTTCTTCTTCTCCAATAGAATTAAAGAACTCTTTATCAGAAGTCATTAGTAATTCACAAACAATAACACTTGTATCTTTAATTTGCCCTTTTAAGTTATTTTCTTCTTTTAGTCTGTCAAATTCTTTTTCATATCTTCCAAGAGGTTTCTTCAAATGATAATTCAAATAACTTTTACTTAAATCAATATTAGTATTTGAATAATTTTTATTTTTTCTTTCATTATGCATATATGATTTTGATGCATTACTTCTTTTGTGTTTTTCATTTCTTAAAATAGAATAACTCATAATAAAATTGCTCCTTTCAGTAAGTATAGAAGAGAAGAAATTAAAAACTTCTCTAACACACTAGAGGACTTTTTTACAAAAGTACCTCATTTGGCAGATAAATCTGCATATGTATAAGAAGAAACCAGAGGGAGAGAGCGAAGAAAATTAGGTGCAATAATCCCAATGTTAGAAAAAGGATTATTACACCTAATAACAAGAAACCGTCAGTCGGTCGCTTCGTTTCATAGGTAGTCTAGTAAGTAGAAAAACTACTATAATTGCTGATAATATAAATAGTAATATATTTAATTATCAATGTGCATACTTGTCCACACTTTTTACAATTATAAATCCACAGTCAAGCTTTGCCTCCCAAGAACTCTTTTATTATTGTGAGTCTATGGTTGTAAAATCTCACTCACGCACTTTGTATAAATAGACCGTTTATACGAATACGGGCAAACTTTATAGCAACGGCTTGCCAAACCTAGCACTTTTATAGAGGTACTGCATTTCTCTGCATAATAAAAAGACCTTTGTATTTATATACAAATGGTCTTAATGTATCTTATAATTTAAAGATTTCCATATACAAATCTAGTAGAATTTTTTATTTGTAATGTATTCCAAAAGTTTATAGTATTTAATGATTCATCCTTTATTGTAAAACATTTATCAGCTTCAAGTGTTATTCCACCTAAAAGATATTCATTAGGAAGAATAGCTAAGTAGTAATTTGGAGTTAAAGGAAAACCAATAAAAACGTCGTTTCTACCAATTCCATTTTTGAGAAGTTTAGTTCTATAATTGTATCGAATGACAGGATTATCACTAATTATAAATTTTCGGGTAGACAAATTGTGAAATAAAATCCATGTTTTTGATAAAATTTCTGCGGAGAAATTATCTATTCTATCATTGTCAGTAACTATGCTAAGCATAAGATCCTTATAATATAAATCATCCTGATACTTTTTAATTACACTAGAAAATTTTTTTAGTTCATCTGAACTATTTAATTCTCTATCTATCAAATTTAGAGTTTCTATATAATTATCTTTCATATTATATATCATATCTGGAACTCGACAAACTTGATTTACTAATATTCTTGCTAAATCTTGCTTTAATGAACCTATACTTAATGGATGTTCTACTAAATTATTAAGTTTTGCATAGGAAATTACCTTATTTATAGTGCTTGAATATATAGAGTCAACTGAATAAGTATAAAAATCTTCATAACTTTTCTTTCCAAAGTTATCTTTTGCATTGTAAATATTCTTTTCAAATCCTATATTTTTCTTTGTTGAAGTATATACAGTGTCTAATTTTTTATCATATACAAAAATGGTACCATTTTTATCCTCAAAAAAATGTAAATAAGATTGTGGAACAAAATGATTTTTTATAGTTTTAATATCTCTACTAGGAATATATTTTTTTATTTTATTATTCATAACTATCACCAATATGGTTATAGCATAAAATTAATCAATAGTAAACATTCTATTACATCTAACATTATTTATCACATCTAGCAGAATATCTAACATTTTTACAAAATACTTGCAAGATGTAGTAAATTTATGTTATAGTTAAGCAAGTAAGAAAAATTAAGATAAGTGCTAGAAAAACTATAGTTTTGAGTTATATAAAAAGTGTTATCTAATACTAAGTATTAATAAGTATAAAACACATTAAAAGACTCAAAATCGTGCGGGAAACCATGCGGGTTCGAGTCCCGCCTTGGGCACCACATATGCGACCATAATGGTCGCAATCAGTATATATAGGATAAAATATTATATAAATGAGGAATATATAAATGGAATTTGAATATAAAAGAAAAATGAATTATTATGAGACAGATAGGATGGGAATCATACATCACTCTAATTATATTAGATTTTTAGAAGAGGCAAGATGTGCATGGATGGAAAAGTTTAACTTACCAATGCAGAAACTTGAAGAAAATGGTATAACAATTCCTACTTTAGAAGTTAATTGTAAATATAAACATCATGTTACATCTGGAGATATTATTACTATAAAACCTATAGTTACAGAATTTAATGGAGTTAGAATGACTTTAACTTATGATGTAAGAGAAGAAAAAACAGGAAATACTGTTATCCAAGCGTATACGAAACATTGCTTTACAAATAGAGAATTAAGACCAATTAATTTAAGAAAGCATAATATAGAATTTTTTAATAAATTTCAATCATTATTAGAGAATTAGTTTAAAATTTAGACTTATAATTACTTATAAAAGTGAGGATATGTAAATGAAACTAATTGCAAAAATTACAGATGAAGATATAGGAGAAAAAATGGTAGAAATGAATAATCCATTTCATAGGAAAGCATCAAGAGGAATTGTATTTGACAACGAAGGAAATATAGCCGTTTTTTTTAAGAAAAATAAAAATATGTATAAATTGCCAGGAGGAGGGCTAGAAGAAAATGAAAGTTTTGAAGAGGCGTTTATCAGAGAAGTAAGAGAAGAAGTGGGCTGTGAAGTTCAAATTATAGAATGTTTAGGATACATAGAAGAATATAAAACAAAATCAAATTATATTCAAACATCTTATGTATTTATAGGAAAGATAGTAAATAAGTTAGAAAATTTAGAATTAACTAGAATGGAACAAGATGAAGGAGGAGAAAGGTTGTGGCTAACTCCAGAACAAACATTAATAAGGATGAAAGAAAATTACTATAATTTAAAAGCTTCTAAATATACAAATTTATATTCTACAAAAATAGTAGCAAAAAGAGACATAAAAATACTTGAAACATATTTAAATATGAAAAATTAGAAAATGAAATTTTATAGGAAAATGTATTGACAAAATTAGTGATAGCAATTATAATAATTACTATCATAGAAATGCAGGTGTAGTTCAATGGTAGAATTCCAGCCTTCCAAGCTGGCTATGCGGGTTCGATTCCCGCTACCTGCTCCATTACTCTGCACCACTGAGAATAAAGGGTTATCTCAAGTTGGTGTTCTTTTTATAGCAAAAATACTTTCAAATTTTATATAAAATAGATATGCGGGTGTAATTTAGTGGTAGAATGTCATGCTTCCGACCTGATAGCGCGGGTTCGATTCCCGCCATCCGCTCCAACGACGTATCTGTTCGAACTAATCGAATAGATAGATATCATTCTAAAAGGGAATGATATTTTTTTTGTTTGAGCCAATTTATTGCCTCGCAGAGCCCCCGAGTTTTGTTAGAATGACGAAACTCATAGGGGGTTAGGACTTATGACAAGATTAAAGTCCTGTGCTACAGTTAAATTCCAATGAGATAATATTGAACATAAGCGAAATATCATATTGAAAAAAACGTGTTTTTTTAGTATAATTACATTGAAATAAAAATGTTATATAAATTACGAAAATAAATGGAAGGAATGCTATAAGTGGAGCAAACTATAAGTAGCAAGGAATTAGTAGATAAAATAATACAAAATGAAAATCTACATCCTGGAGATAAAATTTCATACGATAAACTTATTGAATTATCAAATAAATATAATATTACTCCATATACATTAGCAGTAAATATATTTGGAGTAACGCAGGCACAATTTAATGCTATACATTCTAAAGGATCAAATGCCAAGAATTTTATTATTTTAAAACATTTGATACCTGAGATGATAGACAATGCAATAAGTTTTAGAAATATAATTATGCAAGATGAAAAATTAACAGAAGGTGATCTTATAAATTATAATCAATTACAATATATTTCTAAAAAGTATGATATACCAGAAAGAGTATTAGCTATAAATGTTTTACAAATTTTAGAATATTCATATAGAAAAATTAAGAATGCACCAGATAAAAATGTGATGATTTTTCATAGGCAAAAACGAAGAAATAATCAAACTGCTAAAAAAAATGAAAAAACAAGCCTTCTAAGGCAAGAAATATTAAAAAATGATGGTTTGAAAATTGGAGATAAAATAAATTATGAGAGATTAGTTCAATTATCAAAAAAATATGAAATTGATGTAAAAATACTTGCTATGGATATATTTGGAATTACATTAAATTCTTTTAATCACATAAAGTCAGATAAAAAAAGAAATGCTATAATTTTAAGAGAATTCTTAAGTGATGAAGAGTTAAAAAAATTTTTATCGAAAATTTTAGATATAGAAGGAATTCAACCATATACTCAAATAGATTATAAAATGCTACAAGGACTTTCAGAAAAATATTCTATAAATGAAAAAATATTGGCATTAAGTATTTTAGGGTTAACAGAGAGCCAATATTGGAATATAAAATATAAGAATAATATGAAAGCCTATGTATTAAAAGGAGAGCATAAAGAAACAAAACCAGAAGAATTACGAAGATTAAAATTAAGAATATTTGAAGAAGAAAAATTATTTGCAGGAAAAAGAATTTCCTATGAAGAAATAGAAGATATACAGAAAAAATACGATGTGCCTTTAAATGAATTATTATACATCTTAGGAATAACAGAACATGCGTATAATTTTATAAAAAGTAACAGAATATATAGTTCTATTGTTAAAGATATGGATACGTACTTACTTACTCAAATTTTATCAGAAATTATGGAAAAAGAAAGATATTATACTAAAGATGAAATAGAACAGATTTGCAAAACTAATAATATTTCATTACAAGATTTTTTTGACTATATTTTAGGAAAAGCAGTATATTTTGGACATGATACATATAAAAAATTATTAAATAGTAAAGGGAAAATATGGTTTGGTTATAGAAGTAAATTATCAAATGAATTTGTTAATAAAAATTTAAATCAAATTAGAGAAATTGCAAAAAAAGTAAGTAATTATATTTATTATAAATATAAAAGTAAAAAAAGAAAATTAGAAAAAGATGACTTAGAGCAAGAAGCATGTATTTTTATACTTGAAACTTGTGGAGATTTAGAAAAAAATTTTGATGGTGATGAACTTTCAAGAATGATTTATTTAAGAGCTAGACTTTATACATTAAAACATATTGGTACAGAATCAAAAGTTGTAAGTATATATGGATATTATAAAAAAGCTCAAGATAGAAGCACAAAAGGAAATCGAAAAAATATAGATTTAGAAGTAAAAGATGAAAATTCTGATACAGAAAAAGAAGCTTTAGAGCACTATGAAAAAGAAATTGAAAGAACTTCTATTATAGGTTATTTATCCCAACTAGTAGAAGAAGGATATGATAGAAATACTTCTTTAGAAAAAACAGCAAGTGTATTTGGAATTGATAAAGAAACAATGCTTGAAGCACTCAAAGAAGAACTTTTTAAACGCGGAAAAGTTAAACAAACAGATAAAGGAGAATATGTTTTAGGAGATTAGGAAATAATAAAAAATGATATAATAAAGTAAATTGATTGATATTAGTATCAATAGGCAAGAAAGAAAAGTTGTAGATAACTATGACGTCCGCTCCAGTCTGGGTGTTCTTATAGGATTTAGCGTCTTATAAGAACACTTTTTATTATGCTGATAATTAAAATACTTTATATTTTCCTTGCATTTATTGATATGTCTAGTTTTGATGGATTTTTTATATGAATGTTACCCCCGTATTACATTACGGGGTGGCGTGGCTGTCGCTTCGCTTCGCCACGTCCTCATTATACTATTTCTTTACGGATCAAATTTTTTATGATAAAATCTAAAAAGTAATTTTTAGGAGTAATAAATGAAAGAATATTTTTATAAAAAAGAGTATAAATATATGTATTTAAGTACTATATCATATAATTTTGCAAATGCTTTAATTGGAACATTTGGAACTGTTATGTTATATAAGAGTGGAATACCGATATGGCTTATATTATTAATATATGGATTAAGATTTGGAATAACAGGATTTGTTACACCATTATTTGTAACAATATCTTCAAAATTAGGAATAGCAAAGTGTATCTTGATATCTAATTTTTTTAGTATTGTTTGTGCTTATATGATGTTAAACGGAGCAAATTTATATCAAAATATAGCTATATTTATATTAGCAATGGGATTAATGGGGCTTTCTAACCCATCAACGGATGCTTTATCTAGTAAGTATGTAGATACAGAACATAGAGGAAGATATAATAGTTTTATAAATATAAGTAAAATATTAGGGACAGTATTGGCAAGCTGTTTAGTCGCTTGGGGGGTAATAACAGATAGGAATATTATATTGTTTTCAATAATTGTTGTATTTTTTGTGTTACAATATCTATTTATTAGAAAAATAGATTATAAAGTAGAAAATAAAACAAATGCATTTAAGTCAACAATGAAATATCTTTTTAAGAGTAAAAGTAAATACAAGATTATTTACGCTTTAACAACAAATCAAATAATAGAAAGACAATTTGCTCCATTATATTTGTATATAGTGTTAAAGGACTTTTCTGTATTTTCTTCTATAATTGTAGTATCACTGTTACTACAAATAATTACTATAACATTGATTGGAAAATACTCGGATAAAAATTTATCAAAATCCAATAATTTAGTTACAATTATTAAGACTATTATTACAGGAATATACTTATTAGCAAGAAATAAAGTAATAATATCATTAAATAATATGTTAAGTGATAATTTTGCAAAAGTATATGAAACATCTATTCAAACATCAATACAGAATATTATAAAAGAGTCAAAGGAAGATAATGACATTTTATCATCAGTAGGACAAATGAGTTTATGCTTTACTGAAGTAGTTATATTCATAATACTTGCTATATTAAGTAACTTTATTGGAGAAAAAATATTTTATATAATATTCATATTATCTATAATTTCAACAATTGGAATTAACTTAAATATCAAAAAAGAGCAATTAAAAAATTAAAATTAATATGTATATTCAAGCAATGTATAAATTTTAATAAAAAATCATATAATGTTAGTGTCAATTTAGTTTGACAAGTTAAATATTATATGTTAAAATATATTTAACTTAACCCTCTACTACTTTTGTAGTAAGACGGGAGCCTAAATGATTTTGGAGAGTTCTAGCAACTCTCCTTTTTAAGTTCTATATTATTATTTCGTGAAAAACTTTATAATTTGTTTATCAATTAAATCAAGTGATACACTAGATATTTTTACATTTCTTCTTACAGTATCTTTAAAAATTCTTTGTTTACTAATCGTTGTTATTTGATTAATTAAGGCAATACTATCTTTCTTCATTTTAGAAATTTCGTGTTCCATTTTTTCAATATATTTTTGTTCTTTTTCTATTATATTTTGAATGTTAATAGGTACATCTTCTATCTTTTCTAATTCATCTAATATCTGCTGCAACTTTTGCTTTTCTTTTTCAATTTTATCTTGAAAAACATTATAAAGCTCCTTTCCAAGATTTACGGAAGAAGAGTCATATTTCTTTCCATCTTTTCTTGATGTTAAAGGAATAACATTTAAAGCTCCATTTTTTGTATTATCATATTTATTTAAAACAATGCAATAATGCAATCCACCTAATTCATTTCCAATATTGAAACCTAAATTTACTTTAATCACATCTCCACGAGAGTACATACCAGATTTCGCAACATTAAATGTCTTTTCTTCATCATGATATTCGGCAAAGTCATTAATCCAATAAGCTAATAAATCACTTTTCTTATATTCATTTAATTCTATATGTTTCAAAAAAGATAAATCTAATCTATTCAATGAATTATCCTTATGTATAATAGCATTATTTTTTAATTCGATTTCATTTTCATTCATGGTATCATCTCCTAGCATTTTTTTATAGAAACAGCATATCAAACATTTGTTTAAAACGCAATATATTTTTGTAAATAATATTTTTTTTCTACTATTGCAATTTATGAAAATTATGATATACTTTAATAAATTGATTGATATTTGTATCAATCGTCAAGAGAAAAAAAGTTGTAGATAACTAGATGTTTGATCCATAAAAAATACAAATACAAAACTGTATTCGTATTCTAATTTACTATTTTTCATTCTTATAATTATTTTGTAGTTACGTTTTGCTCGTTTTCATCGGAACTAAATGTTGATAGCGTAAATTTTCCATGTTTTTTCATATATAACAATAGTAAGCATATAGATATTACAAAAAATGCAATTCCAGTAAGGTCATCTATTATATGAAGTGATGAAGTACTTGTAATTTCCGTTGTTTTAAAAATTGAATCACTTATTTTAAGTAAATCCGTATTTATTCCAAAAATATTTACTTGGATAAAATTCCACATAGTATGTATAGCACAGGCTCCCCATATATTATCAAAACATATAATATATAATGATAAAAATATTCCTAATAAAAATAGACTTATTAATTCAAATATTGTAATTCCTGGATTAAAAACATGTGCAAGTGAAAAAATTAATGAACTAACTATAATTGCTGTTACTATTTTATGTTTTGCTCCAATATCAATCATAAAAAATCCTCTAAACAATATTTCTTCAGAAGCACCTTGAAAAACAAATCCAATAAAATAAGCAATTATAAGAAATAGTGTAGTTCCATTAAAGCCTTCAGATATACCTTCAATTTTTATGCTTCCTACTAAAAAGTTTATTAAAATTGCAATAAAAATCATAAATCCTCCAATTAGTAGTCCAATTAAATAGTGCTTAAAAAAATTCTTCTTTTGAAAGCCTATACTTCTAAGTGATCTTTTTTCAAGAAATTTACAATATAATATTGTTATAATAAGAGTTACTATTGTACCATATAGAGTAATAAATGACTCTGCACGAGGAGATAATATTAAATTTGTAAATTTTGATAGAAGTTCATATGATCCCATAGTATTATTTGAAATTATTGCTATTACAATTCCAGAAACAATTCCTAAAAGTATGCCTAATATAAGAGTAACAATTATTGTTACAATTGTTAGACCAATATATACTCCTATAAATTTTAAAATTTGTTTCAATAATGACATATGTTTTTCGTTTTTTGATAATTTTACCATTTCTGGTTCTCTTATTTCCATAAATTTCCTCCAATATGTAATGATTTTACATTACAATTATAACACCATATTACATATTATTCAATGTGTAATTATCCAAGAAGGCAAATCTATATAGAAAATTAGTTAAAAGTCTTGAATATTTTTTATATATGTGCTAATATAATATACATATAAAAGCTAACAAAAAAGCAAAGTAGGTTAAACTTAAACTTTATTAAAGAGAATTTAGGCATTAGCTGAGAGCCTAAATGTAAAGTGTTTAACACGAAATTTCACTTTTTTAGTTCTAATTTGAAATAATAGTAGAGTTAGACGGTCTGCACCGTTATCGCAAAATAATGAGGTTAATTATTTATTTTAATTAATAAAATTAGGTGGTACCACGATCCATTTCGTCCTATAATATAGGGCTAGAAATGGATCTTTTTGTTTTACAGTAAAAATAAATTGTAGGGGCATCGTTTGTGGGAATACCAGTGAGACATGACACCACTGTGCCCTTGGAAATTTTAAGGAGGAATGTTATGAAAGAGCAAATTGAGCAGATTAAAAATTCTGCAAAAGAAGAAATCGCAAATGCAAATGATTTACAAAGTTTAGATGCAGTACGTGTAAAGTATTTAGGTAAAAAAGGTGAACTAACAGCAGTTCTAAGAGGAATGGGAGCATTGTCGAAAGAAGAAAGACCAGTTATTGGAGAACTTGTAAACAATGTAAGAGATGAATTAGAAAATCTTATTAATACAGCACAAGAAAGACTAGAAGAAGAAAAATTAAACCAAAAATTAGAAAGTGAAAAAATAGACATTACACTTCCATCAACTAAAATAAAAAGAGGAAGTAAACATCCTATTAATCGTATCATAGAAGAGTTAGAAGACCTATTTGTATCTATGGGATATGATGTAGTAGATGGACCAGAACTAGAAACAGATGAATATTGTTTTGAAAGGTTAAATCTTCCAAAAGGACACCCTGCACGTGATATGCAAGACACATTTTACATTACAACAGAATATTTATTAAGGACACAAACATCTTCTGTTCAAGCAAGAACCATGATGGCAAATAAAGAAAAAACACCAATTCGTGTAATATGTCCCGGAAAAACATATAGAAGAGATGATGATGCAACACATTCTCATCAATTTGGTCAAATTGAAGGATTGGTAATAGATGAAGGAATTAGCCTTGCACACTTAAAAGGAACACTAGAAGTATTTGTTCGTCATATGCTAGGAGAAGATTCAAGGCTTCGTTTTAGACCAAGTTACTTCCCATTTACAGAACCATCATATGAGGTAGATGTTAGTTGTTTTAAATGTGGAGGAAAAGGATGCAACCTTTGTAAACAAACTGGCTGGATTGAAATTTTAGGTTCTGGAATGGTTCATCCAAATGTACTAAAAATGAATGGATATGACCCAGAAAAATATAGTGGTTTTGCATTTGGAACAGGGCTTGACCGTTTAGCTATGTTTAAATACGGAATACCAGACATTAGATTACTTTATGCAAATGATGTTAGATTCCTAAATCAATTCAACAAAAAAGATTAAGGCATGTAGGGGCACCGTTTGCCGGGAATACCCGTAAGACACGACACCACTGTGCCCTAAAAATACAGGAGTTAGAATATATAACTTCTAATATATAAGAATAAAAGAAGGGAAGGATATAAATGAAATTAAGTACAAATTTTGTAAAAGACTATGTTGATATAGATGTAGATGTAAATAGATTAGCAGAAGATATGACAAATGTACGGAAATGAATATGATGAAGCAGGAAAATTAATTAATGCAACTAAATTAGTAATAGGAGAGGTACTAGAATGTACAATGCATCCAGATTCTGACCATTTACACCTATGTAAAGTAAATATAGGAGAAGAAGTATTAAACATTGTATGTGGAGCACCAAATGTAAGAAAAGGACTAAAGGTTATTGTAGCTTTAGAAGGAGCAGAGCTTCCAGGAGGTATTACTATAAAAAAAGGAACAATAAGAGGAGAAGAATCAAATGGAATGATTTGCTCTATGCAAGAACTAGGGTTAGAAAGCAAATTCTTAACAGATGCAGATAAAAATGGAATACACGAATTACCACAGGAAGCTAAAATAGGAGAAGATCCAATTAAATTTTTAGAGTTAGATGATGAAGTAATAGATTTTGAACTAACAGCAAACCGTGGAGATTTATTAAGCATTTTAGGAATGGCATATGAAATAGGAGCAATTTACGATAAAAAAGTAAAAGATTTTGATGTATCATATAAAGAAAACAATGAAGACATAAATGATACATTTAAATTAAACATTGCAACAGATAATTGTAGTATCTTTTTATCTAAAAAAGTAAAAAATGTAACAATTAAAGAAAGCCCAGCATTTATAAAGAATAGATTAATTGCATCTGGAATACGACCAATTAATAATGTAGTAGATATTAGTAACTATGTAATGCTAGAAACAGGTCAACCACTACATTTTTACGATGCAGATACCCTAAAAGGAATGCTAGAAGTAAGAATGGCAAAAGAAGATGAAACTTTAACAACTTTAGATGGAATAGAAAGAAAACTATCTAAAGATGATATTGTAATATCTGATGGAACAAGAGCAATAGGACTTGCAGGTGTTATGGGAGGATTAGATACAGAAATAGAAGATACTACAAAAAATATTATAATAGAAGCAGCTATTTTTAATAGTGTAAAAGTACGTTATACTTCAAAGAAAATATTAAGAAGTGAAGCAAGTAGCCGTTTTGAAAAAGGATTAGACCCAAATAGAACATATCTTGCAATAAACCGTGCATGTCATCTTTTAGAAAAATATGCAGATGCACAAATTGTAGGTGAAATGGTAGCATATGATATAACAAATAAGGATGATAAAAAAATAGACATCACATTTAAGAAAATAAATGATATTTTAGGTTTTATAATTCCAGAAGAAAGTGTATTAGATGCATTTAGAAGATTAGGTTTTAAATATGAAGTAAAAGATGGCACAATAAGTGTATTAGTACCAACAAGAAGAATAGACATTGAAATTCCAGAAGATTTAATTGAAGAAGTAGGTCGTATTTATGGTGTTGATAATATAGAAGGAAAACTTCCAATAATGCCATTAAAAACAGGAAGCTATGATAGAGCGGGAAGAGAAATTAGAAATAAAATGATAGCATTAGGGTTAAATGAAACATTATCATATATATTAGTAAATGATAAAGAAGCAAAGCAATTTATAAATGATGACACATTAGAAACATTAAAATTATTAGATCCATTAACAGAAGAAAGAAACACTTTAAGAGCAAGTATTTTGCCATCACTTTATAAAATTTACGAATACAATGTAGCAAGAGATGTAAAAGATGTATCTATTTTTGAAATAGGTAAAAGCTTTGGAAAAAGAGAAGAAAACTATATAGAAGAAAAGAAATTAGGAGCTTTACTTTCAGGAAGCTACTATTATGGAATTGGAAATGAAAGAAAAGTAGATTTCTATACTGTAAAAGGAATTGTAGAAGAATTAATGGATTATTTAGGATATGCAGGAAGATATAGCTTTGTAAACCCAAGCAAAATGCCAAAAGAATTTCATCCAGGCCAAGTAGCAGAGATAAACTTAAATGGTGAGATTATAGGAATAATGGGGAAAGTTCATCCTAAGAAAGCAAAAGAAGATGTATTTGTATTTGAAATAAACTTAGACAAATTACTTGAAAAAAGAACAGGAAAAATGAAATATAAAGAGATTTCAAAATATCCACCAGTAAAAAAAGATTTAAGTATTGTAGTAGATAAAGAAGTTTCAAATGATACAATATCAAAAGTAATAAAAAAGGCAGCAGGTTCATTACTAATGGATACAAAATTATTTGATATATATACAGGTAAAGGAATAGATGAAACTAAAAAGAGCATGGCGTATTCTTTAACATTTGGTGCAAAAGACAAAACATTAACAGATGAAGAAATAAACGCTATCTTAGAAAAAATTATTGCAAGCGTAGAAAAAGAGTTAGGAGCAGAGCTTAGAAAGTAGGGGATGTGGAAAATGGATAAAAGACCAATAGGTATATTTGATTCTGGTGTTGGAGGAATGACTGTTTTAGCAGAACTAAAAAAGCATTTTCCAAATGAAGATTTAATATATTTAGGAGATACAAAAAATTTCCCATATGGAGATAAATCTAAAGAAAATATTATAAAACTTTCTACCAAATGTGCTAGTTATTTAATTAGTAAAGATGTAAAACTAATTATAATTGCATGTGGAACAGCAACAAGCCAAGCTTTAGAAGAACTTAAAAAGATTTATCGTTTACCAATAGAAGGAATAATTAGGGCAACGGTAGAAGACATAAAGGAAAATCAAAATAATAATCTTAAAATTGGTGTAATTGCAACAGAAGGAACAATTAAAAGTAATAAATGGGAAGAAGAACTAAAAAAAGAAATTAAAAATGTAGAAGTAATAAACAAGGCATGTCCACTACTTGCACCTATGGCAGAACAAGGCTGGACTAGTAATGCAGTTGCAAAAGAAGCAATTAAAGAATATATGAAGCCATTTAAAAAGCAAAAAATAGACAAAATAGTACTTGGTTGTACACATTATCCACTATTTAAGGAATTAATTAGGCAAGAGTTAGGAAATGAAGTAGAAATAATTAATACAGGAGAAAAAATAGCAAATTATTTGGAA
The DNA here is from genome assembly GCA_948777935.1 of uncultured Clostridia bacterium. Lineage (GTDB taxonomy): Bacteria > Bacillota > Clostridia > TANB77 > CAG-508 > RGIG8482. The sequence continues at coordinate 8,142 of CAQDYY010000004.1, read as the reverse complement.
AATTATCTTACAATAGAAAATTTACAAAATGAAAAAGAACATGTAGGAACATGTAGCTATTATCTAACAGATACTGAATGCAATTTTATTCAAGTAGCAGGTAGACTATTACAAGATGAAAACATAAAAGATTGTATAGAAAAAGTAAATATAGAATAGTTTATCTATTGCAGAGCAATGCTAATTGTAATATAATATAACTATAAATATGTTAGGAGAATAGAGATGGATAGTAAAGTAAAAAAAATCATATTACAAGTTATGAAGAAGTATGAATATCAATCTATTATATTGTTTGGTTCAAGAGCAAGGCAAGACTACCAAGAGCAAAGTGATTATGATTTATTAATTATTATGAAAAACAATATTGAAATACAGGATTTAAGAAAAATACAAATGGAAATAAGAAAAGAGTTAGCATTAAATGATATTGATGCAGATGTATTAGTAAAGACACAAATTATGGTAGATAATTATAAAAATAAAAAAGGAAATGTAATTTACAATGCTATGAAAGAAGGTGTATTAATATAACTACAGATGAATATATACAAGATTGGATTATAAAAGCTAATAAAGATATAAAAACAGTAGAAATAATGAAAGATGTTGAAGATGTAACAGAGATAGTATGTTTTCATTGTCAGCAAGCTGTAGAAAAATATTTAAAAGCATTGTTAATAAAAAACAATAAAGAAGTTACAAAAACTCACAATATTGATTTCTTATTAAAACAGTGCATGGAAATAAATTCAGTATTTGAAGAATACATAGGAAATCCATTATCTGAGTATGCAGTAGATACCAGATATCCAGATATAAGATACATACCTTCAAAAGACGAAATGGAAGAGGCAATAATATTAATGAATAAGATAATAGAAGAAGTACAAAATAAGTTAAACTAATTAAAAGAAGAGGTATTTCCTCTTCTTTTAATTAGTTTATTCATATATTCCAATTCCTCTCATGTAATTAATATAAGCATTATCAATATTAACCCAACAAGTAGTTTCTTCTTTTAAAGTAGAAGCATCAATAGCTTCATTAGAAAAGATTTCATAGTTTTTTATAATAGCATTTTGTATAGGCTCAGGGCAATTTCTGCCAACAATTCTTGCAATATCAAAATACTTATTTCCAAACCCAGCAAACCCAAAATCTATTATAGCAGAAATATGGCAATCATCATCTAATATAACATTACTAGAATTTAAATCTCCATGAACAAGATGAGTTTGGTCTTTTTTAGAAACATCTTCATACTTCCAAAAAACCTTATCTTGAGGGCTTACATGTACATTTAATAACTCATTTAAAAAGTCTGGTAGTTTTAAACCAATATTATCTGTTTTAAAAATTTTATTTTCATCAAAAGATATAGAATGTAACTGAGCCATAAATTTTGCCATATCTTCTGAAAAGTTCTTAATTTCGGTAGGTGTCATATCGTTTATTTTATCTGCAAGAACTGTTCCTTCTACCTTTTTATGCATACTAAAAGGTCTACCATTATTATATAATAATTCAAGTTTAACTGTTTTAAAATCAGTTTTACCATCAATAAACTTGCAAAATTCATAATCTTTTACAATTGTTCTACTCCAAAAATCATCTCTTGGAAACCTAAAAAAGAAATTTCCGGCATTAGTAGACACTTCAAAAACTATATTTGTCCATCCAGTAGTAACAGAACGTATAGAAGTAATACTTTTATTAGGTAATGCATTTTTTATTATTGTTTCAAAATCTTCATCTAATGTAAAATAATTTTTCATCATAATATACCTCAAATCTTATTTTTCTTTTTCTAATAAATTCTTAACAAAAGCAATAATAGTATCTTCTGAAACCTTATCGTAATTGTTATATAAAATATAATCAAACATGCTCTTTAAATTATTATCTGTTGTAATTTTACTATAATGTTCATCAATTTCTAAAAGCCTTTTTTCTTCAGTAATAGGGTCTAGATGCCTCTCGCGTGTCTTTTCTTTAGCAATTTCTATACTATGTGGGAATAAATATATTACACGTAAATGTGGGCAAACTTTTTTAAAATCATATATAGTATCGTAATGAAATTCAAATACCATATTTTTATTAGAATTAAGTTCTTCTTTGGTATATGCATATATATTTCCCAGTAGCTCGAATTCAAAGCCAATTTTACCACTATCTCTTAAAGCTTGCAATTCATCTTCGCTTACAAAAACTTTATCTTCACCATCTTTTTCGCCTTCACGAGGTTTACGTGTCGTAATAATTTTTAATTTTTCAAAACCTAATCTTTCTACAATTCTATCTTTATAAAAAGACTTACCGTACGCCAGTTACACCAGCAAGTGCTAGTAACATATAATACACCTCCATAAATATGATTTTACATATTATATCGCTAATATATAAAAAAAGCAACTAAGTTAAAAGTTTAGTGATTAAACACTAAACTTTGCTATATATATAATAGATTAACGTCCATCATCAATAACCAGTTCGATTTGCTTTTTTACATAATTACTTATTTGTGAAGTTGCTCTAAAGTCAGCACTAAAGTAATGATTTATAATTCCATTCGTGTTTAGCTTTTGATAATTAGTTTCAGAACGTTCATTTGAAGCAACAAATACATTAGTTCCTCCAATGCTATTTACATATTCAAATGCACACTGGTCTGTTAAACCATCTCCAAAGTATATAACTTGAGTTGTTCCAGAGTTTTGACCTTGAATTTCTTGTATAACATCTACTTTTTTCTTGTCAGATAATAGAATATCTACATTTCTAAATATACCATCTTCTTGTTTAAAAGTAACACCATAAACACCATCTACTAAATTACCAATTACTGTGTCATCAACATAATCTTTTATTCCAGAAGTAACAACATAATGTTTAATTCCTGTTTTTGAACTGCTAAATTTTTTAAAGTAGTCTTCAACACCATCATTTAATTTGGTACTTTTTGCACCTAAGCATACATTGTTCCTAGACATTGCAATGTTGTTTTCTGCAAGTATATCCATATAGGTCTTATAATAAGCTGAATAAAATTCAGGAGCATGTCCTTTAAGAATTTCATATTCAACTCGCGACATTAATGTCTTATCAGTATAACCACATTGTTTTAATATAGGGTATTGTGGTAATGAATATGGAGTTAATGTACCATCAAAATCATATATTAATATCATATATTTACCTCATTTCTCAAATTTGTAAGCTAAACACTTTACATAATTTACATTTTAACATAATCCATATAATTTAGCAACATAATTAGTATAAAATTTGAAAAATTACATAAATACAAACTCTACATAAATGCATTGTAATACGAACTACAATGTGGTAAAATAGCAATAAACATTATTATGTACAAGGAGAAAAGTATGTTTCCAGTAATGAAAAGGTTAGTTAATATATGTATTTGCCATATATTATATCATGTAAAATATGAAAACACAGAAGAACTAAATAAATATGAAAGATGTATGATTTGCCCAAACCATACTAGTATTTTTGACCCATTTTTTATATTTCCCAAAACAGATAACATATTTATAATGGCAAAATCAGAATTATTTGAAAATCCATTTTTGAAGCATGCATTTAATCGATACAATGTATTTCCAATTCAAAGAGAGAAGAGAGATGTAAGTGGTGTAAAATATGTAATGGAGTTATTTAATAAACATGAAAAAATTAAGCTTCTAATGTTTCCAGAGGGAGGTATATTAAAAAAAGACAGACGAAAAAAGATAAAAACAGGAGCAATACATTTAGCAAGTAGTTTAAAGCTACCAATTATTCCAGTATCAATTAGTGAAAATCCTAAACTATTTCATAGGGTAACAGTAACAATAAAAGAACCAATTTTACCAAATGAAGAGGTATTACAAAACAAAGAAAAATTGCAAGAAGCATCAAATGAATTGCTAAAAGTAATTTATGAAAATAGTGGGATGTAGTTAAATAAACCCAAGATAATAATATAAAAATATTGAAAAACCGTCGCCATTCCCCAATGAAACTGTACAAAATGTGTAAACACATTTTGACGGTTTCTATTGGTCCCCACTTATGGCTCCGAGATTTTTTTTCAATATTTTTATATTATTATCTTAACATATTACATTAAGAAAAAATTAATAGTATTTTGTAAAAATAAGTGATATAATGTGCCATGAGGAGTAAGAGAATATGGAAAAAGAAGTAATAAGATATACACCAAATATAAAAACAGGTTTAACTAAAGAACAAATAGATGAAAGAATAGAACATAACTTAGTAAACCACGATATGACACGGAAAAACTAAAAGTATAAAATCAATAATATATAATAACTTTTTTACACTATTTAATTTAATGAACTTATTACTTGCAATTGCGGTATTTTGTGTAGGCTCATATAAAAACATGCTATTTTTAGGTCTAGTTATTATAAATACAGCAATAAGCACATTACAAGAAATTCATTCAAAAAGAGTAATAGACAAACTAGCAGTAATCTCTTCTACCAAAATTCGTGTTATAAGAGATAGTATAGAACAAGAAATTGGAATAAATGAAGTAGTATTAGATGATATAGCAATTTTTGAGGCAGGAAATCAAATTGTAAATGACTGCATTTTGCAAGAAGGAGAGATAGAAGTAAATGAATCTTGCATTACAGGAGAATCAGACTCTATATTAAAGAAAAAAGGAGACATGATTTTATCTGGAAGTTATGTAGTAAGTGGTAAATGCATACGGAAAAGTAGAACATATAGGAGAAGAAAACTATACTTGCAAAATTTCAAAAGAAGCAAAATATGTAAAAGAAATAAACTCACAAATAATGAAATCTTTAAACAAAATTATAAAAACAGTATCAATAGTTATAATTCCAGTAGGAGCATTACTATTTTTTAATCAATTAGGATTAGAAGGAAATTGCCTAAAAAATGCAGTAGTAAATACAGTAGCAGCAATTATTGGAATGATACCAGAGGGATTAGTGCTACTTACAAGCACAGTTTTAGCTGTAAGTGTTATTAGATTATCTAAAAACAAAGTATTAGTACAAGAGCTATATTGTATAGAAACATTAGCAAGGGTAGATATGCTATGTTTAGACAAAACAGGAACAATAACAGAAGGAAAAATGGAAGTAAAAGATATCATTGCAGAGAAAAATGAAGAAGAAATGGAAGATATCTTATCTATTCTGGGAAAATATTCGGCAGATAATAATGCAACAATAGAAGCAATTAGAGATAAATTTACGAAACAAGTAGAACAAAACAAAATAAAAGAAATACCATTTTCATCAGATAAAAAATGGTCTGGAATTTCTTTTGAAAATGGAGAAAGCTATATAATAGGTGCACCAGAATACGTTTTAAGAAGTAAATATGATAATTATAGAGAAAAAATCGAAAAACATGTAGAAGATTACCGTGTAGTAGTACTTGCAAAAGCACATGAAGTATTAAATAAAGAAGCATTACCAGAAAATATAGAATATTTAGGTATGATATTGCTAACAGATAAAATAAGGCCACAAGCAAAAGAAACGCTAAATTATTTTAAAGAACAAGGAGTACAAATAAAACTAATATCAGGAGATAACCCTGTAACTGTATCTAAAATTGCAAAACATGCAGGAATAGAAGAATATAAAAGTTATATAGATTGCAGTAAAATAGAAACAGAAGAAGAATTAAAAACGAAAGCTACTAAATATACGATTTTTGGTAGAGTAACACCAATACAGAAAAAACAGCTAATTCTTGCTTTAAAAGAACAAGGACATACAGTAGCAATGACAGGTGATGGAGTAAATGATGTAATAGCACTAAAAGAGGCAGATTGCAGTATTGCTATTGCAAGTGGAAGTGATGCAGCACGTAGTGTATCTCAATTAGTATTATTAGATTCAAACTTTAAATCTATGCCAAAAATTGTAGCAGAAGGAAGAAGAACAATTAACAATATAGAACGTTCAGCAAGCTTATTCTTATCTAAAACAATATATGCTACTATTTTAGCAATCATATTTGTATTTGCTCATATGCCATACCCATTTATGCCAATACAACTAAGTTTGATATCACTAGTTTGTATAGGGATACCATCATTTATTTTAGCATTAGAACCAAATAAAAATATGGTAAAAGGCAAATTTATAGAAAATGTTATTAGTAAAGCAATGCCAACTGCTTTAACAACGGTAGTTAATATTTGTATAATTGCGATTTTATGTTCAAAATACGAAATACCAGTGGATATTTATGGAACACTATGTGTTATATCAACAGTAGTAATAGGCTTTATTTTACTTGCTAAAATTAGCAAACCATTTAATACATTACGAACCACGCTTTTAGTATGTATGATAGCACTTTTTATAGCATGTTTTGTTATTCTAAAAGATTGGTTTTCAGTAGTTATAACAATAGAGTATGGTTTATTAGTAATTGGAATATGTGCAATAGCTGTAGCAAACTTTATTTTGTTTAATGAAATGACAAAAATAGTATTAAAGGAGAAAAAACATGCGAATTAGGAGAAGAAATTGGACCGAAAGAGAACTAGAAGAAAGCCCATTTTATATTGATAACCCGCAAGATTACAAGGAAAAATGGAAAAATGTTTTTAAAGAAGAAAGACCACTACATATAGAATTAGGGTGTGGAAAAGGCCAATTTATTGCAAATATTGCTTTTAGGAATCCTAATATCAATTTTATTGGTGTAGATTTAATAGATACAATGTTAGGGCTTGCAAAAAGAAATGTAGAAGAGGTATATAAAGATAAAGAAATAGACAATGTAATATTAACAAGATGTAATATTGAACAAATACTAGAAATGATGGATAAAGAAGATACAGTAGATAAAATTTATATAAATTTTTGTAACCCATGGCCACGAGGAAAGCATCATAAAAAAAGGCTAACACATCCAAAACAATTAGAGCTATATAAAACCTTTTTAAAAGAAAATGGGGAAATTCACTTTAAAACAGATGATGACAACTTATTTATAGACAGTTTACACTATTTTGAAGAAGCAGGTTTTAAAGTAATTTGGAAAACTTATGATTTACATAGTGAAAATGTAGAAAATAACATTATAACAGAACATGAAGAAATGTTTTCTAAACAAGGTATAAAAATAAAAGCATTAATTGCCAAATATATCCCTTGACGAAAAAGGTAAGAAAAGATACAATATACGAAGAAGGTGAGCTATAAATGCGAATTGTAAATAAAAAGAAATTTATAAGAGGAATTAGTATCATTATAATAGGACTTATAATGATTATAGCTTTAATTGTTATGATGATAAAAGGGATTATATTTCTTGTTACTAAGCCTAAAGAAGAGCCTAAACAAATGGTTAAACAAGAAGAACCAAATACTGTACAAGCCTTATCTACGGACAATAAAACAAGTAACGCAAATAGTGAAATTTTAAACCAGTGGAACTTAAAGCTAGTAAACAAAGATAATAGAGTAGATAGAAGTTATATTCCAGAATTAAGTGAAATAGATGATGGAATCATGTTTGATAAAAGAGCAATCAGTTATTTAAAAAACATGATAAATGCAATGTACAAAGAAGGAATTACAAAAATATGGGTACAATCAGCATATAGAAGTTATGAAAAACAAGAAGAACTTTTTAATAAGCAAGTACAAACTCAAAAAAACAAAGGAAAATCTCAGGAAGAAGCAGAAAGATTAGCACAGACTGTGGTACAAAGACCAGAAATGAGCGAACACAATTTAGCATTAGCAGCAGACTTTAACACAGTAACAAACGAATTTGAAGATACAAAAGCATTCACATGGTTACAAAAAAATGCAGCAGAATATGGATTTGTTCTACGTTATCCAAAGGACAAGCAGGATATAACAGGAATAACGTATGAATCGTGGCACTGGAGATATGTAGGTAGTGAACATGCAAAAGTAATGAAAGAAAAAGGATATTGCTTAGAAGAATATGTAGAATATTTAAAAGGAGCACAGGGTGTATAGAATTAACACAAACTGTGTTCTTTTTTATTGTATAGGAAACTCTAGTTTAAGTTAAAAATGAACTGTACCCCAAAAGGTGAAATTATTTATCACCCCCACCCCTAGGATAGTT